>PBKU01000001.1 GCA_002722175.1 Magnetovibrio sp.
TTGCATAAATATAGAACGCTCCTTCTACCGATGCTAAGTCATTAAATCCGGCTTTTGGCAATTCTTTTAACAAGACTTCACGATTTCGTGCATACCGCTCAACATTCTGCTCCAACTCATCAATACAATCAAAGGCTGCTATTCCAGCATATTGGCTTAAAGTCGGTGGTGAAATGTAGAGATTTTGCGACAAACATTCGAACGACCGGACAAGCTCAATTGGCAATATGCACCATCCAATACGCCAACCTGTCATCGAAAAATATTTCGAAAAGCTATTTACCACTATCGCTTGATCGCTAAATTCAAGCATAGTATGCGCTTTTTTTCCATAGGTGATCCCATGGTATATTTCATCAGAGATCACTCGTACTTCCCTTTCTTCACAAAAACAAGAAAGCATATTTAGGTTATCCGCATCAATCATAGTTCCAGTTGGATTGGAGGGGCTTGCTATAATAAGACCATCAATCGGACTATCTAAATTTCTAAGAAGGTCAACTGTCGGCTGAAAATTAGTGCTTGAATCGGTCAGAATCTCAACAACCTCTACCCCAAGGGATTTTAGGATATTGCGGTATGCTGGATAACCAGGTGCACTTACGCCAACCCTTTGCCCGGAATCAAATGCAGCCAAGAATGACAACACAAACCCCCCAGATGAACCTGTCGTAATAGCTATTCTTCCTGTGGGCACCTCGACACCATAATTTACAAGATAAAAATGTGCAATTTGCTCCCTCAGGCACTCCAGGCCAAACGCCTCCGTGTAGCCAAGCCTTTCCTTTGTTAACTTGGAAATATTTTTTATAACACCCTTTGGAGCTCCGGTTGCTGGCTGCCCAACCTCTAGATGCAGGATGCGTTTCCCTGCCGCCTCTAGCGCATTAGCTTCTCGCATTACGTCCATGACAACAAATGGGCTCACCACCCCCCGAGACGATGCCTTAAATATCACTGTTCCCACTCCCAACTTTCATCCGCATCTTTTCAACTTTCACCAAGAGCTAAACCGTGACCTCTGAAATCCGAAAAAAACGAACAATCTGGTGATCTCTTCTTGGGCGGAGGCATTCCTAGAGAACAAAATATCGCATTTGCTCTACCTAATGTTGTCGAAACAGATACGGTATGGCCTCTCTGCCGCAATGCATCGATGATTTCTCGACTCATTTTTTGTTCAACAAAAACCACATCCGGGTCCCCCCCATGATGTATTCTTGGCGCCTGCATTGCTTTTTCTAAATTGTCGTCGCCAAAAGCAACCCGAGCGATTATATTAGTCAAAGTAGTTGGTAGGGTGACGCCTCCAGATGCTGACATAGCCAAAAAAACCGCACGCTTGAATTTGTGAACTACCAAAACTGGAGATAGCGCCCGATAACCACGACCTTTGTTATCTGGAGCTGCCGCCAAGAGCAACCCTAGACCCGGAGCTACTTTACCAGTTCCAAAAAGATTATTCATAGTAACACCACAAGCGACAGCATTACCTTCACGGTCAATTACAGCAAACGTTGCAGACGATGAGGTTTCTGGTGAAGCGATAGGTATTGGACGCAAGCTCTCAGCTGAGATCGCTTTCTTCAAATTAATGCTTTTAGCTAAAGTTTCTATTGTTTGTTCGGATAAAATTTCTTCATGATTTAAAGAACTTGAACCGTCCGGTTGCATCCATCGCTGGCGATATGAAAATACTCTCTTTGAAGCTTCCGCCAGCAAATGATAGCGATCTATTTCGCTAAGAGTGCGGACATTGAGATTTTGAGCTATCGCAGAAATTTGTGCAGCTATAGCCCCAGCAGCATTAGGCGGCGGGGGAAAAAGTACTAGAGTATTATGCGGGCCTTCTACTTGCAAAGGGTCAACCCATTGAGGTTTAAAAAGTCTCAGGTCTTCTTCACTTAATGTACCTCCAGCCTGATTTACTGCTCTAACAATAGCGGCTGAATATGAACCTATGTAAAAATCTCCGACCCCCCGGGTTCTTATCCTAGCTAATACATTAGCATAATCTACTTGTTTAACTTTTTGTCCTTCTTCAACCGGCTCACCCTTGTCATTCAAAAAAATTTTTCTTGCTTCACGATCCGCCTTCAACGCCGGAGCAACACGCGCTAACTGCGTTGCAAAAGCGCGGGACGTTCTGTACCCAAATCGCGCTAAATTTTCAGCTGGAACCAACAATTGAGACCAGGAAAGTCGACCATACTTTGAGTGCAGTAAAAAAAAGCCGCGCGGATTTCCAGGCACTGCACTCGGCCGGAGTGAAACTCCGCCCGACTGGTTTGAAGGGTAGGGTAAAAATTGCAAAAATTCTGTTTTTCCTTCTCCGGCAGGATGAACAGCACAAACCCCACCGCCGGCTAAGCCCGCTGTTGATGGCAATGTAACTGACAGTGCAAAAAAAATAGCTGTCGCAGCATCAAAAGCATTTCCCCCTGCCGACAACACTTCTCGACCTACAAGGGCCGCCCGCGGTTCGTCAACAGCGACACCCCCTAAAAACCCTTCCACAACAGTACCTGTTTCAAATGTCTTTTCTTGTTGCTGGATTGAGAATATTTCCTCCGCAGAGGATAATACTTTGTCACTAGCAGAGAATAAGCTATCTGTAGACGAAACAATGCTCGCACAACCAGAAAATAAAATTGGAAGAATAGAAACAACAATTTGACGCCAGATCACCCTTTTATTACCCTCCTCACTGCGCAACTAGGAAAATGTCGTGGGTATACACTATTTTTTTTCCATAATCATTAGATTTCTTCTACCATTCTGCCTCTTATTCTCTTCCTTAGCCAATGCGAAAAACATTCGCATCATTAGAGATTCTGAAGCTGAGACGACTATTCGTATTCTTGCGGCCCCAATCTTCAAAGCGGCACAACTTAATCCTGATAACGTGCAAATCCGCCTAGTTGAGGACAACAGCCTTAACGCCTTTGTCGCGGGGGGTCAAAGGATTTTCATTAACTCTGGTCTAATAATGCAGACTCAAAGCCCCGAACAACTAATTGGTGTGATAGCTCACGAAACTGGACATATTGAGGGGGGACATTTGACCCGTGTCCGCTCCGCTATGGAACACAGCTCAGCAGCTACTATTTTATCTGCAATCATAGGAGCGGCAGTCACCGTTGGAACCGGCCGAGGCGACCTCACTAAGGCAATCATTGCCGGAGGTGGAGAGTATGCCCGGCGCGCCTTCATGCAGTTTTCACGGTCACAAGAAAATGCTGCAGACCAAGCTGCTTTGCGGTTATTAGACAAAACCAAACAATCGGCCCGTGGTTTGCTGCAATTCATGAAACTTTTAAGAAATGAGGAGCTATTGTTAACTATTGGCAAAGATCCTTATGTTATTACGCATCCACTCACTACTGAACGAATCAATGCCATTAATGCGCACATAGAAAGTTCTCCATTCTCTGATACGAAAATCTCACGTGCCCTTCGAAAAAAATTCAATCGGATGCGCGCTAAAATCACAGGCTTTGTGCAAGATCCGGCTTTAACTTTTCGCCAATACGAGAAACAAGACAGCACACCATCGAGCCTTTATGCACGTGCATATGCACATTACAAAAAATCTAATTTTGATAAAGCCCTTCATTTAATTGATAAGCTAATTAAGCAAAACCCTGATGACCCCTATTATTATGAGTTCAGGGGACATATTTTATTTAATAATGGACAGATTGGGAAAGCGATTAACGCATATGAAACCGCAAATATTTTAGCACCCCACGAACCACTTATTAAAATTGACCTAGCACGAATCCAGATCGAAAGTGGAGACCCAAACCTACTTGGTCAAGCTATTACCAACCTGAAACAGGCATTACATAAGGAACGGTATTCTGCTTCAAGTTGGCGGCTACTAGGAATTGCCTATGGGCGAAAAGGTGAAAAGGGCAGAAGCTCTCTAGCGCTTGCTGAATCTGCTATGCTAGTTGGACGTGCCAAAGAAGCAGCTTTTCATGCTAAGCGGGCCACTCATTTCTTCCCAAAACATTCACCAGAGTGGTTAAAAGGCCAAGATATCTTGCTCGCAATACAATCAAAAAACCAAAAAAAAGAATAAGCTTTTTCAACATCACAAAATTTAGCAATGTATCAAGGAATTCATTCATATTCCTCTGCCCTCCTGCCTAATGCATAATTGATTATATTCTACTAATTTTTGGCAAGCAGGAATCGCAGAGAAAGGACTAAACCCAGGCTAGTAGAAGAATTTTTCCGCTAAATTATTTTACCGAAATTGGAAGCAGCATGAACCGAAAAGAACGAGCTCGTTCGACAAGTAACAACAGATTACTTATTTTTGCTGCTTGAGATTCTCGATATGCAGTTAAAACTTGTTCAGGCTTCCAAATTTTCTTTTGATTTATTTGGACGATAATATCACCACGTTGCAATGAAATATTTGGTGCAATAGTTGGATCTGCTAGAGACACTAATACCCCTATTGCGCCCCACCGAACGTTAAAACTTTTTCGAACCTTCGCAGTCAACGAGGCTAGAGACAATCCAAGCTCCGGAATCGTCGCAACCGCGCCTTTTGAAATCTTTAATCCTTCTGGCCACACGGTTGGAAAAAGTCTTAGGTGTACCTCATCTAATTCACGTAAAACAAAAATAGAAACTTCCTTACCTACAGTTGTTTGCTTTACCGCATCTAAAAGGTCCTGAAACGTAGCAATTTGTTTTTTGCCAAATTTAAAAATTAAGTCCCCCCGCTGAAAACCTGCTAGGGCCGCAGGCCCCTCAGTAGCTATTTCAAGCACCAACACACCAGACCTATCTTTTATCTGAAGCGATTCTGCAATTTCGGGAGAAATTGCTTGAACCTTTAAACCAATGAAGCCTTGCTCAGCCCTAGCATGCCCCGCAAACAATATTGCGATAATAAGGATCAAAGAATTAACGGTATATTTCATGCTAGTTTTACCTCAAGCTACATCTTATTAGGAAAAGCACTTTATCGCATACAACGTCCTATGTTCCTCAAAGTAAGGTCAGAGAAGTCTAAAAAAAGCTTTCAACCTATATGTTAGCATGTTTTTGCATCAACTATTAAAACATCTTCAAGCGTTTGTAATACGGTAAAATCATCAAAGTGAATACGAAATCCTGTGAGAATTCCATTTTCTACCATGCCAATTTCCATTTCGTACTCTGGCAGCCCCTCCGAAAATCCAGGTTTATAAAATGCCAACTGTACTGTCCACCGTCTACCACTTGTAATATTGCCAAACTCTGGATGCAAATCCTGGTTTTTCTGGTTACCCGCATCTAATATGAATGCTACAACTTTCTCTGGGCCTTCATTGTCAATCCCATCGAAAATCCACTTTTCACCATGCTGGGCACCACTTTCTGCCACTACTAATAACCACTGTACAAGGCCCGTGTAGAAAACAGTATCAACTGGCAACTTGAATGATCTACTAGTAGTACCTTGATATACAGCTTCCCCTGGCTTATCAGTATATTTGCTTGCTGAGCCCTTATATTTTTCTACAACCCCATTTGTTTCTGCGACTGATGAAAATTCATAGGACAGTCCATCAAGCGCCTCCCATGCTTCAAATTTAAGATCTCGACGAATAACACCACCAACCTTCGTATGAAAATCTACAACCATCTCCTCTTTAGCGCGCCACCCCCCACAATTTCTTTCAAGTACTGAAAGCGCACTCCCCTGAATTGCTGAAAAACGGGATTTTGTAGATGCCTTATCTAATTTCATCTTGTAAATTGCCTGGTAACCGACCAAATCACCAAGACTGGATTTTTCATTAACAACCAATGAAATTACAAATATTAGAAAAGCAAACGCTCGTGTTATAAAAAGCTTCAAGAGTCCCCCCCCAATTTACAATAAATGCTCACGCCTGAGAATGGAAGAATTGAATACAAAAAGTGAAGTTGCGTAAATTCCTTTGAGAATATAAGTAATGCAGTACAAAATGAGAGATTATCTGAAATTAAGACTGGAAAAAGTGTGCGTATACTTTCAATTTTTGGAACTCGCCCTGAAGCAATAAAAATGGCCCCGGTGCTGAAAGCGTTTGCGGCTAACAATAAGGTTGAATCTCTTGTATGCGTAACCGGGCAACATCGGTGTATGTTAGATCAAGTTCTTGATTTTTTTAATATCAAACCCCACTACGATCTTAATATTATGAAAGAAAATCAAGGACTAGCTGACTTGACTTCAGCTATGTTGCTCGGCATCACTGAAATTATTACTAGGGAGCGCCCAGATCGAGTGCTAGTTCATGGAGATACGACGACTGCCCTTGCAGCTACTTTAGCGGCATTTTACAAGCAAGTTCCCGTCGGCCACGTTGAAGCTGGCCTTAGAACAGGTAATATCTACTTGCCTTTCCCTGAAGAGGCAAATCGAATCTTAGCGGATAATATCGCTGATATGCTCTTTGCTCCTACAAAATTGGCTAAACAAAATCTTCTAAGCGAAGGCATTGCTGAAAGTAATATTTTTGTAACTGGAAATACAGTCATTGACGCCCTTTTTTATACCTCAACTAAACTAGAACAAGACAAATCGCTACAAAGTAAGGTTGCAAGAAATTTCCCATTTCCAACAAAAAACAAGAAATTAATCCTAGTCACTGGACACCGGCGCGAGAGTTTTGGAGAGGGTTTAAAGCAAATTTGTGAGGCCCTTGGAAATATTTCAAATCGAGGGGATGTTGATGTTGTCTATCCTGTTCACCTAAACCCAAACGTTAAGGAACCTGTAACCGAAATCTTAAGTGAGTTCCCTAACATACACCTATTGCAACCTTTAGATTATCCATCCTTCGTATACGCTATGAAACAAGCATATATCATAGTCTCCGATTCAGGTGGGATACAAGAAGAGGCACCGTCTCTAGGAAAGCCTGTTCTAGTGATGCGCACTTCTACGGAACGTCCTGAGGTTGTAACTGCCGGCGCTGTAAAGCTTGTTGGAACCAGTACTTCAACCATAATCAAAGAAATTCACAAGTTGCTCGACGATACACGGACTTATAACGGAATGACAAAAACAAAAAATCCCTTTGGGGATGGCTTCGCCGCCAACAGAATAGTAAAAGAAATCTTATCCAATGGCTAATTTTTCAAGAATTTGCGTTATCGGCCTCGGCTATATAGGCCTCCCAACAGCTGTATTATTTGCAAATCAAGGGGTTGAGGTAGTTGGAGTCGATGTCAATCAGGAGATAGTAACTGCGGTAAATTCCGGCAAAGCACCGAACGTTGAACCACAGCTTGATATTTTACTTAAGAGTGCTATTGAAAGTAAAAAATTACGTGCAACAATACGCCCCGAGCAGGCAAGTGCATTTATCCTTGCTGTACCAACACCTTGCGATGAGAAAAATTTTCCTGATCTCACATTTCTTCGCGAAGCGGCTGATTCAATTGCACCTTTCCTTAATCCAAGTAATTTAATTGTAATTGAATCAACAATTCCGATTGGAACTACGGAAGCTATTGCCAATCGCCTAGCTATTACTCGGCCTGACTTAATTTTTCCTGGAAGAAGCAACAACATGGCTCAAGTCAATATTGCCCATAGCCCAGAAAGGGTTCTTCCAGGAAAGATTATTCAAGAGTTTACAAGTAATGACCGTGTTATTGGTGGAATGACCCCGGCATGCTCAAACCTGACCGCAAAATTATATCGCTTGGCAACAGTTGGCAATCTTCACCAGACAAATGCACGAACTGCGGAAATGGTAAAGCTCTCTGAAAATGCCTATCGCGATATTAATATTGCATTTGCGAATGAACTCAGTTTAGTAGCTAGCAAGCTAAATGTAGATGTTTGGGAGGTCATAAAACTAGCTAATCAGCATCCACGGGTAAATATTTTAAGCCCAGGACCTGGTGTTGGAGGCCATTGTATTCCGGTTGACCCATGGTTTATTGCAAACTCTGCACCGAATGAAACACCACTCATCCAGACCGCAAGAAATATAAATGACAACATGCCAGAAAAAATTGTTAACCGCATTATAGACATGCTTCCCTCTCTTGATTCAAATATTTGCTGTCTTGGCTTAACATACAAAGGAAATGTGAATGATCTTAGGGGCAGTCCTGCTGTTAGGGTAATTCAATTGTTAATTAACCAGGTAAAAGGGAATATTTATGTTTCGGAGCCATATATTAACACTCTACCGCCAACTCTTTCTAACGAAAAAAGAATCTCGCTGGTCAATACAAAAGCAGCAATTGATCATTCAGCCGTTGTTGTTCTGCTTACTGATCATCAAGAGTTCATTGATCTCCGCCACCAGATCCCAGAAACTAAAATTAGAATTGACACACGAGGAGTATGGGCTGGTTGACTTAAAGAGCCAGTAACAACATTTCAAAGTGATTTCAAAAGTTTTTAACTGGCCGAATAGATTGAAGCAGCTTTCTTTTGAATAAATGGGGAAAATAATGATTAATTTGTACACATGGAAAACCCCAAACGGTAGAAAGGTCCATATAATGCTAGAGGAACTGCAACTTGATTACAAACTCCACCAAGTGAATATCGATAAAGACGAACAGTATCATCCTGACTTTCTAAAAATTTCACCAAACAATAAAATTCCCGTGATTACGGATGATAATGGGCCAAAAGGAAAGCAAATTTCTGTATTTGAGTCCGGAGCGATACTAATTTACCTTGCAGAAAAAGTTAAGAGCCCTCTTTTTCCGTCAAACGAAGGTGAAAGAATGCAAATAATGCAATGGCTAATGTTCCAAATGGCTAGCCTTGGTCCGATGCTTGGTCAGGCCCACCATTTCTTGTATAAGCCAAAAGAAGTTATCCCGTATGCACAAAGACGCTATTTAGAAGAAACTGAACGTTTATACGATGTATTGGATGAAAGATTGAGTAAATCGTCCTATTTGGCTATCGACACCTATTCAATCGCTGATATTGCTGCCTATCCTTGGATTTGTCGCCATCCACGTCATCAAATTGATTTAGCAGACTACCCAAATGTTAAACGTTGGCACAAAACTCTATCTGAGCGACCTGCTGTGAGAAAAGGTATGGAGGTAATTTAGGTCAGTTGTGATGGAAAAACTTTGAAACCGCCTCTTGAAAATCAATCTGTAAAATCAGTTGGTCTAGCTTTGAAAAAAGCTCGTCTCCCAAATACAATAATTGATCTTTGCATAATGGCACGAACAGCTGACGAAGCGGCAAACGCCATAGGGGCTCCAGTTGGTTCTATCGTTAAATCCCTAGTATTTTATATTGATAAAGTAATTGTCATGGTCTTAATAGCAGGAGATAAGCAGTGCGTACCTGCAAATTTACAAAAGACGTTTAAGTTGACCGGTACAGTTAGAAAAGCAACAGCAATCGAGGTAAAAAAAACAACTGGATTTACAATTGGCGGCGTTGCTCCTATCGGGTTATTAAACCCGATCCCGATAGCTATAGATCAGTCACTTGAAAGATTTCCAATTCTCCATGCTGCAGCCGGTCATCCAACCTGCGTTTTTTCAATTTCTTTTGATAACTTAGTATATGTTGCAAAAGGAGCGGTATCGAATGAAATTGCTAATCAAGAATAAATTATACCATTTATCTTTGTGCCAAGATTACATTTTTCGAAAAGTATATTTTAAATTATAAAGCTAATAGCTATGCTTGAATAAATTATTCAAAAGCATATTTTATAAATTGAACATCAAAAAAGTTAGTTGAATTGCAAAATAAGGAGAGGTGGCCGAGTGGCTGAAGGCGCTCCCCTGCTAAGGGAGTATACGGGAGACCGTATCGAGGGTTCGAATCCCTCTCTCTCCGCCACGCCTGCACCCTGGCGGCCACGGTAAGCATGCAACTCGTCGAGAATGATAAATTCTAGCCCAGTTGCATTGGAAACAACTTGGGCATCAAGAGCGTCCTGCCAATCATCATACCCATCGACGTAGTTTTGATGTTTCCAAAATAGCTGAAAGATATATTGATTGTCTAGAAACAGTCTGATCAACTGCGTAAATCTATCCCAAATTGCATTGTAGATTTAGTTGCCGGGATTTAGCTCAATAAGTTTACGAAAAAAACCCATCAAATGCTGATCGTTTGCCAATAATAGTGGCTTCCCCGATTTCCTCTACATAGGCAGCATTGAAGGAAATCCAATAGAATATGAAAGAAGCGTCAAAGTCATCACTGGCCTGCTCCGCTCGGTTTGACCAGCTGATGCAACGATGAACGCGAAGCCCGACATCCGACGAAACCTACCGAATTTTTCGTTGCTTTTCTTTCAGCGTGGAAAATGTGTGCATTTATCGCCTCCCCACTTCTGCCGCGAACTTTCGACAATGCTCAATAAGATCTTCTGTCTCGTTTTTTTTTTGCAAACCAAGGTTGGCGTCCAAGCGCTCAATGAAATACTGTTCGAATTCTTTATCCACGGGACCATAAAGAAGACTCGAACGATAGATATTAACGGCTGAAGCCTGGAAAATGCAGAAAGCTGCTTCCCCGTCTTTGTTGCGTCCAGATCAAGTTTACAAACTATTGTAAATTACTTTCCCTGCACCCTCTGGGTACTTACAACTAACCTGAAGATTCAAATAGTAGGATAATTTTTCTAAAACCTCCAGTCCCGGTAAGGAAGACGCCCTGGTTTTCAAGCTGACATGTATCAGCATATGCTCTCCTGTTGCCACTAACCGGTCGTCTGTTCCCTTTAAAAAGTGGAATAAATGCATCCTCTTCCCTTCACCAGCAAGAACCTGGGTTTCCACAGCAATTATTTCACCTTCGGTAACCTCATCAAGATGGCGAATGTGTGTCTCGACCGTAAAATAACTGCCATCCTTTTTAACCAGGTAGTCCGCATCAACACCAATTAATTCCATAAAAGCATCAGTCGCTTGGCTAAAAGTTTCTAGATAATGCGCTTCATTCATATGTCCATTGCAGTCAATCCAAGCAGACGGCACCTGCCTTTCTACTGTTTGGATTAACCCTGAACTCGATAAAGTCTTCAACTTCAATTTTTCCTCGTGGTTTTTGACTGTAGCCCCAGCCCCCCGAGATGTTTTTTTCATCGCACGAATGATACCCACTATCGTATCGTCACGGCTCCTTTCGAGATCCTGAATTGTCAAACCCTTAGACTGGATATCCGATTGTTGAGCAATTTTTTCTATAAAACTATAGGTTAGATCAGGAACATCTACTAGTTTTGTCCAAGGCCAGTGAAGACAAGGTCCAAATTGCTCTAAAGCATGGCGCATTCCATCTTCACCGCCAGCAAGACGATAATGTTCAAATATTCCCATTAGTGCATACCGAATACCCATAGCAAATTTCATTGCATCATCAACTTCTTCTGTAGTAGCTACGTCGTCATGAATAAGCCATAAAGCCTCACGCCATAAGGCCTCGATTAGGCGATCCGCAATATGCCCATCGATTTCTTTTCTGAGCAAAAGGGGTTTCATCCCTATTTGCTCAAGTATATCAATAGCTCTAGTGACAACACTACTTGAACTGATGTCTGATTTAACAATTTCAACAAGCGGCAAAAGGTAAACTGGGTTGAACGGGTGGCAAACTAGAATCTGCTCTGGAAATTGAGCGCCTTCTTGTAGTTGGCTAGGTTTAAAGCCAGATGTCGATGAAGCAATTATAGCAGTTCGTAGCGCAAAATTCTGTATATGCGAAAAAACAGTTTTTTTAAGGTCTAATCTTTCAGGAACACTTTCTTGTATCCAAACAGCATTTTCTACTGCTTCCGACACGGAGTTAGAGATATACAATTTACCCTCAACTGGAAGCGTTTTATCATAAAGACTAGGCAAACATCGCCTTGCATTCGTTAATGTTCTCAGCACTGTTGTTTCCATATTTGGATTTGGATCAAACACAGAAACATCCCAACCATTCAGCAGGAATCTAGCAGCCCATCCTGCGCCAATAACACCTCCTCCAACAACCCCAACTTTCATAACAGAAAACCTTTTCTACATAGTAAACATTCAAGTGTAATAGGTTACTTTTAAGTTTCCTTATGAGTTGCAAAAAGTTCGCGTGGCAGCCATTTCTCTGCAAAAAGCGGAAGGTTATTAGTCATGGAAAGAGTTTCCGCCTTAATTTTCGAAAGTTCTAATTGAGAATCATGGTTGCTTAGAGCGCAAGATATTAACTGTCCTAAACGAAAAAAATCCTCCTCCATCATTCCACGTGTTGTCATTGCCGGACTTCCAAGCCTTAGGCCACTTCCAACCTCAGGTGGCGCTCGATCAAACGGTATTTGATTGCGGTTCGTAATTATCCCGACAGATTCTAGAAGATCTTGTGCTGCGGCCCCAGTACCTATAGACGACCTAACATCAATTAGAACCAAATGAGTATCTGTTCCACCAGAAACTAAGCGGGTGCCGCTTTGTTTTAACCCTTTAGCGAGTGCACTAGCATTCTTTATAACATCCTTGGCATATGCACGAAATTCTTCGGTCTGTACTTCCTTAAAAAATACAGCTCGAGCTGCAATTAGATCCATCTTAGGTGCGCCTTGAAGGCCTGGAAAAAGTGCCCGATCAACTTTCCTTGCCCACTCTTTTCTGCACAAAACAACCGCTCCACCGCGGGGGCCACGCCAAGTCTTATGTGTTGAGGATGTCACAAAATCGGCATATGGGAACGGAGAGGGGATGACCCCCGCCACAATCAAGCCGACCGTATGAGCGATATCTGCCCACAATAGTGCACCAACGGAACGGGCAATATCCCCGAATTTCATAAAATCTATATTCCGTGGATATGAAGAAGCACCACATACTATTAATTTTGGCTTATGGCTTATCGCTAATTCCGCAACTTCCTCATAATTAATAGTTTCAGTATCTTTTTTTACCCCATAATGGAATACCTTGTATTGCCTTCCACTTACATGAAAATTTGCTCCATGACTCAAATGACCTCCTTCGCTAAGCCCCATAGTCAAAATCACGTCGCCAGGGTCTAATACAGCCTGGAGCAGAGCAACATTTGCTATTGTCGCACTCATTCCCTGAACATTAGCATGCTCACAATTAAAAATTTTTTTTAATCGAGCTATAGCCAACTTTTCCACTTTATCAGCGTAATCACATCCCGCGACAAAGCGTCGACCGGGATATCCTTCAGCATTTTTGCAAGCAAAAATACATCCCTCAAGTTCGGTGGAAATCGGTGATGCAAAATTTTCTGAAGGAATTAGATTAATTGTCTCTAACTGACGCTGCTCTTCAGATTGAACCAACTCGGCAATCTCTTGATCAAAAGCTGAAGTCAAATGTATTCCCGAAGTTTGCTTCCCGACCTTTGTTGACACCTCCCACCTCCAAACACCAGCTAACTCCAGTTGATATTTTGAAATCCGCCCCTAAAGAAAGGATGTGCGAAACCGGTGTAGAAACTCCTGAAGTCGGGCGCTCGCCGGGTTACGCAAAATATCGGCAGGGGCGCCTTCTTCAATTATCTTCCCACTATCTATAAACATTAGACGATTACTAACATCATGCGCAAATTGCATTTCATGAGTAACAATAACCATTGTCATACCTTCCTCGGCAAGTTGCTGCATAACTGTAAGAACCTCACCAACAAGTTCCGGATCGAGGGCTGATGTTACTTCATCAAAGAGCATAACTTTGGGCTCCATCGCAAGAGCACGGGCAATTGCCACGCGTTGTTGTTGACCGCCTGACAGCCGCGAAGGGAATTCATTTATTTTTTCAATAAGTCCTACCTTTTCCAACAACATTTCAGCGCGCTGATCAGCTTCATTTTTAGCAACATGCTTAACACTGATTGGCGCCATAGTAATATTATCCCGCACATTCCTATGTGGGAATAGATTAAAGCTTTGAAATACCATGCCAACATTCGAGCGCAGACGGGCGATTTCTGCCTCAGACTGTCGCACTCGCGTTTGGTCTTCGAGGACACGATACCCAAGAGGCTCACCCTCAATTAAAATTTCCCCACCATCATGTTCTTCAAGAAAGTTCAGACACCGAAGCATGGTTGACTTTCCTGAACCACTCGGCCCAATTATAGCCAAGACTTCACCACGGTTAACATTAAAAGACATACCATTCAGGACTGAGAGATCCCCAAAATTCTTATAAAGGTCCTTAACGCAGATCATGGGCATGTCAGGTTTAGTGTTCATAGGAGTACCGTCTTTCTAACCGCCGAGCAAAAATACTTAGAGGATAACAAATTAAAAAATAAATTAGCATGACACCAAGAAAAATTTGGAACGCCGCAAGTGTCCTTTCAACAACTTCACGTGCAGCATATGTCAATTCCCAAACACCAACAACAGACACGTAGGCAGTTGCTTTAACCATCATGACAGAATTATTTAACAGGGGTGGAACTGACATAGTTATCGCTTGCGGTAAAATGACTAAACGGAGCATTCCATATTTTTGCATTCCCAAGCCTTTAGCTGCATCAATTTGTTGCTTTGGGATTGAAAGAACGGCCCCTCTGGCAATTTCTGTGACAAATGCCCCCGTATATAAGATCAGAGCCCCAATGACAGCATACGAATCGCCAATGACTACTCCAAGCTGGGGTAGCATATAGTAGGATAAAAACATCCAGACAAGCACCGGGATACCGCGCACCGTAAAAACATAAACAGTAATCGAGCCTGCAATCAGTCCACCGCTCATCGCACTAATTATGCCAAGGAATAGTCCAAGAGCCGTTCCAACGCCAACTCCGGCTAACGCAAGCCAAATAGTCTGTACTGCGCCCTTTAACAGATATGGCAAATTTGAAAGAAAAACATCAAACATGTAATTACTGCCTCGCCCTTAAGCGATTCTCCAAAAGTCGCAACCCAGCACCAAAGGATGATGTTAGGAAAAGGTACACTGCCGCAATAAAAAGAAAAACTTCAAAAGAAGCCCCACTTCTTTCAATGACCATTTTGCCACTCAAGGTAAGCTCAATTATACCGATAGCCGACACCAACGATGTATCTTTGATAAGTATCACAAGCTGGTTACCGATTGGTGGCACGACATTTACAAACGCCTGCGGTAAAATTACGCGATACTTCGCTTTCTTCCTTGTCATACCAAGAGCTAATGCACCTTCCCATTGCTTCTTAGAAACAGCCTCGATACCCGCCCGATAAATTTCACAAAGAAATGCTCCATGCTGTGAGGCTATCGCTATCACACCGCACAAAAAGGCGGATAAAGGTAAGCCAATCAATGGCAGCCCAAAGTACGACAAGTATATTTGCAACAAGAGTGGTGTATTTCGCACTAATTCGACATAGCCAATGACTGGGCCCGCAACCATTGAAGAGTTAGACATACGGGGTCCAACCAAGACAATACCACAAACTACAGCACCTAGCATTGAAACCAGGGCAATGGCCAAAGTTAACTGGAAACCATTCCAAAACCGCGGCAGCTGACTCTGTATAAAATTAAAACCAAAAAAATCGATAATAACTTCCATATCAAATAACTCATTAGTTCATAGGTCAGGTAACCATATCTAGTATCTTAAAAAAACATAAACGAAGCGTTGGCACTAAGTGCCAACGCTTCCTAAATCACAACAGTTTTTGTCAGAGATTAGACTGGTTTGGAAATCAGTTGGCAGCCTCTTTTGCCTTTAACTGTTCCTCAATCCAAAATTTTGTGTGCGGAGGACGTGTTCCAAACCATTTTTTGTAAATCTCCGCATACTGGGGGTACAAAGACCCATTTCTAAGTTCGTTGACATAAGTATCAAGAACTAGCCACCATGTAAAATCACCAAGCTTGGTAAATACAGCATTGTTTGTTGGTGGAGTAATCCAATCTTCTGTAACCTGAACATCGTCGTGTTGGCTAGCATACCATCGAGCAATCGGCTCATCAAGTTGCGCAGCATTTGCCCGGCCGGTTCTAACAGCGTTAAATTGTGCAGCAGTTGAATCAAAAACAGTGAGTTTTGCTTTAGGAAACAGCCTTTTTGCGCGTTCTTCTTGCGCGGGGACAGTTAGATTTGCAACCGTCATACTACTTTTGTTTGCATCTGCTATTTTCTTAATTCCCGACCCTTTTTTCGATACCAAAACAATCCCAGAATCAACATAGCTCCGGGTAAATGCCACTTTGGTTGGCCGTTGACTATGCACTGTGGTTATTTGGATCCCAAAATCGATTTTACCGCTGTTAGCATTTGCCCAACGGGCAGCGAAACCTTGTTTTAAAAATTCGATATGTCCGTCTTCTCCGAACATCTTATTAGCAATCAGCTTTGCAATATCAATATCAAATCCAACAAGCTCACCCTTATCGTCGATAAATCCAAAGGGAGGCGCTTCGCTTGATACTCCAACAATAACCTTACCCCTTTTCAACACTTTATCCAACGTTGACTCTTCAGCTGAGGTGACGCCACCTCCTACTAACATTAAACCGAGCACAAACAAAAATAAGAATCTTGTAGACTTCATTCTTTCCTCCCTAATAAGTGATCTTTCTCATTGTTAGAAAGATTTTACAATTTAAAAACAATATTTTCTTAGGCCAACCGACGAATTTTGTCATCTGCAGCTAGAGAGCTAGATGAACTATAGTCAATATCATGATCTTTTTTTGATACCGCCCGGGTTACTGCATTATCTAAACGCCCGACTATTTCATCAATTTCATTTGAATTCACTATCAAAGGTGGGCACACGCGCATGTAATTTTTAACAGCAATCATGGCTAACCCTTCTGCCATTGCTTCTCTTCGGATTCGCTCTGCCAATGCCGGGTTTGCGTCACGACTTTCACGGTCAGTAACAATGTCAAGCATTCGATACAAGCCTTCACCACGAATGTCCCCTATGCATTCATGCTTGTCTTGAAGAGCAGAAAGTTTTTTTGACAAAATATCACCATGGCTAACAGCATGGCCCGTAATATCATCACGAATAACGATCTGCAGTTGTTTTAGGGCAACAGCTGAGGCTAACGGATCGTTATTATATGTTCCAGCCCAGGGAAGCCCTTTTTTACCATTACATCTGTCTACGATGTCTCGTGTTGTTACTGTTCCACAGTTGGCAAAACCAGCCGATATGCCCTTGCCAAAAGTTACAATATCGGGCTGGACGCCGAAATGTTCAAATCCCCACATTTTACCTGTTCGGCTTGGCGCTAGTTGCATTTCATCAAAAATAAGTAACGCTTGCCACTCATCTGCTATCTCACGAATACCTTTAACCCAGTTCTTTGATGGAACTATCATTCCTCCTGGAACCATCATAGGCTCTATCATGATACCAGCGACTTCTTGACTGGTAGTAAATTCTATGAGCTCTCTGGTTAACTTTAGACTTATCCTGTCCCATTCATCTTGATCTTGAACAGGCGCGCGATAATAAAATGGTGCAATAATGCAGTTACTTCTAGCTGGAAGCGTCAATGGTCCAAGACCACGCTTACGCCCACCTCCTACAGTGGTCATCGCTTCAGCCGCAAGTGATCCTCCATGCAATCCTCTGACAACTGAACAGATGTCAAATCCACCTGTAAAGCCCAGAGCCATGCGCATAGCTATTTCATTAGCTTCAGAGCCAGTGATACAATAATTTACAACATCCAGATTGCCTGGAAGGGTACTTGTTAATAATTCTGCCAGTTCAACTGCCCATCGATTACCGTACCATGACGACTGATGATGAAATTTGTCCGCCATACTTTTAATAGTTTCAGAAAGCTCAGGGTGGGCATGCCCAAGAGGCAATGACATCATTCCCGAACTCAAGTCGTAGTAGACATTGCCATCAACATCAAATAGCTTTACACCTTCACCACGCTCGAACATAACACTTGGTTCATAGCGCCACCCAAAAATACTGCGACTATCTCGCTTCATGAGATCTAAATGCTCATCTGAAAATTTAAACGCAGCCTCTTGATCAATAGTCAAAAAAACCTCCAAGGTTTCTGGTAGCTAGCGGTAAGCATATCATTTTTCATTATGACATGGCTATCACTTTTTTACACAATACAAATAGTAAATTCGCATATCAATATGCAAAAATACACAATCTTTTTGGTTAATTATAGGGTGTGCGCATACCCGAAAAAAGCATGGGAAAATCCAACTTTCAGTAATTAGTTGCCGTCTGCACCTAAAAAACGAAGAAAGTACGTGCTTGGTCTTAACCAAAAAGCTTATTCAACTGCTGCTGGCTATCCACGTGTCTCGATAACGGCTAACTTCAGGAGCATAATGACGAGCAGTTTTCCCTGTTGGCGGGAGTGGTTCATTGTAAAAGAAAGCCGGTAGTTCGTTATCTGCATCAGTAAAGCCAGCTAATGCGTTAAACTCCCATTCCATTTTCAAAGTAGCGCAACCTAACTCATGCAAAAACGATACTGGAAGCTCTGTCCCCAGGGCAGCATTGATTGCATTGACAATTAATTCATGATTTTCATTTGTAACAGAACGTCCAAAAAGACAAATTCCTATTGAATCTGCAATTGCGCACGCCACCTGCACCGGCATACTCTTGTCAGCTAATTGCTCTGTCGTCTGGTCTTTACAGTCATGCCCAGGCAGATTTCCCACCGTATGGTCTGCTCCCTGCGCCGTCATCATCATACTTATTCCAGTTACCTCTATAACCCTCGGGTCATAAGCGCTAACCGCCTGGTTTTTTATCACTGGAATTCTAGTAAAGCCAAAATGTTTCCCGACCCTACCTGTCCCCATGGCAAGAATTTTCCCGCGCTCGCTTCCAATCCGTATGTCATGCAAGGCTTCTTCCATAAATTTCACATCCCCAAATTTGGCCTGACCATGGTCCATTAAGGTAGCTAACATTGCACCTGTTTCAATCGTATCGATACCAAGATCATTCGCTATTGCATTCAAGTACGCTACTTCATCCGGATCTTCAATTCCGCAGTTTGTTCCCAGCAAGCCAATAGTTTCATATTCGAGGGGCGATACTACCTCTTTCCCGTTTTCGTCTACATAAACATTTGAACACTTTATCATGCAACCCGGCATGCACGCGTGAGTTGTCTCCCCCTCCCGCCGAAGATTCTGCTCGCGAATATGATCGCCACCCATTCTAAATACCTCTTTCTCGGTATCGACCAATCTCCCATCAGAAAAATTACGGACAGGCAACCCCCCTAAATGGTTTGTTAGGTCTGCAACCCACGCCGTTCCGCGCTCTGACATATTTTTTATTGCTGCATCATTGCTTAATTTAGCACCATATTCCTTAATATTACCCATTAGTTTCTTGCGATCCATGAATGGCGGCATTTTATGTTTATCAACAACAATAGCTTTAATTTTCTTTGAGCCCATAACCGCCCCAACACCGCCCCTTGCTGCAATACGAACTGGCCTATTTTCAGGATCGCTGAAGGCAATTCCCCCCAACATTCCACCATATTCACCAACGGGACCGCATATACCGAGACTAACCTTATCCCCGTATCTTGCATGCAGAATTTCAGCAGTCTCAAACAAACCTTTCCCTAAATAATCCCCAGCTTCATCATAGGCAACGTCCCCATCCTTACTAATGCGAATTACAACCCAATCTTCTGATGCACCATATAAGGTGAACCCAGCAATCCCTGATTGCCCAAGCGCAAAAGCAAATGTGCCCCCTGCATTAGATTCCTTAATGCCACCAGTAAGAGGACTTTTGCATCCAACACTCAAGCGGTTAGCATTAGAAAAATTACTGCCGGCAAATGGTCCACCTGAGAAAATAAGCGGATTCGAAGGCGACAAAGGATCAATTGTTGCCGCACCATTTTCCAACAAAGCTTTCGCAATGAGGAACCGACCCGCTTCTGCTATTTCCCTTCCACTTAATATTCTTGTTTTTGTAGTTTGGGCTTCAACATTAATATCTAGAAATTTTCTCATTCGATTTTACCGCTATCTTTATTTATTAAACTTACCAATTAATTGTTTGCTTATAGAATTTTTCAATCCAAATCATACCTTTTTAGATCGTAAATTTTTGTCATTTTTCAAGGGTTGCACACAAAATACATTAACTTATCTTTGGAAAGCTAAAACGACACTAATTAAAATCACATTGAACTATTCAAATTACAAAAGAACCATTTAAGTAAAATAATTTTATTATCATGCCCTAGAAGTTATCTTTGCTGTAACAAGGAGCCATCTTACCACAAAAGAAAAAAAGAAAAACTTGATTTCCAATTTAAGCAAATTCCCTGCAACTATAAATAACTATTTAGTACTTCCTGTAACATAAGCTGTCTTCATGCACCTTACCCTGCTACACAATGATTTGTGCTCCACCACCTAATTTGTTCCCTAATAGCGGATTCGGGATCTTGGCCTCGGCGAATAAATTGCGCGCGGTTTTACTTAATTTTTCAAAAGCTCTCACTTCAATTTGGCGGATTCGCTCTCGGCTAACTCCGAGTTCAAGTGACAAAATGCGCAGAACCGTCGGGGGACTCGTTAAACGCCGCTGAACCAAAATGTACCGTTCGCGTTCGGAAAGAGAATCAAGGGCATCCCTTGTTAAATATTTATAAAATTCCTGCTGCTCTTTTTCAGACAACCTATCTTCTTGATTGATCCCCTCCGCTTTCAATATGTCTTGCCACTCATATTCCCCTTTATCATCATTTAGAATAGGAACATTTAAAGACTGGTCTTCACTAGAGAGGCGGCGATTCATGTGGATAACATCATTTTCCGTTACCTGAAGTCTCTTGGCAATCTCCTTGACATGCACGTGAGACAAGTCACCTTCTTCAAACGCATGGATCTGTGCTTTTATTTTTCTAATATTAAAAAAAAGTTTTTTTTGCGCTGCAGTTGTCCCTAGTTTTACAAGAGACCAGGATCGAAGAATGTACTCTTGTATCGAAGCCTTAATCCACCATATTGCATATGTTGAAAACCTAAAACCCCGCTGTGGGTCAAATTTTTTAATAGCATGCATCATTCCAAGGTTACCCTCGGAAATTAATTCCGCCATAGGAAGGCCATACCCCTTATACTTTAAAGCAATACTCGCAGCTAATCTCAGATGGCTTGTGATTATACGCTCACATGCATCCCGATCTTCATAACTGCTCCATCTAAAAGCCAGGGCGCTTTCTTCTTCTTTTGTTAAAATTGGAAATCGTCGAATTGATTCCAGGTACTTTGAAAGATTTTTTTCAGGTGAGAACTGTGAAGCTAGGTTATCTTTGAACATTAAAAACACCAATACAAAAACGGGTAAACGGTAAAATCTGGCAAACTAAAATGCCAGGCAGACCTAAGCACCAATACCTTTTAGATAAAGTATGACGAACAATAAATTATTGGTTCTTAGTTAAAACCTACTTAATAGTATACTATATTGGTAAGGTATATTAAATATTTTTATTACTGTCCATAATTTTGCATAAATCATTAATATAAGAGGTTTGTTTTGCCTGAAAAACCAATTTCTTCCCAGTTTTTGGGTGCAAAAACCCTAAAGTAACCGACGCTAAAGCTTGGGTATTCCACTTCACACATTGCTGGTCTTCCGGAATCAGATATCTTCGGTTTCGAGACCAGCCTCCCCCATACAGCCTATCTCCAACGATAGGATGTCCAACATGTGCCATGTGGACCCTGATTTGGTGGGTACGACCAGTCTCCAGAGTGCAACTAACAAGCGATGCAACCCTCCCTAAATGTTTTTTAACCTCAAAATGTGTTACTGCGACTTTTCCGTTTTTCTTAACCACAGCCATTTTTTTCCGGTGCTTGGGATGTCGTCCAATTGAAGCCCTTATAGTATCCGTTCTAATCTTCGGTATACCCCATATCACTGCTTGGTAAACGCGCTCTATTGAATGCTGTTGAAATTGATCAGAAAGTTTTATATGGGATATATCATTTTTTGCAGCAACCATTATACCTTCGGTATCTTTATCTAACCTGTGCACGATACCGGGGCGCGTTACCCCACCAATACCAGAGAGAGAGTCCCTACATCGATGCAACAATGCGTTCACTATTGTCCCCTTTGGGTTTCCAACGGCGGGATGAACTACTATGCCTTTTGGCTTCCAAAAAACAATTATATCTGAATCTTCATGCAATATCTCTAGTGGGATATCTTGGGGTTGAGGTGTAGTGCTAGAAACTATAGTCTCCCGAACTAAAACGGTCTGTCCATCATGCAACTTAGCCGACGGTTCATTGAAAGGCAGTCCAGTAGCTACATCAAAAACACAATCACTCAATATAAGTGCTTTCAATCGATTGCGGGAAAACTCAGGCAAAGAATCGGCGAGCATCCGATCAAGCCTCAACCCAACTGCCTCTTTACCGAATTTGATTTTATATTCTTTTATATCCGTCAATTTTTTTACTCATAAGACAAATAAATAATATTGAACTCCATATATTGCGATCTTAATCTAGAAAACACCTTATACTTGCGTTAGTATAACAAAACATTCTAGAGATTATTAAAATGCAAAGCATCAAATTCATCGTTGTATTCCTGGGCATTCTAATTTTAATTGGGTTCAGTTTGCTTATTTTTGGTTTTGCAAAGAAATTTTTGGATCCAAACTGGCAGCTCTTTACAAAGACTTCTTCATCGCCAAGAGTCTTTTCAAAGGATAAGGAAAAAAAGTCTTTTGGTGATATTTTTTTAAATCTGCAAAAACACCACATTATCAAGGAAGCACGTACAAGCGATCCCCTAGTTATTATTGTTACTGGACCTTCATCGGCAGGGCCAGACAAAATCTTTGTTTTTGATACCGATACTGGTAACATGCTCGGTACTATTAGCCCATAACCGACCAATGCTTGTCTTTTCAAACCAAACTCTTAAATCAATCAAAGTTTTCGCCGAGAGGGAATACCCTTATGAATGCTGTGGGCTACTGATAGGCAAACATACATCAACAGATATCCAAGTAAAACGCCATATTTCAAGTCCTAATGTAACCAGAGAAGATAAAAGGGAAACTTTTGAAATAGACCCTAAAATTCGCTTTGACGTGATGAGGGACCTAGAAGATGGATCGGGCCTCTCTATAATTGGTCACTATCATTCCCACCCAGACGAGGCAGCTATTCCCTCAAAAAAAGACCTTGAAATGGCATTTGAGCCAGAATTGGTTTGGGTTATACTGTCGGTTATTAAAGGATCTGTTATCGATATAGTGCCATTTATTTATAATACTGAGCAAAAAATGTTTGATAGACTTCAGATTAAAATCAACTGAAATCCTCTCTGATGCTAAAACAAATTTTTCCGCTTACAAGTAAAAGACACCCAAACGACAAAACATCTAAGATCATTGAGGTACAAATTTTTCAGTCAAAGGGGCTGACAAATAGAGTCCAAACTCCTCCCCAATATCACAACTTATCCGAGCGTGAACCTTTCCTTGGCGGTCAAGAAATTTTTGTTGATCGTAAACAGGAAAAACTCCTTCGTGCCAAATATTTGGTTTAATATAAAGCCCTTTTGACCCATCACACCAAAATGCCACTATGCTCTCAGGCTTTAGATCATCACCGGGCAAGGCTGCAGGAAAAATAAATGGTTTCTTTTCAAGGGGAAAAAATAACTGCCCACCGTCAGGGTGATAGTTCATATGCCACAACAAAACTTGGTTTCGAAAAACTGTTTTTTCCTTTTCTGAGGCAAACTGAGGGTCCCTTGACCAACCTAGAACATAGTCACCTTTAACCGCTTCATTCCTTCCGTAAAGGACATCACCCATCCATTTAGCATGGAATATTCCTTCCGCAACGCCACCCTCTGCTCCGGTACCATCATCAACCGGGCGCCAACCTTTTGATGGCCACGGAACAATTTCCACTTGAATTTCATCAGGTTCATCCAACAGTCCCCCATAGTCTTTAATTGAAGTATCAGTCGCTTTGATAAGTGGCACCTCAAATATTTCTAAGGATGGTTTTTCAGAAGGTTGAAATATGTACTTGTTTTTTGTCATAACGCACCTCAAAAAATACTACTCTTTTCAGTTTTTCCTTCAAAAACTAGAAGATTACACTCAAAGTCATATTGAAATTTCGGTTTATTCCGCATCTTGGTGTTGGCAAAAAGAAAAAAAATCTTGGAATACTCAAAATTCTGGAGAAAAACTTATGTGTATGCGACGTATAAAAAATAATCTTTGACATACTAACAATTAACTGGTTCGCAGGAAAAGCATTTGTCCTATATAATCATACATAGACTAATATTATGAGGTTAGATCCTATGAAGTATGCACTAAGAGTCATGTATTCTTTAATATTGTTTCTGTTTGGCTGGCTTTTTAACTTTGTCTTAGATATTCAGTTTGCCCTTGGCGTAGCCACTGGTTGGCTCATGAAAGAAGGTTACGACAACATTACTGAACTTCTAGTAAAACTTATAAAGGGATATGAAAATATAGTAACAATTATTACAATGTTTTTTAAATAGCAAACCCATAAAAAACATTTTAACTAGTCACCAAGAGATAACTCGATCCCTTCAAGTTATATTCAAAGTGTCCAAAAGATCATTTACTAAGATCCCCATCACCTTATTTTAAGAGTATATTTCTTAAACACCATAATCTTTGAATTACGGCTAGAACTACTAGTCTGGTTCGCTAAAGGCTGATGAAAAACCTTTAAGAATTGGGTGGGTTAAGTAAGTAATAACGCGCTTTTCTCCAACTTTCATATCGGCAGACGCAAGCATACCGGGAGTTAAACGAAAACCCGGAGGAAGATCAGCCAATTGAGCCGCAGGAACATCAACGCGACCTCGATAAAACGCTCCTTTATCCCCAGCCAATGATTCATCATAAGTATCCTGTGAAATATAAATAAGGCGTCCCTCTAAATCCCCATACTGTTGAAAAGGTAGTGCATCTAGCTTCACAGAAACAGGAATATCTAATTTAACATCACTTATATCCTTTGGATCGACATCCACCTCCAGAGTCATAGGCTGATTTTGCAAAACCAACGTAATCAAGGCTTCACCTTCCTTAACAATAGAGCCCTCTGAAACTGTTGGAATATCAAGGATAATTCCATCAACCGGCGCCCGCACCTCAACATTTTCAACATTCTGGTTAAGTTTGAGAGATTCTTGCTTAAGTTGGATAAATGCTTCCTGTTCTTTAGACAATTTTTCACCCAGTTCAGAAGACCATTTTGCAACAAATTCATTCCTATCTGCCAATAAAGTACCTTTATCAGAGATTTTTGCAGTCATAGCAGCTTTCTTGCCATCGACTGTATTAACAGAGTTAAAATATGCTGTGCGAGCTGCTAAAGTCGCATCGCGTGCATTAAGATACTGTAATAGGGACCCATGTTTTTTGTCGTAAAGCTTTTTCCAAGACGCTTCAATTTTCCTCTTTAATTCAAATTGTTCTTTAGATATTTTAACTGTTTCTTCAGCTGACCTTACCTCTGTCTTTGCCGTCGCAATTTCTCGTTGTATTTTATTAACCTTAGAGCGGAATGAAGTCATCTTAGACCGATATTGCCCCAAACGTTTATTCAATATATCTAAATTTAAAGCACTTAGATCATGATTTTTAGGAGCCTTCTTTCCTGTTTTTATAAGCTTTTGTTCGATAGTAAGACGACGTAACCTCCCACTAACAGCACCAAGCTTTTCCGAATTTCCCTTAAGATCTGCCTTGGCAACGGTGCTGTCAAGGAGGACCAACAGATCTTCTTTTTTCACATTTTGACCCCTTTTTACCAATACGTCCCGTACGGTCGCACTTGAGGTTGCCTGAACTTCAACATTAGGAACCTCGTTTGTAAACTTACCCCGAGCTGAAACGGTAGTATCCACACTAGCCTGAAAAGAAAAGAATACACCAGAGAGCAAAAATAGTAATAATGCCCCAGTAGTATATATTACTGGCTTTGCGGCAGGCGTATCATAAATTGCATCTGTATCATCAACATCTTCCGGTTTCTGAGTTTCATCAATCTCAAGTCCATCAGCTTCAGACACTGCTGTTTCTTGCTCTTTGAACTTCTCAGCTATCTTGTTGGCATCACGAAGTTCAATAGAGAGTTTCTTCATAATATTCATGGCTGCATTGGGGTTTTGCTGCACATACTTGAGAAAATCACTTTGCTGAATTTCGGTAACAGTTGTGTCTGCCGCTGCTCGTGCACCTGCACTTCTTGGTGCTCCATCTATCAGTGCCATCTCACCAAAGAGTGAATTTGGTGCGTTCACCGTCGCAAGAACAATATCGCCATCCAAACTAGATTTTAAAATCTCCACATTTCCCGACTTCAGCACATAGGCAAACTCGGCACTTTCGCCCTCTCGAAAAATATATTCACCCTTAGGTAAGAATCTATCTGGCATGTCGAATTACTTCTTGCTCTTCTTAGGAATACTTACAGTTCCAAGTTTGCCTTCCCAGTCTAACAATTCGCAGTAAATGGGGCAATTTTCTACGAGTGATTCGTGCGTTCCTTGACCAACAACCTCCCCATGATCCAAAACAATTATCCAATTATAATCACCGATAAGCCTCATGTCATGGATTGTAGCTATTAAAGTCCGCCCCTTAGCCATCTCATCTAAATGTGTTTTCAGATGAACCTGGGATTGCTTGTCAAGACTACTAAAGGTCTCATCTAGCAGTAATAAATTTGGATGAGCGCCCAAACCACGCGCTAACGCAACAATAATTTTGTGAGATTGTGACAAGTTGCTTGCTGAACCATCTATCTCTGTACTAAGGCCATCCGGTAGCTTCTTAACCAATGAGCCAAGACCTGTGATATCCAAAATGACTTCCATTTCTCTAAGACTGATGTTCGGACGTACTCGACGAATATTTTCTTCAATTGTACCCGCAAAAAATGTGGGATGAAGATCAACCAAACTCACTTGACTGCGATAGTGATTTAAATCCAGGCTCGCTAGATTTGCGGCGTCAATTTCTATAAAACCCTCGGTTGGTTTTAACAATCCCTGGAGCAGCCTAAGAAAAGTTGATTTTCCACTTGCAGAACGACCAACAATAGCCGTTTTATTGCGCGAGGGTATAGTAAGATTGATTTTTTTCAACGCGTCGTGATCACCAAATTTTACGGAAACATCCTTAAAAACAAAATCTCCTTTAATAACATGTTGTGCGCCACCACCGATGCGATCAGGATTGGCATTCCATATTTCACTAATTTGCCCCATGGCACCCGTAATAATGTGCGTATCAGCAAAAAACGTAATTAATTTCTTAGTAGGAGCCACTACCTTCGCCCCCAGCATGTTGCACGATATGATTGCTCCAGCTGAGAGTTCTCCAGCAAACACTAGATTTATTCCGGTAAAGACAATAGCTATGGTCATCAGATTCATCAGGGTCGAATTAATACTTCCAGAAACATTTGTTGCGGCAAACAGATCGACATTACGTCTGATGCTTTTTGCGGCTGCTGAACGCCATTCTCGGCGCTGAATATTTTCCTGTGAAAGAGTTTTTACAGCATCTATACTGGCAATCGTTTCTCTTAAGGTACGCACCCGGTCTCGATTTGCTTGCCCAATTGCTTTTCCTACGTCTCGCTGGCGATATTTTGATGCTAGATCGACAACACCCTGAAGGATGGAAAAGCCCACTACCACTAACGCCAGAATCGGGCTATACCCGAAAAGTATTGGAACAAAAACTAGTATCCCAGTTGCATCATACAGATTGGTTAATATTTGCCGTGCGAAGAAAGCTCTAACAGCCACTACTGACTGCACTTTCGCCTCCATCTCACTTGGACCTGTTGTCTGAAAGGTCTGCGCTGGCAAATCAAGTAATTTGTCAAAGACGTCGCCAGTCAGGCGGGATTCAATAACCACGCTGATATGTTCAATAACATAATCGCGTCCGTAAGTTAGAATCCCACTGAACAGTAGGACCAAAACAGCACCGCCAGTAAGAACGTATAGAGTTGAAACCGCCTCATAACCCAGCACCTTATCAAGTGCTATCTGGATGTAAATAATAGGAGCAATTCCCAAAAGGTGAAGAATTACCGCAATGATAAAGGTCACCGCCATAATTCCTTTAAACCGATATAGCTCAGGCAAGAACCACTTCCAGTCGAACACCCTATCCTTTGAGGCCTCGCCAGAACTATGGGACACTAAGATAACCTGACCTGACCAACTATCAACAAACTCTTTAGCAGATAACCTCAATGGTTTAGCTGTTGGATCCATAGGGTCGATTGCAATTATCTCTAGTTTGTCGGCACCGTGGGAGGAATCTGCACCTGCAAGAATATAAGAATGGCCATCCCTCATAATGCCGACACAGGGGAAAAGGTATTTTTTCACGACGAGTTCTTTAAGGGGTAGCTTCCGAGCTTTTACTAGAACGTGTTGTTTAAAAAAATACTCACTCAAATCCTTAGTCGTTGATAGTGTTCCGCTTTTTATTGCTTGATCAACTGAATCGGAATTTACCCTGACACCAAACTGCCGGGCGATAAACGATATGCTAATAGCCGAAGATCTTATTGTCCTGGAACTCATTCCTCAGTAGGCCCCCACCTTGGCCCCCCAGATATACGCATTGCTGAATTTATGTTCTACGCCAATTAAGCAGAAATAAGCTGACCAGAAAACAAATTTTTAACTTTAAAGCATAAACTCTGAAAAATTTTGTATACATAACAATGAAAGATGTCAATTTCATAACATGCGCAAGTTTTTTCGATTTATCATTTAAGACGCCCTTAACGACATGCGAAGCCTCAAATAGACTATTGAGGTATTTTCTCACTACACACTGTCTTTTGCTCTGTAACGGCAAAAATATAATCCAAGCAATGTCACGGGTATTTCGTTATATGAATTCATTGTGTGCCCAAGTGAACTTGCGCAAAACCTAATTTCTAAACTGCCTCTATATTCACTTGGCTAGCAATAAAACCCCTTTGATTAGTTTTTTGAGACTTGTTTATGACTAATATGAATAGCTAATATAAGCTGTTATCTCAAAAAAGCTGAATTATGAAATAATTAGGCATATAGAGGTTTATTAAAGCGCCTAAATAATCAAATTAAATTGCGCTGTTCCAGGGGGGAATCATGCAGTCGCACGCGAGCATAGAAATCGTTGACCATGATGTGTTCAACCGAAACAAAGCCCAGTTAAAACTGAAGGGTGTCACTTTACCCAAATTCAGCGAGCTCGCCAATCCAGTGGATTTTCTTCCAGAAAAAATACAAAGTATTTCAGAAGTCGATCCTGACACGCCACACCCTGAAAATCTCTTTCGAGTCCACTGGCATAACGCCAATGACCGGCAAAACTTAACGTTGGTCCCAGGCCACATTGTTCTTGGTCAAGAAATTACCGGGGTAGAAGCAAAGATTATTATAATTCTGGGCAATCGATTTCCCATGATTAAAGCCCATAAAGTGGTTGCCGCATACGGCTGCCTCACCCCTTATATCCTATCCGGTGAATTTGACGTTTCTTGGCATAGGGCAATTTGGCCATCTACCGGAAACTATTGTCGAGGCGGTATCGCTATTTCACGCATCCTCGGATGCCGCGGCGTTGCCGTGCTCCCTGAAGGGATGAGCGCTGAACGATTTGACTGGCTACACAAGTGGATAAAAGAGCCCACAGATATTGTTCGAACGCCGGGAACTGAAAGCAATGTCAAGGAAATTTACGACAAGTGCAATGAACTAGCAAAGGACCCTCAAAATAAAATTATAAATCAATTTTCTGAAATTGGAAATTACATTGTTCACCGTGCCATAACCGGCCCTGCATTAGAACGTGTGTTCAACAATATAAACAGTTCAGGCGTTTTGGTGCCTAAAGCGTACGTTGCAGCGTCGGGCTCCGCTGGAACCCTTGCCGCTGGGGACTTTCTTAAAAAAACTCTTGGAACTGATATCTGCGTAGTTGAGGCACTAGAATGTCCAACCCTTCTCTATAATGGATATGGTGAGCATAACATACAAGGCATTGGTGACAAGCACGTGCCCCTGATACACAATGTTTTAAACTCGGATTTCGTTATTGGCATTTCCAGTTTTGCAACGGACAGCCTTAACTTGCTATTCAACACAAAGGAAGGCCTCAGTTATCTCTCTGAAAGAACAGGACTTAGTAGCAATGATATTTTCGCACTCAGCAATCTAGGCCTCTCTTCAATTGCCAATTTATTAGGGGCAATTAAATACGCTAAATATATGAATCTGGGGTCAACTGATGCAGTTTTAACCATAGCGACAGATGGTGCTGAGTTATACAAAACTGAATTAGACCGCGAAGGAAAAAGACTGCATGGTGGCAAGTTTAGCAAGCTTAAGGCAGCTGAAACCTATGGGCAATTCCTGCTCGGGGCCTCAACTGACCACGTGCTTGAGTTAGATCGATTGAGTCGCGAGAGAATCTTCAATCTTGGCTACTATACTTGGGTGGAACAACAGGGGGTTTCAGTTGTTGAGTTTGATGCACGCCGTCAACAAAATTACTGGGATCAACTGATGGGCCTGATCCCAATCTGGGACGAACTAATTGATAGATTCAATAACGTTAGTTAGCTGACTGCCAAAAGGGAAGATATGTCCATCCTATTAAAAATATTACTGAAACATGTACCTATAGTGGCTAAAATTTTCTAGAGCAAAAAAAACCGATTCCAAAGGCCCGCCGGAAAACGTTGTATTTCAAGGTTTCTTCTATTGCAAAGTCCCTTTTTTGTATAAGGGAAGAATCTAAATAAATGTCAAAAATGTTTCTCAATTGTTCAGAGCAATATATTGGTTTGCCACATGTTAATTTATCCAGAAAGCAAGCAATCGAAACTTTTTTTCTTACAATCTAAATATTGACTTTTAAAGCTTCAAACAAACACTGATTTAGTTACCTAAATTCATTGCCCAGTGCATCTGGAATATATCTCCTATGATCTGTTGCAGTGGTTTGGTATGGTTGCTTGTAAAAATTAGAAATAGGAAGAAAAATATTCTAAGTTCCATAAAACAACGCGGCAAACGATATAATGCTCAGAAAATTGGATACATTGTTAGAAATTGCATCGTACAAACACACTCTAATTCATGCTCTAAGCCTAACAAAATACGATTAACATTCAAAGGAAGCCAATCATTTATATAGTGTACTTTTTCCATTGCACTTTAAGCGAGCTTATTTTATGCGGTACATTAATAAAGATCCAGTACTTGAAATTCAAAGTCTTAGTTATAGCTACGGTGCTGTAAAGGCCCTCACGAATATTTCCTGCAAACTGTTTCCTGGAGAATTTAAGGTTTTATTAGGCCCTAACGGGGCAGGAAAAACAACTATGTTTTCTCTTTTAACAAGGCTCTTAGTGCCCAGTATCGGCACCATTAACCTTTTCGGACGCAGCCTTGCTAAAGCGCCTGAAGATGCTTTAGCAAAAATGGGGGTAGTATTTCAACAACCAACATTAGACCTAGACCTTACTGTCCGGCAAAACCTCCACTATCACGCTTCGCTCCATGGCCTTAATAGCTCAATTGCACGCACGCGAATGGAAACAGAACTTAAAAGATTAAACATGGAAACACAGATCGACAAACAAGTTCGTAGTCTTAATAGTGGTCATCGCAGAAGAGTTGAGATTACCCGTGCATTGTTGCATAGACCGTTATTTTTATTATTAGATGAGCCCACGGTAGGCCTGGATGTTCCAACACGACGCGATATCGTGAATCATGTACATAACCTTGCCCAAGATAAAGGCATTGCAGTGCTGTGGGCAACCCACCTTATCGATGAAATAAAAAAAGATGATACTGTTATTATTTTAAACAAAGGAATTCTTTGTGCTGATAACACTTCAGAAATTATTTGCAATGAAAGTAACACAAACAATATTAGTGAGGCTTTTGAAAAATTCATAGCGGATCCAAAAACATGACCGTCACAGGAATTTTACGTTCTCTTTTTGGTATTATTACTCGCGAATCACTGCGCTTTGTGCATCAACGCGAGCGTTTTTTTGCGGCACTCATCAGACCACTTGTCTGGCTCTTGATATTTGCTGCAGGATTTAGAGCTTCTCTGGGCATTGCAATTATGCCACCCTATGAAACATATATTCCATACGAGGTTTATATAACACCTGGATTGGTAGCAATGGTGCAGCTTTTCAATGGGATGCAAACATCGCTATCAATGGTTTATGACCGTGAAATGGGAAGCATGCGTATCTTGCTCATCAGCCCAGTGCCCAGATGGTTCCTTTTATTTTCAAAGCTGCTAGCTGGAACAGTCGTATCCCTAGTTCAAGTATATGCTTTTCTTGTTATTGCTGCGCTATTCAAAATTAAAATGCCATTTATTGGCTATATTGCTGTGCTGCCTGCGTTGATTTTTTGCGGTCTTATGCTTGGAGCTTTTGGAATGCTTTTATCGTCTTTAATTCGGCAGCTAGAGAATTTTGCCGGTGTAATGAATTTTGTAATTTTCCCAATGTTTTTTCTCTCTTCTGCGCTGTACCCGTTGTGGAAAATGGAAGAAAGTAGTCAACTTTTATATTATATTTGTATAGCAAATCCTTTTACTCATGCCGTCGAGTTAATAAGGTTTTCCTTATATGGACAGTTTCATTGGGAAGCAGCTTCTATTATTCTTTTTTGGTTTTTTTTAGCGAGTTCATTGGCAATATCTGCTTTCAAACCAGAGAAAGGAATGCAAGCAAAAAAACACCTACTGGAATAAAGCTAAATAATAGCTCTTCATTTATGCAAAACTAGTATTGAAATTGTAAAAAAAAGGTGACATACTTAGTATCGTAGAATTTTGTAGACTAAAATGGGAGGATTAGTTATGGCTTGGAGAAAACCAAAAGTTACTGAAGTCTGCATTGGCATGGAAATCAATAGTTACGCTAGCGCAGAGCTTTAAGAACCGGGGAGTTCCCCCTATCTAACAAGAAGAAAGACATCATGGCATAACCGTAGTAGCGATTGCGACTACGGCGTGTCTGTTTTAATCTGGATTGCAAATTTGCTTAGGGTACTTGTTTTAGGGGCCGCTGCGGGTGGTGGTTTCCCCCAGTGGAATTCTAATAGCGACGCCTGCAACAGAGCGCGTAAAGGTGACGTCGCATCCCAAACGCAGTCCTCAATCGCAGTGACTGCAAATGGCAGAAATTGGTACCTATGTAATGCGTCACCGGACATCCGACAGCAGCTCAATAATAATCCAGCCCTATATCCACGAGAAGGCATGCGGCATAGCCCGGTTTCGGGCGTTGTTCTGACAAATGCTGATGTAGATCATATTGCCGGCTTGTTAACGCTTCGTGAGTCGCAACCCCTTAATATTTTTGCAACCAAACGTGTACTTACAACTCTTAAGAAGAATTCGATTTTTGATGTCTTAAATCCAGATTTTGTCTCTAGAAATGAAATTTTCCTGGGGCACCCGTTTGTGCCAAAAACGCCCGAGGGCATATCATTAGACCTTGAATTTGAAGCTTTTTCAGTACCTGGGAAAATAGCTCTTTATTTGGAAGATGAATCAGCAGACTCTAACTTTGGCACAGTAGAGGGTGACACGGTAGGTCTCCGAATTGCCAACCAGTTAACTGGTCAATATTTTTTTTATATTCCCGGATGCGCTTCAATGCCAAAGCAATTGGCAAAACGTATATCAGGTGCCCCACTCGTTTTTTTTGATGGCACCCTCTATGAAGATGCTGAAATGATTACACGGAAAGAGGGACACAAAACAGGAAATCGAATGGGGCATATGAGTATGTCCGGCCCTGATGGAGTGATTGTTGCACTCAAAGAGTTAAACATAACTAGGAAGATTTTTATTCATATAAATAATACAAACCCTGTGCTATTAGAAGATAGCAGAGAAAGAAAAATCGTGGAAAGAGCTGATTGGGAAATTGCGTATGATGGAATGGAAATCAGTATCGAAAAACCTCCTGAGTAAAAATGATTTGGAGGAACAGCTTCGCCAAATAGGAGCCAAAAAATATCATGACAAACACCCATTTCATTTACTCCTTCATGGGGGAAATGCTACTCAGCCTCAGATCCAGGCATGGGTGCTGAATCGTTATTGCTATCAAGCAGCCATTCCTAGAAAAGATGCAGCACTTTTATCTAAAATGGCTGATTCAGGCCTACGCCGTAAATGGCGCCGGCGGATCGAAGACCATGATGGCACTAGCGACCAAGATGGAGGGATCGAGCGATGGTTGATTTTAGCGGAAGGAGTAGGCCTAGACAGGAATTATGTTTCTTCAACGAAAGGGGCTCTCCCTGCCACAAAATTTGCTGTAGAAGCTTACGTTGATTTTGTCCGAAACCAACCTCTATTTAATGGCATTGCCTCGTCATTGACGGAGTTATTCGCTCCCGGTTTGCATCAAGAACGTATCACTGGCCTTTTAAAACATTACGAATTCGCAAATGCAAAAACCCTCGCTTATTTCCAAAAACGTCTATCACAAGCACCACGAGACGTAGAATTTGGGCTTGAATGGGTACTTGAAAATGCAAATACGCCAGAGAGACAGGCAGGCGCTATTGCTGCCCTTGATTTTAAATGCAATGTCCTTTGGGCCCAGTTGGATGCCCTTTATTATGCTTATGTTCAACCGGGACTCATTCCTCCTGATGCATGGATCCCAAATAGCTAATGGCAAAGACTCGAATAATAATGACCGAGAAGGTTGTTCCCGTTTTCCCAAAAGGGGTACGCTTGAAATTTGACAAAAAACGTAAACAGTGGGTCGTTTTAGCGCCTGAACGCATGTTTGTTCTTGATGAGATTGGTATTTCCGTAATGCATTGCGTGGATGGAAAGTCTAATGTCGATGAAATTGTGGATTCATTGTCAAAACAATTTAAAGCACCACGAGAAGAAATTCTGGACGATGTAGTTGAAATGCTCCAAGATATGGCGGATAAAGGGGTCTTGGATGAATGACTGTGTCAATTGAACCACCACTTGCAATGCTTGCCGAAATAACACACCGCTGTCCTCTTCGATGCCCATATTGCTCGAACCCATTAGAACTGAGTAAACGCAGTCATGAACTAAGTACAAAGGTGTGGCTTAATATCCTAGACGAAGCATCTGAACTCGGTATTCTTCAAGTTCACTTTTCTGGTGGTGAGCCAACAGTGCGAGATGACCTTACAGTGCTCATCAAGCATGCAGAAAAAAAAGGACTTTACTCAAATCTAATTACCTCTGGGGTCCTTATAGACAAATCAAAGCTAGATAGCTTTATTGATAGTGGGTTACAGCATATTCAATTAAGCATCCAAGGTGCTGACTCGGAAGTTGGGGATTACATCGGTGGATTCCCTGGCGGGCATCAAAAAAAACTGGAAGTAGCACAATTAATCCATGATGTTGATCTCCCCCTAACTCTTAATGCCGTTGTTCATCGACACAATATTGGGCAAATCAAAAAAATAATTAACCTCGCTGAAAAGCTTCACGCACAACGATTAGAAGTAGCAAATGTTCAGTATTATGGATGGGGTTTTTTCAACCGGAAGAACTTACTTCCCACTCGCGAACAACTAATGGAGGCAACAGAGGAAGTTAATAAGGCCCGTGACCGTCTGAAGGGAAAATTAGTCATAGACTATGTTGTCCCTGACTATTATGCACGCCGACCAAAGGCGTGCATGGGTGGGTGGGGGCGACGTTTTCTCAACATCAATCCTGCTGGATATGTTTTGCCTTGTCATGCAGCCGAGACAATCCCTGGACTCAGGTTTGAACGGGTCACCGATAAATCATTATCTGAGATTTGGTACCACGGCAGTGCTTTTGAAGCCTTCCGTGGAACCGACTGGATGCCAGCGCCTTGCTCTACGTGTGACAGAAAAGAAATCGATTGGGGAGGTTGCCGCTGCCAAGCGGCAGCTATTACCGGGCGACCTGATGCTACAGACCCAGCCTGTGAACTATCCCCGGACCACGGTTCTATGAATTCCATCGCTCAAAATGAGAGCAAACCCAGTCAAGAACAATTTCAGTATCGTCGCATGTAAACACTTTTTTTAAAACCTGATTGCTCTTCGATTAAAACTTCTGGCTACATGCTTAGATTAGTTTACTTATCTATAATAACACTTCAATAGGTAGTTCTATTTGGTAAACTTTCGTCAAAGGGATATGTTCTTTAATTAAAACTAAATAACTCAACCAATCTTATCGATGCCTTTTTTAACCAACACAACGTAATTACGTATAAATACCGATAAAAATCTGGTTTCCTCATTAATGGCTTGCATCGGTTAAATCGATACGTAACGTGAGCCCAGAAATCCTCTTCTATATTTTTTATTAATTGATTTATTGATATTGCCTCTACCTCAAAGCTACAAACTGAGCGCTGTTGTCACTTTCCACGTGATTCTGATCAACGGCTCAGAACTTGCTACGAACCTTAGACGACCAGTCTAGTGCCATCCTGCTTCTTGTCCCGTTCCCTTTAAGAGCTTCCTCATTGAGTTAATAGAATTTAGGATTATACCTTATTAAAATCCGTTTTAACGTAATTGACTAATGAGGCAGACAACATGCAAGGTCATACCATGAGTGATTTAAGACTTTTCAAGAACCACAATTTCTTTCTTCCAATTTCAGCTAGGTGATGCGCAATTGAGCCGCCGATTGCTCTAGCTCCAATAATTATAATGCACGCCTTACCCCTCAATCAGGAAACCATTTTCTTTTTTTCAGGATCGTATAAAGGGCTTACGTGCACTTCACATGGTATTCTTTTTGTTGCAACCTCTAGTTCAAAATACCCGGATCTTATATAACGTTCATCGATCCCCGCCTTTTCACGAACATACCCCATACCAATATTCTTTTTCACAGTATAACCCCAACCCGCACTTGAGAGCCACCCAACCCTTTCACCATCTCTGTATATTGTTTCTCTTCCCAGTAAAACTACAGATGGATCATCAATAGTGAAAAAAGCAAGTTTTCTTTGTAATCCTCTGGAACGTAGAGCGTCAACTGCTTCCCGACCCAGGAAGGATTGATTTGTTTTCATTTTAACGGCCCAACCAAGACCTGCTTCGTCTGGTGAAAAATCAGGGCCAATATCTGCACCCCATGAACGAAACCCTTTCTCCAATCTCAAAGTTTCAATCACCCGGTAACCACAATTTTTGAGGCCAATTTCCTGGCCTGCAGCCATTAGAGCTTTATAAACCACAAGTGCATCCTGCCTTCTTCCATGCAACTCCCACCCAAGCTCGCCTAAATACGATATACGGAGAGCTATAACTTCTGCCCCGGCAATCTCGATAACCTGACATGTCGCAAAGGGAAAGTGTTTATTTTTTAAGCTTATGGGAGTAACTGCCTGCAAAATCTGTCTGCTTTCTGGTCCAGCCAAGGTGAGTACAAACATTTCCTCAGTCCTATCAATCAATTCAACTTTACAGCCTTTTGGAATATTGCGAAAAATCCATGAATAGTTATGTGTGCGAAACCCAGTCCCAGTAACGATGTAGTAAAAATCGTCTTCTAACCTAGCTACAACCGCATCACACTCTATGCCTCCACGCCAATTCAACATCTGAGTGTACGTTACGTTCCCAGGCGGCTTTGTGGCATTATTAGAGCAAATCCAAGAAAGCACACGCTCGGAGTCAACGCCCTTCACCTCAAATTTTGCAAACGATGATTGATCGATAATCCCCGCCCGTTCTCGAATTGCATGATGTTCATTACCAACATATCTGAACCAGTTTGGACGACCAAATGAATATTTGTCTATAGGCTCCACTCCCTTTGGGGCAAACCAATTTGGGCGCTCCCAGCCCATTTTTTCCCCAAAGCACGCTCCCTGGTTCTGTAGAGCAGAATATAGCTGGGATTTTATTAGTGGGCGAGACGAACCATGTTCTTCAAAAGGCCAAGGAACAGTGTAATGCTTTGCATAAAGTTCCAAAGCTCGAGGGCGAACCCATCCCAAATCATGGTGGTGCGGACCAAACCGCCTAATATCGACAGGCCACAAGTCCATAGGAGCTTCACCTGCTGCAACCCACTCAGCTAACGCTCTTCCCGCCCCTCCTCCTGATGCAATTCCAAAGGCATTAAACCCAGCTCCAACAAAAAAGTTTTTAACCTCAGGTGCCTCCCCAAGAATAAAATTTCCGTCAGGTGTAAAGGACTCTGGTCCATTGACAAGCTCCTTGATACCGGTGTTTCTTAACAAAGGCACCCTTTGCAGAAATTGCTCCATCGCCGGTTCAAAGTGCTCCCAGTCTGATTCCAATAAGGTAAAATTAAAGCCTTCCGGAATTCCGTCAACAGCCCAAGCTTTTGGGTTTGCTTCATAAACACCAGCTACCAATCCACCAACCTCTTCTTTAAAATAAATCAAACGATCGGGATCACGGACAGTCGGCATGTCTGCAGCTAAATTAGGAATTTTTTCGGTTATCATATATTGATGTTCTATAGAAACTAACGGTATACTCACCCCTGCTAAATTGCCTATTTCCCGCGCCCACTGCCCCCCACAATTTACAATTTTTTCGCATGACACTTCTCCCTTTGTGGAAGAAATGCCTACTATTCTACCATTTTTTTTAAAAACCTCGGTTACACGGCAATCTTCGAAAATTTTTACTCCCGATTTTCGGGCACCCTTGGCTAGCGCTTCCGTAATATCTGAGGGGTTAACCTGCCCATCACTCGGCATGAAACACCCCCCAAGCAGGTCTTCCGATTCCATTATGGGCCACAACGAAGCGCATTCTTTTGAATTCAGTATTTCCATTTCAAGACCAAAGCTTCGAGCCATAGTTGCCTGACGTCTATAATCGACCATGCGCTCCTTGTTGTTTGCAAGTCTGAGACAACCGCTCATTTTCCAACCAGTTGCCTGACCTGTCTTTTCCTCAAGAGTCTGATACAACTCAACGCTATACTTCAAAAGCTGGGTAACATTTGCATTGGCCCGCAATTGACCAACAAGTCCAGCTGCGTGAAATGTTGACCCGCTAGTAAGTTTCCCCTTTTCAAGCAAGATAACGTCCCGCACCCCGAGTTCAGCAAGATGATAAGCAGTCGAACAACCAATAATTCCACCGCCAATGATGACTACCTGGGCTTCACCAGGGAAAGTTTCATCTTTTCTCATATTTTTTTATATTCTGCATAAGCTATTTCAAAAGCATCTAAGTTTTGTCGGGTGTATTCAACATAATCTACATCGAGGTTCAGATGAATTTCAGAAACCATGCTCCACATGGCCTCGCGCAAATGAGAAGCTGCTCGAAATGCTTTATACCGCCTCCAAAGTTTGTTGTCAGCCGGTGCACCATAGTAACCTTCCAGAAGTTCACGCTCTGTATCTTCCGGCAACGCAGCATTAGAGGCGATATTTGAAAGGTCAAACAGCTGCGCTCCATACCCCGAATGCTCCCAATCAATCACCCAAATTTTCTCACCAGAATCAATGAAGTTCCCTGGGAGAAGGTCATTATGGCAGAAAGTCAGCTGGACTGCACCAACAGCCCTTTCAAGTTCATCATTGATTTCCATAAATCTGGGAATCTTTGGTAACATGCCGCTTTTACCTTTATGGAGAACTTGAGCATAACTTCGATGGACGCGAAACACCCAAAATCCAAGACAGGGGCCTATGATATGATGCTTCGCCTCATCATGAAGTGTACGCACAACGGCTAGAATTCTCTTCAAATTATCTACTCTGCGAACATCGTCCAGTGTGTATGTTTTGCCCTCAACAAAATCAATTACTATAATTCCGGGCTCGTTATACGCGATGCCAGGAGTGATCCCAATTTTACTTGCAGCTTTCAGACCCTCCAGCTCATTAAAACGCATTACGCTATGCAAAGGAACGTCACCCCCTACCATGCGCACTACAAACTTCTTTCCGTCGTCCGAAACGAGAAAGTTAAGATTACTCAAACCACCACTTAATGGCTGTATTTCTACTTTCCCCTTCCAACATGGCAAATTAAGAACTTCTTGCTTCCTTGCTTCAACATCTATTGCCATACGACACACTCCTATCGCTAACCCAATGCAAGTTCAAATATGAGATCTCAGGAAAATAGAGCAAACACTTATTCAGTAAATCAAAAACACTAATCCTAACTTGGTAGTGCACGATAGTGAAATTTACCGTTAGAACATCGAGACCCAAACATACGCAAATTTTGCCCACCCAGCCCAAGTCCTAGCGCATGCGATCAATGAAAAAAAGAGTATCCTTACTGCCCCTTGCTACTCGTCGTATCTCGTTGATAATAGGGTGCCTTTTACAATTTTTGCTTTCGAGAGATAGGTCGGTTAACTATCACCTAAATAATTTTACCGCCTCAGTTCTTCATTAATCAACAGGCTTATCACCTGTTTGATCCACTAAATTGTGGATCATTTTCGGATATTTTCTTTATTTCTGTAGGACCTTGCCGTTTCTTGTATTTATTTTTACTATACCAGTCAGCCCTCTCACAATTTGCAACTGCACCCGCGTTATCGGCTTGATTAGCTGTCCATTAACTACGAAACAATATTTAAAAACAAGAGAGTTAAGCTAAGGGGGTTTGCTTTTTTCGGCACCACGCATTAGGAGATCCTTGTATCGTGGGAATCTTCGATTCTGCTATAAATAAATAATAACCCACGGTGTGAAGAATGGTTTATCAAGGAAACTATTTTCGACCTTATTGCCTATAATTGAAAATAGCAGAGAGTGCCCTGGGATCTGGACCAATGGGCGAATTAATTGTGTCGGATAGTTATCATTTCTTTTCGATAATCTCTCATTCGAATAACGCCTTTTTCTTGACAAAAAAGGCTGTCGAATGACTAAATAATCTCTTTTAGTAGTGTGCCAAGAATCCCTAACTTCAGGCAATCTACTGGCCTTTTCATGGGTCAAGAAAGTCTAATTGACCAAGCCTCATTATAGTATCCCGCTATTTACTTTTCTTAGGAACTGGAATTAACTAGCGAAACTATAGGTTTTTGAGCAAAGTCCAATAACAAATTCTTAGTATAAGTATATAGTAAACTTGAAAATAGCACCGGGAGAAATTGCAGATGATCCGTACCGGCAAGGAATATATTCAAAGTATTCGTGATGGCCGTGAAGTTCATGTTAATGGGGAGCGGGTAAATGATGTGCCATCACATCCAATGTTTAAGCCTTTAGTCGACATTAGAGCCCGCATCTATGATATGCAGCATGATGCTGCGACGACCGATATCATGACTTACACTGCAGATGGAGAAAGATATTCTATTGGACTTAAACTGCCAAAAACCAAAGATGACTGGTTGGCTAAACGGTTAGCTACTGATTCTATTTTTGATGATATAAAAGGGGTAGTCACTAGAGTTGGGGATGAGACTGTCGGCGAAATGTGGTCATTATACGACGGATATGACGTTTTAAATGAGGTTGATCCAAGATTCTCAGAAAATATCAAAAACCATATTGATAAAGTTATAAACCATGATCCGTTTCATGTGTCTGCTAACACGGATCCCAAGGGAGACCGCTCCAAGGCCCCATCAGATCAAGACCCTGACATGCTCCTGCACGTGGTCAAAGAGACTGATCGTGGGATCGTAGTCCGAGGGGCTAAATATGAAACCGCTGCCCCATATGCTAACCAAGCCTTCACTAAACCTACGATTGCAAACTGGGGTAATGATCAGTTGTCAAATTATGCTGTTGGATTTATTTGTGATCTGTCTTCTCCCGGAATCAAGATGATTTGCCGCACCGGTTTTGCTGGACGAGCTCCTTCTGAAGATTATCCATTATCAAACCGCTTTGATGAAATTGATAGTCTTGTCATCTTTGATAATGTTGAAATACCTTGGGAAAATGTTTTGTTTTACCGCCATACTCGTGCCGCCATGTTCATCCGGGGAACCTTACATCGTTATTCTGCATTCGCTTTCGTCCAACGAAATCTGAGGTTTGCTGATATGATGATCGGGGCTGCATTGTTCAATGTACGTCAAACCGGCCTTGAAAAACAGCAGGCCGTGCAAGAAAAGCTTGCTCAGCTTGCTGTTTACAGAGAAGGGATTGATGCTCACCTTACGGCCGCAATTGCCCTGCCAGAAGCAAGCCCTGCAGGTCTTATGATGCCTAATCAATCGTTTCTGTATACTGGGAGGGTTCACGCATGCTCGAACCTGCCGGCAATGATGCATATTGCGAGAGAACTATGCGGTGGACAAATCTGTGTTACACCAGACTTTGCGTGCTTCAAGGCGCCAGATACTGGAGAATGGATGGACAAATTTTATTCAATTAGCGAAGATTGGGTATCAGACGATCGTCGAAAATTGCTAGCTTTTGCGCGGGATTTGTTAAATTCTGATTATGCTGGGCACCGCCTGACTTTTCAATTGTTCGCCCAATCTGCTCCTTTTGCTCATTTAGCAGCAGTTTATAGAAATTTTGACTGGGAGAATACATTAGACTTTGTTCGGAAGTCAGCTGGACTTTCAAAAAGAGTGATGGGTTCCGGAAAAAAGACGAATGACGAAAAAAATATTAACAGGTCATTTGATAGGTCTGGCGAATCTTTGCAGAAAAAGGCCGTCTAGAAACAGCTCCACGGAGGCAGGTAGATGTCTAAAAATGCTTTTCTAGAGGGAATGAGTCGAGCAGCGTCGAGCGTGTCTGCTGTCACTACGGGGGGAGAATCGGGGAAAGCAGGCGTTACTGTTAGTTCGATGTGCTCTGTATCAGCTGAACCACCAATGTTGCTAGTTTGCATCCACCATCAGAGTCCCGCGTGCCAGGCTATACGGAACAACGGGGTGTTTTGCGTTAATATGCTTAGACATGATCAGTCCTCCATCTCAGATCTTTTCGCAGGCCGAAGCGACAAACCAAACAAGTTTCTAGATGCCGATTGGTCAAAAGGCCTCACCGGCGCACCTAAATTAAAAAACTCGCTTGTAAACTTTGACTGCCACCTCGTTGCTGAATACCGGGCTGGTTCTCACTTTGTTTTTATCGGCGGGGTTGCTGAAATCAATATTAGTGAAGGCAAACCATTACTGTACGGAAGTCGGCTGTACGGCCATCCATCATATTTTGATAAGGAGAACAAGATAGATGATCCATAAGCGCCTCCGCAAATTTAATACCCGCGATACGTATCCAGAACAATCACTCGATAATGACCTCTGTCAGGCAGTTGTTGCTCGTGGTTCAATGGTGTTCCTTCGAGGGCAAGTATCACAAGACCTAAACACCTCGGTATCGCTCCACGCTGGCGATCCTGGAAAGCAGGCAGAAAAGACAATGGAAAATATCAAGCTTCTTTTAGAAGAGGCGGGTAGCTCCTTAGAACATCTGTGCCGTATAGTTGTATATATAACCGACATCCGATACCGGGACCTGGTGTATTGTTCAATTGGGAAATATCTCAAAAACGTCTATCCAGTATCAACAGGCATAGTAGTTCCGGCGCTCGCACGACCAGAATGGTTGGTTGAAATTGAGGCTACAGCTGTTATCCCTGACCAGTAAGTTCAGAATACTAACCCCAGTTAACAAATGAGCAGAGGCCACCTAGTGAAAGAAGACATCAGGACTTCTCGGCTACTAAAACAAATATCAAAAATTGCAAAAAGCCCAGTTCTTGAAGCAAGTGCAATGCCGCCCCAAGTATACCATTCAGAAGATTTTTTTAAGTTGGAAAAGGAACAATTATTTGCGCGTGATTGGATTTGCGTGGGGCGTGAAGATAATACTCGTGCGCCAGGTGACTTCTTAACATGGAAATTGGGAGACCAGCCTATATTTGCTATACGCGGGGAAGACAGTACTCTTCGGGCATTCTCCAACGTCTGTCTTCATCGGATGATGCCATTACTTGAAGGCACTGGCAATAGTAAGACTATAGTGTGCCCGTATCACGCATGGACATACGGGAATGACGGTTCGCTTCGCAACGCCCCATTAATAGAAAAGAAAGTACAGGCCCACCTAAAGAGAAAGCGCCTTCCAAGGATTCGCCTGGAAATATGGAAGGGTTGGATCTATGTAACCCTTAACAAAGATGCTAAATCAGTTGCGTCGCAACTCGAAAAACTAGAGCCCGTAGTATCTCCCTATCAAATGGAAAACTACGTTTCCGTCGTGCATAGAGACTATACTTGGCAAACAAATTGGAAACTACTTGTTGAAAATTTTATGGAAGGTTATCACCTGCCAGTTGTCCACAATAAAACTGTTGGCCGCTGGTTCCCCAGCAAAAAAACAAAATTTCCTCGGCAACGATGTAATTCCTTCACCTACCAGACATTTATTAAAGATGAGACTGCTTTATATGGTGGAGCACATAAAAAAAATAAGAAGCTAAGAGGAATTCAACGTCACACCTCCATTATGCCAACCATTTTCCCAAGTCATATGTATGTTCTTGCTCCGGATCACTTATGGTACTTAACACTGAATCCTATAAATTTAGGAGAAGTCAAAATTCGATTCGGGCTATCACTTGCGCCTGAAGTCAACCAGAGCCTCAAAAACAATTCAAGTTTTGTATCCGATATGGACGACTTTTTTGAGAAAGTGAATGCTGAAGATAAAAAAATAGTAGAAGCCCTCTTTGAATCAACTTCATCTCTTTTAGCAGCACCCGGCCCATTGTCATGGTTAGAACGTGAAATTCATGATTTTATAGTGTATCTTTCTAAACGACTTAACCGAAGAACTTTTGAAGGAAGCAATCAATGACTTTTTCACTTGTGGGTCGTTGCGGAAAAACTAACATGCTCGGTGTTGTTATCACCACTTCTTCAATTTGCGTTGGAAGTCGCTGCCCTTGGGTCCGCTCTAACATTGGGGCTGTCGCAACTCAGAATGTTACATTACCTGCTATTGGCAGCATGGTTCTTGACAAAATCACAGATGGTTTAACAGCCCAAAAAGCGTTAGACAATGTTCTCAGCCGGTTGACTGATATTGAATACCGGCAAGTCGCTGTAATTGACCGTAAGGGAGAAACAGCCGGTTTTTCAGGTAAAGAGATGTTAGGTATAAATGCAATAGCTACTGGCAATCAATGTATTGCTGCAGGTAATCTGTTAAAATCGGATCTGCTACCTAGCGTGATGGTAAAGTCCTTTGAGGAAAACAAAGGGAAACATCTAGCAGAAAGACTTTTAGCCTGTATCGAGGCTGGGCTTTACGAAGGCGGAGGAGAAGTTGGCAGCGTGCACTCTGCAGCGCTTGTTGTTGCTTATGAACAGAGTTGGCCTCTTATCGATCTCAGATGTGATTGGGACGATGAAAACCCAATAAAAGCCTTACGCAACCTATGGATGAAATATGCACCGCAAATGGATGACTATGTAACACGTGCACTAGACCCAAAATCAGCACCTTCTTATGGGGTCCCAGGTGATGAATAGAAAGTACTTACAACTGTAAAAAAATACTGAAAGAATGGTTGGTAGAAATACCTGTAACTGATAGCTATACTGTTCTAATCTTGTAATTATTCGAGGATATAAATAATAAACTCACTAAAAATTAAATCTATTTAGTAATCTTAGAATAAACCTAAAAAGCTTTAGAAAGAGTTAGAATGATTTTGTTCAAACCTTATCTACCTATATTGCCATCAGAAAAAGAAGCTTTGCCTGGCCGAAGCACACCAATGCAGACTCCTGCTTTAAATTTTGTCACAAAAAATCCCTTAAATCCGCCTTTCCCAAAACAGCTAGAGCTAGCAGTTTTTGGCATGGGATGCTTTTGGGGTGCAGAAAAAAAATTCTGGTCACTAAGGGGAGTTTATTCAACTGCAGTGGGTTACTCTGGTGGATTCACTCCTAATCCTACTTACGAAGAAGTTTGTTCAGGAAAAACTGGACATAATGAAGTAGTCCAGGTTGTATTTGACCCCAGTCTAATAAACTTTGACGAATTATTGAGAGTATTTTGGGAAGAGCATGATCCCACCCAAGGAATGCGTCAAGGAAACGATATTGGCACCCAATATCGCTCTGAGATCTATACATACTCTGTACCCCAACGTAACTATGCGGAAAAATCAAAATTATCGTATGAAAAAGCTCTAAGAAAAGCCGGTTTTAAAAAAATAACTACGACAATTCTTTCTGCTCAGGTATTTTATTATGCAGAAGAATACCACCAGCAATATCTCGCAAAAAATCCATCCGGTTACTGTGGCATTGGAGGAACCGGGGTGGATCTTCCGGTCCTTTAAAAAATTACCATGTATCAGTGCAAAACTCTGCCCCATAACTGAAAAAGTTAAAACCAAGGCCGGAATTGCTTAAGTGTAAATTCCTTTTTTGATTTTTCAAGTTAACTGGTGTTAAGCTTCTCCTTTATTTTTTCGCGAATCTTAATTGCCTTTGGTTCACCTTGCTGAGCGGCTTTGTCAATCCATTCAAAGGCTTTTCTTAGGTTTCTTTCTACCCCTGCACCCTTAAAGTAAAGTGATCCTATATTATACTGTGCCGACGCCTTTCCCTGTTCTGCAGCCAACATAAACCATCTCGCTGCCTCCTTTATATCTTTCTCAACACCTTGTCCTAAATATGACATTACGCCTAAATTATATTGAGAACCCGCATGCCCCATTTCAGCTGCCTGCCTAAAAAGATTTGCCGCTTTCTCTAGGTCTTTTGGAGTACTTTCTCCCTTAAAATATTTCACCGCCTCAGAGTGGATAGTAGAAGGAGAAAGCGATGACACCAACCTATCACTCTTACTATTGCCTTTATTTTTAAGCTCTTTTGCGCCCTCCGCTGCTGAATCAGCCTTTGTTTTAGGGATGCTCTGCTCCGCACTCGAAGCTGGGATGGAAGAGCTTTTATCAGCGTCATTCTTTTTCTCATAACGCGTAAAAGAATCGCTAGGGTCAGATTTTTTGGGTTGGACAAAAGTGGAATCCAATTTGTTTGTAATAGAACGAGATATTTTTTTTCTAAGCTGTTCTGCTGGCTGGGCCACTGCAACAGCTTGTGGAGTAGTCCTTTCACTAGCACCTACACCTGTTGTGCTAATATTGGAAGCATCCTCATCGCTCTTAGTCTTTACTTTAGCCAACTTGTTTTTCGATTGTGTTGGTGGATCAGGTTTTTTGGGCGAAACAGAAATTTTTGGATTAACACTCACTTTGTTCTTCGAATCTACTAGACTCCCAACGTCTCGGGAAACCGGCGAGTTTCCCGACTCTCTCTTGCCGGTTTCAAAATCCCCTTCAGTAAGCGGTGGCGCCAAATGCTCTCCTTCAGATACCTTGGCAACTTTTGATGCGCGTGGAGGGGGCGAGGTATTTTTTGCTCCCAAAGGCCGATCAGAAATACCCGGGCTTTCAGTCGGAGAAGAAAAAGACGGCGTAATCGTGTTCACTAAGACCTTTTCATTCTTATGCTCATCACGACTATTTTTTGAAGTTGGCTTTAAGCTATTAGATCCTTCTTCCTGCAAAGGTTCCTTTTCCTGCTCATCAGCTTCAAGGGGCGGCATATCAATGACAATGCTATACCAGGGAACCTCTTCTTTAATGAATTTCAGGTTCTCGAGAATATGGTTATAATTGATTTCATCACTAAAATTCCGAACATAGTTAAAAATATTCTTTGCCTGATCTACTGCTTCGGTACTTAAATTATCAGCTAACCACGCTTTTATATCCATTGCAACTAAGGCTAATCGCTCACCGCCCGGCAAAGGTTCAGCAAATTTTTGAATTTCTTTTTCATTGAAAAGCACCAATGAGACTGGAGCAACAAATAATCCCAACACTGTTAACAAGGCAAACATTCGAATGATTTTCTTGATCATTGCGGCCTCTCTTCTGTCAGCGATCTACGGGTTAACCGTCAATTGTTGTTTCATAGGTATACATCAATAATAAAAAACTTTTCATCTCTTCTTAATCATGCTCATGTGATGAACTTTTCATCTTCGGAGATCTTAAATGACAAAGCAAATTTCCGCCTCCCATATACTTATTAGCACTGAAAACCTCCCACCGGATGAGGCCCAACGTAAAATAAAAAAGTTAAAACAACGTATTTCTCAAGGTGAAACATTTGCACAGGTTGCACGGGAAGCATCTAGTTGTCCTTCCAGTGCGCGCGGAGGGTCCCTGGGTACTTTTGCAAAGGGACAAATGGTTCCTGAATTTGAGGAAGTTGCCTTTGCCCTCGAACCGGGAGAAATAAGTGAACCCGTAAAGACCGAATTCGGCTACCATTTAATATTAAGACAAACATAGAGCGACTATCCCTTAAAAAAAATATTAGCTCTTATTCCAACTCGCACTCAACTAAAATATTAACCATATACATTTCTAAATCGTTAATATTAGAGTGGGGCTGCATCAAGTTGATAATCACCCTTCGGATCTTCTATTTCTAAAACCCAAATATCTGGGTCTCGGTTGGCTTGACGGGAGATGTATAAATCAGCATCTAATTCAGCAACAGGATTCTCTCCCGTACTGATCATCCAGCTCCGTTGACCATCAATTCCAAAAACTTGCGATAAAACCTGGGCTGTTCCATCCAACTTATTTAGCTTTACTAATATAGCTCCAGCATCAGGGTCACCGCGCACGACAATATAGGCACCCCGGCATTGTAAAATGCACAAGCGAACCTGAGCCTTTATCCATAATTCTGATTTAAGTGAAGGCTTGGCCATAATTAAATCTATATTGTACAATTTTTCTGTTTGAACAAAGAAAAATCATGCTAATTCCTGGGTATTGCAACTTAGTTTCTAAAAAATAATCAACTTTTTTTGGTTTGTTTATTCAGAATTATTTTGCTTCTGTGAGAAGCATCCGTGCTCTAAACGTACCTAATTTTCTCTGTCGTTTCTTGAACCATGCGAAATACTAGAAAGCTTAACTGATGGTAGAATTGCCTCTGGATCAAGCTTAATCTCGATCACTGTAGGTAATTTAGAATCTTGAGCTCTCTCAAATGCTGGGAAAAATTGTTCTGTTTTTTCTACAACCTCGCCAGAAGCCCCAAAAGACTCTGCAAGAGCAGCAAAACTCGGGTTCACAAGACTTGTTCCTAAAACGCGCCCCGGATACTGGCGTTCTTGATGCATCCTAATTGTCCCATACATACCATTATTTATGACCAATACAATAATTCTCAAACCGTACTGAACAGCAGTAGCTAATTCTTGGCAGTTCATTAAAAAATCACCATCGCCCGAAAAAGCTATTACTGTGCGAGACGTTTCTTGCAGCGCAGCAGACACTGCTGCGGGCAGCCCGTATCCCATGCTTCCACTGGTTGGACCTAGAAGAGTTCCGTATTGGCGGTAGCGATAGAATTGGTTGCACCAAATTGAAAAATTACCTGCGCCATTTGTTATGACAGATTCAGCCGGAAGGTTATCCCTCAACCACGTGATAATTTCTCCCATTTGCACAGGACCTGGTATTTCAGGTGGAACAGTCCAGGAAATATAGTCTTCGTGCGCTATAGCTGCTATCTCGCGCCAATCTACCCCTATGTCCCCTAAACTCCGAAGAGCTAATGCAAATGATTTCATTCCTGCATGTATCATTAGGTCCGCCTGGTACACTCGCCCCAATTCTTCGGCACCGGGAAAAACATGAATCAACTGCTGAGACGGCTTTGGAATGTCTATTAACGTATATCCTGAAGTCGTCATTTCCCCGAGACGAGCACCGACTACAAGGATTAGGTCTGCTTCTTTGATTCTCGTTTTGAGTTTTGGGTTAATGCCTATCCCAACATCACCTGCGTACAAAAAATGGTCGTTAGGAAAATGATCCTGACGACGAAAAGCACACGCTACAGGTAAACCGTTAGATTCAGCAAATGTCCGAAAGTTTTCAGTTGCCTCTTTGTCCCAACCACCACCCCCAATTATTGAAATCGGCTTTTTCGACTGCCTAAGCATATTTTTAAGAGTGTTCATATTAAAGTCCCCTGGATGGGCTTCGACAAATCTTGCCGGTTCTGCCAGAACAGAATGCGTACGATCCTTAAGCATATCCTCAGGCAGTGCTAAAACTACTGGGCCAGGTCGCCCGCACATGGCTGTTTGGAAGGCACGATTAACATATTCCCTGATTCGAGTAGCATCATCAATTTGGCCGACCCACTTTGCCGTTTGACTAAACATTTGACGATAATCAATTTCCTGAAAAGCCTCGCGTTCACTGTGACTGCGCGCTACTTGGCCAACCAATAAAATTAATGGAGTTGAATCCTGAAATGCAACGTGTACACCACTCGCTGCATTTGAGGCTCCCGGGCCTCGCGTTACAAAACAAACACCTGGCTGACCAGTTAATTTCCCATATGCCTCAGCCATGTAAGTTGCTCCCCCCTCATGGCGACATACAACCAATTGAATCTCAGGTTTGTCGTAAAGTGCATCAAGAGCAGGAAGATAGCTCTCGCCTGGAACGCAGAAAATACGCTTTACTTCATTCGCAAAAAGGCAATCTATTAGGATCTGACCACCGCTACGTAAGGATAATTTATTATTTTTTTTCATAGTTTTTTATGCTAATACTTCACGATCTAGTAAAATGGAAAATTTTAGTTATTACTTGGTTAGGTTCAACATACTATACAGCAATGACTTGGATTAGTGCCTAAAATAGTTATCAATAAAGTTTCTGTCAGTATTAATGTTGTCGAATCGCCTATTCTGGTTATCAATTTTTCCCTAGCAGCAAAAAATTTGTTCTAATGAAATCAAGTAGCCCCTCTTCCGCCGCAACCCAAAAGAAACCTGGTGCTAAATCAGCGACCACTTCCATAACACTTCGAAAAACACAAAAAAGAAGCGAGCTCTTATTAAAAAAAACAAAAAAATTAATTGAGGACCATCCAGAAAAAACGCTGGAAGTATTACGAAAATGGCTAAAAGGTTATTGATGTAATTATCAATATTTGCCTATTGAAAATTATAGCGTTTCCCCTTCAAAATGAAGTTTAGAAAAAGGGTATCTTTTCATCTTTGCTTCGCAGTCAAAATTTTTTCCACAATGACGTGAGCTTGGATATTTGGCCATGCAAAACTAAATTCAAATCAAAGGGGAGTAGAAATAATGGGTGATACATATAATGGGCCGCTTAAGAGCTTTACAGTTCTAGACCTAACAAGAGTTCGTTCTGGACCGACAGCTGTTCGTCAACTAGCTGATTGGGGTGCTAACGTCATAAAGATAGAAGCACCAGAAAATCTTGATAAGGCTAAAGGAATGGGGGGAGCTCGGACAGGTCCCGATTATCAGAACATCCATAGAAATAAACGGAGCATCACTCTAAATCTCAAAAGCCCTGAAGGGCGCTCGGTTTTTCTTCGATTAGCTAAAGCTGCAGACGTCATTGTTGAAAATTTTCGGCCTAACGTAAAACACCGTCTTGGAATCCCTTATGACAAACTAAAATCAATTAACAAAAAAATTGTCCTCCTTTCTATCTCCGGGTTTGGTCAAGACGGACCGTATGCTCAGAGACCTGGCTTTGACCAAGTCGCACAAGGGATGGGGGGGTTAATGTCAATTACAGGCCTGCCAGGCCAAGGGCCCGTCAGGGCTGGAATTCCAATAGCCGATTTAGCAGCTGGGATGTTTGGCGCAATAGGCGTCCTTATAGCGTTACTTGAACGAGAGCGCTCTGGAGAAGGGCAGTGGGTGCAATCCTCGCTGCTTCACTCAATGATTTCCATGTTAGATTTCCAGGCGGCCCGTTACACTATGACAGGCGATGTACCTTCTCAAGCTGGAAATGACCATCCAACTTCTATACCTACTGGTGTTTTCCAGGCCTCTGACGGCTATATAAACATAGCAGCAAGTGGCGAGCAGATCTGGAAAAGACTTTGTGAGGCTCTGGATGATTTAGAGATGTACTCCGATCCAGATTTTTCTAGCGGAAAATTGCGCTCACTAAACCGAAATGCCGTTAACTCCAGAATTCAGGCGCACATCCAAAGAAAAACTTGCGAAGAGTGGATTGATCTTTTGAGTAACGCCGGAATCCCATGCGGTCCAATATACTCAATAGACCAGGTATTTGCTGACGAGCAGGTAAACCATATAGAAATGCGTCACCCCGTTAAACATCCAACACTTGGGCACTTTGACATTATTGCACAAGCAATCAGGATGAATCGATACCAGCCAAGAACTGGAATGCCGACGCCAGATAGGGGGCAGCACACAAGAGAGGTTCTCAACGAATTTGGTTTTACAGATGAAGAGGTGGAAAGTCTATATGGCCAAGAAATTATATGACTCAAAAAAAAATTCAAAAGAATTTAAAGACATAAGCATCGATTTAACAAAAAAAGAAAATTTTACGCATTGGACCGATGTGACCCTGCGGTTCTGTGACCAGGACAGTCTAGGGCACATCAATAACGTCGCATATGGAGCTTTTGTCGAAGCCGCTAGAACAAGCTTAATTGATGGTATGTTTAGCCAATTCAAGACTAAAAGTATCAATTTTGTCCTAGCCCGTCTCATAATAAACTTCCGTCAGGAAATGTATTATCCGGGCATAGTTAATATAGGCGCCTTGTTTACTAGAATTGGGTCCAAGTCATTTACCAGTCACTACGGCCTATTCAACGATAATCTCTGTGTTGCAACAGCTGAAAGCACCAACGTTTTTTTTGACCTATCAACACATGAATCTATCCTGCCACCAAAAGAAATTCGCGACGCCATCCAATCAGAAATCCAGAAAAATCCCTTTAGCTCTTTTTGAAACTTTGCCACACTTAATTTTTGAATTTGCGATCGTCGAAAATTTATCGCCTGTTTATACCCTAGTTTCCAATCATAAAACTATATTTGTTTTTCCATGAGGTGCGCGCTAATTTTAGAGCTTGAAAGCGACTCCCCCGTAGAGTCAACGAGTAAAGGTCCAGGTTAATGCGCGACGCCGTAGATTTTTATCAACTCATAATTTTTCTGTACCATCAGCACAAATTATTAGCTAGACTGCCGTAGTAGTATCTTTAGAAAACAAATTAGACAAAATTGGCTAACCGGATAATACACAAATGCCCAAAGATCAATTTATCGATAATGCAATAATTTCAATCTTCTCGCTATTTCTGCTAGCCGCAGCGTGTATTGCTCCGGTGACAGCAAAATATCACCGATCTTTTGTTTTACCAATATCTATCTGTGGAACAAATTACCTCTAGTTAATGTGGGCAAAATTCAAGAGTAGGCGTTCTTTATTTTTAATTTTGAAAAATATAGTCTTAACTTTTTGCAAGAGTTACTACTTTTCCCCCATAGGTAGAAAGGCACGTAATGGATAAACAAAGCACTCTTGATGAACAGGCCCTTGAATATCATCGCTCACCAAGGCCCGGAAAGATAGCGACTACACCTACTAAACCACTATCTTCCCAGCGGGATTTGTCTCTGGCATATTCCCCAGGTGTAGCTGCCGCATGCATGGAAATTGTCAATGATTCTAGGCAAGTGTTCTCACTTACTAACAAAGGAAATCTGGTTGGAGTAATAACAAATGGAACGGCGGTTCTTGGACTTGGCTCAATAGGCAGCTTGGCTTCAAAGCCTGTCATGGAAGGGAAAGCTGTTTTATTCAAGAAATTTGCAGGTATCGACTGCTATGATATCGAACTGAAAGAGACTGATATTAATAAGCTTGCAGATATCATTGCATCTCTGGAGCCTACCTTTGGGGCCATAAACCTAGAAGACATCAAGGCGCCCGAGTGCTTTATACTAGAGGAAAAACTGCGGAAACGCATGAATATTCCAGTTTTTCATGATGATCAACATGGAACTGCAATAGTGGCATGCGCAGCAATTCTAAATGGCCTTCGATTGCTGGAAAAAGACTTGAAAAAAATCAAACTAGTGTCGACAGGTGGAGGGGCTGCTGGAATTGCCTGCCTGGAGCTATTGGTTACTATGGGCGCCGAGCGGAAAAATATCTGGTTAGTAGACGAAACCGGAGTGGTCTATAAAGACCGAAAAGAAGAGATGAATAGTCACAAACTGAAATTTGCACAACAAACAAAGCTGCGTACCCTAAAGGAAGCAATAAATAATGCTGACGTATTTTTAGGGCTATCTGCGGGTAATATTTTGACGTTGGAAATGGTCGCATCCATGACGGCCACCCCTCTCATATTGGCACTCGCAAATCCTGAACCAGAGATTGACCCTAATATTGTTAGAGCGGCTAACCCAAATGCTGTCATTGCAACTGGTCGGTCAGACTACCCCAACCAAGTCAACAATGTACTTTGTTTCCCATTTATTTTCAGAGGGGCACTCGATAGCGGTGCTACTACAATAAACAAGGAAATGAAGTTAGCGGCTGTACATGCCATTGCGGATCTGACAATGGCTGAAAGCGTGGAGAGAGTTGACATGGTCTATGCCGGTGAAGCTCTCACTTTTGGCCCAAATTATCTCATCCCAAAACCCTTTGACCCAAGGCTGGCTGTAAAAATTCCCATAGCTGTTGCTAAAGCGGCAATGGAATCTGGGGTGGCTGCAAGACCCATCGATGATCTTGCAGGCTATGCGGAAAAGCTAGAGGGTTTTATTTTTCGTTCCGGGCTTATAATGAAACCAATTTTCGAACGCGCCCGGCAAAATCCTAAACGACTAGTTTTTGCCGAAGGTGAAGATCCGAGAGTATTACGTGCTGTACAAGCTCTTATTGACGAGCAACTAGCTCAACCCATTCTAATAGGGCGTCCCGAGGTTGTAGAAAAACGTATAAAAAATCTAGGACTTAGAATTGCCCTTGGAAGCGATATCCAAATTACAAATCCGGAGAGCGACCCCAGGTTTGAAAAATACTGGAGGTCGTATCACTCAATAATGGAAAGAAAAGGTATTTCTGCTGATGCAGCAAAAACAACTGTACGAACAAATACAACCGTGATTGCTGCACTAATGCTAGTGCATAACGAGGCTGATACCCTTATTTGCGGCACATTTGGCCACCATAACAGGCACCTTAAACATATTCTTCACATTGTAGGCAAGGCAGATGGTGTTAAAGATGTATCTGCTCTCTCAGTAATAATTTTAAACAAAGGGACATTTTTCTTAACCGACACTCATGTGACACCAGAACCAACTGTCGATGAGCTTGTTGAAATGACAGTTCTCGCTGCAAAAATTATGCGTCGGTTTGGGGAAACGCCCAGAGTGGCTTTGCTGTCTCATTCAAATTTTGGAAGCATGACAACAAGAACATCTAAAAAAATGCGTGATGCAGTCTGTGCATTAAAAGAACGGTTTCCAGACCTCATAGTGGAGGGCGAAATGAAGCCCGACATTGCTATAGATGAAACTCTCCGTGAAAAAGTTTTTCCAAACTCTGTCTTAAGCGGAACTGCAAATCTCCTAGTTTTTCCGAATTTAGAAGCATCTAACATAGGCCTAAATTTGTTGAAATCCTTTGGGGAAGGTCTAGCTATAGGCCCTATACTTCTTGGAGTTGCAAAGCCAGCTCATATTTTAACACCTTCTGTTACAGCTCGGGGCATTTTTAATATGAGCGCTCTTGCAGTCGTTGATGCTCAAATGCGGAAATAAGTCTATTACGCAAAATTTCATCACAACTTTAGCTGCCAATTACTTTTGTTGTAGCAAAGGTATGCAGCCAAAACTTCCTTCTGCAGTTCTACTCCCTCGGCAAATTTTGCCGTAGTCCCTCAATCTAACTCGATTTCAGCCGCATCGAGATCAAGATCATCGGCAAGCAATGACAAAAGTCGAAAACCTGCATCCTCATTTTCGAGGACTGGATGGTCCAAGCCGGGTATATCAGAAAACTCATTAGTTAAAGGATCATAGGGCTCGACAAATGCTTGAATATTCTTTTCCATGACATAACTCCCTGTAAAGCTAAGTATTACAAGATGAGCAAATATCGTGCCAGTTACTATCAACAAGCAGACCTAAGGGCTCAAAATACTGTACTTAGGTCATAAAATATAAAAAAATATCCGCACCTACCTTTGGATCCTTTTTCTCCTGAATAATCCTCTTTGATTATAGAAATTGTTTGTGGTAATCAATATAATGGCATCTTATGATTTTCGGCACCTATATGTGGTATACATATAAGAAACACCCTCGAACGAATTGGTTTCTTTTCACAATAAAAATATTCCTTTTCGTTTTAACTATTACCGTGGCTTGGTTCTCACATCCAACGTCAGCCGATACACTTTTCGAAAAAATAAACACCCTCCTAAAAACGCATAAAAGAATCACGGCAGCTGAGGCCGATCTTCTAGGAGCACAAGAAAGAGCAAAGGTAGCATTTGGAGACTGGTTTCCAAAGGTTGATCTTACTGCTAACTACGGTTACGAACACCAGCAAAAAGGCCAGGGCTCCGATGACACCTCCATGCCACCAAGAAATGTGGAATTGTCTCTTAACCAATTATTGTGGGATTTTGGTTCCACAAATGCGTCTATCCAAAGAGCGCGCCTTGAAGTTCAGCAATCGAAGCTAGCTCTGCGTTCTGCACAGCAGTCTGTTCTTCTTGAAGCGATAGTAGGCTATATGGAAGTCCTCCGCCAATCTAGAATTTTAGAGTTTGCAAAAGGATCCGTAGCAAATATCAAACACCAGGCCAATCTGGAGACCTCAAAAGTGCTGCGCGGGTCTGGTATTGCCACCGATGTATTGCAAGCAAAGACCCAGCTTGCAGGAGCAGAAGCAATGAGCGTACAAGCAGAGGGTGCTCTTCAAAATAGCAAAAACCGTTACAATGCAATTTTCGGTCAATTTCCTCAGACTCCGAGAAAGCTGAAAAGACCTCGTATCCCAACAGCATTTTTGCCATCTACACTCGAGGAAGCGATTGAGATTGGATTTAAGGAAAACCCTCAACTAATGGCTTCAGCAGTTAGTTCAAGAATTGCACAGATTGATTTAAAAAAGACAAAAGCGGATGGATTTGGCCCAAAGATTAACGCATCTCTGGATAAAAAGTGGAAACAGGATGATGGTGGCACTATTGGAGGCAAACAAGAAACTTTAGCCAAAGTTGAATTAACCTATTCGTTTGATGTCTGGCTCACGAACGTTAATACTATTCGTGCAGCCCAACAGACATTATCGGCTTCGAAAATTCGCTACGATGATACACAAACCTTGATTGAGGAGCAGGTCAGAAATGCTTGGGAAAATCTACGGACATCAAGATTAAATGCTGAGAGACTTCAAAATCAGGCAAATATCGCGGCTGAATTTCTTGCGCTTGCTAGAAAAGAACGTCAGCTCGGGAATCGTTCTCTTATTGATGTCTTAGCAGGTGAAACAGCGCTTATAAGCGCTCAAAGCGATGCTGCGTCAGCAGAAACCGACATAACGCTAGCAACGTTCCGGTTGCTAAGCACTTTAGGGCGCCTTAATGTGGACTCTTTTAAGAGGTAGTATATGTTTGCCCTAAAAATAATCATCAAAGTTCACTGTTTTCAATTACAAGCTATTACTAAAAGTAAATTATGAGGACAAATATTAATGAAAGGGCAGACACTTCGTTTTGGTCCCAACGCAAAAACGAACTATTTCGTCCGTGATCAAATTCAGTTAGCTCAATCAAATAGTGAACCAATCGGCCAAATTGACTCCGTGGAAAATACCGCATTTATTACACGTGTTGATGGCACAAAAATGGAAGCTGAATCAGGCCTGCCAATTTTCCTAGGCGATATTATAGAAACTACCCCTAATGGTTCCATTGGAATGGTTTTTGCTGACGATAGCACGTTTGCATTAGCGGATAGTGGAAAAATGACAATCGATGAACTTGTATTTGACCCATCGTCTCAAACAGGGAAATCTGTTTTTGATGTTGCAGCCGGCGTATTCACGTTTGTTTCAGGGCAGATTTCTAAAGGTGGTGTAGAAGATATGACAATCACAACACCTGTCGCAACAATTGGCATTCGTGGCACTTCTGGTGGCGGTAAAATTACGAACCCACAGCTGACAGACTCTGAATCAGACAGTCCACCATCTGGTATATTTTCTAATTTCAATGACCCAACAACAGGGCAGCCGGGGGAATTTACGATCTCCACTGCAACCGGTTCCCAGACACTTAATTCTACCAATGCCACAAGTCGAGTACCCAGTCCATTTGTCCCACCTTCAGTCCCAGTGCAATTGCCAGAAGCAGCAATAAAGGCCTTTTTTAAGGCCGCACAGGTGGCAATGCCAAAATCGCCAGGAGAGACAAAAAGTCAAGACGAAGGGAAAGAAACGACCACTGAAGCGGGTTCGGAGGCAGAAGCTGAATCACAGGAAGCCTCTGCCGAACAAGGAGCTGGAGCAGAGGAAAACGCAGACCCTGTTGAAAATACACTCCCGACGGGTGAACCTGATGAACTGCAAGTCCAAGAAACTTTAACCGAGGGCGAACAATTAGCAATCGACGAAACAGAAATACAGAATACGAAATTGGGGGAAGAACAAGGTTTGGTGGAAGGAGAACTTTCTCCTGAAGCGAGAGGGGTTGGAGCCGAAGGGCAGTTGGCCAACACTGGAGAAATGAGTGCACTTTCAACACAAGAGGTTGCTTTTGAGCAAAATATGACTGCCGATGTGGCAGCTGCTGATGCCTTTTCTCAAGTCCTAGCTGAGGGTGGGAGTCTAGACTCGGCTTTTGAAGCTGCTACCATAGTTGCAGGAGAAGCAGCTACACGGTTTGGCATGGATGCTGGAAAAATGGATATGTTTTCACCAGCTACTATCGTCAATGATATCATTTCTTCATCTCTAGACGACGCGATGGGTGGACTCGGTAACTTTGGACCTTCATCTCCAATAAGTGCAGGCCAGGGCAATTCGTCAGCTTATAGTGGAGAAATGGAAAGGGCTCAGGAATTCATTGAAGATATTATTCACGAATCGGTTGAAACTTTTGCGGAAGAAGCTGCGGCGGCTATGGGTGATATTGTTGTTGGGTTTATGGAATCAGGACTCATTGATGTGGCTGCAGCCGGACAAATGATGAGTGGTTTTAGTATGGCCGGTGAAAATCCATATGATACAAATTCAGAAAGCCTAGGCGAAGATATGGGCGCAGAGCCCATGGCAATGGGGCCTTTAGGGATAGATCCATTTTTGGCAGGACCAATTGGAATGACTTCCCTGGAAATGGGTTCAATCGGTCTCTTTGGCATGAACGAATATTTTGCAGGTGATCTCTTTGAAAATGAAATAAGCCTTATGGACGACGAAGAAGTCGACGATTTTTTTACAGACTCTACTAACGCCTTAGCATCTTATACCCTTTCAGTAAGCGGGTCTGTAAACTTAACATTACTCGCTAATTATGATTATCTGATAACAGGTTCAGATGATAATGATACGATGACCCTATCAGGAGAAGTGACAAACGGCGATATTTTCAATGGCGGAAATGGAATTGATACCATTATCCTTCAGAATGGCACAAATATTCTAGACGATTTTAGTGGTATTGAAACCATTAATCTTGATGATGGCAATCTGACGAACACGTTATCAATTCAACAGGCCCTTACCGGACAAACCATCAATGGCTCAACTGGCGATGACAATATATCAATAGGGGACTTAAGTTCATCAGATACTATTGCCGGTGGAGGTGGAACTGACAAATTAAGCATAACTGATATCGGATCGACTACTATCGCTGATGCTGATTTTACTAATATTTCTGGTTTTGAAAGCCTAGATCTTGCAAGTGAATCTGCCTACAATTTAACATTTGCCGGTAACGCAAAAACTGCATTTGGCAGCTCGCTGCTAACCTTGACTGGTAGTGGAGTATATGACAGCAACGTTACCATCAGCGCATCTACCTTTTCTGCGAACTTATCTGCCGACCTAAGTGATACCGAGGGCGTAGTGAAAATAACTTCAGGAAGTGGCGCAGATACACTAACTGGGGGCAGCGGGGCAGATACGCTTACTGGAAAAGCCGGCATCGATATTCTAACGGGCGGCGCAGGAGATGATATCCTGTCAGGAAATGCCCAGGTTGATACACTTTCAGGTGGTCCTGGAAATGATACTTTTTGGGGTGGGCTAGCGGACGACGTCATAACCGGCGGGGCAGGAACCGACACCTACCAATTCAGGCCTATTGCGTCCGGAGGCTCCAATACAAACGGTGTTGACACCCTCGTTTATGAAAGTTCATCAAATTTTTCAAGTGATATCTTTGATTTCAAAACATCTGGAATGGCTGGTTTTGGCTCCAGTGAAGAAACTATCCTTAGGCAAGGAATCAACAGCCTAGAAAATCCTAATAATGAAGGAATACTCATTTTTACTGACAACGCTGCTGGAACTTCAGCTGAACTGGAAACATCCTTAAATGCTACAACCCTGGATACCTTATCGACCCTCAATGACCGTGTTGTCGTTTGGGAAGTTAGCTCGACCGTAGTCGGTCTTGGCGTTGTTTCAAATTCTGATAGCGACGACAATGATGACCTTACCATCAACCAAGTAGCACAAATTACTGGTTTAGAAGATCAATCCGCTGTTGATGATTTCATCAACGGGCTCTCTGCACAAAATTTTGATATTATCTGATTGAGTCATTATATGGATTCTGATTTTACAACGCACACTAGGCTTTCGGCATTTCTTAATAGCTGCGAGAGTTGATATGCCAGGATTATTAATCCGCCTGTTTCACAATCCCTTCATCGCAGCTGAGATGATCATAGCGACTTTAATTGCTAATTTATTGGCACTGGCTGCACCGATTTTTGTTATGCAGGTACTCGGACGATACATTATACATGGCGTTGACACTACACTCTGGACCCTCTCAACTGGAGCTATCATTGCTATTCTATTTGAATTTTCTTTCCGCCAAATTCGCGGGCACCTCGCCTCCCGCACAATTAGTCCAATTGATAAATCAGCTAGCATTAATCTTTTTAATAGTGCCTTAGTATCTCAAGCCCATATTTTCTCCCAGCTATCGAGTGAAGGGCGTCGCGCAGCCTTGACCAGCTCTGAAAAATCGCGTGCCGCCTATTCTGGGCCAAATTTATGTGCAATATTGGATGCACCGTTTGCCCTCATTTTTCTTGGCGCAATATTTGTTCTTCACGCTAAACTTGGAATAATCACTACAATATTTATCGTATCGCTGCTTTTTGCAAACTATGTAGCTATTCTTAGTTTCAGGGTGCCGCAACGAAAGGTCACGGCTGCAGCAATTGAGCGAGGTGAATTAGTATCCTCCGCATTAGTCGACGTTGACACTATTAGAACATTTAATGCGGGAAACCACCTGCTTCAAATGTGGCAAACCATCTCTACTAGACTAGAGGGTCAGTACGACAAAATAACAAACCGCCAAAACATACTGCAAAACCTAACAATAGCCGTTCCAGCTGTAATGTCGGTGAGCCTAATTGGTATTGGAGCTACATTCGTGGTTGCTGGTCAGCTTGACGTAAATGTATTAATTGGAATTAATATTCTAGCAGCACGCGCATGTGGCCCCATTGCAAGACTTGGATCTCTCGTACAGATTTTTTCTAAAGCCCGGCAAACGGAAAATATTGCAGGTGATATTTTACGACTTAAGAACGAGAGAAAAAAAGGAAGCGCTATTGACAAGCTAACCGGAAAAATTCAGTTCTGTGACATAGCACTTGCCTACCCCAGCAGCGTACAGCCGCTTTTTGAAAGCCTTGATCTCGAATTACTTCCGGGATCAGTATTGGCTGTAATTGGACCCAATGGTTCGGGAAAGACCAGTTTTGTGCGAATGTTGACTGGCTTATTACCACCGACCCGTGGACAGATTTTAATTGACGGTGTAAATTTGCATCAGTTAGTCCCGGAGTGGTGGCGGTCACAAGTTGCATACGTCCCCCAGGAGCCACGGTTTCTTCCTGGCACAATCCGACAAAATATTACTCTCCTATCAGGCGATCCACCGACCGAATCACTTAATGATGCAATCCGGTCGGCAGGACTCCGGGCCTTTATTGATCAAAGTAGCGATGGAATAGATGCCCCTATCAAAGCTGGAGGAAGTGAACTTTCACTAGGTATTCGCCGCCGATTAGCTCTAGCACGGGCACTGCTAACCAACGGAAAAATCCTGATTGTTGATGAACCTACGGAGGGGATGGACTCAGACGGTGCAATGGCCGTCTACAATATTATGAATAAGTTTTCAAATCAAAATTCAACCGTAATTGCATGTTCACATGACCCAAATATCTTAAAGGGAGCAGACTGGGTCATTGATCTTAAGAAAAAACCAAGACCAAAGATGACCCGGTTAAAGCAATCGACGGTGGGACGGGAGTATGAACCAAAGTAAAGCAAGTGATTTGACCGAAAGAAACAATCAAGGAACTTTTATTCATCTATTCCTTTTTTTGTTTGTATTTCTAATCGGTATATTCTTTATATGGGCTTACTATGGCCGCCTCGATGTCGTTTCTATTGCATATGGCGAAATAATTCCCTCAACAAAAATTAAAAGTGTTCAGCACTTGGAGGGGGGTATTATACGAAAAATATTAATTAAGGAAGGTGAACGTGTAAACTCCGGGCAACCACTCGTGACTCTTGAACCACTCCGTTCCGGAACAGATGTCACGGAAATACGAATGCGCTTGAACCGACTTGAGTTTGCGCTTGCACGACTGAATGCTGAAAGTCAAAACCAGCCGAAACTGGTCCTGCCTAAACATCTTAGTAATGATCACCCCAGGATTGCAAGGCAAACCGCCCAGCTATTCAATTCACGCCGAAAACGTATTAAAAATGAGCTAACTGCCCAGGAACAACGGATTGAGGAGCAGAAAAAAGCCTTTGAAGAAATTGAAGTTAGAATTTTAAATAATACAAACCGTCTTACCCTTCTTGACGAACAAGTAAAAATCTCCACCCAGCTGATCAAAGATCAGCTCTCCCATCGGATGCAACATCTTGATCTTTTAAAGGAAGCTGCCGCACTTAGGGGAAAGATAACCGAAGACCAAAAAGCTGCCCCAAGGGCAAAAGCCTCATGGAAAGCTGCATTGGCTCGACTGGCTGCAACAAGAGAAGGATTTATAGAAGCAACCCGCGTTGAACAGGCGGATAAACAGCGCGAACTTGATGAACTCTCAAATAGATTAAAAAAATTTGAAGACAAATTAAGGCGAACCGTACTCCGCTCACCAGTAAACGGTTTAGTAAAAAAATTGTATGTTGCAACTATTGGCGGAGTAGTTAAGCCGGGAGGTACTGTAGTCGATATAGTACCTCAGGGTGATAAACTAATTGTATTAGCGAAGCTTTCGACGCAAGATATCGGATATATCCGTAAAGGCCAATCGGCACTCGTTAAATTAACCTCAAGGGATTCCTCCAAATTTGGTCACATCAAGGGCAAAGTTGCGCACATCAGCCCAGATAGCGTGGAAACACCAGATGGCATTCCTTATTATGAAGTCCAAATCATTACAGAAAAGACATTTTTCCAGAGTGGCGCTGTAAAATATACCATGGTTCCAGGAGTGCAGGTATCGTGCTTCATTAGAACGGGCGAACGAACTGTCTTGGAATACCTCCTTGATCCTTTTTTAAATTCTGCTGATACTGCTTTCCGCGAGAGGTAAAAAACCTTCGAAAGTAATCTGGGAACCCACTTAAACAAATGATTTAAGCCTGTAAAATTTTTGCTAAATGACGTTATATTGACGCAAAGTTATAAACGCAAAAAAGGGTAAAAAAATACCTTCATTAAATTGTCTACAACATTTCGACTGTCTGTTTTCCTACGTCTTCGCTTCATTACTAGATTGCAGGCGCACTATTTCCTTTAATACATTAAAATATAAGAATAATTTTTAATTTTGTTGATGCTATAGCCAGCAAATCATATAATAAAGTGGTCTTGTGAAGAATGGTCCTCACGAGAATTTTTGTGTTGTGTAAACGTTTTGTAGGGAATTTTGATCCGAGGGAAAAGCTGTCCCAAGATTAGATTAAATATAATAAGTATAAAAAAACAGTTAACGGTAAAAATAACTTTGGATAATCAAAAAAACTAGAAAATGTGCAACTACTTGCAGTGCCCTAATTGAGGAATAGATAAAAAAGATATGGGAAATAGGCTGTTTTCACCGTTAAAAAACCTTCTTCTGGCGACTTGTCTGATATCCACAGCAGGTTGCGGTCAAAGTGAAAGTCTGTTTTCGTCATTGTTTTTTGAAAATCAAAAAGATTATTCACTCCCAAGGCAAAATGACGAAGCAGATAAGGAAACTTTAAAAACTCTTCAGGGGGTAGACGCCTTGGCGTCTTCTAATGGAAAGGTCGCCCCATCAACTTCAACGCCTAAAGCAAAAAAACAAGCAATAGAAAAAAACGACTTTTTCCAACCTGGGAAAGTCGTCAGGCCATTTACATTCCACTATGACACCGGAAAACACTTTAGAAAGTCAGAGATAGCCGTGGTAAGACCGGTTAGTACGGAATCAAAAAATCAAGAAAATGCGTTTGTTTCTGTACTAAGTGGAATAACCTCTTTTTTTAAAAGCCCCGTAATTGTTGGTAAAGATAGCGGAAAGGACATTTCTGAAACCAACCGCACCATTGGAACAGTAGTATTGCCTAACCCTCAAAACATTAATAAGGAAAAACTACCTAAAGTCTTTATCGGTGCAAAAACCAAGATGACATCAACAAAAACAAGAAATAAAGAAAAAAATAAACCGGTGACGGCACCGACCCAAAAGGTTATCTCGAAACAGTTATTTGAAAACGAGCTTAGAGCGTTTGCGGATTCCTCTAACGTTATTTCTGGCCAAAAAAATAGTAAAGTTAAGAAATCTGCATCAAAACCCTCTCTCTCGTCTAACTCAGATATGTTTCAAACACTTTCTTCGTTATTTAGCAGCCCAACAGCACCTGAAGTAGGTCGCTTTAATTCTATCCTACGGAAAACAAACGTAAAAAGTAATGCTAAAACTTTTGATGAAAGCCAGATGGCATTAGTCGATAGCGGTAACAAATATTCGGTCATTGCACCTGATGCTGAACTAGTTAAAACTTTAGAGTCTTTATTTAATAGTCCAGTTACTCCTGAGAGTGGCAAGAAGGAGAGCGAGTTAGCTTCTATAAAACAAACACAATTAGCAACGGTAGGAAATCTACATAATACTTTAACAATCGCACCTCCAAAACCATCAAAAGGATTGTCTGCAACAACCCCAAAAAACAATTTTTCTACGAAACAAAATGCAACTGGGTTAAATCACCCATCTCCGAAAAAAGAAAACTTGATAAATAATGGTAGCTCTCCCGAAAGGATTCTTGGCGCTATAAAAAATCTATTGTCGCCCGATCCCTTGCAAAGTCCAAGCAAGAAGACTCTGCACGGTAAAAATAGGCAAATTAATGCGTCCCAAAAACTTGCCAATGTAGTCCCTGAGGGTCAGCTTGATATGGCCCATTTTACTGCGCAAAAGGAAATATTGCCAACCGTCAAGTCGCCAATACAAATCACTCCTCTTATAGATGCAAAACTCCGACTAGGGTCTAATATTGTCCTTGGGCGCGAATTGGATTTAGCCCGCCAAGGCCCCGCAGGATGTATCGAAAAATCATTTGCCAATGCTCATTTCTGTGTTGAACCAATTTCCTGGCCCGCAAATACCGCAAATCTTTTTAATATTAGCAGTGCCATCTATATTGGGGAGCAGGCAGTAGTTAGGTATGACCGTGGCCGGGCTAGTCAGGCTTACACGATGTTCCCAGTTGAAAAATTTGTAAATGTAGTAAAACACCTACAGAAACTTTTTGGCCCCCCCTCCGCAAGAGATATTGTATGGATGCATATGCTAGAAGCTCCCCGCATACCAAACCCGACCTTTCGGTGGGTGACAAAAAGCTCAGATGGCGAGGTAGAAACATTATTAGAAGTACGTAATTTTGATAATTACCGGAAACCTTACCCAGATACTAAGAACGGTTTCATCCTGCTAACTCGAAAGGGAGTCCCAGATATGTTCTCTCATTTATCAACTATGGACCTAATGCGCCTAGAAAAACGACGTATATCAATGACGCCACTTAATATTACTTCCCAGTAGTATGCTATATTTTTGGCTTACTTGATGGTCTGATATTGCTCGCACCTACTAACTGAATTAAGAAAACACATAATGGCCTGGACAGGAAATATTCTTAGAGTGGACTTGACCGGACAAATGTGTCGCTCTGATCATTTAAGACAAGAATGGGCGGAGTTGTATCTCGGAGCTCGCGGTTTAGGCACTAAATATTTAAAAGAAGAAATGGGTGCTAACACCGACCCCTTTTCCCCTGAGAATGTTTTGATTTTCGCTACTGGCCCCCTTACTGGGACTAATTCCCCCACAGGGGGGCGCTTCTGTGTAATTACAAAAGGTGCACTAACTAATGCTATAGCGTGCTCTAATTCAGGGGGTCAATTTGGTGGCGAGTTGAAATTAGCCGGTTGGGATATGATCATAATTACTGGCAAAGCGAAAACTCCTGTATATCTATTGATTCAAGATGAAAAAGTTCATCTCCATTCGGCAAGTGATTTTATTTGGGGCAATACGGTTTGGGAGACCGAAAAAAAACTTCGCTCAAAACATCAGGATCCCTTAATACGAATAGCATCTATTGGTAGTGCAGGAGAAAATTTAGTTCGTTACGCCTGCATCGTAAACGATAAAGACCGAGCGGCGGGGCGGTCCGGCGTAGGTGCTGTTATGGGATCGAAAAATCTTAAGGCTATCGCTGTTAGGGGGACAAAGGGCGTTTCAGTTCGCGATCCAAAAGCTTTCCTTTCAGCTGTAGCAGAAAGTCGCTCTTTATTGGACCCTAGTGAAGGACGCTTGCAATTGGCCATGAATGGAACCATGAGCATGCTTGATATTACGCAAGCTCATGGCTCACTCCCAACACGAAACTGTCAGGATGTTCAATTTGAAGGAGCAAACAAAATAAACCTTGCAGCGATGAAGCGCCCACGTGAAAGTGATCACGGGGCAAATTTACAGGCTAATAAAGCGTGCTTTGCCTGCCCGATAGGGTGTGGCAGAGTATCTAAAATTGACCCTGAGCATTTTTCAATTCAAGGAAAGCCTCAGTATCAAGAGGCACTCGGTGGACTTGAATATGAAGCTGGATATGCACTTGGTCCCATGACCGGAGTTAGTGATATAGAGGCAGCAACATATGTCAATGCCGCCTGCAACGAACATGCAATGGACCCTATATCTTTCGGAGCTACCGTAGCAGCAGCCATGGAATTATTTGAGAACGATGCAATTAGTCTCAAGGAAACTAATGGTGTAGCCCTGAAATTTGGTTCGGCAAAAGGGCTAGTTTGGGCTGTTGATGTTACGGGGAGGTTTAAAGGTTTTGGACAAGAACTAGCTTTGGGCTCAAAACGGTTATGTGAGAAATTTGGGTACCCTCAATTTGCTATGGTAGTTAAGGGTCAAGAATTTCCTGGTTATGACCCACGCGCCATGCAGGGCATGGGGTTAGCATATGCTACTAGCAACCGAGGTGCCTGTCATCTCCGCGCTGATCCTTACAGCGACGACTTTGATCATCTTCAGACTAAAGGCAAAGCAAAAATCGTTAAAGAAAGCCAAGATGGAAATAGCTTTATAGATTCTACTGGCCTTTGTGCTTTTGCATTTGGGGATATGGGTATTGATGAAGTCTGCAGTCAACTATCTGCGGCGCTGCCAAGTTCTTGGGATAAACAGCGTGCCCAAGATACAGGAGAAAGGATATGGAACTTAGAACGTCAGTTTAATCTGGATGCTGGTTTCAAAAAAGATGATGATACTCTCCCCGAGCGGGTCCTTAAGGAACCGGCTAAATCAGGTAGTGGGAAAGGTTGGGTGAGTCAGGTGCCTTTAATGTTAAAAGAATATTACCAACTAAGAGGCTGGGATTCAGAGGGATTTCCAACCAAAGAAACTTTGTCGCGACTAGGACTCTAAGAAAACCTTTGATGAAAGTTTTCGTTCGAGTATTGGGGTTCAGCAATATAGATACTATTGGCCTTGGGCCAACTGGTGAATCTTACATTCAAATTCCTATTGGCACCAGTTTAAGTGAGTTTATCGCCCAGCTTCCAATTCCAAACTCTAGCCCGGCTATTTTAGTTAATGGTAGTACTATTCCTCCTGAAAAACGAGCTAGTAGGCTTTTGCTAGATAAGGACGAAATTACAATTTTTCCCGCTTTAAAAGGTGGTAATTTATTTTTTAAACTACCCAAAATCTGCAGCATTGACTGATCTGCTCCCTAGGACTCCTTCCAAGCTGCTGCTTTGTCTATTGCAGAGAAATAGATAAAACTTCTATTTTTAGATAGTTTCCACCATGCGGTGACTTTTACAGACAATCGCTGATCTTAAATGACATAACTGAGCTAAAAAAATAAAACTTGATTCCAGTTAGCGTGTGTTTGATGGGCATTAAAAGGTTTTTAAGTAAAACTCAAAGTGCTATTTTAAATGCTTCTTGTCAGTTTCTGATTTTGCCTGATACGTTTGAAACGGCTAAAAGAAATGATAGGTTGTTATGGATAAATTGAAAATTCCACCAATTAAGAATAACAAAAACTCATCGTCAATTTCGTTCATGGACATTGGGTTGATTTTTGGAATTCCTCTTACACTTCTTACTGCTTGGTGCCTACCTAAAGTCTATTGGAAATCGTTGGCCAGTTTTCTTTCTCCGCATTTTCCCTGGGTCTTGTCACAATCTCAAGACGAGCTGATTCAAAGGATAAACAGGGCCCTTGGGACAAACCAGATGCCATTAGAACCGCAAAGTATTGCCCTTCAGCTTGCGGCATGTGAGATCGTTAGGAATTTTCAAACTATGCGCGATTATAGACCTGGAAATTGGCGCCCAAAAATTGAGGTGACCGGTCAAGAAAATATAAAAATGGCACTTTCAATTGGCCGGGGTGCCATTATTTGGGACAGCCAATTCTATTTTTCAAATCTCGTTACAAAAATGGGACTCCATAGAATCGGCTTCAAGCTTCACCATCTTAGCCATCCTGAGCACGGGTTTTCATCAACAGAATTTGGAATCCGATATCTAAATCCTATCCGCTCTACTATAGAAAATCGCTACCTTGCAGAACGCATTCTGGTTAACCCTACCAACCCAGGAAAAGTGCTGCCAGTTCTTAAAGAACGGCTCCAAGAAAATAAATTAGTTTCAATATCTGTTAGCAACCGGGGAAACCGGACAATTCAAATACCATTCTTAAATACATCTATCCAGATTGCACCAGGGGCACAGAAACTTGCGGTGGAAACGGGAGCTGCATTAATCCCAGTATTTACTACTTCAAATGACAACGTCAATTTTCAGGTTATTGTAGAACCACCATTGACTGTTCCCAAGCCAACAAACATTACAGAGTCTATCACCATACTAACAGAACTGTACATCAAGCGACTAGCACCAAAGGTTCTTAAAAATCCCGGGGAATGGCTCGGATGGATGCATATTTGATAAAAACTTTTCTAAGCGACCTAATGACGTTTTAGGAAAGCACGGCCTTCAGTGTGTTGCCAGAAATACAAGAACGGTATAGAAGGCAAGATCTCTCTAACTCGGGTCGCTAATGACACAGCTATCATTAAATCGGGAGGCAATCCAATAAACGAGCCTACCAACATATACCCACCTTCCTGAACCCCATAGCTACCGGGTATTGCAAAACCAACTCCTCGTATCCCAACAACTATTCCCTTTAAGAGCACCGCATCCAGAAATGTGATTGGATGGCCCATTAGGTAGGTAGCTAACAACACTTCTCCAACTAATAAAAATCGCCCTATCATACGTAAAGCAACTGACCCAATTATCCTTACTGGATGATTGTATATTGCACGTGTTGCTGTATCGACTAAATCCGCACTCTCCACAAGGTCCACCCACTTGTGGCCAATCTGAGTTCGTGCTGCGAGTCGAGCCAAAGAGCCTAATCCACCCTTTAACTGTACACAAACAAAACCAATTATACCGATAGTTAAAACTAATGCCCCAGCTAGCGCCATAATGATTATCTCTTCTTTTTCCGATACCAGGGCAAGTAGTACTATCCCGACCAAAGCCCATAAGAGTACACTAATTGCTTGAACTGTCTTATCGACAATCATTGCGGATACTGCATCTTCAGGAGCATATGACCACAAAATTAAGATACGGGCTTTCACAAATTCGCCACCGATACTAATTACTGGCAACAATGTATTTACAGATGATCCAGTCCAAGATGCCAATAATACTCTTATTCGGGATGGCCGGCGAGAAGGAGGGAACAGCTGGCGCCACGCCTCGGCGTTAATAAACTGGTCAAATGGTGCAAAAATACAAACAAATAATAAAAGCCACCCTCCCTTTGAAATAACCGTTAGGACCTGCTCGACCCCCTGCCAAACAATTAAAAAGCACAATAGGCTAACACCAATTGCTAGACTAAATATTGATTTGCGATTCATGATAAACTGAGTAAATGCGTTAAACCGTATCTGTTAACAAACTAATGTCATAGTATCATTTTAAAAACATAAGCAAATTTCTCGGTCAGTCGAGAAGCTCAATTTTTCTGGGTTTTGACTAGATCACCCACGAGCTATAAACTTTTCTATAGGCAGTGGTGCCCAGGGGCGGAATTGAACCACCGACACGCGGATTTTCAGTCCGCTGCTCTACCAACTGAGCTACCTGGGCACGAACATCAGCGAGTTAAAAATCATAAAAGCGACGGCGCCTTATAAAGTAAACACAGCAAACTGTCCAGACTAGTTCTTTTGTTTTCTAATCACCACCCCTCAATATACCCGTTAGTAGACTTTACCTCCATATAGAAGTCAATTAAATCAGGAATTTGACAACTTTTACCTGAAGGACAATACGTGTCGGGTATATGATAGGCACCGTTTAGCCAACAAATCAGAACAACGTTATCGCAGGATGATTTGTAAAATAATCCAGAATAACCTACTCCAATCTTTCCGCAAATAGGGCAATTGTTTTTGTTACCCATAGCTAGGTTTTTTCAACCACTAGATGAGTTTATGACCTGGAACCCTCCTGGGGTTTCCTCAATATCCGCTTTTATCGATAATTTCCGACCGAGCCTTCCTTCAAGTGCTTCAAACGCTGCGCGGGCTGGTCCATTTAGTGCCGCAATAACATCAACAGCTGCTGATACATCAGCATTACCTCCTTTTTGCATCGCAAGCTGGCGTATTAGATCGAACCCCCTAGCAATTCCTAAATCAACATGTCCTGTACCTTCACACGACGAGCAGCAAGCGGTAATGGTTTCTAATATCGACGGCCGAAGCCGTTGCCGGGTTATTTCGAACAGGCCCATCCGAGTGAACCCACCAATCCTTGTAGGGACAGCATCACATGCAAAAAGGTGGTTGATGTGACTAATTAATTTATTTCGATGCTTGTCACCAACCATATCAACAAAATCAATGACAATAAGACCAGATAATCTGCGTAGGCGAATCTCATGGTATATTCTTTCAGCCGCAAAAAGGTTAACTTCTAGCTCAAGTGAATTCTGGCTAGGGCTATTAGCGCTACCTACGTCAACATCAACAGCTACTAAGGCAGGTGTTTCAGAAATGAATAATCTAGCACCATTTGGTAACGTCACTCCTGGTTGCAATGCGTTTTCTAACTCTGCATCTATAGAATATTTAGCAAAAAGGTCACAGAATTCAGACTCACGTATCACCTCGCAATTGGATAGCTCGGGTGGCAGAATATTGTTCTCATAGCCTGGCTTATATCCGCTAAATATGATCTGTTTGACATTGAAATGTGACCAACTCGTCAGCAGTTGCTCTTCCAAGCTGCATGGCTCCAAAATCACGCCCGGTGACCTCATTCTCCTAAATACTTTAAGAACGTCATCCCAGTCTCTTTTCAACTGCACTAACTCTGTTTCTAGTGCTTCAATAGAGACTTCATTAGCTGTCCTATGGGCTATTATCCCCCCCCGACCATCCAGTTTATCTTCCAAAACATGGAAAAGCTTTTCCCGTTCCGCTTTGCCTTGGATATTTTTTGATATTCTGATGCCGTTTCCCCTCGGAAAAAAAGTCAGATGATTACCTAAAAATTGCAATCGGGTTGTTAACTTTGGACCTTTTTCTGAGATTGCATCTCGGACAACACTAACAATAACGTTACGTCCTTCTGATAAATAGCAATCATTGTCTTCTTTTCCATTCTTGCCAGATATAGACTGAACATCTTTAGCCTCTAAATAACCTGTACGTTCACCACCGATATCAACAAAAGCAGCTTGCAATCCTTTATGAAACGCCTTAATTCTTCCGCCAAAGATACCACCTATCTGGCTAGTGGCATGATCAAATTGAACATGTAACTCTTGCGCGCCGATTTCGGAACTTACCAACGCTGCTCGCGTTTGACCTGGTACTCTTTCAAAAATTGCTACTAATTTATTTTCCATTCTGATAGCAAAACCCATTTCCCAATAGCATGTTAACGGTTTCACATAGGGGTAGGCCGACAATATTAGTGTAGGAACCGCTAATGCTGCAGGCAAAGGCGCCTGCATGGCCCTGTATTGCATACCCCCCCGCTTTTCCTCGCCATTCTCTTAGCTCAAGGTAATTGTCGAAATCCCGAGGAGATAGACGCTTAAACTTTACTGAAGTAGTGACAATACGTTTCACAGTTTTTCCAACAGGAGTTACTAACGCGACCCCAGTCAAAACTTTGTGACGTCGCCCAGAAAGAATTACCAGAAATTCGCGTGCTTGCTCTGCATTAATAGGCTTTCCTAAAACCCGTCTCCCAACTGCCACGGCAGTATCGGCCGCAAGGACAAAGGAAGAGGGATGCCGTTTTGCAACCTCGACAGCTTTTGATTCAGACAACCTGGCAACCATTTGACTTGGACGCTCATTGCCTTCCTGGTTTTCGATAATCGCAGAAGGGTCAACTACGTCAGGCGCTATACCTACCTGAGCTAACAACTCAATACGCCGTGGGGACGCTGAGGCCAAAACTAACTTTTTCAAATTATTGAACTCATATACCATAGCACAAAATGCGCCACCAAAAGCAAAGGCCCTATTTATAACGGAACGTTATCCGACCTTTTGTAAGGTCATACGGGGTCATTTCAACATTAACACGATCCCCGGCTAAAACACGAATACGATGCTTGCGCATTTTTCCTGCAGTATGGGCTAGTATTTCATGATCATTGTCTAGAGTAACACGAAACATCGCATTTGGTAAAAGTTCAGTGACGGTTCCTGAAAATTCAAGTAAATCTTCCTTAGCCATTCTACCCTTCTGTTTGTTCGCTGAAACGCCAAGAAAATGGCTAGCTAGAAGCAAAAGGTCAAGAGTTTTTATAATTAAACTCCCAAAAGCATTACTAAATATCTAACGGAACCCTAACCGGAAACCTTTCCTTAATCCGTTTCATTAACTGGTCACGAACAGATCGATAGGCTAAAAGTTTTTCTTCGCGGTTTTCTGTTTCAACAATCGATGGATCAAAAGTATTCCAAAATTCTACGTCACATGCCATAACCCTAGTCAACTCTAGAGCCCTATGGTGCGCTTCCGGAGATAACGTGATTACAACGTCAAAATAACTATCATCAAGTTCATCAAAAACCTTGACGCGGTGACCCAATAAGTTGATCCCCACTTCTTCCATAACGGAGACCGCAAAACCATCCATCTCGCCTTTTCGCAACCCAACTGAATCTATATAAACAGAGTGGCCATGCAAAAATTTCATGATCGATTCAGCCATAGGAGAACGTATGGAATTCATAGTACACGCAAACAGCACTGCAGAAGGTAAGTCAGACACCCTTGTAGTCACCCTTCATATGCAGCACACAGATAAGAGTAAACAGTCTGCGAGCTGTAGGTATATCTATTTCGACACTTTTTTTTAGCTGCTCCTGCAACAAAAGAGCACCGTCATTGTGGAGGCCGCGTCTCCCCATGTCTATCGCCTCAATCTGTGAAGGCGGAGCACTCTTGATAGCTTCAAAATAACTCTCACATACAAGAAAATAATCTTTAACTATTTTACGGAAAGTTGAAGCCGATAAAGTGAAGGTTGTAACTGGGATATCCTGTTCGCATCGGACCTCAAATACAATCCTATTATCGGTCACCGAAAGATACAGGTTGAATGGACCTGAATTACTTTCCCTTGGCCGAAAATAATTTTCCTCTAACAAGTCATAGATTGCGACCTTACGTTCATGCTCAACCTGAGGGCTCCGCTGGAATGCAGATTTTTCATCAAGTTTAATATAGCCAATACAGCAGTTCTTGCTCACCTACCTTTCCTTATTCAGAAGGCTTTAGGCGAATAGAAATGGAGGATGCATGTGCATCCAAGCCTTCGGCACGGGCTAAAGAAGCAGCTATTGGCCCAACATTTTTTAGTCCGTTCTCATCGCACCCGATTAAAGAGGTCCGCTTCATAAAATCCAATGTACCTAGACCAGAAGAAAATTTTGATGTGCCTGAGGTTGGCAGGATATGGTTTGGGCCTGCCACATAATCGCCAACTGCCTCTGGGGTGTAACGTCCCAAAAAAATTGCACCGGCGTTCTTAATACCTAAAGCTAATTTTTCAGCATTATCAGTCGCAATTTCAACATGCTCAGCCGCTATCTGATTAGCCAATGGAACCGCCTCTTCTAAGCTTGGAATAGTAATGATAGCACCATAAGTTTCCCAACTTTTTCGTGCTATCGAGCTCCGAGGTAAAGTGAGCAAATGCTCTTCGACGCTTTTAGAAACTTTTTCTGCAAAACTTCTATCATCAGTAATTAGGATCGCTTTAGCAGACTCATCATGCTCAGCCTGAGCTAGCAAATCCATGGATATCCAATTTGGGTCATTTTGTTTATCAGCAATAACCAAGATCTCGGATGGCCCGGCAAACATGTCTATACCAACGTCACCATATACCTGTCTCTTGGCTGATGCGACATAAGCATTTCCAGGGCCAACAATCTTATCCACCCGTGAAACTGTTTCTGTTCCATAAGCTAAAGCTGCTATGGCATGTGCACCACCAATACGATAGACTTCTGTTAATCCTAAAACACTTGCTGCTGCCATAACAAGAGGATTTAGGATTCCGTCTGGTGTAGGAACAACCGCGACCACGCGCTTAACACCCGCCACCTGTGCTGGGATCGCCCCCATAAGCATAGATGATGGGTATGCTGCTCTTCCTCCTGGAACATAAAGCCCCACAGATGGGATCGCGTTCCAACGATAACCCAGTTTCAGACCTTGACTATCAGTAAAAAAGAGATCTTTCGGAATTTGATGTTCGTGAAATTCTATAATTCTATTTCGAGCTATCTCTAAGGCATGAATTATATCTTTACTGCATGCATTAAATCCTGCTTTTATTTCTGACTCCTCAACAAGAAAGTTTTTCGGCGTCGTCTTAAAACCGTCAAATTGCAAAATATAGTCAACTAGTGCCGTGTCGCCATACAATCGCACGTTAGATATAATTTCCTTAACAACTTCATCGACGTCATCTCCATTGCTACGACTTTCCAACAACATATTTGAAAACAGGGCTGTAAAATTTGAACTCCTACTGTCAAGTCGCAAGGGCATCTGCTGCCTCCTTGAACTTCTCCACCCAATCTGCGATCTTTTCAGTTTCAATTTTCCACGCTGCCCGATTGACAGCTACACGTGAGGTTATATTGCTGATCACTTCCACTTCAGCTAAGCCGTTCGCTTTTAACGTCTCTCCGGTTGCAACCAAGTCAACAATTCTATTACATAGGCCTAAATGAGGCGCTAATTCTAAAGCCCCATTCAGTTTAATGCATTCTGCTTGGACCCCACGCTTAGCAAAATGCCTTCTAGTAAGTTCTGGGTATTTTGTAGCGATTCGCACAGAACTCCACTTCATGGGGTCATCTGTACCAATCATGTCCATTGGCTCTGCAACTGAAAGGCGGCAATGGCCTATTCTGAGGTCAAGCGGCGTATAAATTTCCGGAAAACTAAATTCCATCAATACATCGCTACCGGCTATGCCTATTTGGGCACCACCAAAGGCTACAAAAGTAGCAATATCGAAGCTGCGAACACGAATAATATCAACATCTGGATGATTTGTGCAAAAGCGCAGCTGCCGACTATTTTCGTTTTCAAAAGACGATTCCGGCTCAATACCAACGTAGCGCACCAATGGCATTACCTCGCAAAGAATTCGGCCTTTTGGCAACGCTAAAACTATTTTTTCATTAGCTGGCATTTCTATTCATTTACTAAGTCTTGGGACGGAGGATTAATATCTTTGCAAGGCTGATAACCAGATCTCTTCATCTATTCTTTTATAAAAAAATATAATTCACTTTACTCGTTTGATTTCTGCGCCACAAGCAGCCAGTTTTTCTTCCAGTCGCTCATATCCTCTGTCAAGATGGTAAACTCTATTCAGCAATGTTTCGCCATCGATCGCTAACCCAGCTAAGATCAGTGAGACGGAAGCCCTGAGGTCTGTCGCCATAACCTGAGCTGCGGACATTTTAGCTACACCCTGAACCAAAGCCGAGGCTCCACTTACACTTATGTTAGCGCCCATACGAACCAACTCAGGAACATGCATGAAACGATTTTCAAATATACTCTCAGTGATCTGGGACTTTCCATTCGCCAAACACATAAGGGCCATAAACTGAGCTTGCATGTCAGTAGGAAACCCTGGAAATGGTTCTGTAGTGAGATTAATACCCCTTAATTTTTCTCTCTTTGAACTTACTCTCAGCGCTCCATCTAATTCGGAAGTTTCTACGCCAGCTTTTGACAACGCACATAAAAGACCTTGATTGTTATTTGTTTGAACATTTCTCAGGACTAAATCCCCTCCTGTTATGCTAGCCGCTATAGCATATGTCCCAGTCTCAATCCGGTCCGGAATTACTTTGTGGGAAGTTCCATGTAATGACCTCACTCCAAAAACTTTCAGCTTATTCGTACCAATCCCCTCAATTTCTGCTCCCATTGATTTCAAACAAATAGCCAGATCAGTAACCTCCGGTTCTCTAGCGGCATTACTTATTATTGTATCACCTTTAGCTAATACTGCAGCCATCAGCACATTTTCTGTTCCACCAACTGTGATTTTTGGAAATGTAAGATTTGCACCCCTAAGACTGCCATGAACATGCGCTTCAATATATCCACCCTGAATTTGAATCACAGCACCCATTTCTTTTAATGCTTCCAGGTGGAGATCAACAGGACGCGTGCCTATTGCACACCCCCCCGGCAATGACACTCGAGCATGTCCAAAACGCGTTAATAATGGACCTAAAACTAGTACAGAAGCCCGCATTTTCCGCACAATATCATATGGAGCCTTCGTTGTTTTGATGTTTGACGACGAAAGTCGGCAGGTCCCAATGTTTGAGCCTGTCGGTTCTGTATATTCGACCTGCACGCCTAATTTTAACAATAATTTTGCCATGGCCTTTATATCATCAACATCGGGAAGCCCAACGATTTCTAGTGTCCCTTCACTAAGCAAGCTAGCGGCCATTAATGGAAGGGCCGCATTTTTAGACCCTCCTATAGAAATTTCCCCTTCAAGTCGCTTTCCCCCCCTAATAAGAATTTTATCCATCATAACTCCAAAGCTAAATTTTTAGGGATAAAGTTTTCTCAGCTACAACCACAAATGTTAAACAACCACTAATTATATCAAATAAACTCTTTAAATTTTATTTTTCTCTCGAATTTTGGTTTTTTGTTCTTTTCGCCTTCGCAAATTTGCTCTCAAAGCCTCTGCAAGATTTTCCTGACGCTCTATTACTTTGTCTGATTTTTCACATTTTCTGACATCCTTTTCTATTTTTTTCCTCCCTTTTTGCATGTTAAACTCCAATTAAGATATGAAATTTACTTATTGTTATCGAAGAAACCTTGCCTCTTCAGACCCATTATGTAAGTTTCCTTTTTATACGATAGATTGGCATATTGTAAATCTGGATCAAGAACTTAATTTTCCCAACATATTTTCTTTTGGAGTAGTTTTTTTCGAGGAAGACTAGATTAAAAAAAGGAGTTAGCCGCCGTAGCTCAGGGGTAGAGCACACCCTTGGTAACATGCCCACCAAGTTAGGAAACTATTTGGTAGTAACCGCTCAAATTCGGGGAAGCCTAAAGCACTAGCGCCAAGGTAATCCCGAGCCAAGCCCAAACGGGAAGGTGTAGAGACTAGACGGGTGGGGCCTAAGTCATTAAAGATAAGGTCAAGGGATAGTCCAGACCACGATGCGGAAACCGACGTGGTACGAAGGGTGGGGTCGACAGTTCAATTCTGTCCGGCGGCACCACTCCCTTAGAAAAAATTCGATAGAAATCGAGAGGTTTATTTACCCCATGATACAAAATGCACCATCTCGTCCACCACTTCTTGAAGAAATAGATCTCGAAAGAAATGATCAGCGCCATCCACAATCAGTAATTTTAACCTGTTACTTTCAACCCTCGGTTCGATCTGCTCGATCACCCTTTCGTTAATACGATCCTGCCCCCTGCAATTACCAACAATGGCACTAAAACGTTCTCTATAACCGAAACTGAATTAAACCACTCATCTGGCTTATAATAAGAAAGAAAACCCTCTGCACTTGCCTTTGTGTTTTTACAGTATAAAAACCCTATGTTTTCAATTAATTCCTTACTCTTATCAAGAGCTACTAGTCTTTCTGCTCTAAATAAGGGTTCAGCCAGTTCTGAGGCATGAATTTTCTTATAATTGGCAATAGCTCGCTGTCTATTCCATGTAGTTGGGGCAATTAACAGGAACTCGCTTATAATAGAATTCTTTCTTTCTGCTGCAAACCGAGTAACTTGGTTTCCTCCGCGCGAATGCCCCACTAATGCTACCTTCTGTACCCCTTTTTTTGCCAATCATTCTAACCAGGCGTTAAGTTCGTCTAGTGAATACTCATGTTTGTGAAGATGCGGGCCACCGCAGTCAAACATTTCACCTGCTCGAGCATTAAGACCTAAACTGAGATTTGTGGCGAACGAGCTATATGAGCGTTCTTCAAGTGCTAGCTGTAGGCCATTAATGATCTCCATCTGCTAATGTCCAAGGGTCCCATGTAAGATCAAGACAAAACCCTCTGATTCAAGGCCTTATCCTTAGCAACTAAAAGGCATAAATTTAGTTTTGTATCGCTTGATGTTGTATTTACGACCGTGACATCTGGTCAGGCTGGAAAAATAACCTAAAAGTAAATAGTAGCCTAAAAAATAGCATTGCACAGCTTAGATTCCGCACAACATTTCGACGCTTGAGCTTTGATGCTAAATTCGTTTAAATCCAGCCTCATATTATTTTACAATCCCCCTTAGATTTATCCTCTTTTACACCCCCGATAGGTGTCCTTGCAAAGGGATACCAGGCCGTGCTGCCTTTTTATATTAACAAAATGCCCTTTCATTGATAAATATAAGTTACTTCTCGATTTTCAGCAAAACCGGAAATTAGAAAAATTACTCAAAAGTGGAAAATATAACTAATTACAATATTCTGGTTAAATACGTTAACGACCCAAGAGCGACTTGGGCTGTTGGGGGCCTTGGAGCAATAGCGGAATTCGCGTGGAAAAAGGACGAAGACGTATTCTTTGATATTAAAAAAACTCGTGTCTTTATAAAAACCCCCCGCGGCTCTCTTGAAATAAAGGATTATGACACGGCAAAACTAATACCCTACTTTATACTTCCAAAAAACTCTGATTTCTGGGGACACGGGATCGCTTTCTGCCTTCCTACTGCAAAGGCTCAGATGACTAAACGAAAAACTTTAACAGAACTTAAGCCAACAAAGAAAAACACCTCATTATTTGATTTAGGGTTAGAAACAACAAATGTTGATTGTTTGGTATGCACCAACGATTCAAATCTACTTGGGATGCTTCGAAAGAATACCGGGAAACATTTATTTCAAAACAGCAATCCAGCACTCTATTCAATAATTGATTCAAGCCCTAAGCGAGTATTTGTCTCGCGGTTGGCAAAAATAGTGGTAAAAACCCCAATACCTAAACCCGGAGAGACGACTAACCCTGGGCCCCATACCCACGTTTTCCCTGAAATGCTAGTCACCAAGCGTACTCATTCAGCTAATATACCTATACCCAGTGGATATGTTCCCACACTATTACTATTCCCTCCAAACCCCATAAGCTATGAGGCAGATAGCACACCTCGATTAAATATTGATGACTATAATACGTTTCGGAACATTTACGATAGCCTTGCACCACCACTAGTAAGATTATTGCGCAAACAAGCTGAGAAAATGATAAATGATCGATGTGATCCAGAAAACTTTCCTGTCCCAAAAAACCAGGAATCCCGGACTGCGCTGCAGGCCTTAATGCGAGAGCTAGTATACAAAAGCACTATTGACCCGATGACCCTTGCTAGATGGAAAAAGCGCTTTGAAACAAATGGATCATAGTAAATGCAACGTTAATTAGGACCTAGGCTCACGAATCATCATTCCAAACAGTAATGTCGAAAACGATACTATTACTAAAGAGCCAAATGCTATTAAATATGCATCTATTGTATAAATGCGTGCACCATCAAGTAAATTGCCGGCCCAATAAAAGTCTAGTAAAAACCCAATTATCGGTTGAAAGGATGCCCCTAAACCAATTACTAGCATGTTAACAAAGGCAATTGTTGTCCCTTCTGCTCCCGGAGGGCTATATGTACGAGCTACAGAATAAATGGTGACAACACAGCCAAGACCCAGACCCAAAGAAAACAGTAATGCATAAAATCCCCAAGAAACGGAAAAGTCAACATAGACAATTAATATTATATCACTCAACACTAACCAAGCGGCAAAAAGAATTATTGGTTTATGTTTCTTAAAGTAGCCTGAGAACAACCCAGCTAGTGGAGCCCCTATCATCGTTCCCAAAAATATAATCGACGCCAAACTAGCAGACACCGATTTCGAGATTGCTTTTGCTTCAATCAAGAATGGAACAACCCATAATCCTGTAAATGAAGTAATAATAGCAGCCATTCCTCCACCTGAAATCGCTACTATCCATATTTGCGTGGTACGCAATACTGAAATTAAATTTCTCCAAACTACTATGCCCTTAGGTCTGCTGCCTATCCTTGTTTTGTTCTCCTTAACAAAAAAAACAATAAGAATAGAGAGAACTAAGACCAAGATAGCCGCACTCTGCATCGCCGGGCGCCACCCAAAGTGCGATACCAACGCGACGAGTGGCGCCTGTCCTAATAACCCACCAACCAAGCCTAACGAAAAGGTTAAGCCGGATATATAAGAAAATTGACGCGCAGAAAACCACATATCAGCAACTTTAAGCGTTCCAACAAAGGAAACACCAGCGCCTAAACCAATTAGGAACCGACCAACATATAAATTAAAAGCACTGTCTGCAGCTGCAAATAAATAACTGCCTATAGCGCATATGAGCGCAGAGCCACCTAATATTGCTTTTGGGCCAAATCTATCCAACAAAAGTCCTGCTGGGACTTGAATAACAGCATAAGTATAATAATAAAAAGCTGATATATTTCCCATGGTTGCACCAGTGATGTTAAAATCCCGCATCAATTCAGAAACCAGAACGCTTGGCGCGACCCGCTGAAAAAATGCGTATACGAAAAAGGTGGCTGGAATAAGCCAATAAAACCAATGCATAAACTAATGCTCTGTTAAGCCAGGTATAGAAAAATACATCAAGCCTGGTATTCACAACAATCTTGCTTCATCTTAATCCTTATTGTTAGTCTATGGATATAACTAATTTTTTGTCACCAGGAGAAATAGATGCGCTATCTTCATACCATGATCCGGATTTCAGACATTGAACAATCATTACATTTTTTTTGCGATTTGCTGGGACTTCAAGAAACTAGACGCATGGACCGCAAAAAAGATGGATATGCGCTAATCTTCCTCGCTGCCAGAGAAACCCCTGACGCAGAGATTGAATTAACCTTCAATTACGATTCAGAGAAATATACGGAGGGGAGGAATTTTGGTCACCTGGCTTTTTGTGTTCCTAATATTTATGAAATGTGCCAACGCCTACAAGATGGGGGGGTAACGATAAATCGTCCTCCTAGAGATGGTCGTATGGCTTTTGTTCGTTCTCCCGACAATATCTCTATCGAACTCCTACAGGAGGGGAGCGCTCTCCCGCCGGCTGAACCATGGACTTCCATGGATAATGAAGGAATTTGGTGAAACAAGAAAGAGTGACCCTATAATAATCTGCGTCATTTAAAACCTTAAAAATTAAAAAATACCAAAAAACTAATACTCACGAAGTGCATGCACAGCGTCTTGTATTGAAATAGTCAAACCCCTCCTATTTTAGGATTTATGGCATTACTCTTCCCGGCAACTAAATGACCGTATCCAACCAAAAGAGATCGTTTCTTATCGAGAAAGCTTATACCTTAATTTTCTCACCCCCGCCGTCTTGTCTTACGCCTTGCGCCAAAGTCTGCTAATTTTTTGCGTTTTTTTAGCTCCCCCAATATTTCTAACCTGGCCGTTGTATCAGCTGAGGCCCATTCCTTTATTTCATCCCGTGTACGCCAACATCCTAGACAAAAACCGGTTTTTAGATCTATTTTGCACACACTAATGCAAGGTGAAACAATTTCACTACTAATATTCATTGAAAAGCTCACTTCTTTTAAAATAGTTGACGCAAACTTTAATAAAACCTAGGTCTTTAGCCACTCGCGCTTCCTTTCTGCGCTAGGAAAATACCCGCAATGATAATGACACCACCTAGCCATTGCCATTCACCTAATGTTTCACCGAATATAATCCAGGCTAAGATTGCCGCAAAGATCGCTTCCAACGTTAATGTAACTGACGAAAAAGCTGTTGGAAGATATGCCAAAGAAGAAGCAATCAACCCCTGCCCTACGCACTGACTTACTAATGCTAATGCTAACAGAATACACCACCCTGCCCACGTCTCTGCTATTAGATTCTGGTCAAAACTAACGCAAAGCAAACTTAGAAGCAATGTTGAGACTAAAGTGCTGCCCGCCATTACCGAAGCCGTTGAGTGCCAAATTCGTGCTCGCCCAACAGCTAGAATATACGCTCCAAAAAACATTCCTGTAATTAACCCATAAACATCCCCTAGAAAGTTTTCCGGATTAATTGAAAAATTATCACCAATCAATAAAACCGCACCTAACCACGCTAAAACCATGCCTACTGCAAAAATCTTTGTTGGCTTCTCCCTATACAACAGAAACATGCCGATTGTTACATAGATTGGGGCTAATGCAGCTAAAAATGTTGCATTAGCTATAGACGTGTTAACGATCGACAAATGCCAAAAAGTAAGGTCTCCGGCGAAAAAGGTTCCCGCGAAGAAAATAGCAAGGGGAAAACCATGTTTAGACTCAGAAACAACTATTTTAGGTGCTCTTACAATGCTCTCCCAAAAATACCATACCCCAAAAAGAGGGAGAGCTAGTCCTACTCTATGGAAAGCCGTAGGGATTGGCGCAAGTTCGCTCCACCTGACAAAAATTGGAGAACAGCCAACAAAAAATGCCCCGGCAACAAGAAAGGTAAAAGCCAACACAAATTTCTGCCTTGTTACCCTGAGCAAGCTAAACTTCCTTTTCAATGTTAGTCATTAAGGGTATCTGTATTAAATCAAGTTTACTGCTAGAATGGCTTATATCTTGGAAAAAAAGAACCCAGGTTTCAAGGATAGAAGTATTTGTTATGCGTTTGGTCGGGTAAAACAATGATTGACGATAATATGCATGAATTTTTTGTGGATGACGACCCCCCGCCTTTCACCATAACAAATAAAGCAGGCAAAGCTAACCTCCTTCTTGTTTGTGATCATGCCAGCCCTAAAATCCCAATAACACTTGGAAACTTGGGCCTGGAAAATAATATTTTAAAACTCCATATTGCATACGACATAGGAGCATTAGCAGTAGCAAAAAATTTGTCGTCAAAAATTAATTGCCCACTCGTGTCAAGTGGCTTCTCGCGGTTAGTAATCGATTTAAATCGCCCTTTAGATCATCCAGATTTAATCATTAAGGCTAGTGATCAAATTAATATTCCAGGGAATATTAATCTTACAAAAAAGGAACAATCTAAGCGTATTAATTTTTTGTTCAAACCATACCACGCTGCAATTAATCAAATGTGTTATGAGAAAATAGCACAAGGCGATCCCCCATCATTAATCTCCATTCATAGCTTCAGCCCAAGCTTTGGAGGGAAACCACGACCATGGGATATAGGTGTTTTATGGAAAAATGATTCTCGTCTTTCCTCGCCATTAATTAGAAAATTAAGAAACCTAGGATTCAATGTAGGTGATAACAAGCCGTATTCAGGTCATGACCTGGCTTATACTGTCAATACACATGGAACAAGGAACGGGTTAGCATCTTGCGCACTAGAGATAAATCAAGAGAAAATTTGCACTTCAAAAGGAATAAATGCCTGGTCGGAGGTTCTGGGTGCAGTCATTTCCGATGTAATCTTTATGAAAAAAAAATAAAACATCCTGCTGCGGTTGAAAATTTTTCTAGCAATTTCTACGTACATATATTGACTGATTAATACAAAGGCTCTTTAGAAACCCCCTTTCTTAAATATCTCCCCGATTACGTTGACGAATTAATGGTATATACTTGATTGGAAACACAGTATTGACTAGATTGCACTTTTCAGAGCGACTAGGAAGACATGCTAAATACTGGGGTAGACGGCATCGAGCGTTTAAAGTCTTTTGTCGAGCGAATTGAACGGTTAGAAGATGAAAAGCGTGCCTTAATAGAAGATGTCCGCGAAATATATTCTGAAGCCAAACTAGCAGGGTTTGATATTAAAGTGCTTCGTCACGTGGTGAAGTTAAGGAAAATGGATTCTCATGATCGTGCTGCAATGGAAGAGCTATTAGAAATATACAAAAGCGCACTGGATATGTGAATTATAACTCTCACAAGCTAAATGCTTTTTCTACATACTCATCTAGAATTTTTAAACTTTTTTTTACATCAAGCAACCCTGTATCTAGGGTCAACTCAGGACTCTCCGGCGCTTCATAAGGTGCTGATATTCCAGTAAAATGACTAATTTCACCCCGTTGTGCTTTTGCATATAGCCCTTTGGGATCACGGTCAATGCAAGTATTAAGGTCCGCTGATAGATATATTTCATGGAAGTTTCCGACCGCTGCTTTTCGCGCCTTTAGCCTATCTGCCCTGTAAGGTGAAATAAACGCAGTCAACACAATAGCGCCACTAGCCGAAAACAAAGAAGCAACTTCACCGACACGCCTGATGTTTTCTGCACGATCCTCCGGCAGAAAACCTAGATCAGCACATAAGCCATACCGCAAATCATCACCATCGAGAGAAACAACCTGTTTGTTCCGGTCAAAAAGTAACTGTTCAAGTTCGCTTGCTAAAGTCGATTTTCCAGACCCGGATAGACCTGTGAACCATATAACCCCACTTGCATGGCTATTTTTTTCCCAGCGCTTGTGCAGGGAAATTTCTTGTCTGGCTCGGCGAATATTCGTCGATTTTGGTATCATTGTATCTTAACAACTCGCGTTTCAAACAAGGAAGGCCGTTTCAATACTACTATTGTTAGCAAAAGCAGCAAATGAAATGCAAGTGCCACTGTAACACTGGAAAATCGCATTATCTTGGGTAAAACAAATAGCACTCCTACTATACAAAAAAGGTTAACGTCACAATTATCGTATTATTACTTCAAAACACAGCACTCACTTAATTTGATGATTTTGTTTCAAAAAAAATCAAGAAATTTTTAAAGTTTTTGCTCCAATAGATCTTTCAAAAACTCTGAATATATAGTGCTAAGAGCATTTTTTAGTGAACTTACCGCCCCCGCGACACCCTTATTATTTGAAGGCCCTTTATGGCTATAATTCCTAAGTAAGATCAATTCACCAGTTTCAGGTCGACGTAACGATAATTCCATCTCAATTATAGCAAAACTGCTTTTTCCAAGCACACGTTCAAGACGATATATCTTCCCTGTTAATGAAAAGTCTGAGCGTACCCTCATTTCCGGTGTCACCACTGATGACGCTATATTTGCATGCCGAAGAAAACTGACTAATTGATCACGAAGCATAATTGTTGGTGGCTCTGTCCAGAAATGATAGTGGTATTCTTTTAACTGATTTGGGGTATTAACTTCACTATATACTATTGGTCGACCCGCTGTTACCCCGTCTGCCACAAACCGCTCCACCTCTATAATTCCTTGAAACTTAGGAATCGGAAGTGGGGTTGGATTATTCAATATCTGCAAGCGATAATAACGATCCTCTGGCGCCGGCTCAGTTGATAGCAGGCATCCTTGAAGGGGAAACACAAAAATGTATGCCATCAATGTTAAACTGCGCACACTAAAGGTGCTAACCATATTCAATTTTCCTCTTTCAACACGGGCGCACTACCTCCAAGAAGCAAGCCTGGATTATTTCTGATTTGACGAGTAAATTCATTTAAGTTTCTTGCTGCTCCATTCATATTTTGGTTGATAGAATCAATATTACGGGCTATCGATTCCACAACATAGCGAGCATCAGAAAAGCTTTTCTTCACATCCCCATTCTCATCCATCACTAAATCATCAATATCTGCTAACACGCTATTGGTAGTTACCATCATTGTATCTATTTTTTGGGAAGCAGCGTTTAGGTTATCAATCAACGCAATAAGCTTATCCGTGTTTTCCAAAGATACAACCGAATTAAATCTTTTAGTGGCAGTGTGCAAATTACCAAGCAAGCTCTCAAATTTTGAAGTGATAGCGGGTATTCGGGATGTTATTCGAGAAAGCGCTTCGCGCGTGTCGATAATCATCGCGTGCCCCTCGTGCCGCAATTCCAACAACTCGTTTGTGGATTTTACGGCATCACTAATATTTAAAATTAGCGGTTTTACATATTGGTTTGTAAGATCATTGAATTGTCCTGCTAAATTTGAAAAAACTGAAAAAATATCTGCTCGCTCACGCGGTTTTATCTTTTCTCCTGGCTTCAAAGGATTCATTGACATGCCTGAATGAATTGCGAGGTTGACAGCAGCCAACAATCCTGGAGCAGCGATTTCCACTTCGCTATCCTCGGGAATTTTCCATCCATGCACAATATCAAAATCAACACGAAACCGCATTCGGCCGTTTTCTTCAGTAGGAGTTACTTCGGTAACTTGGCCAATTGGAAATCCCTCATACACTATCTGTGTGCCAAACTTTACACCGGTAACATTATTATAAACTGTATAATAGCTATCGATCGCTCCAGTCCGCCCGCTCAACAAAATAGTCGCTCCCAGTAATCCGCCTATGCTGATAATTATGAATAAACCAACAATTATATAATTGATCTTGCTGCTTCTCACAGATGCGCTCTCCCACTATCCTCATCACCAACAAGGCGATCTAGATATTCATCCGGATCTAATTCTCCAACTTCTGGGACGCGGTTAAGAAGCGCCTGCACACGCTCATTCTTCGATGCTTTCACTTCATCTACAGTGCCTACCATTAAGATCTTACCACGGTCCAAAATAGTAATCCTATCGGCAATTTTAAAGGTACTCTCTAATTCGTGTGTAACAACAATAATGCTCATCCCCATAGCATCACGCATATTGAGAATTAAATCATCAAGTGCTGATGCCGCTACCGGGTCTAGCCCGGCAGATGGTTCATCGCAACATAAGATTCTTGGGTCCATTACTATAGCACGCGCAAAGGCCGCACGCTTTATCATGCCCCCAGAAAGCTCTGAAGGCATCAACTTCTCAAACCCTCCCAATTCAACAATCTCTAATTTCATACGGGACATAATTTCCATTGTGTTGTAATCAAGGTTTGTGTGTTCATATAAGGGCAGCATTACATTTTCACCAATTGTCATAGAGCTGAACAATGCACCGCCCTGAAAAGCAACGCCTATTTGCTGCCGGAGTTCTTGGAACTCCATCCGATTAAGCTGATCGATGTCATGGCCTAAAATTTTCATGGTACCGGAGGTTTTTGTCTCTAACGCCATTAAATGCCTCAACAGCGTTGATTTTCCGGAGCCGGATCCTCCCATGATAACCATAATTTCGTTTTCGAGAACGTTCATCGTAACCCCTTGAAGAATCAAACGATCTCCATAATGGGTAACCAAGTCCTTGACTTCGATAACTTTCTTTGGCCGAGAGATATTCCTGTCAGTCGTTTTGTCGTTCGGCTTAGTCTTCATCAATCAAGTCCGTGTTGAAATCAATACAACCAACATTGCAGTTAAGACTATAGCAGAAATTGACTGGACTACAGCCCGTGTTGTTGCCTTTCCTACGCCCTCTGCTCCGCCAACAACACTAGCACCATTAATTACCGCAATAATTGTTATCTCAATTGCAAATATAACGCTCTTTAGAAGTCCAAAGAAGACATCATTAACTTCGATATATTCAATCAACTGATGAGCATAAGCAGCCATTGAGATACCAAGTTCCACATTTATATAGAGGCCGGCAAAAAAGAGCCCCACTAAATCTGCCATGAAAGTTAGCAGTGGGAGCATAATAAACATTGCAATAAGCGGAGGTACTACCAAAAAACGAGTTGGATTTATTCCCATTACCTTTAAAGCATCAATTTCTTGATTAATCTTCATGATACCGATACGAGCGGCCAATGCGGATCCGGAGCGCCCTGCAACCAAAATCCCCGTGATCAAAGGAGCAAATTCCCGAACGACAGAGAACCCAATCCCAAAAGTCACTTGGTCCTCTGCACCAAAAACGCGAAGTGTGTATATCCCCTGGATAGTTAACGTGACACTAATCGTAGCAGCTAACACCGCTATGATTGGAATTGCGTTAATCCCAATCTCCATCATTTGCACGACAACTGCGTTTAAGCGTACCGGCTGTTTTTCTCGACGGCCCAGGAACAACCAGTAAATGCTTTCAAGGAGTAGAATGCCACCATTCCCGATTTCTTCTACAAATGCCACTGCATAGCGACCTACTCGTTCGCTTATTTGTTCACCTATCTTTTGAATATCTCCGGCTCCCATAGAATCACTCACCCTTTACTATTTTCAAGCCCTCATCCAAGTCTGAGCAAATCGTAAAGACTTTGTCGAGACGAGCCAATTGAAACACACGCATCGCTTTTTCGCTTACTGATACTAGGATAAATTGTTTACCCTTTTTCCGCATGGTCTGAAGACTTTCTACTAACGAAGCCACACCGGATGAATCTATATAATCGACACCCGAAAGATCGACTATTATTGGCCTTCCTTTGTCTATACTACCCATGAGGCCTTGCCTAACATTTGGCGATGTCTGCAAATCAATATCGCCGGTTAACCGTATGATCAAAGTATTGCTTCGCTCCTCAACTTCATATTCCATCATTGTCACCCAATCATTTTTACCATTCTAAGTAGATTTCCCCCATCAAAGGGTGGAGATAGAAAATTCACATCATCCATGACTTCCCTTATCAAATGTGTCCCAAGTCCTCCCGGTTTAATATCGTTTAGATCCCGTGGCTTTACTTTTGAAACATCGATTGCCTCCGCATAGTCTCGCAACAGAATAATCATCGCACTATCCCGTTTTCTGATTTCTATTGAAATTTCCCCATCTTCATTTGCCTTGTAAGCGTGTCGAATAATGTTCTGGCACGCCTCGTCAACAGCTAAGACTATGTCGCTGACATCATTTTTTCCAAATCCGATAAACTTGGAAGTCTCCTCTACACTTCTACGGACAAGCCGGAGGCGGTCCGGGCGTGCCGCAATCCGGATCGTCATCAATTTTTCCCCTAACGAAACTGTAGGTCCAGCCTCTACAAAACCTCGTTCAAAACGCTTTGATTTTACTGAAATATTATCGTCAACAACCAACAGCGTTACATCGTCACGGAGTGGCCTATCTCCTTCCAGAATTTTTGCTTTCAGTATGGATAGTAAAGAAAATACCCCTTTTTTCTCAGTTTTTTTCACTAAGCTCTTAAAACCTTCTGCACCAAGTTCATCCCCCATTGCCAAATAGCCTTCAGTTACGCCATCTGAAAAAATGTAAAGAGCACCCCCATCTAGGTGAATTTCTTGTTCAGGAAAATTTTCATCACCAATTAATGAAGGAGAAATACCTAATGGGGGAGATTCTGCTGGAATCGTAAAAAACTCACCTTTGGATGTTAGAACCAAAGGTGGTTCATGCCCCGCATTTGCAAACCGCACGTACCCTCGTTCAGGATCATATATCCCTTGCACTAAAGTAACAAACATGCCTCGTGTTACTGTTTCACAAACCTCTTCATTCACACGGGCAAGCAGAGCCCCTGGCTCCAAAATAGCTTTGCCAAGGCAACGAAGCAGGCTAGCTGTCTTGGCCATCAACAAAGCAGCATTCATCCCTTTACCCGATACATCTCCTAATGTGAATGCGATCCGCCCGTCATCAAGTTGATAATAATCGTAAAAATCTCCTGATACGACCCTTGCGGGCAAATTCATACCATGGACCGGAAAATCTTCAGGGCTTATATTTGGCAGCAGCGATCGCTGTATCTCAGCTGCCAATTCCAGTTCTCTCCGCAAACGTTCTTGCTCAACTAATTGCTCCGCCATTCGAGCATTAAGAATTGCCAAGGCAGCGGATGTTGCGAGCACCTGCAACAAATTCAAGTCATCATCGCTAAAAAGGCCTGTATCCCCCCTTTTGTTTATTAGCTCAATAGCGCCAACTCTCTCATCTTTGACTCCCATTGGGGCACACAAAATAGACCTGGTCTTGTAACCTGTTTTGTCATCGACTGCTTTGTTAAATGTCGGATCAGCTTCAACATCCTTAACGATATACCCACTGTTTTGCTGAACTGAATTACCAACAATTCCGTGGTCAGCATTGAGACGAAGGCCAGTGATCTGTACAGGCCCCACGCTAGCGACACAATCTAAGTACTTCTGATTTTTATCCAAAAGGAAAAGCGCTCCCGCTTCTGCCTTTACATACTCTGCAATTAAATGAACAGCCTTTAAAAGTGTCTTATCTAAATCCGGAGTGGAGGAGAACTCCTGCCCCATTTCAGCCAAAAAGTCTAAAGCGCCCTGCGCCTCAGAACTAACACTGTCATCAATTTGAGACATCACTCTTTCTTCTACCAAACATTCTCATGATCAGATACTATTCATAATTTGGAGGAAAAGGTAAAGCGATACTAGTGCAAAAGAAAAAAGAATGGCATCCTGGTCCATTAATCGAAAACGGGAAGATGACTGAAGAAGTAATTTTTTGTTAGATATCAAGTCTCGCGAGCCTTCATTGGAACTCTCTTAAATATGTTGGCAACCGCACCAAACGTTCCCACTTTTAATTCGTGCCTTAGCCTCAGACTTATTATTAACTCTAGACCTCCCATTGTCCGCCGCACAAATAACTACTGATTTGACCTATCCTACTCTAGTTCTCCGCTAACCAGGTCACACCTATAGTTTATTTCGATACAGTTGGAGAAAATTCCGCTCAAATAGGGCACTCACCTAACGACACTAGCCTCAACTATTATTCTGATCGTGCTAGCGAAAGTTAATTATTTTCGATGCTATTCCTAGGATATTTTGCTTTTTAGAAAATACTTTGCCTTAAGATGGTACAAAATAACTGAGACTTCCCCACCAATAGATGCAACCGAATAAAAACAACCAAACTACATCAACGAAGTGCCAATACCATGCGGCTGCCTCAAATCCAATGTGGTGGATGGCCGAAAAGTGACCTAATTTGCAACGCCAATAACAAACTCCGAGAAAAATGGTACCAATAATTACGTGTAGTCCATGGAACCCAGTTGCTAAATAAAATGTCGATGAGTAAATTCCATCTGAAAATCCAAATGTGGCATGACCGTATTCCAATCCTTGCGTGAACGTAAAAATAATACCAAGGATAACTGTCAAAAAAAGCCCATCCGCACATCTAGCCTGGTTATTTAGTTTTAACATATGGTGGGCATAGGTGACTGTACCACCTGATGCCAAAAGAATTAATGTGTTTATTAATGGTAAACCAAAGGGGTCGAGTGGCACTACACCTTCAGGTGGCCACGTCACATGGGCTGTCCGGGAGATAATTGGTACGGTTGCGTCGGCAAAAGCCCAGAAGAACGCAAAAAAGAACATTACTTCTGAAGCAATAAACAATACTACGCCAATTCGTAACCCCCTACGCACCGTGTTTGTATAATCAATACCATTTCTCGATTCATGCACTACATCACGCCACCAACAATATGCAGAATAAATCATAAGACCAATTCCAAACAATAATCCAAAAACGGGACCTCCGTGCATTGACCAAACCCCACCTATGGCGGCCGTTAGTGCACCAAAGGTACTTAAAACTGGCCACTTGCTAGGCTCAACCATATGGTAGGGATGTGTTCTTTCACTGCTTTTCATAAACTACCCCTCGGACAGAATATTTTGTAAAAAAATGCCGGATTACCCCTTCTTTAAATGGCATTCGTAACTTGTCTTCCAATACGTATTTCAACTGGCTAGCTTTTTTTTCTATCATTCTGGACCACTGGAAAAAATGTATACGATACAGTTATTGTCTTCACTTCTGCTGTATCCGGATCTTCAAGAATTTCTGGGTCAACAATAAATTCTACCGGCATCGGGATTCTTTTTCCAGGCTCTAATGTTTGGCGCACAAAACAAAAACAATCTATCTTTGAAAAGTATTTTGCCACTTTAAAAGGGGTTATATTATAACTTGCAGTTCCCGTAACTGGTTTCGCACCAACATTTTTGGCAAAATAGAAGGCCAGTTTTGGTTCCCCCAATGAAACCAAAACCTTCTGTTTTTCTGGTTTAAAGACCCACGGGAGGTCCGAATTTGTATTTGCGTCAAACCGTACGTTGATAACACCAGCTGATTTGCTGATGGCTTTACGCACAACATTCGTCTTAGGTGTCCCGCCAAAACCAGTTACCTGACAAAACAGCTTGTAAAGTGGAGCTGAAGAGAAAGCCAATCCAGCCATTCCAAGGACTATGCCAAACAAAAAGAAAGCCGTTAATGTATTTCTATTCTGCCTTTGCAATATTTTCAGCATTCTATCGGTGCCCATCATTCCGCCGGCATATGGCTATTAGTCACTGGTAATTCTTCATGAGTATGAAACGGTGCAGGGCTATCAACTGTCCACTCAAGAGTAGTTGCGCCGGGGCCCCATTGATTGGATTGAACTTTTCCCCCAGATGAAAAGGTCTTCCAAATTATAAAGAAGAATAAAAGAGTAGCTATTCCAGCAACGAAAGCTCCTACGCTGGAAACAAGATTCCAACCAGCGTAGCTATCAGGATAATCAGGTATTCTCCTTGGCATGCCAGCCATCCCCAAAAAATGCTGCGGAAAAAATAGTATATTTACGCCGGCAAAAAACAACCAAAAATGTATTTTCGCTAATTTTTCTGGATACTGACGGCCACTCATCTTGCCAATCCAGTAGTAATAGCCAGAAAAAATAGCTAAAACTGCAGCTATAGCCATTACATAATGAAAATGGGCTACTACAAAATATGTGTCATGCCACGCCAAATCCATTCCAGAATTTGCAAGTGCAACCCCGGTAACACCACCAACTACGAACAAAAATATGAAGCCACACGCGAACATCATAGGCGCAGGAAATTCTATTGACCCACCCCACATGGTTGCTAACCAACTAAAAATCTTAACACCCGTTGGGACTGCAATGATCAATGTTGCCCCTACAAAGTAAGCACGAGAATCCGCATCGAGACCTACAGTATACATATGATGCGCCCATACGACAAAGCCAACTACGCCGATGAAAACCATTGCATAAGCCATGCCCAAATAACCAAATACTGGCTTCTTGGAAAAAGTCGAAATTACCTGGCTGATAATACCAAAACCGGGGATTATAATAATGTAAACTTCAGGATGTCCGAAAAACCAGAACAAATGCTGCCACAAAATTGGATCTCCCCCACCAGCTACCTCAAAAAAAGTAGTTCCAAAATTTCGATCTGTTAGCAGCATTGTAAGTCCTCCGGCTAATACCGGAATTGCAAGTAATAATAAAAATGCAGTAACTAAAATTGACCATACAAAAAGAGGCATTCGGTGAATGGTCATCCCTGGAGCACGCATATTCAATATCGTAACTATAAAGTTGATAGCACCCAATATCGATGATGCTCCCGCTACATGTAGGCTAAGAATACCAAAATCAACAGCCGGGCCTGGATGGTAGTCTGCATTTGAAAGTGGTGGATAGACGGTCCACCCAGTTCCCGCTCCCCCTTGAACAAAGGCCGAAAGAAGGAGCAATATTAGAGCCGCTGCAAGCAGCCAAAAACTTATATTATTCATCCGCGGGAAGGCCATATCTGGCGCACCAATCATCAGAGGTACGAACCAATTACCAAATCCTCCAAACATAGCTGGCATAACAACAAAAAACACCATTAGAAATGCGTGTCCTGTCACCATGACATTATAAAACTGAAGGTCCTGAATAAACTGAAGCTCTGGAAACATTAACTCCAGGCGAATTATGCCTGACATTGAGCCTCCAAGGATGGCTGCTATTAACGAAAGCACAATGTACATAGTCCCGATATCTTTGTGATTAGTCGAATACAACCACCGTCGCCACCCCGACGGATGAACTTCATGATTGTTTCCCATTGCTACACCCTGGCCAACCCTCATTTTCTTTTCCTATCTTTCAAGATTCCCGTTGCCGCCTTATCAAAAGGTTTCTCCAGGTTTGCTACTTTTGTTTCCGATCCACTAGAGATATTAGAGAATTGAGCCTTAGCTTTCTCTACCCAAGCCGAAAATTCCTTTTTAGGTACTGCCTTAATGTGAACAGGCATAAAACCATGCCTAACACCACATAGTTCGGAACACATCCCGTAGTAATCACCTTCTTTATTTATATGCACCCATGACTCATTTATACGGCCAGGAACTGTGTCAAGCTTCAAACCAAGCGACGGCACAGCCCAATTGTGTATTACATCAGCTGACGTAAATAATAGTCGAATATTCGTTCGTGATGGCAATACAACTGGGTTATCAACGCTCAACGAACGCGGTTGCCCTTCTTTTAAATCCTTATCTTCGATCATATAGCTATCAAATTGTATTTCACCATGATCTGGATATGCATACGTCCAATACCATTGGTTTCCCGTTACTTTAATTGTCATCTCACTTTCAACAACTTTATCCGCATAATAAAGTAATTTCATAGAGGGGAGCGCTACTACAACTAAAACAAGCAGCGGAACGGCCGTCCAAACAACTTCAAGTAGAGTATGATGTGTGGTTTTTGAAGGCTCTGGATTTGCCTTCGCATTGAATCTTAATATTATGTACCCCATTAAACAGAGAACAAATACAACGATCGAAATCTCAACCACAAAAATCAAGTTGTGAAATTCAATTATTTTTTCCATGACAGGTGAGGCTGCATCTTGAAACCACATTTGCCATGGCTCTGAGCGACCACCTGCAAACGCCCGTTCTGAAATGATACTGCTACAGAATCCACTCAATGCGATCAAAAACAGGCTGTTAATAGAATTTTTAAACATTCACCAAAACCCCCGATTGATATTCGATTCTGTATTCTTATTTTTCCAAAATTACACTTTAAAATCTACATGCTCTGGGTGAAGAGAGAAAGCTCAAAAGAAGCTATTGTTAGAAATCGTTTAAATCGTACGCTATCCTATATGTTGCCAAATTATTCATGCAGATCTACGTAGATTCTATCACAACAATTTCACGGCCAGCAAGGGATGTACTGTCTGCAAATGGGCCTATCCACTTCTCGACCATGAACAGGCCTTAATCCTAATAAATCTTAGCTTGATAAGGTAACCGTTAATTTGGAAAAATAATGGGAAACATTTAACATTCACAAAACGACTGACATTTTGTCTATTTAAAGTGTGTTGGATTCTAAATGTGCCCTAAATTGGCGCCCTCTTCAAAATAAACAGCACTAAGGGGCACTTTCAACAAAAAATGTCCCACGAGTATCAAAAGTATAGTCTGCTTCATGTGTCATTAAGAACGTAAACACAAGTACAGCCAAAACCGGCACTCCTACGGCATAAACGAGCGCTAGCCGCTCCCACGCCATGTGCATAAAAATTGCTATGATAAGACCAGCCTTCAATATCATAAAGATCAATATAAGGGTCCACCGGAGATATCCCTGTACATCGTAATAATCAACCATATACGAAAAGGCGCTGAGGACAAACAACCACGCCCAAACCTTAATATAAACTCCAAGTGGATGTTGCTGCCCCTCGACGTGTGCTTCCGTCATTGTTTATTCCTCACCATAAGTAAAAAAATGCAAAGATAAAGACCCATACCAGATCAACGAAATGCCAATAGAGGCCCAGTGTTTCAACAATTTCATAACGTCCTTTTTGACTAGTAAAAAACCCTCGGGTTTCATTATCAAATTCACCCTTCCATACCTTTCGCGCAATAAGTATAAGAAAAAGGACACCAACAGAAACATGAAATCCATGAAAGCCCGTTATCATGAAAAAGGAAGAACCAAACTGAGCTGCACCGAAAGGATTGCCCCATGGCCGAACCCCATCCATGATTAACTTGGTCCACTCAAAAGCCTGCATCCCAACAAACGTCGCACCAAATATTGCCGTGATGATTAGATATAGGACTGTTTTAGCCCGATCTCTTCTATAACCATAGTTGACCGCTAGTACCATCGTACCACTACTTGTAATTAGCACGAACGTCATTATCGCTATCAATATCAACGGTATGGGTTCGCCTCCAAGGGAGAGAGCAAAAATATCACTAACAGGAGGCCAGGGCACTGTTGTTGACATCCTAACAGTCATGTAGGAGAGCAAGAAGCAACCAAAGATAAATGTATCACTGAGAAGAAAGATCCACATCATGGCCTTACCCCACGGAACTTTTTTGAATGCCCTTTGATCTGATGACCAGTCGGCTATTACACCTTCCACGCCGTCAGGCCGCATAATAGCGCCCGGGGTACTTTCACTCATATGACAAATTCCCTCTTTCTCATGTTAATAGCAATAGCCCAAACAAAATTATCCACATGCATAGCAGGAAGTGCCAATATGTGGCACAAAGCTCCACAGTTATCCGGACATTGTCAATATCATCGTCACGCCAGATTTTCAAGCTTGCCCGATACCAGGCAATCAAGCCGCCGAAAACGTGCGCGGCATGAAGGGCAGTCACAACGTAAAAAAATGCAACTGAAACACCATATGATGCAAAAAAACCTTGACTTACCAATTCTTTCCAAACGAGGAGTTGACCGCCCAAAAAAACAACGGCGCAACCACCACCCAATACCATTCCACTTTTTAAAACGCCTAACTGACCACTGTATGCACCACCCCAAGCTCGATGCATTCCCCAACTTCCTAAGACAAGTATGAGTGTGTTCACCCACAAAAGCCAAGGTTGGTGCATGGGCTGCCAGTCCCCAAACGTCATTCGGTATGCGTAGGCAACTACAACCAGCATAAAAAGTGCAGACGCAACACCCAGCAAAACTTTTAGGCCAAGATGAGGTGCTCGCAAATCCAGAGGTGCTTCTCCAACGCAACCTTCTACTTCGCAACCTTCTGTTAACCAAGGCTTCTCTGTCAGTTGGTCAACTAAGCTCACTTATTTCACCTAACTTTCACCATCAGTATCAGGAACCTGGTTACCCACATGCGTAGCAACCAACTCCGGAGGTAGATTCTGCGGTACAAAATCCTGAGCAGCGTTAGGAAGGCCATAAGCATAGGCCCATCGATATACGACCGGAAGTGTTTTGCCAAAATTTCCATGTTCGGGTGGAGTCTTAGCAGTCTGCCACTCAAGTGAAGTTGCCTTCCATGGATTAGGCCCGGCTTCCACACCATTCTTTCGACTGGTTATCAAATTATACAAAAAAACCAACTGAGCAAAGCCAACAATCAGGGTTACGATCGTCATAAAGGCATTTAGATCTTGGGCTGATTCTGGAATGAAAGTCGTTTCACCCATCTCAAAATAGCGTCGCGGTACCCCGATAAAGCCCAGATAATGCATCGGTAGATAAATGATATAGGAACCGAGGAAAGTCACCCAGAAATGGAACTTACCCAGGCCTTCATCCAACATCCTACCAGTCATAAGAGGGTACCAGTGGTATATTGCCCCAAAAACAACCAGTATGGGGGCGATTCCCATAACCATATGAAAATGCGCAACCACAAAAAGCGTATCTGAGAGCGGGACATCGATCGCAACATTCCCCAGAAACAAGCCTGTGATACCGCCATTCACAAATGTAATAATGAACGCAAGGCCAAACAGCATCGGTAATGTAAGACGAATATTAGCCCGCCATAGAGTGAGCGTCCAATTGTAGACCTTTAACGCGGTTGGAACAGCTATGATAAGCGTGGTAGTAGCGAAAAAGAAACCGAACCAAGGGTTCATTCCACTTACATACATGTGATGCGCCCAAACGATAAAACTTAATGCCCCAATTATCACAATGGCCCAAACCATCATCCTGTAGCCAAAAACATGCCGGCGGGCGTGGACACTTAAGAGATCAGAAACAATGCCAAAAGCCGGGAGAGCAACGATATAGACTTCAGGATGCCCAAAAAACCAAAATAAATGTTGAAATAATAACGGGCTCCCACCCTCATAACTAAGGATTTCTCCCATTTCTGAAATTACCGGCATAAAAAAACTTGTTTCCAACAATCTATCTAGGGTCATCATTATAGCGCCCACAAACAGTGCCGGAAAGGCAAGGAGTGCATGCACTGTTGCAGTAAATATTCCCCAGATGGTTAGCGGCATGCGCATCAGAGTCATGCCCCGTGTTCGAGCCTGCAGAACGGTAACCACGTAGTTCAAGCCACCCATTGTAAAGCCAACAATAAAAAGCGACAACGAAACTAGCATTAGAATTATACCACCATCAGATCCCGGGGTTCCAGAAAGGATTGCTTGAGGAGGATATAAAGTCCAACCTGCACCCGTTGGACCTCCAGGAACAAAGAAACTTGCAATAAGAACTAGAACCGCTAGCAGGTATACCCAATAGCTCAGCATGTTCACGTACGGGAAAACCATGTCCCGGGCTCCCAACATTAAAGGTATGAGATAGTTTCCAAATCCACCTAAGAACAGTGCTGTTAGCAGATATATGACCATAATCATCCCATGCATGGTGATGAACTGATAATAATGAGCCGGTTCAATAAATGAGAAAACTTCGGGGAACCCAAGTTGCAAACGCATAACCCAAGAAAGAACCAGGCCAAGAAGCCCGATCCCCAGTGCCGTACAAGAATACTGGATAGCAATCACTTTTGCATCCTGGCAAAACAGATATTTTGTCACCCAGCTTTTCGCATGGTAAAGGTCCTCGTTCGGATCCGGGACTTCAGCTGCAGGAATATCTTGAACTACGGGTGAATCCACAATAGCCATTATTAAATCCTCTTCACTTTGTTACTTTCATGTAAAACGTAATAGTCCACAATCACATTGCTTGGTTTGCAATTAGCAGTCAAAAGCTGTTCTCAGCTGCATTCGCCGCAATCTTGTGCTCAATTTCCCCTTCAGGAGAAATCCGGGCAAGTGTCTCGGCAAACGTTGATTGCGCTTCAAACCACTCATTAAAAGCATCGGCCTCTTCTATAACAAGGCTACCACGCATATCGTAATGGCCTGTTCCGCATAACTCGAAGCAAAGTATATCAAATGTACCAACCCTTATTGGTTCAAACCAAAGATACGTCACTGCACCGGGAACCATATCCATCTTCGCGCGTAACTCCGGAACATAAAAGTCATGCAAAACATCTACAGAGCGCAATAGAACCTTAACCGGCTTATTTAAGGGGAGATGCAGTTCACTGTCTTCAATTAGCACATCATCCTGCCCATTTGGGTCCTTAGGGTCTAATCCAAAGGGGTTATCGTCATCAATCAATTTGGTGGAACTTTTACCAAGCTTCCCATCCTTACCGGGGAATCGATACATCCAGCTCCATTGCTGACCAAGAACTTCAAATTCGGCCGTCCCCTCTGGTACGGTAACAAATTCATCCCAAGCCCAAAGGCCGGGAGCCAACATTATTGCTACACCTACAGATGTTAAAACTGAAAGCCAAATTTCTAGTTTTTTACTTTCAGGATTATACTCGGCTCGTTGACCTTCTTTATAACGAAAACGGTACACACAGTAAGCCATAAATAAAACCACAGCGACAAAGACTACACCTGTGACCCAAAACGTAATGATGATAACATCGTCAATAAATCCCCAATTTGAAGCAATTGGGGTCCACCACCAGGGACTAACAAAATGAAAAACCACAGTCCCTATTCCAACTAAAAGTATTGCGTACGCTACGATCATAGATACTGTTCCTTACCCTTATCGCGTGTGCATAAAAACTCAAAAATCTAGACACACTGTTCTAGAAAATATTATTTTCTAAACTCTTCACGCTCTCAATTCACGTGCCCAATAACACATGATACGTTCTTATTCCAGATATTTTCTCCTAACACAAACGAACCCTTCACGAACAGGCATATTTATAGATAGACAAATTAAAATAAGCAATTCAAAAATTAGTACAACTCGATAGTCTGGCTATCCCTTTTTATAGAGCATTTCAAGCGCAAGATTACAACTTCGCCCAATTACTTATAGCATACAAATTCGACCAGAGGATAAAAAGTCGGTTAATTTTTTACTGCACTGACCAACATTAATAACGCCAGTAAAAAACATCTTTCAACTTTATATTTTTTCTATCAGCTGCCCTATTGCGTTTCGACATACCGCTTAGACCTTCCCTAATTTCACGGTAAAGTCTTTGGGGCATCGCTCAATGTCCTAAGGTAGATGATCAGCGCAGCACGGTCGTCAGTCTTCCTTACCCCCCTAAAACTCATTTTGGTCCCTTTCGCAAAAGCTTTTGGATCAGCAAGAAACAAATCCAAATCGGAAAAAGACCAATCACCACCCATATCCTTTAGAACGTCAGAATATTGGTATGCTGAAACACCCGCCTTTTTTCGACCCACTATATCCCAAAGGTTCGGTCCAATCCCATTTTTCCCTCCCTTTTGCACTGAATGGCAAGCTTTACATTTTTTAAAAAGTTTTTGTCCCCTTTCAGGTTCCACTGAATCTAATAGCGCTAAAGTATTGTTATCTTCACCTTTAGCTCTGTCAGTTTCTTGGCTTTCGGAAGAAGAATCTGTTGCAACTAAATAGGATGGATTTGCCAACCGCTCCTCTGTCACCAGAGCTTCACCAATCAAATGGCAAGTTAGCAGAGCTAGAACAGCTACAGCTATACCAAAACCAGATTTTTCTATTATCGAGAACTGCATTAGGATTTTGCCTCAAAAAAATAAATCTACTTGCCTCAAAAAAATAAATCTACTTAGTTCTTAATAAAGTTCAATAAAGAGGAACATACTTTTTACTACCAGTCCTTAATTTCATATACCCCTGCTGCACGCCATCCCTGAAACATAATTTGCATAAGCATGACGCGTTACTTTGAAAACAAAGTGAGGTTATGTTATCATACCATTATGAGCAAAAACAAAATATGGAAATACTGTTTAATCTTAACATGGAAATCAATGTATATCAGTTATTATAGCCCATGAACATGCTCGACTTAATATTTCCAATACTCATTGGCATTACCATGGTGGCTGTCGCTGTGGTATTGCTTCTTGGTCTAATCTCTATGGGGTTTCAAGGTTCCATAAGTGAAAAACACTCAAATCTTCTTATGCGTTGGAGGGTTATTTGCCAGTGCGCTGCTGTTGCCTTAATAATTATTTCTTTTATATTTGGGCTTACTTAGAAAAATCTTCTTAGTTTTTTCATTGACATTAACTGCAATTCTACGAGTGTTGCTGAGTGAACCACCTACAAGCAAATAGTTGCTTATAATCAAAGAAATATACTAGTATCGTGCAAGGTTTTATAAATTAGCTTGTTCACTATTTGATTACATTTAGTTTCGCAGGTAAGGTTAGCTAAAAGTTTTGCCTGAAATGGTGAAAGTAACGACTATAATACGAAAACGCTAGTGGGATAGAGATTAAATAATTATTGACGTAAGCATAGAGGGGGAGGAATGACTGCAAGAGCTTCTGATATTAATGCAGTTTCCCACCAAACTGCCGAGCCTAAGATCAACAAAGTTCACCCACGAGACCTAATAAGTGTTCTCGTCAAAGGTCTAAATGACTTTGAGGCAATGCCAACACACGTTCTTTTCCTCTGCCTAATTTACCCAATAGTGATTGGATTTGGTGCCAGAGTCTTTGCTGGCTATGAAATATTACCATTGCTTTTCCCCCTATTAACTGGATACACCATTATCGGACCACTTGTTGCTACCGGGATGTATGAATTGAGCCGACGACGCGAAAAAGGCCTGGATACTTCGAGAAAAAAAGCCTTCCATGTTCTGCAGCGCCATGCAACCCGTTCAATTGGAGTTCTTGGTCTCTTTTTGACTGTAATTTATCTAGTCTGGCTTACAATTGCTATGGATATATGGCAAAATATCTTCAAGGATTACACTCCAAAATCACTTGCAGAATTTGCTTCGGTTATTTTTGCAACTCCAGAAGGGTGGAATTTAATTGTTGTTGGAAGTACAATTGGATCTTTGTTCGCTATAACAGTATTTTGTTTTAGTGTGATATCCTTTCCAATGCTTATGGACCGAGATATCAAAATAAGGAAGGCAGTTTCCACCTCTATAAAGGCCGTGCTCAATAACCCGATCACAATGACGTTATGGGGATTTATAGTTGTATGTGGCCTTTTTATTGGAGCATTACCGCTGTTTGTTGGTCTTTGTGTTATCCTTCCGGTCCTTGGACATTCCACTTGGCATTTATACCGAAAAGTTGTTGTGTATGATTAACAACATCAACTAAACTCTTAATTGTAGATTAGGATTTAGGGCCCTATGCAACAAAAAATTGTACCTGATATTATCGCCCAGCCGAATATCACGGCAGTAAGTCCGGATGACACGGTGTTTTCTGCAGCAGAAAAAATGCTAGCGGCTCATATTGCAGCACTTGTCGTTATCAAGAAGGGCGACACTCTGGTTGGGATCATTACAGAACGTGATATAACCCAACGTTTAGTGGCCAAAGGATTAGATCCCAAAAATACCCCTGTTTCAGATATTATGACTACTAATCCCGATACATTGTCGCCAAATGACTCGGCCGGAGATGCCTTAAATCTCATGCAGAGCAGGAATTATCGGCACCTGCCCGTCGCCGAAGGAAAAAAATGTGTTGGAATTGTATCAATTCGGGATTTATACGCAGCAGTTATGCAAACCCTAGAGGAGGACATTAAAGAGAAAGAGGCCTTTGTTTTCGGCGACCGTTATGGTGCCTAGTTATGCTTTTTTCTCAATCGGCCTCAAATGGACCTTATCACAAGTGACAGTATTTGGAGCATTGCTCAAAATAAAATAACTCTGTAAGTTCGGCAAAAAGTAGTTATAGTAATTGTCTATAATGGAATTGGTGAATAGTGGTAAAAGGCTTTTCGGCAAAAATATGATTACAAAAGCAATCTCTTCAGCATCAAAAAAACCAACCGAACGAAATTACCAAACGCCACCCCAACCAAGATTTGTGCTTCAGGACTATCTTCTTATCCTAAAGCCACGTGTCATGTCGTTAGTTGTTTTTACGGCAGTAGCCGGGCTCATTTTGGCGCCTGGCACCATTGAACTTGAAACAGCTTTTATATCTGTCGCATGCATTGCTCTTGGCGCTGGAGCCTCAGGTGCTATTAACATGTGGTATGATAAAGATATTGATCACCTGATGAAACGAACAATGGATCGCCCAATACCGGCTGGGCGCGTAGCTCCAATAGGTGCCCTCGGTTATGGTTTTGCATTAGCTGTTTTGTCAGTCTGCATTATGGCCTGGCGCGTAAATTGGGCTGCCTCCATACTTCTGTCGATCACTATCTTATATTACGTTTTTATCTACACTATGTGGTTAAAAAGGAGAACACCGCAGAACATTGTAATTGGTGGCGCTGCCGGTGCCTTTCCGCCAATGATTGGGTGGACAGCTGTAACAGGTAGCATTGGATTTGAATCCTTAGTACTTTTTGCAATCATTTTTCTTTGGACACCGCCACACTCATGGGCCCTGGCGTTGTTTAGACGTAATGACTATGAAGCAGCTGGCATACCTATGATGCCAGTAGTTGCAGGCGATAGAGAAACAAAACGTCAAATTCTTATCTATACAGGATTTCTTCTCCCTGTCACACTAGCCCCAACAATACTTGGAATATCTGGTGTTCTATATTTTTTGGCCGCTACACTACTAGGATGCGAATTTTTTCGACGAGTATTTTTATTGTGGAAAGATCCTGGCGTTTCAGCCGCTAAACCACTTTTCCTTTTCTCTATCCTTTATCTGTTTGCGATTTTTGCTACTTTGATTATTGATAAAGCCTTTTTTTTCCCTATGCCTGCTAGCGTCTAAGAAAATCTAGCTCTTCTTATTACTCCTATTTATACTTATTACTCCTATTTATACAAAAACCTTTAACTGCCCATTGGCTGTTTTTGGGAATACCTTTAAAAACGACCTGGCTTTACCTGATGGCATATGGCGCAGAAGAAATAGGCTGCCTAGCCCGAATCCCAAGATCTTTAAAATGCCTATTTACGAAAATAAGCCAGACACAACTTGGTAAAAAATTACTAAACTAGAATTAATTAAGTTTCGTCCCGTTTATTCCATTATCTTGAAATGTTGTTTACAACACTGCTTTGGCGGGTCATAAACAACAAATAAACAAAAAAATTAACACAACTAATTGTAGGAATTTAGTTTTATGTCAGACGATTTTGATCATGACGAGGTTTTTAAAGTAGCAGGTATTATAGGTAGCATTGTTTTCTTTCCTGCATTACTAGGTCTAGTATTAATTCTTTTTTAGGCTCGTGAATAATTTCTTATTAACCAAAGAAAAATATTTACATATTTAAAAGAGGCCTAATTAGATCGGCTTTTGGTGAATAACATTAAAATTTGGCCATTCTACGTATTGACACTTCATAAAAGCAAAAGAACTTAAAGCTGCCTAACTGATGATTGGTTGAGATAATATCCACAAACTAATCATGGTATAAAGAACCATTAATACTAGCATAGGGAATTGGCTCCGAAGTGCTGACTTTCGGTCAAAAAATACGCGGATAGCCATGAAATGGGCAACATACACAGCCATTGCATGTCCAAAAACAATAGCAACCACAGCTAAATACCAAACAAACTTAGCATTCACTATACCAATATCAATTCTATATTCTATTGTGCCAAACAAGTTCCAACCAAGCCCTAAAGGGTCTGAAACTAACGGTATTATATACTGACCTGCTATTAAAAGATAAGAAAAATAATGGGCCAGGTGATAAGCAATGGCGATTGGTATTAGAGACAAAATAAAGTAGCCTGCTACATCCATACTAGGAATGCGCCCACCAGAACCAAACATCGCTGTAGCGTGGCAAAAAACAAAAAAAACTAATAAGAAAAGAAAAGGAAGAATAACTAGAAAAAGGGTTTTAATGAGTGTAACAATATTGAAGCCTGCGTCTTGCAGCATTATTAAAGGCAATCGAATCGAGCGGTTTTCAGAAAACCACTCCAACACATTTACCCAAAGTGGCGTTTCCAGGATACCATCGAAAGTAACTGTAGCTAATAGAATCACTATAAAGAAAATGCGAGAAATACTGAATGGCTTCTCACATAACAGGCCTATACCTGGCAAACGAAGATTCCACTGACCGAGACCACCAATAGTAGGAGCAAACCTTGCAAATAAACCAAAAAAAACCGTAAAGATTTCGCCATGCTTCAACCATTTTTCACGGCCAAACAACAATTGACCAATCCAGGTAATGCCCGAATAAATCACTAGCAGTATCGCCAGATTTTCTGGGACTTCAGACCCCTCCGCTATCAATTCAAGCCAGGCAAAAATATAAAATAAAAAAACGGAAGGCCAGTAATCAAGCCAACTTGGATAATTTAAAATTTTCCACGGACCACCAGCAATTTCCTCAAACCACGAAAACAGAATTTTCCATGGATTAATCAGGTCCCACAAATTACCGATTAGGGCCGATAAAAAAGCCATCCCTACCCACCAGATTACCCAAACAAAGGTAGGGGCAATGTTTTCAAAGGGGTCAGGACTTCCAAAAAAGACAGAAACTAGCAGAAAGCAAAAACAGCCAACTGAAATTATACGTATAGTGTTAAGTATTATCGGCTTTCCCAAAAAACCTAGCCCTGATAATTTAAGCATATCAAATTTAAGGGATTCTGCCTTTTCACCCCCATGCTTAAGAGTAGAGCTCATGATTACGAACGAAACCAAAACTGTCGCACCGGCACCCAGCATAAATAACTCCAAGGGAAGGGGCAGGTCGTATCTCGAACCAAATGCATGCGCAAAAGCTGAAAAAGGAGCAAAAATTAAAACAAATATTGCAATTAATATACGTGACATTCTACTTTTTAACTTAGGGGGCTCGTGGTTAATCAGGATGGACTTCAAGGTAAAAAATAGCAGAATGGCCATGGTTGCCTGGATCATGGATTGTAACCGGGAAACGGCCTGTTTTATCTGCTGAAAATTTCATTTTACCTAAAATCTTTTTTTGAGTTTCAAGAGTATATCGTAACCATGTAGATGTAATTCCAAATCTTTATCCGAGGTCCAATGCAATTCGACTGTTTGCCCTTCAGTTACCCTTGCTACTGTTTTATTCTCAACGACCTTACCCCCCTGAATATGAGATACAAATAATTGAGTTTGCAACTCGTTAGCCTTCAAAAAACTTACTGCGAAAAACAAAACCGTGAACGTCAAAACCGTTACTGAAACATAGCGAGAATGTTTTGAAAAAAATTTGGCGGCAGTAGGAGTGAAAAATTTTGAAACCATTTTAGAAACTTAGCTTGACCTCTCAGCAAACTCTAAATTAGGTATAATACCTTCACTAATTATTTACCTATACCAATAATTTAATACATTTAGGATAACAACAATATTCAAAAACTAATCCGGCAAAATGATAATCTTTTAATTGTAATACAAAAACATGATAGCTCTTTATCAATTGGGTCACAGCATCCTAATATTATTTTTCTTTCTTTTACTCTTGGCACCTAAAATTTCCAATGCCGAAATTCTAGCCTTGGTAACCTATGAAAGTAAACTGGCTGAATCATTAAAATCTTTAAAGTTAAGTGACAAGCAAGAGCGCAAAGAAGGGATTTCAGTTATCGATGTAGACCCTGAAGGAGAAGAGTTTGGCAAAATCCTGATGAATATCCCTATACCCGCTGAATCTGGAATTCACAAAATCTTTTTTGACCGTACGATGACTAAAGCATACGTCTCTGCTCGCAACATACAAGGGTTACTTGTTTTCAACTTGGAAGAATTTCCATATCGTCTAAAAAAAGTCAATATACCTGGATGTAAAGCAGGGCAAAACCTAGCCTTTTCTGATGATAATAATTCATGGGTTCTAACATGCTCAATGTCACAAAATATTTTCGTTGGGGAGGTATCGACAAACCAAGTATTCAAAACGGTCCATTTGCCTGATACATACCCACATGGGGTAGTCATAATGAGCGATATCAACCGTATTTTAGTAACTAGTTCATCAAGTCGCGATTTTAGTGATAGACATGATTTTTTCACCGTGGTCGAACTAGACACAGGTAAGGTCATCAACACACATAAGGTCAGCTCATCTAGCTCTTCCTCCCCTGCAACTCCTAGTGGTGTGTTCCGGACACCAAATCACCTGCCACCTTCTGCCTACATTTCTAATATGTTTGGAGATGATTTATGGTTCGCGACCTGGGATCCAAAAAAACTAGATTTTAATGTATCAAGAATATTAAACTTTAGATCATTTTCGCATAGAACACCTTTAAATTTATATTTTGGGATTGACACTAAAAAACTTTACATAACAACTGCTAACCCAGGTGGGTTTCATATTCTTGACATCTCCTCTAATCCAAAAAAGCCAACTCTCAAGAAAAGTCTTCGGACCGCTGAAGGTGCAAACAATGCGGCTTTTACGAATGATGGTCGTTATAGCTTTGTTCAAAATTCATTAATGAACTTGCCTAAAATGAGTGACGGTTCTATTACGGTAATTGACCTAAAATCAGAAAAAGTCATTGGTTCAATAACAACATTAAAAAAATTAGGACTTAATCCTACTAGTATTATTTTACTGCCAAAATGGAATTATTCCGCCCAGCATTGACCCCTTGTTAGAATAGGTATTGATTTTATCTTATGTCACGAACTAGTTTTTGGTTTGCTCGGATATTATTTTAATAATCCGGCAACTTAATCACTAAACAGAAAAGACTTTTTTGCAGAAAGATATGATTAGAGTAATTATGAATCAATTCTCTCGGATTTTAATAGTTCTAAGTCCTTTACCCTGCTTTTTATCTATTCCCTGCTGGGGACATGGAGGAAGTGTGGGGACATCTGCTGGGGGGTTAGGACAATTGGCAATAATAGTTGTAGCTGCCATTACTTTGTTTTCTCTTTTCCTAGTTTTCGCCCACCAGAAAAAAGGCTGGAGCATTCTTATAACTGGTGGAGGGGGGTATATTGGTAGTGCCCTAATACCAAAATTGTTAAAAAATAAAAATCAGGTTACTGTCCTCGACCCTTTTCTCAATAGTGGTAAAGCGCTAGAAAAAGTTGAGGGTTATGTTTCTCTAAAAAAAGTAAAAGGTGATCTTGCCAACATTAAAACGTTAGAAAGGGCGCTAGATGGATGTGATGCCATAATTCATCTTGCTCATAATACTGATATGCAGGATGGAATATATCACTCTAATAATAACAGTCAGAATAACGCAAAAACCTTTCATGATCTTGTAAAAATTGCAAAGAAAGCCGGAGTTAAACGCTTTATTAATGCTTCCTCTTTTGAAGTTTATGGAAATAATATTGAAAATGAAGCGACAGAAGAACACCAACCAAATCCACTAACTTCTTTCGCTAAATACAAATTATTATGCGAAAATATCCTTCAAAAAGAGAGAGCCCCGGGCTTTGTAACGTGCACCGTACGTTCGGGTGTAACCTATGGAAGAGCTCCTTACACACGTCTAGACCTCATTGTCAACGCTATGGTCTACAGCACTGTGGAAAATAGACATATAACAATCAATAATAAGGCACAAAATTATCCGATAATTCATATAAACGATATCACCGACCTATACTTGATAATTCTCAACCAGGCAGATACCCAGATAGATGGGAAAACTTTTAACGCTGTTGGTCAGAACTTAACGGCAATTGAAATAGGAAATATTGTAAATGATGCTGTGGACCATGAAATCCGGTATGATATTAAATCTCACGATAATGCATCGACGGTTCGAATGTCTTCATATAAAGCACGTAAAGGTCTTGGTTTTAAGACAAGGTATACACTCCAAAATTCCGTACACAAAATGGTCGCTGAATTCCGAAATAAACTGAATTCTTAACCACTGGTTTACTAGCGCGAGTAAATCCCATGCCATCCCATGCTTATTTGACCTTAGAAAACTATTTTCAACGAATCTCTACTTTAAGTGGGATTGAAAGCGTTCTGCATTGGGATTCAGCAACGGTAATGCCTGAAGGAGGCAGTCAAACCCGGGGCGAGCAAATTGCTGAGTTACGAGCAACTCTTCATGATTTGATGACAACCCCAAAAATAGAGGAACTAATAGATGCGGCCGAGACTGACAAATCTCTCACCAAATGGCAATGCGCAAATGTGAAGGAGATGCGAAGAAAATGGATTAATGCAACGGCACTTGATGCTGACTTAGTAATTGCACTCTCAAAGGCAGAAGTGGCATGTGAAACAGCCTGGCGAGAAGCTCGCTCCATGGGAAACTTCAAAATAGTCTTGCCCAAACTAGAATGTCTTGTGCCCTTAATTCGCGAATCAGCAACTGCTCGAGCTAACAAATTGAAAGTCGGCACTTATGACGCTTTACTAAATACGTATGAGTCTGGGTATTCTTCAAATAAAATTGCTGCTTTGTTTTCCAACCTTGAAACCTTCCTGCCAGGACTTTTGAACGATGTAATCGAGCACCAAAAATCTAGACCTTTCATCATACCTAAGGGCCCTTTTTCTGAAGAGAAGCAGCGTGAACTTGGCAAAAGATTTATGCTTGACTTGGGATTCGATTTCAAACACGGAAGGCTCGATGTTAGCCAACATCCGTTTTGCGGAGGGGTTCCCGAGGATATCCGTATTACCACTCGCTTCAATAAAAATGACTTTACATCAAGTTTAATGGGCATCTTACATGAAAGCGGGCACGCACTTTATGAGCGTGGCCTGCCAAAAAATTGGCGCCTGCAACCAGTTGGAGAACCACTAGGTATGGCGATGCACGAAAGTCAGTCACTGCTTATAGAAATGCAAGTCTGCCGGTCTAGAGACTTTGTTGAATTTGCCGCCCCAATTATCAGGGAGTTTCTAGGTGATGGTGGCCCAGCTTGGCATTCTGAAAATCTTTACAGACTGCACACCGAAGTCAAACGGAGCTTTATCCGGGTTGAAGCTGATGAAGTCTCCTATCCGCTCCACGTTATTTTGAGATTTCAATTAGAAAAAGCTATAATTGAAGATAGTTTAAAAATATCTGATCTACCGTTAGCATGGAATGAAAAATTTGAAAAACTCATGGGAATATCTGTCCCCAACGACCAATATGGATGCCTTCAGGATATCCACTGGTACGACGGTGCCTGGGGCTATTTTCCTACATACACTCTAGGTGCATTAATAGCATCGCAACTTTTCCAATCAGCAATAATTCAAATCCCTTCAATCCCACAAGATATCCGTAACGGTAATTTTTCCCCATTGATTGCCTGGCTTGAGCGGAACATTCATCAAACTGGGAAGCTGCTAGAATCTGAGGAACTTTTAGAGCGCGTAACAAGCAAACCCCTTGATCCCTTTTTCTTTAAAAATCACTTGCGATCCCGTTATTTAAGTTAATAGAGTTTAAGGGACCTAATCGTAAATTTCAGAAAAGAGCTAAAAAATAAAAATTGCCTAGCTGACAGATAGCAATCGCAGAGGCCCCAAAATATTTTCCCTGGACGACCTCCATCTATTTATAAAACCGTGCCCTTGTTCCTGTATCTGTACCATACTAGTCTGTCGCAAATCGTATAGAAGGGTTTTTCATGCATTATGTAAGTTCAAGGGGTAAAGCAGCAGAACTAAGCTTTAGCCAGGTTCTACTCACAGGTCTTGCCAGCGATGGCGGGTTATATATGCCGAAAGCCTGGCCAAGCTTTGATGTGTCTGAAATTTCTTCATGGCACAAACTTCCATATCCAGAACTTGCGATAAGGGTGATGAAACCATTTATCGGTAGCTTTTGTTCTGATGCAGTCTTTAAAAAACTAGTTTACAAGGCATATGAACCATTTAACAATTTTGATGTTGCTCCGTTGAAATTCCTGGAAAAAAACACCTGGGCTTTAGAATTATTTCATGGCCCAACAATGGCTTTCAAAGACATAGCGTTGCAATTATTAGGACAAATGTTTGACCATGCTTTGTGCGAAAATCAAAGATCGATTGCTATTGTTGGTGCCACTTCAGGTGATACTGGATCTGCAGCCATTGAAGCTTGCCGCGACAAGGCACCGATCGACATATTCATGTTACATCCCAATAATCGGATATCTGAAATACAGCGACGCCAAATGACCTCTGTATTATCCCCTAACGTACACAACATAGCACTTGGTGGTACATTTGACGACTGCCAAACCCTTGTAAAAGAAATCTTTAATGATACTTCGTTTAACAAGCGTTGGACGTTGTGTGCCGTCAACTCAATCAATTGGGCACGCATAATGGCACAAATCGTATATTACTTCTGGGCCTCATTGAAACTTGGGGGCCCAAAAGCCCCAATAACTTTCAGCGTACCAACAGGTAATTTTGGAAATATTTTTGCGGGTTATGCGGCTTACAAAATGGGACTACCCATTCACCAACTAATTATCGCTTCTAATGATAATGATATCTTGACACGCTTTTTAAAGACCGGAACCATGAAAATATCACCTGTTTTATCAACAATTAGCCCTAGCATGGATATTCAAATATCATCAAATTTTGAGCGTTTGATTTTTGAGATGGCGGGGCGTGATGGAGAGTTTGTTGCAAAAAAAATGACGGGCCTTAGAAAAAATGATGAATTCACACTGAATAGCAATATGCTATCAAACATACGAAAACTTTTTTCAGCCACTTCTATTAATGACAATCAAACAAAAAATACAGTTACAGAAGCGTTTGCTCGATCTGGATACTGCCTTGATCCACATTCAGCAGTTGGCCTCGCAGCTGCGCGAAAGGTAGGCGTTGAGGGTGATATTCCAACAGTTATACTGGCAACAGCGCATCCAGCAAAATTTCCAGATGCTGTTAAGGCAGCAACCAATGTCCACCCAAGTTTACCACCGAAATTTTCCAAGCTGCTAGGAGCCGAAGAGCGTGTTACTATACTTGATAACAACTTCACCGTCGTTAAAAACCACATTGAATCAATTTTGAAAAAAAAGGGATTACAGTGAGCATCAATGTTACAGTATTGGACAATGGATTACGTATAGCATCGGATTCCATTAAAACAGTTGAGACCGTATCACTTGGAGCTTGGGTTAACGTCGGGGCAAGAGATGAACCGGCTCACCTGAACGGTATTTCACATTTGTTTGAGCATATGGCTTTTAAGGGCACCTCTAGACATTCGGCAAGAGAAATCTCTGAAAAAATTGAAAATGTCGGAGGCCACATCAATGCCTATACATCTAGAGAAAATACTGCCTACTTCGCAAAGGTGCTTTCCGAAGATACCCCCCTTGCTCTCGATATAATCGCAGATATTATCCAAAACTCAACTTTAGAACAGAACGAGCTGGAGCGAGAAAAATCTGTGATTTGCCAAGAAATACGCCAAACAGTGGATACACCGGATGACATAATTTTTGACTATTTGCATGAAGCTGCATACCCCGGTCAGGCGATGGGCCGATCAGTCCTTGGAACAGAAGAAATAATTTGTTCAATTACAAGGGATACACTTCACGATTATATTTCAACAAAATATGCTGCTCCTCAAATGGTTGTTGCAGCAGCAGGCCGGATAGATCATGAGATGCTTGTAGAGCTAGCATCGAAAGCTTTTGGTAACCTGCCTAATAATCAAAGCAATCATCCTCCAAGTCCAGTTAGATATATCGGCGGGGATTTCCGTCAAGAAAGAGAGCTTGAACAAGTGCATCTGCTGATTGGGACGGAAGGATATTCATATGAAGACAACTATTTTTACGCAGCATCAGTTTTTTCAGTACTTTTTGGCGGCGGTATGTCATCGAGGCTATTCCAAAATATCAGAGAAGAACATGGGCTGGTTTATTCAATTTACTCTTTTTTAGCTAGCGGGAAGGATCATGGCCTGTTTGGGATTTATGCAGGCACCAGCCCAGAGGAAGTTAGCGACCTTTTACCACTTTTATATAAAGAGATTGCTAAGACCATGACGGGCCGTGACTTTTCCGAAGATGAAGTATCTCGCGCCCGCACCCAGTTAAAGGCGAGTTTGCTGATGGCTAGAGAAAGCACATCAGCACGGGCTGAAAACCTCGCACGACAACTGATAGTTTACGGCTGTCCTATTTCAGTTTCTGAAATTATAAAAAAAATTGATGCTGTCACAACTGAGAGTGTTCAGATGGTTGTTGACGATATGTTTTCTAATCCCACTACGACCGTAGCTCTTGGAAAATTGGCGTCAGTTGAGACTATAAATCCTTTTGAACATGCCAATACTTAGCGATAACCTACTAATTGTTCCAGGAGACCGTGTTCAGCACCCTCAATGCCCAGAATTTGGTCTTGGACGAGTACAGACTGTTGTAGATGGGCGCATAACAGTTAATTTTGAAAATGTAGGAAAAATCATTATTGATGGTTCCAAAATCTCTTTGGAAATAGTTACTATATAATAAGTTTTCCTGTTCTCTATAACTGGTCTCTACTTCAATAGCTTAATGCTTTACGATACTCGGAACTATGCCACTTCATTACTTAAGCATGGCCAACCTTGCCAGAAAGTATTGAAGGGTCTACTCCAATTTTGGTCATCGCACAATTCCATTTTTCGACATGTTTGGATTGAAATACTATTTCATCATCAGCCCTAACATTAAGCCAGCCATTATTTAAAATTTCGGCATCCAATTGGCCTGGGCCCCACCCAGCATACCCCAACGCAAGTAATTGTTTTTGCGGGCCGTCACCTCTAGCCACAGCCTCTAAGATATCAATTGTTGCTGTTAAGGCAAAATCCTTGCAAATAACCAATGTTCCTTTTTGAATGTAGTCAGGTGAGTGCAGAACAAAACCACGGCTAGATTCTACAGGCCCCCCATTCATAACTTCAATGTTAGACGCTCCACATGCATTAATGTTGAACTGTTCTAATACATCATCAAACGTTATTTCTTCTATTGGCTTGTTAATGACAAGTCCCATTGCCCCCTCAGGCCCATGTGTGCAAATATAAATAACACTTTTTCGAAACCGCGGGTCCAACATCTCTGGCATTGCGATAAGCAAGTTACCCGTCAGATAAAGGTCTTTTTGTTCGTTCATCAGTTCGTAACCCATTATAGATGAATTTCTGAATTAAAACATCTATATATCTATTTTAGCATGAGAAAACACAGCGCACAGTTTTGCATTTAAATCCTTCTGTTGGTCTCAAAATAAAGCGGATTTTAAACAAGTGTGATACTTTAATATCTACATTATAGGCATGAAAACCATTGCACATAGAAAATATTTACAAATCAATACTTTTTTTTGTCTTCCTGTCTCTGATAAATGTGACTGGGCATAGCAACATTGCGAGTGCTCATTCACAATGGATAAAAACTGAAAAAGGTGCGGTCCGCATATTAGTTTCAGAAGAACCAATAAATAAAAATCTGTTCCTTATGGGATTGCATTTTAAAATGCTTGAAGGCTGGAAAATCTACTGGCGATCACCTGGAGATGCTGGCTATCCGCCATCAGTAGATTGGTCCTCTAGCATCAATGCTCAACCTGGACCTTTCAAATGGCCCATCCCTTCTAGATTTTCCGTTCTTGGAATAGAAACAATAGGATATGAGAAAGAGGTGGTCTTGCCCTTCTACGTGACAGTCCCAAAACTATCCTCACCTAGCCAACTGCATGGAAAACTGAGCTACCTTACTTGCAACGATATCTGCATTCCAATTGAATCAGAACTTCACTTATCCTTACCCATTGGAATAACCCCCAAAAGTCACTTTCCTAACTTAATCAATCATTTCCTTGCAAAAGTACCTGGAACACATGATCTTGAGAAAAATTTTTTATCCGCAAATGCATCATTTCTTGAAAAAAAGCCGGCCCTGGAAATTAACCTAGACATAAAAATCCCCTCCAACTCACTTGACGCTTTTGTAGAAACTTCGCACGCGCTAACCTTTGGTAAACCCCAGATTTTTATCGATAAAGAGAAAAAAACAACTAAATTACTAATACCAGTAAGCGGACTCGATAAGCTTGCGCCAGCAAGGAATAGTATTGCCGATGTTCCGCTTACGATTACCCTTTCCGGACTGCCGTCAAACATCGAAATTCCTATAACCCCCAGTGAAAATCAAAATCCTGATATTTCTCCGTCAATTTGGATTTTTTTGGCAAGTGCATTTATAGGTGGAATAATTCTTAATCTTATGCCTTGTGTGCTTCCAGTTTTGTCCATAAAGCTTTTATCTTTTGTTAAACTCTCGAAAAATGAGATAGGGGCCGTCCGCTCTCACTTTCTAATAACGAGCATAGGGGTCCTTTCTACCTTTCTCTTAATCGCGACAGTTTTAGTTGCACTCAAATTTTTTGGAATGACTATTGGTTGGGGCATCCAATTTCAGCAACCGTGGTTTCTTATTGGTATATCAGTATTACTGACATTTTTCTTATGTAATGTGTGGGATTTTTTTCAATTTCAGCTGCCTTCATTTGCCTCTAGGTTAAATTCAAAAATAAGTTTTTCAGATGGATTTGTTAGGGATTTCTTACAAGGGGTGTTAGCCACAGTTCTTTCAACCCCTTGCTCCGCACCATTTATAGGAACCGCAATCGGCTTTGCCCTTGCACAAGGTACATTGGAAATTTATTTGATATTCTTTGCGATAGGTTTAGGGCTTTCTGTACCTTACTTATCTATTGCTATTCTGCCACAAGCTGCTTCTATACTCCCAAAACCTGGGCATTGGACTATAACACTACGGCAGGTGCTTGGGGTCCCAATACTTATAACCATCATCTGGTTACTAACTCTAGTATATGCGACTACAAGCACTTTTGTAACGGGCTGTACTTTTTTATTCCTGCTCTCGATTGTGTTTTTTCTTTATAATAGAAAAAACAACTTTCGCTTTTCCAGTATAAAATGGACTGCAATTCTTGCCTTTATATCTTTAATTCCAATTTTATATGTTGTGTCACTTAAAGAAAAACGTTGGCAAAAGGTACCTAGCAATGCGCTTGTATCTGAAAAAATCAATTGGCAAAATTTTGACCCTGATCAAATTCCACGACTCGTTTCAACAGGAAAGACGGTTTTTGTCGATGTAACCGCCGATTGGTGCATAACATGCCTTGTAAATAAACGTGTTGCAATTTTTGACGATAGTGTTCTTGAAAAACTAAATTCAAAGAACAATATTAGCATGCAAGCTGACTGGACTTTGCCTAGTGATACGATTACAGCCTATCTCGCTTCTTTTAACCGGTTTGGAATTCCATTCAATGTCGTTTATGGACCAGGAATGCCCAGAGGTGTTATTCTGCCAGAGTTATTGTTACCCGGGTCAATAATCACAGCTATAGCAAGTGCCCAACAAGAAGAGCCGTTAATCAAAAAACCTATTAAATGATCAAATCACTGATGCTATTATAATTAATGATATACAATCCAGTACGAGGTTCAGATGACAATAAAAATTGGAGAAAAGATCCCCCTTGTAAATTTATTTACTATGACTAAAGAAGGACCAAGGCCTATAACCACAAGCGAAATATTTGCAAACAAAAAAGTTGTTGCTTTTGGAGTTCCAGGCGCCTTTACGCCAACTTGCTCGGCAAAACATCTGCCTGGCTTTATAAGGCTAGGAAATAAAATAAAAGAAAAGGGCATCGATGACATCATCTGCATATCAGTTAACGATCCATTTGTAATGGGGGCTTGGGGGGAGAGTCAAAATGCCGGTGATATGGTCAAATTGATAGCAGATGGAAGTGGCGAATTTACCAAAGCCACAGACCTTGCATTGGACTTGACTCATCGCGGGTTTGGCGTCCGATGCCAACGCTTCGTAATGACAGTAGAAAAAGAAGTAGTATTGTCTATCGCGGTTGATAAAAGTGGTAAGTTTGAGTTGACATCAGCTGAAACCCTGCTTGGAACACTATAAGCCATCTGATAAATCTAGCAGTAGTAAAGTACGGGACAATTTTCAGCGTAATTTTTGATAAAACAATTTTAAGTAAAAAAATTTAGCCTACTCATAAAATAAGAAGTACCATGCAATCAAAAGAAATTGAGAACCAAGGCAGCATTATGCTGTACTATTTACAAGAAAGCATAGAAGCAGGAAGGCCTCTTAGGCCTAGATCATCAAAATATTATGTCAAAAAATGATACAACTTTACTGAAACGAGATTGGATTAAAAAAGCTCAGGTCTTATCTGAAGCTCTTCCGTTCTTGCGGCGCTATACTAACGAAAATTTAGTAATAAAATATGGGGGAAATGCTATGATCGACCCCCAGGCTGCAAAATCCTTCGCACTGGATATGGTGCTGCTCCGCCAAGTCAACCTCAATCCCATTATTGTCCATGGTGGAGGGCCTCAAATAACCCAAACACTAGAAAAGATGGATATTAAAAGTCAGTTTGTTGAAGGACTCCGTGTTACTGATGAAACAACCATCAAGGTTGTAGAAATGGTTTTATCAGGATCTATTAATAAAAGCATCGTTTCTTCAATTAACACGTCAGGTGGTTGTGCTGTCGGTATCTCTGGAAAGGATGGGAACCTTGTTCAAGCAAGGCGCCATAAAGGGAAAAAGAAAAATTCGCCTAATCTCGGCCTTGTTGGTGAACCCTCAAAGATAAACCCTCATATTCTTGAGGCTTTTCAAGCTAGTAAGATTATACCTGTAGTTGCCCCCATCGGTATTGGAGAAAAAGGCGAAACGCTGAATATTAACTCTGATACCCTTGCAGGTGCTATAGCTTCCACTCTCGCCGTTAAGCGATTGTATATTCTCACAGATGTTCCAGGTGTCCTCGATAAAAAAGGTCAATTAATAACTGATATGGCCATAGCTGATGCACGTGCACTCATAAAAAATGGTACAATATCCGGTGGTATGATACCAAAAATCAAAACTTGCATCGATGCAGTAAAAAATGGTGTTGGCGGTGCGGTTATAATTGATGGCCGGATAAAACACTCAATATTAGTAGAGCTTTTTTCTGATGGTGGGGCCGGTACTTTTATCTGGCCAGACAAGTAAAGCGAGAAAAATAGAAAATTAGCCGTTGCCTGCTGTTAAGTTTTCAAACAGATTTCCCTACTTTTGGATTGTCTATTGGGAACCAACTAACCTTCCTTAAATCAAAGGTTAGCCTATTTGCCACGTTTTTTTCTTTCTGAGATAAAATAGTCGCCTTTACCTGCTTTTTTCGCTACATACATTGCCTCATCTGCTCGGCAGATTAATTCTTCAATAGTTTCATCGGAAGTCGGATCAAAGCAAGCTACCCCTACCGATAAACTCAGTGGGGATATTTCTTTCCCTGTGGAGTTTTTCAATGACCGACTCGCTTTGATAAGCTGCTCTACCCGTTTCTTGCTTGTTTCTAAATCAATGCCATCAAACCAAACAACAAACTCATCACCACCCAATCGGGCAACCAAGTCTGTAGGTCGAGAATGTTGAAGTAGAATATCCCTAACAAGCAAAATAGCTTTGTCACCAAACTGGTGTCCAAACTCGTCATTAATCTTTTTAAGATTATCCATATCAATAAAAAACATCGCAGCCGACTCACCGTTGCGCACTAGCCGCGCTATTCTCCGGGGTATATCCTGTTCAAAAAATGCCCGACGGTTAAGCAGGCCTGTCAAACTATCTGTTCTTGATAACTTTTTGATACGTTCATGAGTTGTCATCTGCTCATTAACTAATCCAAGTTGATGCGCAATATCCCCAATCAAAATTTTATGATCATTATTCCAAGAGGTCATTACGTCCGTCTTCCAAATAACTATGGCTCCGTTTATTTCCTGACGATAGTGAGTTAGAGCAATCAAAAACTCTCTTGCACCCGTTTTGTACGTAGTTGCTCCGCCCTTTAGTTTGCTCTTTTTTAACCTGTTGAGTATGTTTTCTGGATTGCTCAATTCACCATATTCAGCAGCTGTCACAAATTTTTGGCCACCTATTAATCTGTACACTCTAGAGCCATTCGCGCCCAATCCATTTGCTGTTGCAGTTGCCGCTGTATTCAATATGTCAACTGGCTCTACTTCGTTTCGAATTTGACTGACAATACTGGTTAAAAGTTCTTCGCGATGCTGTACCCTCAAAAGTGCCGCTTCATTCTCCCTCATCTTAGTAACATTTCGGCAAATTCCACGACAGCCGGTTTCTTTGACTACATCTATCCCTACTTCAGGAACCGGCATGCTTGACATAACTACGCAACAAACTGTTCCATTCTTATCGCGCAATAAGATGTCAAGATCATCTAAAGGATAAGGGCTTAAAAACGGAAATGGATTAAATTTTTCTGGATCGATTACTAATTCCTTGGCGTGACGCCCAATCAATTCTGAACGTTTATAACCAAGTCCACCCTTCGGTGAAATAAAGACAAAGCGCCCCTCCGAATCAACCTCCCACAAAAAATCTGGGGACATTTCAGCAAGGTCCTTATATCGCTCATATTTGCTGCTAACACTGCTCTGTTTTTTTTGATAAAGCTCAGACTCACGCCCCAATAAAAGAATACGCCTAGTTGGACTTTGTTCCGGAATCGCTGTTAACTCCAATAACAAATTAACTCCACCGATTTTGCACAAACAGTGGTCTGATAGAATTATATTTTTAGAAGTTGCTTGCAAAACTAGCTTGGAAATTTCTGAAGGATTAACTTTCTCTACAAAATTTCTTAGATCTTTCCCTTCTTTATTTGAAGCAGTGGGTTTCCCTTCAGAATTCAAAATTACTGCAGGACCAGAATAATTACCCAGAAAGGTTTCATCATCCACCCTAACACGTTCAGTATTAAATTTAGAACTCAAAACGTTACGTTTCATATGTATTATGAACCTTCATGAATCCTCGCTCATCTTCTGATAACAGAAAAGCAAAGCAACTATATGAAATTAATTAGTTTTCATTATAAAATTAGTTAATATAAAACGTGACCAGACCATCTTAAACTATAATTCTAATAGCATAATAGTTAAGGGGTGAGTAAACGTATAACAATATCTATGAGCGTCTTTATGTCCCAATCAAACAAACCTAGCCCAAACAAGTCAACAATTTCGAACCTTTTTAACGCAGAAACCTGGATATTCGACCTTGATAATACTTTATATTCAGTAAAAACGAATCTTTTTTCCCAGATCGACTGGAAGATGACACAATTTGTTTCAGAACACCTGAAATTAGAATTAGAAGAAGCAAGATTGCTGCAAAAACAGTATTTCAAACAATTTGGCACAACGATGCGCGGAATGATGAAACTACACAACGTCAACCCTAAAGTTTTTCTTAACTATGTACACGACATCGACTTAACACCTATTTTAAGGCAACCACAACTCAATACAGCTTTAGAAAGCCTCCCGGGACGCAAAGTTATTTTCACAAACGCTTCAAAACCGCATGCGAGAAGAATTATTTGCAGACTTGGTATTGAAGCACACTTTCAAGCTATTTTTGATATAGTAGACAGTGAATATTTACCAAAACCAGCACCACAGACCTACAAAAAACTTTGTCACGACTTGATAATAGATCCAACTCGCGCTGTAATGGTTGACGATATGGTTGGTAATCTAGAACCTGCTTATAATATGGGAATGAAAACAGTTTTAATTGACACCGGCATTGAATGGTCTCCCAATAACAATTCTGCTACTCACATTAACTATTCGGTAAAAAACCTCGCACGTTGGCTTTCTAAGCTAACACCAGAAAACATAAAAAAACGCACATAAAATAACTGCAGTGTCAGTGAATATCCGACCATATCTTCCTTTTAAGAACATATAAAAGAGCCGTCAAAAATGCTAGGAAAAGAATCACTTTTATTCCAAGGCGCTTACGTGCTTCAAGCTCCGGCTCTGCAGCCCACGCTAGAAATGTGGTGACATCTAGCGCAATTTGTTGAAGTGATGCCTCCGTACCATCAGAATATTCAACAGATTCGTCTTCTATAGGCTGCGCCATAGCTATAGAACCCCCAGGAAAGTATCTGTTATAATTATCTCCTTCAAAGTCTTCAGGTGGCTCTTCATAGCCCATCAACAAAGCAAAAAGATAATCAGCTCCAAGTGCATATCCCCCTGGATTCTTAAGTGAGTATCGAATTGAAGAATCACCACCCCCAGCTCGCGCTTTGGTAATCAAAGAGAGATCTGGGGGCGCTTTGCCATTGTTAGCTGCTGCTGCAGCTTTTTTGTTCGAATAAGGAGATGGGAAATAGTCTGCAGGTCGGCCGGGGCGCGTAAAGAATTCACCTTCTTCATTTGGACCGTCTTCGATCTCATATTCAGCAGCAAACTCTTTTATCTGCCCTTCTGTATATCCTAATCCAGATAAATTTCTGAACGCTATCAAGTCTAGCGAGTGGCATCCAGCGCAGATCTCACGATAAACTTGAAAGCCCCTTTGCGCAGACGCCCGGTCAAAGGTCCCAAAAAGGCCAGAAAATGACCACTCACGTTTTGGCAATGTGACGCTCTTTGCAGCCTGACCTTCACTAGGGACCACAAAAAAAACATAACAACTCATTAAAATCGCAAGAGCAGCACGTAATAAAAAAGACTTCTTAGCTGTGTTCATTATAAATTCCTATTGCTCTGCGGTGCTAGGCTTATCACCAGCTTTAACTGCAATACTATCGGGTAAAGGCTCTGGCGTCTCAAAAATGCCAATCAACGGTACCAAAACCAATATATGTATAAAGTAATACGCCGTGCCAATTTGCCCCATAGTAACTAGCAACCCTTCAGGCGGATGTCCTCCAACATACCCGAGCAGGAGACAATCAAAAACAAAAATCCAGTAAAACTGTTTATAAATTGGTCGATATTTTGCACTACGAACCTTAGATCGATCTAGCCAAGGCAGCAAGGCAAGGATCAATATTGAGCCAAACATAGCAGCTACACCTAACAGTTTTGCGGGTATACCGATAAAGTCAACAGTAAACGCCCTAAGAATGGCATAAAACGGGAGAAAGTACCACTCTGGAACTATGTGTGCTGGTGTAGCAAGTGGATCAGCCATGATGTAGTTGTCAGCCTCACCAAAGTAATTTGGTGCGAAAAATACAAATACTGAAAAAATTACTAGGGTCACGCCAACGCCAAAAAAGTCTTTTACAGTGTAATAAGGATGAAAGGGTATACTTTCCTCCTTTGGTGACTTGACCTCTACTCCTGTTGGATTATTTGAGCCATGAATGTGCAAAGCCCAAACATGCATAAAGACTAGTCCTATGATGACGAAAGGTAAAAGATAATGCAGAGAGAAGAACCGGTTAAGTGTAGGGTTGTCAACAGTGAACCCTCCCCAGAGTAGTGTTACAATATCATCTCCAATAACCGGGATTGCAGAAAACAAGCTGGTTATCACTGTTGCCCCCCAATAACTCATTTGCCCCCAAGGCAAAACATATCCAATGAATGCCGTGGCCATCATAGCCAAGAGTATTAAGATCCCTATTATCCATAGCAGCTCGCGCGGATTTTTGTATGAGCCAAAATAAAGCCCCCTAAAGATATGAATATAAACCACAATGAAAAACAAACTACCGCCATTCATGTGGATATAGCGGAGCAGCCAACCAAAATTGACGTCACGCATAATCCGCTCAACGGAGTTAAATGCATGATCCACATGGGGCGTATAGTTCATAGCTAAAACGATACCTGTCACAACCATAATAATTAATGCCAGTCCAGCCAAGGACCCGAAGTTCCACCAATAATTAAGATTTTTAGGTGTGGCGTACCCTGCGCCAAGGGAATTGTGCAGAAAGCTAAAAATGGGCAATCGATACTCGATCCAGTTAATAATCTTGGAATTTGATTGAAATTTAGTTCCTGATTTAGCCATCGGATTTTCCTCCTCAACCAATTTTAATGACCATGTCATCAATAAACTCATATGGCGGTATCAGAAGATTGTCGGGAGCAGGCCCCTTCCGAATACGCCCTGAGGTGTCGTAGTGCGAACCGTGACAAGGACAAAACCATCCACCGAATTCACCCTTTTCATCTGTTCCGCTTTGGCCGAGCGGAATACACCCTAAGTGTGTGCAAACACCAACCATTACCAACCATTCTGGTTTCTGGGCGCGGTCTTCATCACTTTCCTTATGGCGTAAATCATCTAGAGAGACTTTTTGAGCTTCATCAATTTCAGCTGTGGTTCGGTGACGAATAAAAACTGGTTTCCCTCTCCAGACAACAGTAATACTCTGCCCCTCTTCAATAGGTGACAGGTCAACTTCTGTAGAAGCCAACGCCAAAGTATCCGCAGCAGGATTCATCTGGTCAATAAAGGGCCAAGCCGCCATACCTACTCCGAAAGCAGATACAGCCGATGTAGTCCAGATCAAAAAATCTCTTCGAGTATCTTCATCAACTACTTTTTTCTTTGCCTCAACAGCCTCTTCATCACTCATTGGGTAATCCTTTTCGAATGTTCCCTAAACAAAGACATTGTCACCACAACTAAATTTGGCGACAAAAACCGCAATAATAAGTGGTTTTTATTAAAAAACCTATTTTTTAATATTCTTTAACTTCTATATTACTCTGTCGCGAAATATATGTATAGAAGGCAAGCTTGCAAGTATTTTTAACATAGTACAAAATTAACAACTTTTTCTCCAATAGTTAGACCATGCATCCACTTCGCATAGCCCTTTATCAACCAGATATACCTCAGAATACCGGAACTATTCTCCGAACAGCGTCGTGCCTTAATCTGGGTGTTGATATAATTGAACCTTGCGGTTTTATCTTAGGATCATCCCGCATGCGCCGAGCTGGAATGGACTACTTGGATTTTGTCGACCTCATTCGGCATCAGTCATGGAACCAGTTTAGGTTGCATCATTCCCATAAACGACTAATACTATTAACAACAAAAGGGACCGTGAAATACATAGATTTTGAGTACAGAAGGGGCGACATTTTAATCTTCGGTTCTGAAACAAACGGGGTGCCTCAAAATGTTCACCTGACAGTTGAGCATCGTTTGAACATTCCTTTAACAAAAAATGTGCGGTCCTTAAATATTGCTCAAGCCTCAGCAATGGTGACCGGTGAGGCGTTACGCCAGTTAGGTGACTTCCCCAACTAGATTTGTATTAGCCTAGTTATTCAAATAAGATCTACTTTTCGATCTTTAATATTGGAACTGAGTTATGAATTTAGTAACTCCATATTTAAAAAATGAGAACAAACGTAGGGCTTCTTCTTGGTTCTCAGAGTTAAGAGATGATATTTGTAGTGCGTTGGAAATATGTGAAGCGGATCGCAAAGCCTACACCCCTAATTCATCCCAAAAAAATGGAAAATTTGCGCGTCACGCGTGGACGCGACCAGGCGGTGGTGGAGGCGAGATGTCACTAATGAAAAATGGAAAAATATTTGAGAAAGCAGGTGTTAATGTCTCTACCGTTTGGGGTGCATTCTCTGATGAATTTAAAGATAAAGTCCCGGGGGCAGGAAACGACCCCTCGTTCTGGGCATCAGGGATCTCAGTTGTAATCCACCCACTCAACCCCCTTATACCGACTGCCCATATGAACACTCGAATGATTGTGACGACCGAAGGCTGGTTTGGAGGCGGGGGTGATTTAACGCCAACCTTTCCAGATGAAAACGAAACAGCTTTTTTTCATGAGACATACAAACAAGCCTGCGACAAATTTAGTGCTGACTACTATGCGAATTTTAAAAAGTCGTGCGATGAGTATTTTTTCTTGCCGCACCGGAAGGAGGCACGAGGGGTGGGAGGTATATTCTTTGACAACTTTAATACAGGCAATTGGGAGAGTGATTTTCAATTTGTGCGCGAAATTGGTAAAGCCTTTTTAACGGCCTACCCTAGGATCGTCAGTTCTAAAATGCACATACCATGGTCAGAAAAGCAAAAAAAAGAACAACTCATTAAACGGGGACGATATGTCGAATTCAATCTTTTGTATGATCGCGGCACTACATTTGGCCTAAAGACAGGAGGAAATGTAGATGCAATACTTATGAGTCTACCACCTCAGGTAGCCTGGCCGTAACAAGCGAAATTAACTATTAGATTTTAACACTGTCCCTGCCAAATAAAGGGAACCACAAATCAATACCCTGGCACATTTTTTTTCGGATTTAATGATAGCCCTCAATGCATTGAGAACTGTGCTGGATTCTTTCACCTGGGAAAAACCAACAGTTCTTGCTGTATACGTTAGTTCAGATGCTGTTAATGAATTTTCTTCCTCTGGAATTGGAATAGCCCATAATCTCTTAACTTGAGAGCTCAGCGGGGATAGGAAGTTACCAGCATGTTTTGAATTTAACATGCCAACAATTAAGTGGAGCGGACGCTCTGACCAACACTTTGTTGCATGAACTGATAGGACCTTACCTGCTGCTTCATTATGTCCCCCGTCCAACCAAAGTTCCCAACCTTCTGGCAATAGGTCTACTAAAGCCCCCCTTGCCAACCTTTGGATACGAGCTGGCCAATTAACTGTTTTTAAACCAATTAATATATCCTCATGTCTTATAACCATATGCTTTAGATAATTTGCTGCGATTATTGCAGTTAACGAATTAATACGCTGGTGCTCACCTGGTAAAGCTGAAGGTGGCAACTTCCCCTTTTGGTATGACCATTCAATCCCAAATCGAGCTAATCTTGCACCAATTTTCTTTGCTTGCTCTTGGATGACTTCTAGTGCTTCTGGCGGTTGCGGCCCAACGATACAAAGAGTCCCCGATTTCAAAATTCCCGCTTTTTCAAAACTTATCTGCTCTATGCTTTCGCCCAAAAATTGCTGATGATCTAAGGAAATTGGCGTAATTATGCTTAACAACGGCTTCTCTATAACATTAGTGGCATCCAACCGACCCCCAAGGCCAGTTTCTAAAAGGACAATATCTGCAGAAACTCTTGAAAACTTTAGGATTGCTGCCACAGTTGTAAATTCAAAGAATGTTATGGGTTCACCTGCATTTGCTTCTTTACACTCCTTTATTAATGAAGCTAGCGCACTGTCGGAAATATTTTTTCCAGCCACCTGAATGCGTTCATTGAACCTAACTAGATGGGGTGAGGTATAGGAGTGAACTTTGTATCCAGCAGCCACAATTATTGCCTGAAGATGGGCTAGAACAGAACCTTTGCCATTAGTCCCAGCTATATGGACTACTGGAGGTAGATTTTTTTCTGGGTTGGAAAGCCTTTCTAACAGACGAAAGACCCTTTCTAAAGAAAGATCAATTCGTTTGGGGTGTAATTTACTTAGTTGTTGAAGTGCAAATTCACTTTCCTTTGAAATTTTTAACATCCTTTTTTGAGAGCGTAGAAGACATTGCTTTTGGAGCCGGAACATCAGGGGGTGATGCATAAAGGACACTGCTAAAATCGTGAATTGCACTTTCTCCTTTTTTTTCCTTACCTGGGACCTCACCGTTAAGTGGATCAGTAAGAAGATTTATTATACGCATGAGTACATCTCTAAGGTTGTGCCTTGCTACGACCATATCAATCATGCCATGCTCTAGAAGGTACTCTGAACGTTGAAATCCTTCTGGTAGTTTTTCACGAATTGTTTGTTCNATTACNCGCTTNCCNGCNAAGCCTATTATNGCNCCAGGTTCTGCNATTTGNATATCNCCTANCATNGCAAAAGANGCNGANACNCCACCTGTTGTCGGGTCNCAAAGAACAACAATATAAGGAAGCCCTGCATTTTTTACTTCTTCTACAGCAAGTGTAGTCCGCACTAATTGCATTAATGAAAAAATTCCCTCTTGCATGCGTGCGCCACCAGAAGATGGAAATACAATTAATGGAATTGAGAGTTCGACAGCCTTTCGCGCAGCTTGGATAATTCCCTCACCCACTGCAACCCCCATTGACCCGCCCATAAAATCAAAATTAGTAGCTGCAGATACCACGTCCTTGCCTCCCATTTTTCCAACTGCAACTACAATAGCATCTGTCTCTCCAGTCCTTAGCTGAGCTTCTTTTAAACGGTCTGTGTATTTTTTTCTGTCCCGAAATTTTATTGGATCAACATTTCTGTTTTTTATTGGAATGGGCGTATACTCCCCATCATCATATAAGAATTTAAGGCGCTCCTTACCAGAAATTCGCATATGATAGCCACAATGCTGACACACATTTAACTTTTTTTCGAGTTCTCTATGAAAGATCATTTGCCCACATTCCGGACATTTTTTCCAAAGGTTGTCATGCCCTCCTGTCCGTCCACCTACTAACTTACGAAGTTTGGGTTTTACGTAATTAGTTAACCAATTCACAGGGCCACCTTGGTCATCCGTTTCGAATGCCGTTTGCGAGTTTACTGACTAGACTTAGGACATTTTCAACTGTTTCTTCCGTCGCGCTTCCTTTAGAATCCAAACTCTCACATATTTGATCAACTAAGGCTGATCCCACAATTACAGCGTCGGCTATTTTTGCAATCTCCCTTGCCTGTTCTGGTGTCCTAATTCCAAACCCAACGCCAATTGGGAGTTCTGTTTGTGATTTAATGCGTAAAACATGCGCACGAACGTCGTCTAAATCCGCTGATTTTGTTCCTGTTATCCCAAGAANTGAAACAAAATAAATAAACCCAGATGCNCTTTTCAAGATAATTGGGAGCCGAGCATCATCCGTTGTGGGGGCAGTTAAATAAATAAAGTCAAGGCCCACCTTAATGGCAGGCAAGCAAAGTTCGTGCTCTTCCTCTGGAGGAAGGTCTACCACAATCAACCCATCAACGCCTGCGATTTTGGCTTCTTTTAAAAATTTTTCAGCACCAAAATAGTATATAGGGTTGTAATACCCCATTAAAACTACAGGAGTACGGTTATCAAGCTTTCGAAAATCACGCACCATTTGAAGTGTTTTGCTGACCGTAATACCATTCTTGAGCGCACGCTGCGAACTTAGTTGAATCGAGGGACCATCCGCCATCGGGTCTGAAAAGGGCATGCCAATCTCAATCAAGTCCGCACCAGCCTCCGGTAGGCCCGAAAGAATGTCGCTGCTTGACGTTTGGTCAGGGTCACCAGCTGTGATGAATGTTATCAGGGCGCTCCGCCCATTATCTCTTAATTCCAAGAAACGCTCTTGAATTCGGCCGTTAGGCTGCTGCACATTCATATATCCATTCCCAAGTGATCGGCAACAGAAAAAATATCTTTGTCACCTCGACCACACATATTCATTACAATTAAGTGATCCTTAGGTAATGCCGGCGCAATTTTCTGCACGTAAGCGAGAGCATGGCTAGGTTCCAAAGCAGGGATGATACCCTCCATTCGAGTAGAATATTGGAAGGAAGCCAACGCTTCCTTGTCCGTTATTGAAACATAATTTACGCGACCTACTTCACGTAACCAAGAATGTTCAGGGCCAATTCCGGGGTAATCAAGACCTGCTGAAATTGAATATCCATCTCTGATTTGGCCATTTTTATCTTGTAATAGGTAAGTGCGGTTTCCGTGAAGAACGCCCGGTTTTCCGCCCGTTAAAGAGGCGCAGTGCTCGCCTGTCTCAAGCCCTTTCCCTGCTGCTTCCACACCAAATATATCCACACTTTGATCGTCTAAAAATGGGTGGAACAATCCCATCGCATTAGAACCACCGCCAATAGCCGCTACGAGAGTATCTGGAAGTCTACCTTCTAACTCTTGGATCTGTTCTTTTACCTCATTCCCTATAACACATTGAAAGTCTCGAACCATGGTAGGGTAAGGGTGGGGGCCTGCGACCGTTCCTATTATATAGAACGTATCCTCAACATTTGCCACCCAGTCTCGAAGCGCCTCGTTCATGGCATCTTTTAATGTACCTGTTCCGGAAGTAACTGGAACTACTTCAGCACCTAACAAATGCATCCGGAAAACGTTGGGCTTTTGGCGTTCAACATCTGTCTCGCCCATGTAAATTACACACGGCACTCCGAAAAGTGCACAAACAGTCGCAGTAGCCACACCATGTTGGCCTGCCCCTGTTTCAGCTATGATTCTTTTCTTTTTCATACGGCGGGCTAATAATATTTGCCCTATTGTATTGTTAATCTTATGCGCGCCCGTATGATTTAATTCGTCTCGCTTAAAATAGACCCTCGCGCCGCCCAGGTCTTCGGTAATCCTATCAGCTCGATAAAGAGGGCTCGGTCGTCCAACATAATGTTTCATATACCAATCGAACTCGGCCCAAAACACTTTTTCCTCTCTCGCTTGAGAATATGCTTTTTCAACATTAAGTATGAGAGGCATTAACGTTTCAGCGACAAACCTTCCACCATGAATACCAAAGTGTCCATCCTCGTCAGCGCCGGCCCGAAATGAATTAGGTTTACTGATGGAGCTCATAAAATTCCCTTATTTTTGACTGCTTAATTAAGCATATCACAAAAAAAAAACCAGCAAATTTATGCAAATAGCCGAAACTTCTATTCTATTGAATTAAAATCATAATCCCAAAAGGGGTCTATAGTGATTTAGCTGTAGTTAAAAACTCTCGTATTTTTTTGCTACTCTTTTCCCCAGTTCCATCTTCAACCCCAGATGAGACATCGACCATGCGAGCACCCGATACATTAATTGCTGAATTTAAGTTACTGATATTAAGCCCCCCAGCAATAGCCCAAGGGCACTTCCACTGTTCACCTTGAATCACTTCCCAGTTAAAAGTTCGAGCATTCCCACCTGGTCGTGTTGCCGATTTTGGAGGTTTAGCGTCAAATAATAATAAGTCAGCAACCTCTTCATATTCTCGGGCCAACTTGAGGTCAAGCTTGTTTGAAATACCAAAAGCCTTAATAATTGGAAAGCCAAAACGTTCCTTAACCTGGGCCACTCTATCAGGAGCCTCCTTTCCGTGAAACTGCCACCAATCAATTCCTGTCGTTGCAACCTGCTGGAGCCATGAATCTTCCGCATCAACTACCAATCCAACCTTTTTTACACTTTTTGTAATCCTACTCGTCAATTTTTTAGCAAATTCTACTTCCAGGAAACGTGGCGAATACGGATAAAAGCAAAAGCCACACATCACAGCCCCCCCTGTAGAGGATGCATCAACAGCTTCAAATGTTTTTAAACCACAAATTTTAACATCGATAGCCATCATAAACTTTCCATATTCTTTTTTTGTAGAAAAAGTACACCGCAAAATAAAAAAATGAGATTAAGCCACTAACCTTTATTTTTTCTCAGCATTTAAACTTTTTACCTGCATTTTTCTAGCTTTTAACAAATATTTAATGGGCTTTTCTACCTGCATTAAAAATATCCCTGATTTCCCAAGTTTGTTTTCTGATAAAAACCCTTATTCTAGT
>PBKU01000002.1 GCA_002722175.1 Magnetovibrio sp.
AAAGACCAAGGAAGAGAATGATGACTAGCCATCCGACTTTAGGACTAAATGGACAGCTCCCGCGACTGTTAACGCGCCAGGCTCCAGCATTAGAAGATATGACTACATGCACTATAGGAAGGATGTAAAAGATAATACCAAGGCAGATTGCTTGAATTTGCGTAAAATTTTCCATTTTCCTCTATTAGAAAAAATGTTGGGGTCTTTGTATTTGCTTAGGTCTGCCGTTAGTAAACAATTATAAGAAGCTTTTCAATTATAATAATTAGAGATCAACGAAAAAAAGAAGTCATTTTAGTGCTCATTAAAGAGGAGTTAGGGCTCGGAAAAGCGATTTTCTAATTTTGTGTTTCAGTGTAACCGTTAGGTTAAGTGTATTTTTTTTATAGCCGCTTCTCCTGATTTAAGTTTTACGTAAAGTTCTGCTTTATAATCAATGTTTGATATATGAAAAAGGTATTGTGTTTCAGCAAAAACGAAGAGTTTAGAAAGTGACTGATAGTGAGTTAAAAAAACGAGAGTTTTATTACTATTTTCTCGATATACAAACGCGATGGATGGACAATGATGTATATGGTCATATAAATAATGTTATCTATTATTCGTATTTTGATACAGTGATAAATCGTTACCTTATAGAGGTTGGGGGGTTGGATATCCAGAATAGTCCTGTGATAGGGGTAACAGCTGAAACTAGGTGCCAGTTTTTTGAGTCAGTTTCTTATCCGGAAGAGTTGCAAGCGGGCCTCCGAGTTAAAAAGATTGGAAATTCTAGTGTGGTCTACAATATCGGTATTTTTCAAAAAAATCTGGGGCATATGCTTGCTGCCGGGTATTTTGTTCACGTTTTTGTGAATAGATCTAACAACCAACCAATTTCAATTCCTTATAAAATCCGCGAAGCGTTAAACAAGATTATTTGAAAAAATGCTAGGTACAGTTAGATAGTGATACGTTCCCTTTAATTTGAAAGGTTGTGAATTGTTTGTTGTAGGGTTTCGTGTGCTATTTTGGACTGGCACTAGGTAACGGCATTTTAAAGATTAACGTATTTAATTCATTGTGCGAGTGGGGAAGGGTTACTAAATATCTACTTGAAAACAAACTTGGTGCTAATTAAAAAAGGTAATTGGTGTCTGCGTGGGATAACCCATTAAAACTTTGTAAATAAAAAGGAGAAATTTAGGCGGCCTGGCCCGTGAACCAGGGAACGTCATATAATTTAAGGTCTCCGGCAAATCCTTTCATAGGAAAAGTTCCGCGGTTTTGGAAATTATAGTCTTTACCAGCGCATATTCCTCGGACGGTTTCAGAAACTAATATTTCATCACCTTGAGCTTTGTCAACAATTCGAGCTGACAACTGCACCATTGTCCCAAATAAATCATTGTCTTCTTGGATGGGCTCTCCCGAGTTAATTCCAATTTTAAGGTGAAGAGGGAGCTTGGGGTTTGCAAGATTGTGTGCAGCTGTTCCGCGCTGCATCATTATTGCTGCTTCAATTGAGTAAGATGCTTGATTAAATGAAGCCATTATTCCATCGCCAGTGTGCTTAATTTCGCGGCCACCAAACTGGTGCAGTGCGTCACGGACAATCTTATTATGCGACCGAACTAATTCTTGAGCACCGGCGTCACCAAGTTTCTGTGTGATAGCTGTTGACCCTGCAATATCTGTGAATAGAACGGTGATAATTTTTGGCGCTTCTTCTTTTTCTTTTGGTTTATTCCACTCTTCTAAAGCTTTATCTATGTATGTACCGGCTTTTTTGTCGTCAGTTAGATAGTAATTCATGGCATTGCGACCTGAGTGGTACATTTGCATGTAACGAGAATCTTGCAGAAGGTATTCTTCATATTTCCTAGCGAAGGATATTGAGTGGGATTTTTTGAATCCAATAACCTGAACGCTATTAGAGAGAATAGTGTTCCTATTGATATTATTTATAGCTCGTTCGACAGCTAGGCGTTCACAGGCACCTGCAAGCCACAAATTAATTCCAAATTTATTAAAATTATCAAGCTTGCTTTTAGCCCTTTTGCTTCCTTCCATCGCTTTTCCAAGAAATTTTAAGATGAAAGCATTATCTTTGTCAGGGATAATAGTATTTTCTTCTTCTGGTGAAAGTATAAAAGAGCCAGTTTCTTTGTTTTTTACGTTCGTTGGAGGTTTTTCGTTTTTCTTGATGTTCTGAGAAATTATGTCGTTGGAAAGAGCCTTGCCAGCAGAAGGAAAAAAACCAGAATCTAATGGGGTCGCGCTAGAGGTTATATTTTCTGTTTTGCCAAGATTTTGTTTCTTTTCAAGCTTTTTAAGAAGTGTTTCGTAGTGTGAAGACGTTGTAGGAGATTTTTTTTTCTTTTTTCTTTCTGGGGCCGTATCAGTTTTTACGGGAGAATGGTTTCGGAATAAACTAACTAGTGATACAAACATACTGAAAAAAAATACCGCTACAAATACGATGAAAAGAATATTTGCTTCTCTGTTTGCGGTAATTGTATGCCCAAAGATAACTTTGCTTGAAATTATACTGGATGCGACCATGGTTCCTGTAACAGCTAATAATAAGCTCACAAGTATAATTAGAAGAATTTTTATGAGAAATGTATGATAGTTTCTCGTATTAATTCGGCTAGCTTTAGAAATTGCCATTACATTGGTTCCACCGGGAAATTTTCGATAGTTTTAGGCGGATACGTATTAACTACCTATTTTGCAATAATACTAATACTATTATGCTGAAGTAAAGTTAGCTCGCCAACTATTTTAATGGAAAAAAAATCAAATGATAATTTTGTATCAATTTCAGAATGCAGATTCTTTAAGGCTTTAAGACTAATATTTATGTTTTCTCTTCTTCAGTATCTTGGTTCTTCAGGCCAAAATCTTTGAATCGTTTATTAAAACGTGCCAACCTTCCGCCACTATCAATTAACCGGTGTACTCCCGTCCAGGCGGGATGTGTTACTGAGTCAATATCCAATTTCAGAAGATCACCAGCTTTTCCCCAAGTGGAACGTGTGGTAAAAGACGAGCCATCAGTCATTTGAACTGTTATCTCGTGGTAATCTGGGTGTATATCTTTCTTCATTAGGAACCTTTCTCTTACGCGATCAATGGTTTAGCCAAGTAGGATTAAAAGGTCAAGTTTTGGTTGGCTGCAGGGCAGTAATAAGTGTTATTTTGACAATATGCCTGCAGCAAAAAACCTTAAAGCGATTGCTACCAGTACTAGCATGACTAGAGCGCTAATAAAAAATGGCCAATCTTTGCCGAGGCTGCCAAAAATTATTCCGGCCAAAGCGGGTCCAACCATTCTAGAAGAAGTTGTAACAGACCTGGCAGCCCCCATAGCTCCGCCTTGCTCGGTTTCTGCTATCCGTATTGAAATAGCAGTGTTAAGTGAGGGAGAAACAATTGAAAAACCTATTGCGCTGATAGCCATCGCAGGAATTATTGTTTCTAATGTTAATGAAAATGGAATAAGAGCCATTCCGGCAGCAAGCAATAGCATTCCTCCAATAATTAACCTTATCTCGCCAAACTTCTTATTTAATGATCCCAGACAACCACCTTGGATCAATACGCTTATGATGCCCACTATAGCAAACAGATAACCATTCTGTTGCGGTCCCCAATTAAAGGTTCGGCGAGACCAAATTGGGAAAATTGATTCAAGGCTTGCAAATACTAGCGTTACGACGAAGGAAATCAGAAGTAATAACCTTACATTAGGTTGCAAAAGAGTTTCCCGTAACATGTTCAACCGGTCATTTGATGAAAGTGTTTTAAGTTTTGAGCGATGGGTTTCATCAAGCGATTCACGCAAGAAAAACAAGCAAACCGTAAACGCAAGGAAAGAGGCGCCAGCTGCCGCGAGAGCAGGTGTTTGATAGTTCGCATTGTTAGGGTCGGAACCAGCAAGGAGGCCTCCAATGGCTGGACCAATGATGAAGCCGATCCCGAATCCCGCGCCAACTAAGCCCATGCCCTTAGCTCTATCTTGCGGGGTTGTGATATCTGCTACGTACGCAAATGCTGCAGAAATGTTGCCTGCCATAAGGCCACTGATGGCTCTTGATAAAAATAAAATTATAAGGCTTTGGGAAAAACTCATTAAAATGTAGGCGAATGACATTCCTAAAAGGCTAGTTAAGAGCACAGGCTTACGTCCAACTGTGTCACTTAATCTACCCCAAAAGGGTGCAGCGACAAGTTGGCCCGCTGAGTATGTTGCCATCAGAAATCCAACTGTATGTGGTTCAGCTCCAAAGTGCTCGCCAAAGAACGGCAGTAATGGAATGATGATGCCAAAACCAATAAGGTCTATAACAACAATAGTAAAGACGATATACATATCCGACCAGTTTAGCGTTGTGTGAGTTTGAGTTCGATTCGTCGATTGCGACGCTTAGCAATTTCGTCTTGCCGTGGATCTAGCATTGAGTGCTGGCCAAAGCCGGCTGCAGCAAGTCGATTTGGAGGTATTCCAGCCTTAATCAAATGTTTGACTACAGAGATAGCACGTGCTGTAGACAATTCCCAATTTGTAGGAAAGAGAGTCGTGGAAATTGGGTCGCTATCAGTATGACCATCAATTCTTAGTATCCAGTCAATTTCTTCAGGAATTTGTTTGGCAATTTTCAAGAGGGTTAGCGCGATCCGGTTTAATTGTTTTTGGCCAGCAGTTCCCAATAGGGCAGACCCTTTTTCAAAGAGAACCTCTGATTGAAAGACAAAGCGGTCGCCAACCACTCTTATTCCCCCTGTCTTATTAATTAATTCCCTTAACTTACCAAAAAACTCTGAACGATATTTATTTAATTCCTGTACCTTGTTTGCCAGTGCCACATTTAATTTTTTACCAAGAGCTTTAATTTGAATATTTCTAGTTTTAATTTCTTTTTCTTTTATTTCTAATGCCTCATTCAATGCAATGAGTTGTTGGCGTAGTTCTGCCATCTGCTGATTCAGGAGCGCTAGCTGCGCGCGGGAATTTTCAGAGATGCGGCGTTCTTCTAGAAACAACCGATTATTTTCCATCGCGCTTGCTTTTAGCTCTTTGTTTTCCTGATTCGTTTTTATAATTTTTCTTTCGATGAGATCGTACTCCCCCTGTGATAATTCCAATTGAGTAGTTAGCTTCTTCAACTTATCAACTAAATTTTGCCGAAGGGCCTGTAAGGCTGCAATGTCGTTTGTAAGTTTAATTAATTCGGTTTTTTGGGTCGAAATCGTCTCTGCTCGTTGGGCTCCAATTTCTACTGTTTGTTTAAGTGCATTCTCTTGATTTAGTATAGTTTTAAAAGCTCGCCCAAGCTCTTTTCTTGTTGAGTCAGCTTTGATTTGAAGATTAGACAGCTCGTTACTCAGGCGATCACGCTTTTCTACTGAAGCTTGTAATTCCGACGATAGGCTTTTTAGATCGGCTAAAAGAGACGCATTAGTTTTCTTTTCGAGTGCAAGTATATCTGTTAGATCAGATATTTCTATCTGCAATTTTCTCAAAGCTTCATCACGGCCAGAAATTGCATGACTGAGAAAAAACTGGGCGAGCACAAAAATCATCAGAAGAAATATTATTACCATCAAAAGGGTAGCTAATGCATCGACAAAACCAGGCCAGGTGTTTGTGGATCTTTGTTCTCGTCGTGCGGTAAGGGCAGGCATAACATGAGAATCCTATATACCGTCTTTTGTTTTAGTCGGCCTAATCTTTTTTCTTAATCCTCCAGTTGTTTCAGCCCCGGCAGCAATAGTTCGTGCCAAAAGGCGTAGCTCATTTTTAATATCCGACGTAATTTCTGACCGACCGTTGGTTAGGTCATTCGCTAGTCGGGAAAGACTGAGGTCAATGCTCCTGATATGTTCCCGCGTTGCGTCATCAAAAGATTGATCATTCCCCTGGTTGATCCGATCCGAGATGTTCACAAGAATTGGTTTGATATCTATTTGGTTCTCAGCAAGGTTTTTCATTAAAGATTGCTCAATTCTGATGTGATCGGCTAACACTTCAAGTTTTTGATTTAATAAAGATATTTGATCATTTACAGCGATGCGACTTTCTTCACCCCGCGCAATGGTGTGCTGCAAACGCTCTAGGCTTTCAGCTGTTTGTTCAAGAAGTGCTTGTACATATGCTGGAACAGCGCTTTCGCCTTCTCCCCCTAACACTCCTGACGACAATTTTGTTACTGATGATAGCCAGTCCTCAAGGCTGTTATAAAACCGATTTTGAGCTTGATTTGCCTGTAAATCAAGGAACCCCAATACAAGCGAGCCGGCAAGACCAAAAAGTGACGAGGAAAAAGCAGTTCCCATTCCACTCATAGGAGCTTCTAGGCCGAGTTTTAGTGTTTCAAACATCATGCTGATGTTATTGTCTCCAGCCACTGTTAAACCCCCAATAACATCTCCAATCGAACCAACAGTTTCTAATAATCCCCAAAAAGTTCCGAGCAGTCCAAGAAAGATTAGAAGGCCAATAGAATATCGGGAAATATCTCTGTGTTCATCTAACCGTGAGACAATTCCATCTAACAAAGAGCGCATTGCAAGCGTTGATAGTGAAAGCTGTACTGTGCTTCGATCGGCTAACATTGCGGCCATAGGTGCAAGCAATCGGGGTTTTATAGAAATGGTTTGTGGGCTTGGGTAGGGCGCCCCTTCAGAATCAGAAATATTTTTCCGAAACGCATTGATCCAAGAAACTTCAGGATAGAGCATTACTACATTTCGGAAATTGTACGCGATACCTAGAGCTAGAACTCCTAAAATCAGGCCGTTCAAGGGAACGTTTTTTATGAAGGCGTCATATATTGGTATTATTAGAAAAAAACAACCTACGCTAACAGCGCAAAGAAAGATAATCATTCGGAACAAGTAAGTAGTGGGTCGCGTCATGCTTTTGAAGTCTCCTTATAGGAGTGCGTGCGAGATTATTTAATATCTCAGCGTTCAACTACATTAATATCAACACGATTCCCAGGCTCGTTTCCAACTTTATTTCCCAGGGCACGGACATCTATCCGTGTTGAGCGAATTCCGTTTGCAATGAGAAAAGAACGCACCGCCAAAGCACGTGATAAAGATAAACGCCTAGCCCTTGAGGCAGAAAGACCTTCGCTGTTAGCATAAGCCATTAATTTTAGTCGTTTGTTGGCCTTGTTGCTTACACCTTTTATAAGTTCCATTAGTTCTTTCTGAGCATCATTTGTTAGCTTTACACCTTGGTCAGAAAATTTAACTTGTAAAAAGTCATTTATATTGTTGGTTGGGGTAGGGAGGGTTGCTAGCGAAGCATTTTTTTCAGGCTTTTTCTCCTTTTTCAACTTGGGTATTTCAGGTGTGGTCACTGTTTCAACAGACGGAAGTGAAGGGGCTTCTGGAATATTTGAAATAGTATTTGTTAGTAGTTTTGGTTTCTTTGGCTCTTCCGGAAGCTTTACAACATCAGTCTTTAGTTCTTTTGGAGGGCTAGGCGCGTTCAGCAATTTTTTCTGGACTTTTACAATAGTTTTTGGCGAAGGGCCTGATGATAGCGTGTCTGGGCTTTTGACCGTTTTTGTTTTCCTTGCAAATTTTACTGCTTTTGGTGGTGTGAAAGTTGAGACCGGCTTGGTGGTTGCGATAGTCCCAACTGTCCCCATAAAGTTCGAGTGCCCAGGTTTTGGCACGTGAAGTTTTGATTGTGGCATAATTCTAGGTGGCATTATAAGTTGATTAGAAACGGATTGGAAAAAATTTAGCGATGAGTCAACGTTTCCCGATTGATTTAGCGAGCTAAGGTCTACAACGACGTTTGACAATAATCCATCTAATTTTTTTTCTTCTGCTGACGCAGATTGTAGAAAAAAACTCAAACCAAAAGCTGTGATAAAATAACAAAAATTCATGCACCCATATAATATATTTTTCGATACGATCGAATCTTTAGAAGAAATACTTTTCATGATACTTACGCCTCCCTTAACCAGCGGACCCTGGTTACTTGAATCCTGACTCTGCGCTAGGATAGCTAAGGGGACTGCTTGGTTCAACAGCTTTAGCTAACTTCGTTGTAACGAACGGTTTAAGGATTGTGGAAAATTGTTGATCTAAGTTTGCGTTGCTCGCTATTATATTCCCATATTCTAGGATTTTATCGGTTCCGTTGAAATCAACCACTATCCCACCTGCCTCCCTCACAATTAGAGCGCCTGCAGCGATCTCCCATTTTTTTTTTCATTTGATCCCAATACCCTTCATAGCGTCCAGATGCCACATAAGCTAGGTCAAGTGCCGTTGAACCGAGACTCCTGATTGCAGAACACCGGGCCATAATTTCGGCGAGTTCATGTATATTATCTTTTTTTGCTTGTTGGTGAATTGATGGAAAGGAGGTGGCAAATATGGAATCAGCCAATGTGTTTCGCGCAGATACTCTAAGTCTTCGGTCGTTCAAGAAAGCCCCTTGGCCGCGTTCCGCAAAATACAATTCATCCGTGACTGGCTGATATATAACTGCAGCTTCGATACGCCGATCTCGTTCCAAGGCGATTACCGTGCAAAAATGAGGGATGCCATGTAGGAAATTAAAATAGCCATTTAATGGATCAATTATCCAAAAATTGGAAATATCAGGGCCTCTCTTTGTCCCAGAATCCTTTATTATTAAGCCATATTTTGGCCGAGCTTTTGTTAGCTCATTGCAGATTAATTTTTCAGATTTTTTTGTTGCTTTATCGGTGAAATCAACAGGGCCTTTTTGGGAAACCTGTAATTGTTCAACTTCCCCAAAGTCACGAACGAGTGCTCGCCCAGCTTTTTGTGCTGCAGCGGTCATGATGTGGAACAGAGGGGTCTTGATGTTCATGGTTTTGATGAGAGGGGAAAAATGTTAATCTTTTGCGCGCTCAACATAACTTTTATCAGTTGTGTTAACCACGATACGTGTTCCTGCCTCAATATGCGGTGGAACCGAGATCTTGAGGTTGTTTTCAAGGATTGCGGGTTTGTATGAGGAAGTGGCAGTCTGTCCTTTTACGACAGCATCAGCTTCTGCAACTTCTAGAACAATTGTATCGGGTAATTGTATGCCAATAGGTTTTTCTTCATAGGTTTCTATAATCACGTTTATGCCTTCGGTAAGAAACGGCTTTTGGTCTTCTGCAACTAAATCAGAAGTTAATTCCAGTTGTTCAAAATTCTCAGAATGCATGAAAACAAAACTATCATTTTGGGTAAATAAAAATTGATATTCGACTTGCTGTAGAATTGCCCGCTCGACCTTTTCAGATGAGCGGAACCGTTCATTTAATTTTGTGCCATCACGAATCCCCTTCAGCTCGACCTGGGCGTAAGCGCCCCCTTTGCCTGGTTGGGTATGTTGAATTTTTGTTGCTCTCCAGAGCTTATCTTGATGTTTGATAACCATCCCAGGGCGGACAGCATTACCGTCTATTTTCATTGCGTGCTCATATTATTCTCGGGTAAAAAAAAATCTGGCTCCGGACGCTAACAGTTTCTAGGAAGCTAGGCAACAAAAGAAGAAATTTGAGCACTCTAGACAAATTTTTAACGATTGATTATTGGGGCGAAAAACTTTTAAAAAAGTAGTTGTCAGTTAATTTGAGCTTCGGTTATAGCTTTTTTAAAAGCGCTTATTGCTGTTAGCGGACTATTTGGGTGTTTCCAAACTGAAGAAACTACAGCCAGAAAATTCGCGCCCGCTTTTACTAAATTATGACAGTTCTCAGGAGTTATCCCCCCAATAGCAACAGATGGGATCTTACTGAGAGTTTTCCAGGTTCTAAGGATTTTGGGTTTAGCAACGAACTCTACTTTTTTGGTTTGTGTTGGAAAAAAAGCGCCAAATGCAACGTAATCGGCTCCTTTTCGCGAGGCGGCGACCGCTAAATCAATCGAATTATGGCAAGTGATGCCAACAATGCGGTTTTTGCCAATTATTGAGCGCGCATTTTCACAAGTTGGGTCTTTTTGGCCTAGGTGTACGCCGTCACAGCAAGTAGCATGGGCGATCGCTGGCGAGTCATTAATTAATAATAACACATTATGGTGATTGCAAATTGGTTTAAGGGACAAAGCTATATTTTGCAATTCGGAAGATGGAAGATTTTTTTGTCGGATTTGCAACACTCTGATTAATCCCGCTTTATCGGCTGCGAGAATTGTTTCTAACGATAGCCTAAAGGTCTCAAGGTGCAGATTAGGAGGTGTTATTAGATAAAGATGGCACTCTTTTTGCCGCACTATTAAGTTATTATGCGTTTTCATAAATTACATCATTCAAATAAGCTTGAATAGCAATTTTGGGGTTTTTCGCATTATTTAAATCAAGATAAGTTGCAGGCCATTCTATTATATTTACACCATACCCACTTGAAATACTAAAAAGCTTGGCAAGAATTTGCTTGTTGCCTTTAAACGAAATACGCTTTGCTCCTGCTCTGATTACAGCTAACGCGATGCCAATTTTATCTCCACAATCAAAAACAGTACAAAATTTTGAATCTGGATATATTTTTGTAGCTTCTTCAATTATACCAATAAATATCTCATAACCTAAAACTGAAGCCGCATCTTTAGGGCTAAAGAGCAAAATTTGACGTTTTGCAGCTAAAGCTCCAGCAAGCGCTTCCTCAGCGTGGGCTAAATTGTGAATAACGATTGCGGGTTTTATAAGGCCTTGGTCATCGCTACCGCAGTATCTGGCATTCGGTTGGAAAATCCCCATTCGTTGTCATACCAAGAAAGAACTCGGACAAAATTTCCACCTACGACTATAGTTTGCGTAGAATCAAAACTTGAACTTGCCGGGTTATGGTTAAAGTCAATTGAAACTAGATCCTCATCAATATACTCAAGTACACCTTTAAGCGGCCCATTAGCCGCATCTTTGATGGCGGCATTAATTTCTTCTTTGGTTGTATCGCGGTTGGCGGTAAATGTTAGATCAATCATTGATACGTTTGGAGTGGGAACTCGTATCGCTGTTCCATCCAACCGTCCCTCAAGTTCTGGTAACACTAACCCAATAGCTCTCGCTGCACCGGTAGAAGTAGGGATCATGGATAAACTGCAAGCCCGAGCACGACGTTTGTCTCCATGAATCGAGTCAAGTGGGTTTTGGTCTTGGGTATATGAATGCACTGTTGTCATGAAACCTTTTTCAAGACCAATAGTTTTATTTAAAACGCTTACTACTGGCGCCAAACAATTAGTTGTACATGAAGCATTTGATACGATCTTATCGTTGGCGGTTAACATGCAGNCATTTACGCCAAAAACAATTGTCTTGTCACTATCTGTTCCCGGAGCAGATATAAGCACCTTTTTTGCTCCANCATCCATATGTTTTTTCGCGTCAGCCCGTTTTGTGAAGATCCCGGTGCATTCCAATGCAACATCTATTGAGAGCTCTTTCCAAGGAAGGTTAGAGGGATCACGCTCATTAAAGATTTGTATAGGGCCAGTTCCGATATTTATCGAATCACCATCTACCTGTATGTCCCCAGAAAATTTTCCATGCACAGAGTCAAAACGCATTAAATGTGCATTTATATCGACAGACCCAAGGTCATTAATTGCAACAACCTCAACATCTGAACGCTTTGCTTCTGAAATAGCCCTTAACACATTTCTTCCGATTCGCCCAAATCCATTAATGGCTAGCTTGATTGCCATAGATACTTCGTCCTTATATCTGGTTAATCCAAATTCTTATACCAAGATTAAAATAGAAAAAACTATATTCTTTGATACGCATTGCCACTTTGAATAGTTTGTCAAGCAGAGTCTGTCAAAAATTTTTTTGAGTTAGCTTTACCTAGGGTTATATGTTTTGATTTATATATTTTTCCTGAGGAAAATGCGATTCTTTTTTATTCTTAAAGATTTATCAGATTCGGCTGATAGATAGGTTGACCTTTATTAGCTTAAACTCGTATTGTTAGAGTTTCGAAGCTAGACGTTCTTTTTTTTGTGCGGCGGAGATATTGTTGAGTAACATTCAGTTAAAAAAGGCAGGTCTTGTTAATGCAGCAACCGAACGTCTTGGTGCTGCAATTGAGCGATTGGAGTTGGCAGTTTCAAAAAAACAGCTTTCAGCGTCAGAAACATCAAAGTCTGAAACAAATCTACCTGGTTTAGAGAGTGAGAACAACGCTTTGAAATTACAAATCAAAACCACAAGTGAGCGTTTAGATAAAGTAATACAAAGAATTGAAACTGTAATTCGAGACTAATCTGGAGGGAATCTTGTCACAAGTAACGGTAACAGTAAATAAACAGGACTATAATATCGCCTGTGACAATGGCCAGGAAACGCATCTTGCGAGACTGGCAAATTATGTGGATCATAGATGTCAGGAGCTGAAAGCAGCTGTTGGCAACATCAGAGACGACCGTTTATTGGTGATGGTTGCCTTGCTTCTATCAGATGAACTATCTGATGCCTACACTGAGCTAGAAACAATTAAATCAGCAGATGAAGGAGCGGCTAAATTTGCTGACCAGCAAGAAGCAATCAGTCTTTCCCTAGATGTGTTGGCAAAGCGCATAGAACGTATTGCTGAAACGGTAGAAGCAGCGTAGTTTCTATTCCGGAGCGTAGCTGCGAGGTTTGTATAGGCAAAGATGCCCTGGGGCCTAACTCTATCCATTGGGAGCTGTCCCTGCTGAGTCCGTGGACTTGGTATTTACGGCGCCCACCTGCTTAAGCAGGCCACAGTGGAATCTTAGAGCTAACGGCTTTTGCGGCACGTTCCACCCGTAAATTCATTCAGGTAAATGATTAGATTATGAATAATAATAAGCAAAAAGCTGAGTTTCGGAAAATAGCTAAAAAAATACGAGCAAAAGTTACAAATGATGAGAGGTTAAAATGTAAAGAGGAACTGGTTGCCTCGATCCAGCAGCTTGCACCCGTTCTGGGGTTAACTGGCAAAAAAACATCCATATCAGCATATTGGCCAATTGCTGATGAAATCGACGTACGGCCAATAATGTTTAGTCTTGTTGAAAGAGGACATTTAATTCTTCTTCCCGTCATCCAGGGGCCGGCAGCCCCTTTATTGTTTCGTGAGTGGACCCCTGGTACTAAACTTTTTGATGGTGGATATGGGACTAGTGCTCCTGGTCCCGATTCAGAAGAAAGAGTCCCTTCCGTTCTTTTGATTCCTGTTTTGGCATTTGACAACACTGGATTCCGGCTTGGATATGGCGGTGGATTTTATGATAGAACCTTGCATATGCTGAGGGTCAAGAGGCCAAAGATTGTATCGGTTGGTGTTGCTTTTGAATCCCAATGTGTGGATAAAATCCCCGTTAATGAGCATGATGAGCGTCTTGACTTTATTGTCACAGAAGCCCAGGTGCGACGCTTCTCTAACGAGCCTTCGTAATGAATATTCTGGCCATAGGGGATGTCGTTGGTAGGTCAGGGCGCGATGTATTACTCAAACATTTGTCTGAATTGAAGATAAAACTATCTTTGGATTTTATAATTGTTAATGGCGAGAATGCTGCACATGGTTTCGGAATTACACCAAAGATTTGCAAGATATTTTACGAGGCTGGAGTCAATGTTATTACTACAGGCAACCATGTCTGGGACCAACGCGAGATTGTAGAATATATTGATGAGGACCCTAGCTTGATCCGACCTCTCAACTATCCGGCCGGAACCCCGGGTTCTGGATTTGGAGTATTTGAAACGGTAGACAATAGGCGGATTTTAGTGGTTCAGGTGATGGGCCGTTTGTTTATGGATCCTCTTGACGATCCATTTGCTGTGCTAGAAAGAGTTTTGAAGAGCTATAAACTGGGAACTTCAGTTGATGCCATAGTAATCGATGTGCATGGGGAGGCTTCCAGTGAGAAACAGGCATTTGGTGAAATTTTTGATGGTCAAGCGTCAGCGATATTTGGTACTCATACCCATGTTCCAACGGCAGACCACCGAATATTGCCCGGAGGCACGGCCTTTGTTACTGATCTCGGCATGACTGGGGATTATAATTCTATCATTGGCATGGAAAAAGAAGTCGCTTCTTCCCGCTTTATTACTAAAATTCCTTCGGGTCGCTTAACTCCCGCTACTGGCATCGGGACTCTTTGTGGAGCTTTTATTCAAATAGATGATGTTTCTGGGCTTGCGAAGAGAATTCAAGCAGTTCGCATAGATGGTCAGTTAAATCTAGCGTACCCAGAGCCATAGACAGTCTGCAAATAGTTGTCCTTTACTTTACTTTACTTTTTCTGACATTGTTTATTAGTTCCATAGTTTATCAGATTGTAATTAATTAATAATGGCAATATTAGTCTTTATTTAATAGTATTTTGTATGATTGCTATGACTGCTTGTGATAAAGACTATTCTCAATGACAAATGCTAGAAAATAGGTTTGGATAAGTAGATTGGACGATGGCGGGGCATTCAAAGTTTAAAAA
>PBKU01000003.1 GCA_002722175.1 Magnetovibrio sp.
GTCGTGCTCGAACTATCACCCTTCGGCCGGTCATCATGCGGCATCTCACCGTGAACCATGAAATACACCTGCTCCGCGATCCCGGTTGCGTGGTCGCCTATTCGTTCAATGTTCTTGGCGACGAACAGCAAATGCGCACACGGTGTGATGTGCCGCGGATCTTCCATCATGTAGGTCAGAAGCTCGCGGAACAGGCTGGTATGCAAGAGATCGACCTCGCGGTCGCAGTCACGCACGTCGTTCGCCATATCGGCATCCCGCGCGATATAGGCGTCGAGGGCGTTCTTGATCATGCCCTGGACGAGGTTGCCCATGCGCGAGACGGTGTTCACCGCGCTGCCCATGACCGGGCTTTTCTCCAGGACGATGGTGCGTTTCGAAATGTTCTTCGCATAATCGCCGATGCGCTCCAGCACGCTGGAAACCTTAATGGCGGAGATGACAATCCGCAGATCCTCCGCCATCGGCTGCCGAAGCGCGATCAGCTTCACCGTAAACTCATAGATCTCGTCCTCAAGGTCATCGATCTGTTTGTCGGCCGGGATAATCTTCTCGGCCGCTGCGATGTCACGTTTTCGGAGCGCCTCAATGCTGCCTGCCAGTTGAGATTCTGCCAGACCACCCATTTCGGCGATCATGTTGTCGAGGCGGCCTAAATCCGCGTCGAACGACGAAACGATATGTTCTCTGTGATCGCTGCTCATAATGCTAAACGCCTTCCGTTAGCCAAACCGGCCGGTGATATAGTCTTGAGTCCGTTGTTCCTGCGGGTTAGTGAATATCTGTTCTGTGTCCCCGACCTCGACGAGATTTCCGAGATGGAAGAATGCGGTGCGTTGCGACACGCGGGCCGCCTGCTGCATCGAGTGGGTGACGATCACGATCGTGAAATTCTGACGAAGCTCGTCCATCAGTTCCTCAATCCGCGCTGTCGCGATGGGGTCGAGTGCGGAACAGGGTTCGTCCATCAGAATGACCTCCGGGCTCACTGCGATTGCACGCGCGATACAAAGGCGCTGCTGCTGGCCACCGGAGAGGCTTGTGCCGGGCTCGTTTAGGCGATCCTTTGCTTCGTTCCAGAGGCCGGCTCTCGTGAGGCTGCGCTCAACGGTTTCGTCGAATTCTTCCGGGGTCGCCGCAAGCCCGTGGATACGCGGGCCGTAGGCGACGTTATCGTAGATGGATTTTGGGAAGGGGTTAGGCTTCTGAAAAACCATGCCGACGAGTGCCCTTAATTGCACGACGTCCATGTTTCTTCCGTAGATATCCTCACCGTCCAGAGAAATGTCGCCGGAGACCCGACACCCGTCGATGACATCGTTCATGCGGTTCATACAGCGCAGGAACGTCGACTTTCCGCATCCTGACGGACCAATCAGCGATGTTACCATCCGGCTTCTGATGTCGAGATCAACTCCGAACAACGCCTGCTTATCTCCATAAAAGACATCGACATTGCGTGCCGAAATCTTTGGGTCCGGAAGGGCCGCGGCGGAACCGTCGGACTTATCGTCTGATGCAAGTTTTTGAGCCGGTTCCGACATTACCAACGCCTTTCAAACTTTTGCCGCAGGATCTGCGCGGCGAGGTTCATGCAAATGAGAAAAACCAAAAGCACGATAATCGCGGCCGACGTTCGTTCAACGAATGCGCGCTCCGGGCTGTCAGCCCAGAGGTAGACCTGCACCGGCAATACGGTTGCCGGGTCGGTCGGTCCTTGCGGAATATCGACGATGAACGCGACCATGCCGATCATCAGCAACGGAGCGCTTTCGCCGAGGGCGCGCGCCATGCCGATAATTGTGCCTGTCAGCATTCCGGGCATCGCGAGCGGTACGACGTGATCGGTTACTGTCTGTAGCTTGCTGGCACCGACACCGAGCGCGGCCTCGCGTATCGACGGAGGAACCGATTTGAGGGCCGCGCGGGACGCTATAATGATCGTTGGCAAAGTCATCAGCGCAAGCACTAGACCTCCGACCAACGGAGCCGACCGCGGAAAACCAAAAAAGTTTAAGAAGACCGCGAGACCGAGTAAGCCGAACACGATCGACGGGACAGCCGCGAGGTTGTTGATGTTAACCTCAATCAAATCGGTCCATCGGTTCTTTGGCGCGAATTCTTCTAGGTAAACAGCCGCCATAACGCCGAAAGGAAAAGATAGAAGCAATGTAATGATGAGGGTCAGTGTCGAGCCGACAACCGCACCAAGTACACCCGCCTGCTCGGGGTCTCGGCTGTCTCCCGCGGTGAATAAACGGGTGTTGAATACTTTTTCGACAGCACCGGCCGCCTGGAGCATCTCGAACCAGGCAATCTCTTTGTCGTTAACTCGGCGCTCGGATTGAGAGAGTGAACGGTCTACGCCTCCCTTATTGAGAATGTCGATATCGGAGGCGGCCGTTAGCCAAATCTGCCTCTTCTGACCAATAAGCGATGGGTCTTCGCGGATCATCCGATAGAGCTCGAACCCGGCTCCGCCGCTGATCAGGCCATACAACGCTTTCTTGTCCCGACGCTTGCGCACTTTGGGAAACGTTTTGCGGAGGCTGGATTTGATGATCCCGCCGTAGTCAGCCTGGCGCAGCGTTTTTTCCTGACGCGTTCCCTTGGGGTCGATGACCCTCTCGTCGAGGAACACGTCGAGACGGATTTTTGTCTGCGCAAAAGCAGAGTATCCATTTGCCAGAATGCTACCGAGCATTATTGCAAGGAAAGCAAGCGCCAGGCAGACAGCTGCCAGTCCGTACAGCTTAAAACGGCGTTCCGCAGAATACCGTCGCTTGAGGCTGCAACGGACGATCTCGGCGGCCGAATTCTCACTCTTTGCCGGTCCTGAAGGTGTGAAATCAGTCATATTTTTCTCGATACTTTTGGACCACGCGCAGAGCGACGATGTTGAGTAGGAGCGTTACGACGAACAGGGTCAGGCCGAGCGCGAAAGCTGCCAAAGTCTTGGCGCTGTCGAACTCTTGATCGCCAACCAACAAGGTGACGATCTGAACAGTAACGGTTGTGACGGCTTCAAACGGATTGGCTGTCAGATTGGCGGAGAGGCCGGCGGCCATGACCACAATCATGGTCTCGCCGATCGCACGGGAGACCGCCAGCAGAATGCTGCCAACAATGCCCGGAAGTGCAGCAGGAAGAATGACGCGAATAATGGTCTCGGATTGGGTGGCGCCCAGACCGTAGGAGCCTTCCCGCATTGCTTGCGGAACTGCGGTGATCACGTCATCGGAGAGTGACGAGATGAACGGGATGATCATGATTCCCATCACCACGCCGGCGGCCAGGGCACTCTCGGAAGAGATCGACAGGCCCAGTAGACCGCCGCTATCGCGAATGAACGGCGCAACGGTGAGAGCGGCAAAGAACCCGTAAACTACGGTGGGAATGCCCGCGAGAATCTCGAGCAGCGGCTTTGCGACAGCACGAAAGCGCGCGTGCGCGTACTCGGCGAGATAGATGGCGGTCAGTAGGCCGATCGGCACAGCCACAACCATTGCGATGAGGCTGATGAGTGCCGTGCCGGCAAAGATCGGAATGGCACCAAACGAGCCTTCCGAGGCAACCTGGTCCTCACGCAAGGCAATTTGCGGGCTCCATTTGAGACCGAACAGAAACTCAATTGGAGACACCTTTTCAAAGAAACGAAAGNCTTCGAACAGGAGCGACAGAACAATGCCGACCGTCGTCAATATGGCGATTGTCGACGCGATGATCAAAAAGATCATTGCGGCGCGTTCAACAATGTTACGTGCCCGAAAATTCGGCTCAAGATAGCGGCGTCCCAGGACAATGCCCGCGATGNCGACGCACAACGCGAGGACGAATTTGGCAGCGGTGCTCGTCGCTAGAAGGCTATTATAATGTTCCGCCGCGGCGATAATCGCGGGTTCCGGCTCACCGCTGGCAATATTACCAGTGGCGATGTTGCGAATGTCATTCAGCAGCAGATTCAGGCGCGCCTCAGAGAGGTTTTGCATGTTCTGTGGCAGGTCGGAGACGACGAGGCCGGTGACAATTGATGGCTCCAGAACGAGCCAAAGCGCAACAAGCAGGAACGAAGGAATGCCGCACCAGATAGCGACATAAAGTCCGTGATAAGCCGGCAAGGAATGCAAGACGCTCAACCGTCCTCCGCTTGCAGTGACCGCGCGGGCCNTGCCCATCTTGAATCCCAAGTAGGTCAGGATCAGTAATGCGATGAAGACGATGTAGGTTTGCATTTAAGTGGAATTGCCAAATTCTGCGTTTGTTTCTTTTTTTGAAAATTGAGGCGGCCGGTCTCGACTGGCCGCCTCATCTTTGTTCTTACATCGACAAGTTGTTGAGCACCGTTCCGTCTGTGCGGAATTTGTTGCGCTCTGCATTGGGCATTGGGATTAGGCCACGATCGCCGAGATACCCTTCTTCGCCCCAAGTTTTTTCGCTCGTGAACTCAGCGACGTACTCCTTTATGCCGGGGATCGTGCCGACATGTGCCTTTTTCACATAGAAGTACAGTGCCCGGGAGACCGGATACTTCTGAGCGGCGATGTTCTCGAATTCCGGAGCCACGCCGTTGATCAGGCCGCCCTGAATTTTGTCAGCGTTCTGATCAAGGAAGCTGTAGCCGAAGACGCCGTACGCATTCGGATTGGCTTCGAGCTTTTGCACTATCAGGTTGTCATTCTCACCGGCCTCAATATACGCGCCGTCCTCACGGATGCCGCGGCAGAGCGCCTTATATGTCTTCTTGTCCTTCTTCTTCATCGCCTTAAGCGTCGGGAACGTCTTGCAGCCACCCTCTATCGCGAGTTCGTTAAAGGCGTCGCGGGTGCCGGAAGTCGGCGGCGGACCCAAGACTTCGATCTTCGTGTTCGGCAGCGACGGATCGACGTCACTCCAGGTCTTGTTCGGATTGGCGATCAGCTTGCCGCCGTCCTGGTTTCCTTCCGGGACCTGCTTGGCGAGGGCCAGGAACATCTGCTTCAGCGTCAACTGTATCTGCGGCGATTTCTTGGAGTTCGCGAAGACAATGCAGTCATAGCCGATCTTGATCTCCACTACTGCCGTAACGCCATTCTTGGCGCATTTCTTCACTTCGGACGCCTTGATGCGGCGCGAAGCATTGGTGACGTCCGGGTGTTCGACGCCGACACCAGCGCAGAACAGCTTGAGGCCGCCCCCGGAACCGGTCGATTCGATCTTCGGAGTCTTGAAACCGCTGGTCTTGCCGAACTGCTCGGCGACGACCGTCGCAAAGGGATACACTGTCGATGAACCGACGATATTGATCTGGTCGCGAGCCTCGGCCGCACCAGCGAAGGTTACAGCGGCGAGGGCTGCGAGGCCGAAAGTTCTCTTAATCATCAAATTCTCCTGCCTGATAAAGAGATAAAAACCGCGCGGCATCTCCGCGAGGCGCCGCGAATCTATGCAGCAGGCGATTCATTTTTATTACAGTAATGTTTCAGTATTGTGACAAATCGTCCGATTCTGCCACGTCCCGCACGCTTGGCAGAAAAACTTTGAAAACCGTCCCCTGTCCGAGCGCGCTGTCCACCGTTAATTGGCCGCGATGGCGGTTGACGATATGCTTGACGATGGCGAGCCCGAGACCAGTGCCGCCCATCGTACGCGAACGCCCCTTATCAACACGATAGAAGCGTTCCGTCAGACGCGGCAGGTGTTCGGCCGGAATGCCGTCTCCTTCGTTGGCAATGGCTATGACCACGCCAGGCAGACCGATTTCCGGAATGCGCTCGATCTCGTCGATCTCGACCCTGACTTTGGTGTGCTCCGGGCAATACTTGACCGCATTGTCGATCAGGTTGTGAAAGACTTCCGTCAATTCGTCCCAGTCTCCAGGCGCAAAAACCGAGGCGCCGTCGCGGGCGAATGATATGGTGAGGGATCGGCCATTCGCTCTCATCGACAAGGCGTCGGTCACATCGGCCAGCAGCGCGCGCAATTCCACTTGTCCATCCGGCAGGATATGCTCGTTCGCCTCGACACGCGAAAGCGACAAAAGGTCGTCGATCAGTCGCGCCATTCGCTTTGATTCGCTGTCCATAAGATCGAGGAAGCGGTCGCGCGCGCTCTCGTCGTCCCGCGCGGGACCCCGAAGTGTTTCGATAAATCCGACCAATGAAGACAATGGCGAACGCAGTTCATGACTGACATTGGTTACGAAGTCGGCGCGCATCTGCTCGGCGTTCCGCGCGGCCGTAATGTCGTGCATGATCAGAACGGCCCTGGCGTTGCTTTGCGCCGCGGCCTCAAGTGTTGTCACCTGGATGTCGAAACTGCGGCGGACCGACGTCATAAGCGAAATGTGGGCACTCCGATGATCCTCACCGCCCAGCACATCGTTTACCGCATCGAGAACTTCCGGTTGCCGCAATGCCAATACCAGGGAGCGGCCCTCTATCTGTGCGCCCAGAAGATTTTTCGCCGCGTCATTGGCGCTAACAATTGTCTTCTTGCCGTCGATCAAAAGCACTGGGTCCGGCAATGCTTGCAAAATGGCGGCAGTAGCGACGGTCGTCAATTCGGGTCCACCTTATCGAAGTTCGACAAATTTAGATATGATCGTTTGATGGCGTTTGCAAACAGTGCCGAAAAGAAAGCGCGTTCGCGGTGTCTCTACTTGGGGCGCTCGGAGGTCGGGCGTAGATTGCGCCGCTTATCCTTTCGCCAAGCCTTCGGGGAGAACTGAACATGTCGNAAGTCGGCGGCGTTTCTGGCGACCGGTTGCGGTCGTTTATCGAGCGGTCGAGCGTCTGGAAGAGGAAAAGGCGACAGGGTTCGACCCGAAAATAATGCGCCAGATTGTGCGTCTGAGGAAGATAGAATTGGACGATCGCCAGGAGCAGGAAGCCCTGCTGGATGTCTATAAGTCAGCGCTCGGCATGGCGCCGCCCACCGAGCTGCAGCCTGTCGACGTTTAGACGGGCACGGTCAGAGTTAGCCCGTGTTCGGGACCAACCAAAAAGTGTCCGGTTGATCTTCCTTCCGTCGAACAAAGCCTGACCGGGTACATTTTAAGGCAAATGACCCAAACCCAATTGCCAAGGGCTCCTCTATGCCTTGCCATCAATGCCAACTTGATAGGTCGATGGAACCATGTCCGCAATCGATTGTGCCCGCTTCGCGAGCCAGTAAGATTGCTGTGGTGGCACGCTTTCGAAGTCGCACTCGACGCCAAGTTTTCGCGCCGCATCCATGGGCCAATTCGGATTGTAGAGAATTTCCCGCGCTAAAGCGACNAGATCGGCCTGACCGTTCTGTAGAATNGCCTCGGCCTGATCAGCATGGACGATCATNCCGACCGCCATACTCATGGCATCGCTTTCACGCTTCAACTTCTCTGCATAAGGCACCTGATAATTGTACCCAGGCCGCATATCATTCCCGACAACGGGACTACCCATCATACCGCCCGANCTGCAATCGATTACGTCGACCCCAATCGGGCCCACTTGCTTTGCCAATCGAACGCTTTCTTCTGGACCCCAGCCGGCATTATCCTCGACCGATAGCCGCATGAAGAGCGGCTTGCCATTCGGCCAGTGCTCGCGGACTGCTTCGACCACTTCCGTGGCGAAACGCATACGATTTTCTTCGGACCCACCGTATTCGTCGTTACGCACGTTGGCGTAAGGGGAAAGGAACTGGTGAATTAGGTAGCCGTGCGCCGCATGGATCTCCAGAACGTCGAAGCCGGCCGCGGCCGCACGTCTCGCGGCCTCGCCCCACATCCCCACCAGGTCCTTTACTTCCGCATTGCTGAGAGATCTTGGTTCTGGGTCGCTCTCGCNGCCAGGCAGNGNACTCGGNGCAACCAATTCCCAAGCTTCCCAGTCGTCGCAGCCTTNGGGCGGTTCTATCAAAGGAGCNCCGCCCTCCCANGGCCGGAACCGGCGTGCCTTTCGCCCCGAGTGCCCGAGTTGGATAGCCGGCACAGAATTATGGGATCGGATGAAGTCGGCGAGGCGTTTGAAGTGAGGTATGAATGTATCGTTCCAAAGTCCGGTGTCTCCAACAGTTCCACAACCTCGACGGTCTACCTTGGTCGATTCAACAAATACCAGACCCGCTCCCCCCGCCGCGAAACGCCCGATATTCATTAGATGCCAGTCCGTTGGAAATCCCTTCTCTGCGGCGTACTGATGCATCGGCGCCACGACCACCCGGTTCTTGAGGGTAATTTCGCGAATGGCTATCGGGGTAAAAAGAAGAGGCTGTGTCATTAAAAACCCATAAACCGTTGTTAAATTAACTTGTTACGAAAACTAGTCCTCAACACGTCACGTTCCATGAAATCGGTAATGCTTGTCTCGGAAGAAGANAGCCTCAACGCCCAGACCNAGCGGCCATTCAGCTTCCTCTGGTCGTCTGGACGTACGGACGTTACCATATTTAATTTTAAGCGATAAGTTGGGTTTTTCCTGCGCTGACCCATTCGATCTAGGCAATGGGCGCANCGCAAAAAATGAAAGGTCGGGCATGGATGGTGCATGTCGTCGTGCAAGTTTCGGACAGTCATATAAGTCCCACGCACCGTTATTTCATCGACAATTGGCGGTCGTTTGATCGCCTTATAAGATCAGCTCCGCCCGATCTCGTAATTCACAGCGGTGATTTTTCGTTCANCGGCCCACTCGACAAAGTTGAACTCCCTTACGCGCGTGAGGCAGCCGACGCGCTCGGTGCACCCTGGCTCGCNATACCGGGAAACCACGACATCGGCGCCCATGACAGCAAACGTAAACAGATATCAAGTGAGCGGCTCGCCCACTGGAAACAGTGTTTTGGCGATGACCGCTTCATTCAAGACATTGAAGATTGGCGGCTCATCGGCATTGACGGCGAATTACTCGGCAGTACTCTGCCGGAAGAAGCAGAGCAGTGGTCATTTCTGGAACAAGCCTGCAGCTTGGCGGACGGTCGAGAGATCGCGGTATTCACGCATCGCCCACTATTTGCAAATCATCCGGAGGAACCCGCAAGCCGCTGGAGCATGCCCCCCGAACCGCGATGGCGGCTGCTCGACATATTGCGGGCACATCGAGTTCGACTGGTCGCTTCGGGCCACTTACACCGCTATCGCATTATGAGTTTTGAAGGGATCGATCTCGTTTGGTGTCCGACTACGGCATTTATAACGCCGAGCACCAGGAACGATGGATGTATTCGACGCGTGGGTTATCTACGCTGGATTTTCCAGGGCCGGACCGTTCGTCATGAATTTGTCGAGCCCGAGACCTTCGTAAATCATGACAAAAGCTGGAAGAACCGTCATATGGAAACCGCCGCTGAATAGCCCGCACGAAGTACCCAGCGGCCCTGAATACTGTGCAAACCCTAGAACGCGCGGCGTTCGTCGATGCCAAATACTACTGGCTGCTGCCTAACTGACTGGGGCAGGTCTTCGCGCAGAAACCCTATAAAGACCTAACCGCCCGTGTCACCGTTCGAGTTCCACCGGACCAAAGCGGCAGGTGGGTCATCTTGATGCCAACACCGCCAGTGACGATGGGATGTATATCCTCTGGTGCAGGTGCTAAAGGTCGGTCATCAAAATCATTTTCGCCATCATAAGCATAGGGTCTCCGGGAACAGAATAAATACTCCTGCACCCGTGCTAAATCCCAGCCGTGGGTCTCCAGAATGTCCGCCATTTCAGGGGGTAACAGGACCACTTGCTCGTTGCGATCAGGCTTCCGCGTCAGGCTGGTGACATCGATCGCATTATTCATTGCTGCGGCTATCGGTTGCAGGACAGATTCCGGTGAAGCTCCACCGGAGCGCGGGAGCACCTCGTCTGTGCCGGAGACGCCGAGTACAGTGACGCAACTTTCCGACACGTCAAACCCACGCCGTTCCGCCAAGCTTGGAAAGCCCGAATGCAATCGTTCAGCAAAACAGAAGGTGTATTTACCGGGTTGGCCCATCGTCGCCATATCGGCGACGCCCGGCTTAGCGCCGGCGATGTTCCGCATGATCAGGCTAACCGCCCGGCCGATGCAGGCATTGGCCCGGTTGCCGGGCCCCAACACATTGCTCTCCGAATTCATGCCGAGCTCGACCACGGCGGGGCCGTGGACACAGATAGCAACAGTTGGCGTCCCCGTCGTGCTTAGAATGCCTAGCAGATTGAAGGCATCCTCCGTACATGCTTCGGCTGCACTCAAGACGATTGGCAGCTCTTCCGCCCGGCAGCCCGCTAGAATACAGTTATAGGCTGCTGCCTCCAATGTCAGTTCGCCCATCAGCGGCATAAGATGACCGAAGGACTGTCCGGGTGAACCCCGTCCAGCTACCATCGCCTCGTAACGCGCCAATGTCGGCGGCACCAACGGCAATCCGTCCCCGAGGTTTAGGGCTTCCAACTCTGCCTGCGCCGCCTCCCACGGCAAGTCCTCAGGAAGAAGCGGCAGGCCTTCATTCATAACTAAATTTTCACTGAACTAATATCGGTCGAACCAAAGGTCGGGATGAAAGCGGAATGCTTGCCGGGCCCGCCCGCGACTAGGACGTGTATATCGCCCGGCGAGGGCGTGAGGTAGTAGCGACCGCGCACAGGATGCTGGTCCCGCTCNGTCTCATAGTTATGGCGCTGCTCGGACGATACGCGTTCCACCGGCACAGCAGAGGCCTCGTGAAGTTTCTGCTGGATGTCCTCTATTGAAAAGCCGTCGCGGTAAATCGTCTGCGCGTGTTCGGGCCCGAATGCCACCGTGAAATGCCCCTTTCCCGTCATCAGATTAGTACCGGTCTCCGAGATTGTTCCGGCGACGGTGGTCAAAATGCCCTCCCCCGTGGTGCTCGCATGATCGTTGATNTTGTGCGGCGGTTCTGACGCCGTTACAGTCACGACGCTGTCCTCCGCNGAAAAGCCGCGCCGCACGTGATAGGGTTCCCAGGGGCTTTCTTCTTCGTTCTCACCAAAGCAAAANCTATATTTTGCGGGTGAACCTTGCGTTGAGCGGTCCATTTCGCCGGGCCTCCCGCCACCAACATTGAGCATNGTGAGTTGAAGAGCCCTACCAATCGCGGCATTGGCGCGATTGCCTTGCCCGAAGCAGTTGCCNCCGCAGTTAATGCCGATAACNCCNCGGACCGGTCCACTCAAAATCAATCCCGGACCGCAGGGATGCGTGGTCGCTAATGTGCCGTGAAGGTTGTAGCCCGGCACCAGCACCGCACGGACTGCAGCAACCACGGCCGGGAAGTATTCTGGTTTACATCCAGCCATAACTGCATTGGCAGCAATGTTCTGTAAGGTTGGNAGAACGCGACGCGGGGACATAGGGTCGAATGGCCGATTATCGCCACGGCAGGTCTCTACCAGCATGGCAACCTTCTCCTCGCTTGGCACGTAGAGCGGCAGACCGTCACCCCAACCCCGTTCCAANGCGTAATCGTTCCACGCCTCAAAATCGAGCTGCCCGATTTCGACAATCTCGGTATCGAGAGCATTAGACATTGGCAATCCTCAAGGAAATAACCTCAGTGAAGCCGAATGTCGGAATTATTGCTGAATGCTTTCCAGGACCACCCGCCACCAAAACCTGAATATCCTCCGGCGACCGGGTCAGGTAGTATTTACCATTCACCGGCTCCTGCTCACGATCCTCCTCGTAGTTCGCTCTATTCTCTTGCGAAACGCGGTCCACAGCGACGGCTGAATCCTCAAATAATTTTTGCTGAATATCCTCAATTGTGAAACCGTCGCGATAGACAGTCTGAGCATGCTCCGGACCAAACGCGACCGTAAAGGGAGCGGTTCCATAGATCAGGTTCGATCCCGGCTGAGAAACCGTACCAGCAATTGTCGTAAGAATTCCTTCGCCGGACGTACTTGCATGGTCGTTNACGTTATGTGGCGGCTCGCAAGGCAACACTGTCACCACGCTATCGGTGGCGTCGAAACCACGGCGCACATGATACGGCTCCCACGGGCTCTCTTCCTCATTTTCAGCAAAGCAAAATGAGTACTTCGCAGGAGACCCCTGCGTAGCTCGGTCCATCACACCCGGCTTGGCACCGCCAATGTTAAGCAATGTTAATTGTACAGCACGTCCGATCGTGGCGTTGGCCCGGTGCCCCTGACCGAAGCAGTTACTACCACAATTGATGTCGAGCGCCAGGCGGGTAGGCCCATTCAGGATGATACCGGGCGCACATGGATGGGTTGTCGCTAAGGCGCCATGGAGGTTGTAATCCGGGGTGAGCAATGCCCGAACCGTCGAGACCACAACAGGAAAATACTCAGGCTTACAACCCGCCATCACTGCATTCGCGGCAATACTTTGCAGGGTAGGAACGACCCGACGGGGTGGCATCGGATCGAANGGCTCGTTATCACCCCGGCAGGTGTCGACGAAGGCCACTACCTTTTCCTCAGTTGGCACCATGAGTGGCATGCCGTCGCTCCAGCCCTGCTTTTCGGCAAAATCATTCCATTGTTCGGCGTCGAGGTCGCCGACCTCGATCACCTCACTCTCGGTAAGGTCTGTCATTTCTCTTCCTTGCGGCTGCGCCTTCTGCTTTAGAACGAAATTACGCGCCGACCGCATCCTTCAATTCCGAAGACGCGATGCCGATCCGCTCGGCGAGCTCTTCTTCGTTCAATCCGCCCACCGGGTGCTTGACGATCAGCAGCTTCGGGTCCGCCTTGCGGGCCTTGGCCTGCGCCCGAACCAAAGGCAAGAAGGTTTCAGTAATGACGATGTAGGTTTCAACGCCGCGTTTTTCGAGTTCGATACTGTCATGGAAACTCCACGACGAGCACGACCCTCAATCGGCCAGGGCGACAATTGCCCCTTTATAGCTCGCGGCAACTTCATCGTAGAGTTCCTCGGGCGCCGGCTTTGCCGCACTATCTTTAAAGAAATAATCAATATTATCCGTCGAGCGATAGACGCCCATCTGCGCCTTCACACCTTCAAGCAACTCACGAGCGTTCGGCTTCGAATTCGAGATGATGGCAATGGAATCCGTCTTCCAATCGGTCAAAAGCTCGACCGCTTGGCTCTGGTTATCGCCGTCTTCCTCGAGGCCGAAAGCAGGATTGATAATCCGCATGCTTCCCTCCTAGTCAAAATATTTGTGTCACACTGGAGACGAATATAGCTCGCAAGCCGCATTGTCCCAAGCGCCGGTGGTTGCACATACTCGTAAAGACCAATCGAAGGAGAGCGGGCAAATGCGGCTCGAAGAAAAAACAGTGATCATCGTAGGTGGCGGACAGGCTCCGGGCGCAAGTGACACCATCGGTAACGGACGTGCGACAGCGCTTCTTTTCGCACGAGAGGGGGCAAAAGTGTGTTGCGTCGACCGACATCTGGAATCAGCTCAGGAAACTGCAGATTTGATCTTGAAGGAGGGCGGCGTCGCCACGGCTCAAGCGGCTGACGTTACCGACGAGGCAGCATTGGAATTCACGATCAAAGACTTCGCTTCGAAATGGGGTCGCCTCGATATTCTTCACAACAATGTCGGGGTCAGCGTCGAAGGCGGAGATGCACCTCTGGAACAGGTTTCAACAGAAGCATTTGAGCGCATATTCGACATCAACCTTCTCGGCACCATGCTTGCCTGCAAGCATGCCTTACCGATTATGCGAGCACAAAAATCTGGCGCCATCGTCAATATTTCTTCCGCCTCGGCTTACTGGACCGCGCATCCGACAGTCCTCTATCCCGCCTCAAAGATGGCGATGGCAAGCTTTACTCGGCAGATTGCGATACAAAATGCAGACGCTGGCATACGTGCCAATACCATCCTGCCAGGATTAATGGACACGCCAATGGCGGTTGACCGTCGGGTCGAGACCACAGGACGTAGCCGCGAAGACATTGCCGCCGAACGCAACGCTAAGGTGCCGCTTTTAAACAAAATGGGTACCGGCTGGGACGTGGCGCATGCCGCATTGTTCCTCGCATCCGATGAAGCTGCGTTTATCACAGGTATTGAATTACCCGTCGACGGCGGCTCACTTGCGCGGGTGGGATAACGGGCTTCGACACAACGCC
>PBKU01000004.1 GCA_002722175.1 Magnetovibrio sp.
TTTTTGTTTTTTTTTGTTTTTTTTTTTTGTTTTTTTTTGTTTTTTTTTTGTTACATTTGGTTGGTATATAAAATTTTAGTATGATGAATAATTAGATTTACTCATCATCACTGTCGCTGAGAGAGCAGATGCTCTCCTGGCTGTCGAGATCGAGGCCTGCAATCTCGTTCTCAAGAGCGTCGCGAAGAGTGTTGGTGTCGTCATCGTCCTGCTGGACGGGGGCGGCAGCCGGCTCCTTCTTGGGCGACTCGGCCTTCTTGGGCGACTTGGCCTTCTTGGGCGACTTGGCCTTCTTGGACTTGCGGGCGAGTGCCTGCTGCTCCTTGAGCATCTCGGTCAGCTGCTCGTTCGGCTTGCCGTTGAAGGTGAGCTCGACGCTGTTCTTGGTGGCAAGAACCTGGAGCTTGGAAATAAGTTTGGCGCGAGCGGCCTCGTACTTTTTTCCCTCCTTCTCGGCTTTGAGAATGTTCTGGAGCTCGGTCACCGTCTTGTTGGTAAAGTCGGTCTCGTCGTCGAGCTGCTGGAGCTTCTCGATGAGCTTAAGGCGCAGCTTGAGCTGCTTGGCAGCGACCTTCTTCTCCGCCTTTACGGTGTTGAGAAGGTTGTTGAGGAGCTCGCTGGTGTCGCACTCAGCGATGCGATTCGCGTCGACGCCGAGGGCCATGAGCTTGTCGACGAGCTTGGACACGAGCTTGGCGGCCTTGGCCTCCTCCTTCGCAGCGAGCTTGGCAGCCTTGGCGGCCTCCTTCTCGGCGGCGCTCTTTTTGGTGCGCTTGGCCTTGACAGCCTTGCGCTTGCGCGCCGCACCACTGAGGCTCGCCGCCTTCTTCTGGGTGAAGTTGACGGTGTTGCCTCCATTGATGAAGCGGAGTGCCTCGACAGTATCGAAGTTAAATTTGGTGGCAAGAGCCTGAACAACGTCGGTGAGACAGTTGCTAGTTCCCTGCTGGTAATTCTGGGCGATAGTCGTCATTTTTTGAAAGTTTTTGAGATAGTTAGTTTTTTTTCTGGCTTTCTCTGGTTTTCTCTGTGTTTGTTGTGTATCTTTATCAGAAAGTGAAAAAAACATTTCAATTTTTTTTTTTTCAGAAAATTGAAGTGTTTTTTTCGAATTGAACTGTTATTTATTTTATCACCGGTTTTCCAGATGGGGCTTTTTAAACGGCTAGTTGGTAGGGGTGTATTGTGTAACGGCTAGTTGACAGGGTGTCACGATGCCGACGGCCCGGTTTTCCAGATGGGACTTTTTAAACGGCTAGTTGGCATGGTGTATTGAGTGCCGGCTAGTTGGCAGGGTACATTCGTCGACAGAACGAGAAAAAAATCTCAAAATAACAAAAATGGATAGAGAATTGTTGCATAATAAAAGCAGTTTTTTTCGTTATAACCCGGAACATTTTTATAAACAGGAAAAAACCAAAACGTGCAAAGAGAAAATTATTGAGAAATTTTTGTTTTTGCGATCAAAATTTTTGTCGTATTCTGAACTATAATGCTGAAAAAAAGGCACCGAAAAAAGAGATATCTCTTATTTTCTCTCTTTAATTGATTTTAGATTTCCAAATGAAAATACATATATCATGGTCAACACTGCATTTATTATTTCTATTTAGGAATTGATAATCGATTAAAGAGAGAAAAATCTCATTTATATATATATAAATGCCAGATTTAACAAAAAAAAAGGTCAAAGAAACGATGAAAAAAGTTATGAAAGCTCAAGAAAAGCAATGGCGCGAAAGGCAGCGCGCGCGGCGGGCGCAGGAAGCCGCCCAAAAAAAAAAAGATCAAACGAAAGCTAGACGGGCCACCGTGATCGACCGGGCACTGTTTTCAACAGTGGTGCCGGATACGCACAGGAAGCCGAAGTGGACAGCACGCGCGGCGCGGAGGGCGCCAACCCGATCGTTCGCAGCGGCGTGGGCGAGGAAACCCGGCGGCGCGCGCGGCACACGGCGTGGAGGGCGCGAAAATGATCCGTTTGAGTTCCCAGACTCGGCCGGCGGCAACCTCGCCCGCATCGTGCGTGTGATGGAGCGCGAGGAAGAGGCACGGCGGTACCACCACGGGGTGCACAAGGCAGACATAGATGCGTGCGAGAAGAAAATGAGAAATTGTAATCAAACCGCAAAGACTTTAATGAAAATGGCCGCCGAGTTCAAAAGGGAGCTGAAAAAATGCCGCAGTCGCGGTGGTCGCCGCAGAACGCGGCGGCGTAAGCATCGCAAATCGCGCAGAAAAACGCGCAAACAGCGTGGTAGGGCGCGTCGGCGGCGTAGAACGCGGCGTAGAACGCGGCGCTAATCGGTCGGGTGGCGGATAATAAGTAGTACAGTTAAATTATCACCGGTTTTCCAGATTTGCTACCGGTTTTCTAGGTGTTTTGTAGTGTTACCGGTTTTCCAGATGATACGGTTTTTAATTCGCCATATATCTCAGCAATAAGTAACGGCTAGTTGCCACAGTGCATATTTTTTTACACCTTGAAACATTTAAAACACGGACTTTATTAAGTATTATAATTTTTATAAAATTGTTTTAATGTTTTTATAAAACAACTTGTAATATCATCTATATTATTATAAATTTCAACATTGTTTAAATTATAAATTTTTTGTAAATCATTATCTATTATACACTTTAGATTGTATCCACGGGCATAATTAATAGTTGAAGTTAATTTTTTATAGTAATATCGGCGATGTGTTTTTTTAGAAATTAAAGGTAATATGCAATATGCATCTAAAAATTCTTTATGATAATCAATAAAACTTAAGTTATTTTTTAATACTATTGTATTTTTGTGTTTTATTAATTCTTTTGGTAAATTACCTCTTCCTATTAATTTAATAATAAATTTATATTCATAAGAATCGTCTAAAATTTTATTTAATAAGTTTAAGTATCTTCTGCCTTGGTTTAGGTTTCCTTGAATTACATAAACAGGAATATTTGATACCTTTTTTTCGTTAGAATAAGGTAATATATCAGTATATATAAAATTGGTTTTAGCTAATGGTGTTAGAAAATATACATTAGGATTAGTTTTTAACCTATTTGTTATTTCATGTGAAATATACTTTCTTCTTGAATCTTTGTTATTATCTAACTTATCAAAATCTTTATCATAAATTGTGCAATTTATATAATAATCATATTTTTTAATATCTTCAAATATTATTTTAGGATATTTATTGTTAATATATTTTTTAAAACTAGGATTATGATTTATATTTAAATATATATCAAGCTGAATGATATTTTTTAGATTTAAAATTTCATGATATTTTACTATTATGGATTCAATTATTTCATAATGATAAAAATTAGTGTTTCTAATTAATAATATCATGTAAATATATTTACATTATATTCTAACAGAAAAACCATTTAATTACGCCCTTGACAATTTAAATTTTAAAAATGAAAAAAAAAGTGATTCCTTTTCATTTTTATCCATGGCAGGATTCGAACCTGCAATCTCCAGGGCCGAAACCTGGCGCCTTGTCCATTAGGCCACACGGACCTTAAAGATTTTTTTTTAATAAAGATTTTTATTGCTCGACCAGCGACGACACAAACGTATTAGAAAGACCGCGACGACAACAGATTGCCACCCCCCGCGCACCTTCAGCTTCGGCGGCAGCAGCTGCACTGAGCAACGCAGACTTCATTTTATGATTTTCAGCCTTAAGGGCAATCATCATTTGATTTTCGCGATATGAGAGCAACACAGAATATGTTAGTTCACGTTCCAGCGTCGCGATGCGATTTTGAAGTCCTTCGAGTTCGACTTTCGCTTCGAGCAGCTGTTCGAGCACGTTCGGGGACACGGCCCGCTTCTGCGAATCGCATGTATCGCTCGATTCCATTTCAAGGGAAGGCGTCAACGGCGCAGTGAGACATGGTTCAAGTGCATCAATTACGAATTGGCTCATTTTTTCTTGTTGGGTGTTTCTATTTTTATCTAAATGTCGAAAATACTTTTCAATTTTTTTTTGAACGTAACAGCTAGCACACCACCCACTCAATTTATTCAGAAGTTTTATATCTAACTTCTTGAATTCGCCCCAACATAATCAACGTATTTGAATCCATCCCAGCTATTCGACCCAAACCAGGGCATTTATCATAAGTCTCCAAGAAAATCGGCGTTTCAACCTTAGGTTCCATAGTCACAAGAGCTTGGTCGCCCGCTTTCAAAAAAGGCGGGTTTTCAACCTGCGCACCATTCGTACTTTTTCCCTTCTTCCAATGAATCTTAACTAATCGACACGCTGCCCGTGCCGTTCTTACATGAATATTTGGAGTAAAACCACCCCTACTCGCGCCATCCTTTGCAGCGTGTAATTCACCAGGATGATCTTGAATAAATACCATCGCATCAAATTGTTCAACCGGCCTAGGTTCTTCGCCGGCACTATGTGGGTCATTCTCCATAAACATAATATCACCCGGCTTTGGCATATTGCCCTTATCCAAACCCTTCACATTAATCCCAATATTATCACCAGCCTGTGCCTTTTCAACCTGTCTATGATGCATTTCAATAGAAAAACATTTACCAGTTGTATTTCTCGGTGCAAATTTTAGAACCGAACCTTTTTTAATTTCACCTTGCTCAACCCTTCCAGTAATAACATCGCCAATCCCCGGAATCTTTAACATGCCGGACACAGGCATTCGAAATGGGAGATTCTCTTTTCTTTGTGGAACTTGTGCAACATTTGTTAGTGCATCAATTAATGTATGACCCTTGACCTTGACGCCCTTTCTAATGGGAACCTCAAAACCTTTATACCACGGCATATGTTCGGATATTTTATCTAAATTTTCACCTTGTAAACCCGACATAGGAATAAAGGGAATTTTTTTCACTCTCCAACCAATACCTTTCAACATTTTTGTTACTTCCTCTTTAATCTCCATGTATCTTGCCTCGCTATAATCCGCCCCATCCATCTTATTAATCCCGACAATTAATTGCTCAATCCCCAAAAGATGACATAGTTTTGCATGCTGTCTTGTCTGTCCTTGAACTCTACCCTCCTTGTGATTAGATCTTTGGATAGATGTTTCAAAACTTCCCTTTGTTGCAGGAACCATAAGAAGTGCCACATCAGCCTGTGAAGCACCAGAAATCATATTTTTTATAAAATCTTTATGCCCCGGCGCATCAATGATGGTATAGTGATAATTTGGTGTAAAGAATTCCTTAGTAGTACATGAAATAGTGACGCCTCTCTCTCTTTCTTCTTTTTGCTTATCCATAAAAAACGCAAATTCAAAACTTTGCTTTCCAAGTTGAGCAGCCTCCTTTTTCAAATTTTCCAAAACTCGAGGCTTTAAACCGCCCAATTTAAATAAAAGATGCCCGGTTGTTGTCGATTTACCGGCATCAACGTGGCCCACAATAACAATCCCTAAGTGCGGTTTTTGTGCATTTTCTACAAACTCAGTCATTATAACTAAAATTATATTTTTATTTTTAAGTTAAAACATTACTTTTATTGTCCGTATATATATATAATGTCAGAGTTGGTAGAGATTGATGTCGTACCAGAAGACAGACACGCCGCGGGACCGCGCCCTCGCAGCTCGGGCGAGGCCCCGCCAAAAAGGATGGCGGCGGCGAAGGGGGCGTCGTCACCCAAAAAACTCGTTCGCTTCCACACCGCCGAGCAGCAAGCGGAAACAGCGCCGCAGAAAGCAAAAACAGCGCCGCAGAAAGCAAAAACAGCGCCGCAGAAAGCAAAAACAGCGCCGCAGTCCAAGGCTGCCGAAACCGGAGCGGAAGGAGCCAAACTAGAAGACCCCCCACCAAAAGACGCAGGACATTTTAAAGTACCCGGGCTACCCAAAGGAAGCGATGTGGTGTTCCAGCTGCAACGCGAACAGGGTGCGCCATGGGAATCTGGGGTCGTGGAAGGGACCGCGCCCGATGAGGACCACCCTGACCATTTAGTGTTTTATTTTGTACGAGGAGAGGGAGGATATAAAAAGATGGTCCACTATAAACTCGGGGATATTTTACCGAAGGATTCGCCGCCGGCGGAGGATGTGGAGGTAGTAGCAGCAGGCGAGTTAACAAAACAACAAAAAGAAGAGATTTCAAAGAACTTTAGTCAATTGCTAATAAAATCAGCTGATTATCATAAAAAATGTGCCGTGGGTGACGAGGAGGTAACTGTACCATGGTTTGACCCCACGGGCGGCAACGACGGCCGCGGCGAATGGCAAGAGAAGACGGTGAAGCTTAGTGCCGAAAGTTGTTTAAGTAAGGTGTGTGAGAAAGGTGACGCGCTACATGGTCGGCGATGTAAAGCTCTAACATATCACCTTGACAAAGAAGGGTGTGGCGACCACGGCTCCCAGATATGTAATCGCGATATTAAAATAGACCAAATTCTCAAACAACAAAATCCTGATACTAAACGACACGATCACCTCCAAATATTTTTATCGATTGCCTTTACACCCTCTGAGCTTACAACACTATTATATATTGGTGCAAAGGAAGCCAGACAGTGGGGTTTATTTCCAGATCAAGAAGCGAAGATGAAGAACTGTCGGGAAAATAAGTTGCCAGAAGCAGAGGAATTAGTTCAATTGGCAGATCGCAAATTGGGCCGTCATAATGTATTTGATATTAATAAGTCGTGTAAATGTATAAATAGTACGCCACCCGCGGCGGGCAGCGAGGCCAAGTGGAAAGACAAAGTAATAGATTGTATGATTAATTTGCAAAAGGGTCGATTAAAAATAATTACTATGAGTAGAGCAGAAACAATCTATCATCTAGCAGAAGAAAATTTTAGAATTGGTAAAATGTTAAAAGAAATCGTTAAGCACGGTGAGAAGGAGGTCGCCAAAGCAAAAAAGAAAACGGGAGAAGGACGGGGTTGGGGCGAAAAAGCGCGAGGGGCCATTTCAAAGGGGCTGAACGTTGCCACCGCCGCGATGGTGGGCACCGACGAGCTGCGGGAGCAATTGGGCTTTGGAACAAGCCAAACGGAACAGGTACTCGATCTTTTAAGCGTCATTAGATATGGCTTTGATCCTTTTATAATATCTTATGATAAAAGATATGGTATATTTGAAAGTACCTGTGCATTAAACATCCTAGACGGTGAAGTATATACAAATTCCCAGATCATGGACGAGCTGCCGGAAAATGTTAACCCGTCCGACAAAGACATCAAAAAACGTCACAGGGCCGGGGTTCGGTGGACCAATGAGAACACGAAAAGTCCCAGCATTAAAAATATTGGTTATAAAGATATGTGCCCCGCCTTTCATAGTAATATTAGTAGATTTGGAATTCGACATGGGTTGCGTGACAAAACGCGCAACTTATTCGCCCAAATTGACCCACTCGCCAAAATACTGGACTTAAAAACTGTATATTCCGCAGGTCGTAGCCTAGATACAGAAACAATTCTTAATCATACCGGCTTAACAAAGAAGAATCAAAAAAAGATGAAGGAAATACAAAAAAAAATCGAAGAATTGCAAAAAGATATTAAAAAACTTACTGACAGACCCGCCAACTGGTATATTCGCAAACAAGGAGACGAGCTGATACGAGATAATCCAAAATCAACAGAAGCCGAAAAAAAACTCGCGGAACAGCACCTCCAGTTTCTGGAGTGGGAGGAAAAGGGCGAACGCTCGAGCACCCCCCCCAAAACAGGGAAACCGCTCGATAGAGAAGAAGAAACCGAATTAGCAAACCTGAAAAATAAGCTCCTAAAGAAGAAAAAGGAATTTTTAAGAATTGCAGGAAACTCAAGGTGTTGTATCATTAATCCTCTATCCAAAGTGAAAACACGCATTAAACAAATCACCGGGGCAGCCATGTTGCGTAGGGCAAGGTGGGATTGGAAAGGTATCCGGCGATTTGCAAAATATACAAGAAATAAAAAGGTAGAAATGATTCTACAACTGAAACAATCAATTGAACAAAAACAAATAGAATGCAAATCCATGCATGCCGGCCCGTCCAAGAGGGACTGCATATTCGATTTAGAAGCGATGAAAGAGGATTTACGAGAAATAGAAAAGTGGAAAACACCAAACTTAGGAGTTTTGGAAGAAGGTTTCAAAAAGGCCGAGCGGGAATACAGCCAGTGGCGTGCGAGTAATGCAGGGAGCAAAGATATCAGCTGGATTGATAAAATAGTAATGCAGATTATTTTTAAATTCGAAATTTTTTTAAAAAAACATTGTTATACAACAGCAAAAGATCAAGCAATGTGGAGAATTGACCGCGAAACCGGCAAAAAGAAAAAATGGTATAGAGGGTGGAGTTGGTCGATGTTTGGTTGGCAAGGCATGCGACGATTCAGGGATTCGACAATCGATACCATGGTTTTTCTATTAAAACATCCCAAATTTATGCTTTTGTTTTCAAAATGTTTGGCTGAAATGAAAAAAAAGTTTTGTCGCGAAGCGTCAATCAAACTTGGATACTATGAATTATCAGCAACGGACGCCGCCCTGCAAAGACGATTGCATAGCGCGAAGAACGACATCCGCAAGATCCTGCTCAAACTACCTGCCGCAGTACAAATAAACACGGATCTTGCCCACAACATCAACGTGGCCATTGAAAAAGATTGTCTGAAAGGAAGTCCAATGACTTCCACATGCGGTCACAATACAACAGAAATAAAATATTTCAATGATCAATTTGCCGCGATTAAAGAGGTGAAACGCCTTATTATAGAGGCCATCAGAAAAGGCAAGACCACATTGGGGTGGTTGAAAGATAGTGACGGTGGGCCCTGGACCAACACCTTATCATTGGACTCGACGGCGCCATCGGCCAAGATAGTGGAAGTTTTCATTGAAAACTACAACCAATTACAAGAAGCAAATAAAGTGAGAATGAAATTAGTAGATGTTTTGGGCGAAGCTACTTACGATATTGAGTTTCTTAATTATGATTTGGAAGATGACACCGATCTCAAGGCGTGGCGTGATCTTGGGGTGACCACTAAACCCGCCAGCACCGGGTGGACGAAGTATCAAAACTTCCAGTCACATGTTTTGGCCGAGATGAAGATGACGAGCGGCTCTTCGACGAGCCGCCGCATGAACCGCATGCCTGGTTCTTTATCAAAAACACAAAATAAAGAATGGGCAGATAAAAAATGNATAGAAACCAAATTCCCAGAGAATAGGATTCGGCGGCAGATCGATGGCAAGGAGTTCTGCCCGTTATCGCCGACCGATCCAGAGAGAACATTGAAATGCAGCGAAGCAAAGGNCGAGGAAGAGAAAGACGAGAGCGAGGCAAAGGCCGAGGAAGAGAAAGACGACAACAAATGTCCTATTGTGGTGAAGGCGTTTGAACAAAACCAAAAAGTGCTTGCTTGTGACAAGGAAACGGGAAAGTGGCGTCCTGCTGTAATTACTTCAGTTCGTCCATTACGAGATTTTGGCAATATTGGTCACGCATTAAAACAAGTCAAAGAGCTTGCGACCGACTTTTTTCTGATCGCATGTGATAACCAGTATGTGGGCAATTTAATTAGCGGCACCGGCGCACTATTAACGACAGCCTTTTCAATGACGGGAATTGCGGGTTCGATACTTGCATCGTTCATGAATGTTCTTGTCGAACTCGGTGCAAAGTCAGTACAAGCCTTTATGGTTGGCAATCTCTATATGAAAGGACTTACAAATATTATAAAGATCTTAGATCCACGAGGATGCATTCGTACAGTAAAGGTTAAAGATGAAATCGGGATGATTGAGGACGACGAGAGAGCATGGCCCGCGTTCGTTGAAATGGAGTGTTGCGATGGCTGCAGAAACGAAAATCAATATAATTGCATGGTTATGAGGTTCTGGGAAAAAATAACAACTGCGCTTACTACCATGGGGCAGGCGACTCGGAAGATGTACCACGTCGTACAGCACATTCCCAACCACGCGAAACGTCTCGTTGCCACGCAGTTCGGCACGGCATCCGCCGCAGGCTTATACCTGACTCAAGCAGAAATACTGGATGAAACCATCAAAAATAGATCTTATGCAGATGCAGCAGTTGATACTATTTTTATTTTTCCCCATGAGATGCAAAGCGAATCAAGTTTTCGAAGGCTCGTTAAAAAAAAGTCGTTTTCGGAGGAAGAAAAATTAGTCCTTTGGAATGAGATCGTGAAGCGCCTCAGTAAGATGAGGGCCACGGGCGCCAAACAGCGCCTCGCAGACCTGCACGCCAGAGAGCAACATTTTCGTGAGAATTGGGCAGATGTGCACGACCTTAACCAGATCGAAGGGAAGACGCGCGGAGCGCCGGCACCAGGTAGAATAGAATTCTTAGATTCCATGGATATAACTCGCATCAAAGCGCGAATAGAGCTTGGGATAGATTTCCCTGATGACAAAAAAAAATGGGACACGTTCACACGCTCAGGGATAACATTAAAAAAAATAGAATTACTCCGTGCTGAAACCATCGCCGCCTACTATGTCCGCCAACTACCCCTTCCAGCAGACACGTCCGTCAGAAAACCAGTCGCCGCTGAGGCCGACCTGGCCGGAGGGCAACAAGAAAAAGACAAATACAATCTGGAATTATTAGATGCTTTGGGAGAAGAATTTATGAATGTCATTTCCTCGCCAATTGTACCTGATAAAGATGTATATTTGCGTGACCAAGCGCGAAAAATTAGAAAAGAGAGACTTCAAATGCTAAAGAACTTAAAGGAGGGCAACAAAGATGACCCGTTTAATCTTCATTGGATTGGTGTGCTTGTGAAGAAGGTGCAAAACGCGGTGAAAGACAGATTTAAATATGAGGAAGAAGAAGAAGAAACGCGGAGGCGGGCAGAAATAAACCTTGCGGGGTCGTTAGGTTTACCAGGAGCACCATTATCGCTGGAGGACCGTGCCAAGCTGTGGACAGCATCGTGGACAGGGTTCGGCATGAAAAGTGCCGCCGCGGCGGCGGCCGGCTCTATCGGCAGCGAGAAATTAGACGATCTCACCAAACGCTCTACATCTCCGGAGGCCGCGAAGCAGTTCCTCCATGACGTGGATGCGGACACCCTGCGACACACAGAACACAGAGCAGGCCCTGGCACCCCGAAAAAGGATCAGCCATCGACGCGTCCACTTCTTCAACGCCGTGGACCGCACTCCAAGCAGCGCCACGGCGCGCCTCCCTCCCACACTGTTTTCAACGACATCGGGGACGCGGCTAGGAGGAAGGCCAATGAGGATGCCATACTACATCTGCGCACAAACCCGTATATTGGCCCCACGTTCGGAGGACTGCAGAGCTTTCCGCGACACAAAGGATTCGTGGNCNNCNACGANCGACNANGCCGATGCTGCAGATGCAGCATTTGCCGAACTGCAAATGGAGGCGGTCGAGGAAGCGGAAAAACCCGGCCTCGACCCCAACGCAGTAAAAAAATCACTCATCGCGCGCATCGAAAAGGCCAAGGAGGACCTCAANCAATCAATTCCTGAAGGTTGGGAATTGCTCCAGATCCCCGACCCAACATTCAACGTGAACGATCGCGTCCGCGCCAAGTCCAAAATCCTCGGCGACGACATTTGGAGATTTGCAGATATAACGGGGGGGACTGGGGATAACAAAAATCTGTGTGTGCATTACGCCATCAAGCTTCCAGACAATGAGAAGCTACGCGCCGCGCGGTGGAACCCGGTCGCGATGACATGCGGTGAGGTGGGCGAGTTCGAGATGCTTCCAAGAGAGAATGTGCGAAAAATCCGCACGCATCACTATTATAACAGTGCCAAAAACATGACCGCAAAAAGCATAACAGACATTTGGCGTGTCGATCCGGACGCCAAATTACGCAAAGATGCTGCTGGACATTTCGCGCAGAAGGTCGAAGACCGTGACAGGGAGGCGGCGGAAGAGAAAGAGAGACAGAACAGGAAGTATGAAGAGGCATTACGAAAAGCGGAGGAGAAGGAGGCGCGCACACCGAGGGGCTTCCTACGCCGCCGCCGCCAACAACGCCTCAAAACTATCAAAGAAGCATTTGAAGTGGAAAAGAAAGTCCACGTGCGTATAGATCCCCTCCTCCTCGCCGAGCGCCCACTTGACGAAAATCCCAACGCAAATGAGAAGCCCGCTGACGGGAAATGGAAACCCGAGCAACTTTATGAATGTGACAACGTGGGCATCCCCCCGTGTATGACGGACGAGGAGCAGATGAATTTTGACATTAAATATTTGAAAAACATAGGCAAAGTTGTGGATATTAAAGAGAATAACATGAATTCCCTCGCAGTTAAGGTGTTATGGAAAATCCGACCGGGCGAAACCCCGCGCAAACACACTATCAAGAGCTTCGGCTTCGGGGGACCGCGAAGCAAGACCTATCCCTACAGTAAGGAAGGACAAATATGGCATGATCCAGCAAATTTAGTAATCGTCGACGACCCAGCGGGCGAGGAAGACCCCGCGGGCAAGGAAGACCCAGCGGGCAAGGAAGACCCAGCGGGTGAGGAAGACCCCGCGGGCAAGGAAGACCCAGCGGGCGAGGAAGCCACCGTGGGCGAGAAAGCCGCCGAAGGATTAGAGAGAATTCAAAAAGCAATTAATGATGAGGAGGAGCAGCTGAAGGTCGCACAGGATGCGGACATCTACTTCGTGCCCGAGAGTCCGAACACAGAAGAGGTGACAAGGAATTTGAAGAAAGCTGACGCGGCTGCCATCGACGCTAACTACACCAACAGATTTAAAATCGACCCAGCGTGGCCCGAAGATATAAGAAAGAAGATCGTGGGAATAATATACACGCATGTCGAGTCGTGGCCCGCAGCACGAACAAAAGATACGTGGCCCAATGCTTCCGGACATCGCGGCGGGTATCATAATAACCCAAAACAAAAAAGAACAAGAAAGAAAAATAGAAAAACACCGCGCAAAAAAACACGTAAAAAATAATTTATTTCTTCTAGTAGTCTTCGTGCATAGGCCTCGTCCAGCTTGACCTTGTTCTTCTCGTCTAAACACTCTAATTTTTATAGGCTTTAAAAAGATTATGAATATATCTTAATTCATTAAAAAAATCAAGTTTGGGCGAAGTCCCGTGAAAAATAAAATTATTTTTAATATATTTTTTTTCTTTTGGAGTTAAAATTTTTCTTTCCTGTCGAACGCGAACACATTTATCGCAAATCCGCACATTACCTCGATCAGTTCCGTCTGGATTAAGTACATATTGCTCTAATAATTTAATAGGTATCTGCATGTCACTGCATTCTGCACATACAATATTACCACATCTTCTGCAATTTTGCTTTTCATTATAACAATTAAAATTTCCTAATTTTTTATTACGACAAATATAACAAATATTTTCTGTTCTGTTTTTTGGAACTATCCATTTAATATTCCCCTTTTGTTGTGGCATCTTTCCACCTTTTTTTTTTCGTGATCGATTACGTTTTATTTTTGTTTTTTTTCTAGTTGTCATTATATAAAATAAATAAAAAATTTTTATATAATTATTCGACCGAATCTTCCAAAGTTCTCAGTTCAAGTTCTTTTTTCAACTCTGCAATTTCTCTTTGCTGCAACATATTAGTATAATTTAATTGACGAAGTTCAATTTGAATCCTTTCAAATTCAAAATTAATTATTTCGTGATTTACTAGAAGTTGGGTAGCCTCGCGCACAATTTCTGTCATGTTTGCTTCATTCAGCATTTTTCCAGTTATGTACTTAAAGTAGTCCTGAAAATTTGTCATCGCCTTTGTCATGGCCATTGTTGTTTTAAACTATTAAAATGCAAAAATTGATTTCAATTTTTAAAAAAAAAGAATAGACAATCATGGAACACCGAAAGAAAGGTCACCCTATTTGTTGAAAAAAATGATATACATTTTGACATATTTTTATGGCTTATGCTTTTGCTTGCCATCATGTTATTTACAGCAGGAGTAACTATTATTTCATGGTATGTTTTGAAAATGTTTATAGCAACATGCATGTCCATTTATAGTACCATATCTGTAACATTAGCGATCCTCTAAAAAAAAATTGATTTGAATATTAAGATACTACTTAAAGACAATACAACATGATAGGTTGGATTGGTGTAGTGGGTTGTTTAGTTGTTTTCGGTCTGGTTTGGTGGCTAACATCAGAAGCTCGTTATCATTGTTGTTATGGACCACTATGGTTTATTTGGCCGCCGCGCTATGCCGATATAACATAAAAAAAAAATTGATTTGAATTTCCAAGACAATATGGAAATAACACAGTAGGCCTTCTTAGCTCAGTTTGGTAGAGCGCTCGCCTTTTATCTCTCAACTTTATAAAAGTTGAGCAAAGGATGGCAGCGAGTGGCCGCGGGTTTGAGCCCCGCAGAAGGCAGCTAAAACGGCGGGTCCATTAGCTCAGGTGGTTAGAGCGGCGTGCTAATAACGCGCAGGTCGCAAGTTCAAATCTTGCATGGACCAATTTTTTATGATCAGGTGACGAAGTCGCCCGAATATGGATACACAATTCAGCCTCCCCGCGGCGTATCTGGAAACCACACTTCGCATGTGTGGGCTAATGAATTATTAGGAACGTCTACAGCAATTAAACCCAAACTTCAAACTAAGAGCCGGAGATCGTTGGTTCGAATCCAGCCACCCGCGTATTGCACGCGGGGCGTAGCTCAGAGGTCAGAAAAGCCTATGGAAGGCAAAATTCGTGTGGGGAGCAAATTTTTGCGGCAAGCGTGCCAGAAATAGGTAACAGAGCGTCGGCATCCCATTGACCGTTTTCGGAAGAAGAGTGAAGTGAACACTCAAACCTTGCAGAAGGTGCGGAAAAGAACTCAAGCGTTCCGGAACAATAGTTCAATTTTATAACAATTCTTCCTTAGCTCAGTTGGCAGAGCGCACGACTGTTAATCGTGATGTCAGTGGTTCGATCCCACTAGGAAGAGCAAACGTATGTAACTCAGTGGTAGAGTGCCGGGACTTTCTAACCCGGTCGTCGCTGGCTCGATTCCACTCATACGTCAAAAATTATTTAAAAATTCTACGTAGTCTAATGGTTAGGATATGTGGTTTTCACCC
>PBKU01000005.1 GCA_002722175.1 Magnetovibrio sp.
CGGTGGAATCGACTTGCTCGGCGATGGCGGGGCCGCTGAACTCTGCCCCGGCCTTCATCTGTGCCCGGTCATAAACGGCCGCATCGCAGGCTTCGCCTTTGAACCAGACGGAGCGATGGCTGGTCGGCTCGGGGGTGTGTTTGACCACGTCGAAAGACGGCAATTCGGCCTTTTGCACCACGCCGGTGGCCTTGACGCCGACCCTAAAAATGCTCACGGGCGACTCTTCGCGGCGGAAATTATATTCCCGCTCATGTTCGGCGTGAAAACCGTTCACAAGGTCTTCGGTGCTGGTGATTTTCGACGGTGCCGACACCGCCAGCGAGCGCCACTGGCCTTGGTACATCATCTCGACCGTGCGCTGCAAAACCGTGTTGTCGGGCGACACCCCTTCGTGGCGCAACCGCTCGACCGCCTCCTTTTCGATCCGGGCAAAGGCGGCTTCGAGGTCTTCGGGCGTCGTGTTGGCGGCGTCGGCCATGAAGTTGTCAAAGAAGTCATGTTGGATATCGACCAGCAAACAACCCATCGCAGAGGTGACGCCGGGATTGGGGGGCACGATGACAATGGGGATCGACAACTCGCGGGCGACCGCCGCACCGTGTAGGGCGCCCGCCCCCCCAAAGGCCACCAAGGCGAAATCGCGCGGGTCATGGCCGCGGCTGATCGACAGCAGGCGCACGGCGTTGGCCATATTGGCATTGGCCACGTCGATGATGGCCTCTGCTGCCGCGTGCAGCTCCATCCCAAAGGGCTCCGCCACTGTTTCGCGCACCGCCTTTTCCGCGAGGTCAGGGTCGAGCGTGATGTCCCCCCCCGCGAGGCTGTGGCCCAGACGACCAAGGACGACATTGGCATCGCTGTTCGTGGCAACTTCATTGCCGTTGGAATAGCAGGCCGGCCCCGGATGCGCCCCGGCAGATTGCGGCCCGTTGCGCAGCGATCCGCCCTCGTCCTTCCACGCTAGCGATCCGCCGCCCGCGCCGATGGTCAGCACCTCAATGCTTGGAAAGCGGATCGGGTAGCCGTATTCGATGTACCAATCCTTGGTGACCGTGGATTCGCCCCGGTAGGTCAGTGACACATCGGTGCTGGTGCCGCCCATGTCGAAACCGATGGAGTTTTCATAGCCGCAAAGGTTGCCGATAAAACGGCTGGCAATGGCTCCCGCCGCGATGCCGGACCCGGCCAAGCGTGCGGCAAAGTCCTTCACGCTTGCCGGTGTCATGACGCCACCGCCGGTGTGCAGCAGCAGCAAATCGCGTTTGTACCCGCCGTCCTCAAGCTTGTCGCTCAGGCGCGAGACGTAATCGACCACCACGGGCGAGACGACGGCGTTGACCATTGTGGTCGAGAACCGTTCATGTTCGAAAATCTCGGGCATCACCTCGGAAGAGATCGAGATATGCACGTCCGGCATCACGTCGCGGAGGATTTCGCGCATGCGCACCTCGTTCTCGCCGTTGACGTAGGAGTTGATGAAGCAGACCGCGATCGCTTTGACGTCGCGCTTTTTGAGCACAGCGGCGACTCGGCGGGCGTCCTCTTCGTCCAACTTTCGGATGATCTTGCCGTTTGCGTCAATGCGTTCCTTGACGGTCAAGCGGTCGCGCCGGGGAATATAGGGTTTGGCCACGTCCTTGTAGGTGTCCCAAAGGTCTTCTTTGTTTGACCGCCGGATTTCCACAACGTCGCGGAAGCCTTCGGTGCAGACCATCGCGGCGCGGGGCAATTTGCGGGTAATCAGCGCATTGGTGGCCACCGTTGTGCCATGCGAGAACATGGTGACATCCGACAGGTCGACCTGTGCGTCCGACACGCCTGTCATGATTGCGCGCATCGGGTCATCGGGTGTCGAGGGGGTCTTTTCGATGCGGATTTGGCCGCTGCCCTCGTCCATGATGCATACGTCGGTAAAGGTCCCTCCGACGTCTACCGCCACTCTCGTCTTGGTCATCTGCTGTTCCTTACATGCTCTGCGCCTGTCGGATGGCCGACCGGCATTGCTCTGGGCCGCGAGGGCTCAGTCATTTGGTTTCGTTGGATGGGTTTTGCTTGGTCAGACGGGGCGGTGCTCCGCCTCCGTCCGGGCTTTCTTGCGGGTGGCTGTTGGCGTGCAGCCAAAACGGCTGCGGTAGTGTTTGCAAAACTGCGCGTGGTCGTAAAATCCCCATTTGTGCGCGATCTGCGCCATCGTGGAACTGTCATGGGCCATGGTGAGCGTCTCGTGACAGCGGGTCAGCCGCTTGTCGCGTATATAGCCCACGACCGAACAGTCGTTCTCGGCAAACAGTCCCTGCAGGTAGCGCAGGGAAATGCCGCAGCATTCAGCCACCAGCGTCGGTGCCAGCTTTGGGTTTGCGAGGTTGTCGCGGATGAATTGCTCTGCACGTTGCAAATGCGCTGCGCGGATGGTGGAGACGGAACTGTCCAAGATGCGGTCATCGCTGCGCATCGACAGGCACAGAAGATCAAGCAGGTGCTGGCCTGCCAATTCGCGCGCAGCGTCGTTGATGACATCGATGCTGCCGATGGTGTTGCGCACCGCCCCCACAAAGAAAGACCCGACGCCTGATGTCGCATCAAAGGTCAGCGCGCTCAGGCGTTCGGTCGGCCCCAGCCGGGATTGCACGCTGGCGGTCGGGACTTTCAGCACCCAAAGCTTGTTGCGCTGTGCATGAGAGAATTCATAGGGCATGTCGCCCTGTTCCACCAAGAAGCCGCCGGGCGCGCAGCGGGTTTCGCGCGATGCCTGTTCAAATAGCACATCCCCCGCGTGGGGGATCGTGATGAGCAGGCAGCTGTCCTTTTCTGCGGCAAAGTGGCGTTTGTGGCGGCGGTACATGACCGCGTCGCAATGCATCTCTGACAGCCCCAAGATACCCAGCCCCCACGACTTGAGCGCGCCATTGAACGTTTGCGGATCGTGGCACTGTACCGACAGCGGGAAGTAGGTCTCAGAGATTGTCCGGGACCACATCGCGCTTTTGTCGGTCGCTCCATTGTTGTCGGTCGAAACTAGCATCCCTTCCTCCCGTCCGGCGCTTCACTTGGAACCGCGGACTTCAAACTCTTCAGTAAACTCTATCCAGAACCAGCGCGCAAAATAGGTGATTTGCGCACAAAAATTTGGATCGGTCCTAGCTGGTGGCCGCTTAAAGAAACTCAACCTCGATAAAGGCAAACGCCGTGTCGTTCCCGCTCAGCACATCGTGCTCGACACCGCGCTTCCGGAAATAGGGCACGCCGACCTTAAGCTCGGATCGGCTGATGGCCCCCTCCGCATCGCGAATTTCCAGCACTCCGTCTTGGACAGGCACGACGAGATAGTCGTAGTTGTGACGGTGCCAGCCGGTGTTGTCCCCGCGCCCGGCAAAGCTCCACCGCGTCACGCGAGTGCAGGGGTTGTCAATCAGAACGGTTGGAACGGCGCTGCCTTCTTTGGACGTACCGCACATCTTGAACCCCTCCTGCTTCAGTGGCGGGGCGGCCAGTGTCACCCCGATTGAGGGGGATTCTAGCCATTCTCGGGCCATCCGTCGAATGATTTAGCGCGGCCCTGTCACTTAGCCGCCGAAGGGTCAGCCGACGAGCGAAATGACCAAGGGCAGTGAAATCGCGGAAAAGGCTGTGCCGTAAAGGACGGTGCGCGCAGAGAGCGGCACGCTGATCCCTTCGGCGCGGGCCATGACATAGACGTTCGCCGCCGGGGGCAAAGCGCCCATGATGATCGCGGTTGCGACCCAGATCGGATCAAACCCAGAAAAGACCATGAAGGCCAGCGCGACCGCTAGAGGATGCAAAATCAGCTTCACCCCAAGGCAGGCCCCGAGCCGTGCTCCCATCACGCCGCCCCGGTTGCGGGCTAGTGTCAGGCCCAGCGAAAACAGCGCTGCCGGGGCGGCGGCGTTTTGAAATCCGGTGAGAGGCAAGTCGAGGAAGGTCGGCAGCACCCAGCCCGTGCGCGCAAAGACGAGTGCGGCCAGCGTAGCAAGGATGAACGGATGGGTCACAACTTTGCGCAGGGATTGAGTCAAACGGGCAAAGCCGCGCCGCCCTTCGCCGATCATAGCGGGCCAAATGGTGAAGATCAGCAAGACATCGGCGCAGAACACGAAAGCCACGGGCGCCCCCGCCGCGGGGCCAAGCACGGCGACCGTCAGTGCAGGCCCCACGTAGCCAATGTTGGAATAGCTCGCCGCAAGGCCGAAGACTGCCGCATGGTCCCCGGTCTTGTTGCCGCGCCCGATCAGCCAGCCGATCAGAAACATCAGCCCGGTCATCGCGGTGGTCACGGCCAGAAAGCCCAAGAGACTGACCGCGCCCGGCGGCACCACCCGCACCGATTGAAATAACAGCGCCGGCAGCGCGAGGTAAAAGATGAAAGCATCCAACCAGCGCTGCTGTTCCGCCCCGTGCCACAGCAAAAGCTGGGCCACAACACCTGCGAGAATGTAGATAAAAAAGGGTGCGATCAGGCCCAGACCAACGATCACAACAGGGCGCTCGTCAGCTTTGACACAATACTCTCACATGCGTTGGTTCGGGAATTCATGGCGCAACTCTATGGATAAACTCCGAGGGTGGTACAAGACTGTCGCGCCTAAAATTGCAACTTGGGGGATAGGAAGGCAGAGGTGAAATAGGACATCAGCGCCTGTTTGGCGGGCGTCAGCGTCGTGGACCGATTGAGGGCCAGCCCGACGTCCATCGTGGGTATTTCCACATCCGTCGCCACTGTTTCGATCCGTCGTCCCTCCAGTGACCAAGGCCGGTAGACCATATCCGACAAGATCGTGACCCCCTGCCCGTTCGCCACCAGCGAACGCACCGCCTCCACCGAAGACGTGCGCAGCTTGATGCTCGGGTGCGCGTTGTTGCTGTTCCAGTATTTCATCGTGGAATGCGCAGCTTCGTCCACGGTCAGCATAACGTAGGGCTCTTTGGCGATGCTGTGCAGCGACACCGCCCCGCCGTCGCAAAACCGATGCCCCGCCGGGACCCAAAGCCGCCTTGGGGATTTGAGCAAAGTCAGCGTCTCAATCCCTTCGCGGTGGATGTTCGAGGTCAGGGCAACGGCGATGTCGATCTGGCTGCGCAGTAGTTGCTCCTCAATGCTCTGGCGGTTCAATTCAACGATGCGAATGTCGATGCAGGGGTAGAGCTGCGCCAAGCGGCCCAGATGAAAAGGCAGGAAATAACCAAGCACCGTATAGGTCGCGGCGATGGTCAAAATGCCGGTGATGTCAGAGGTGCCGCGGTGGATCTGATGGGCCGCATCGACCTTTTCCAGAATGTCCCGCGCCACCGGCAGGAACTCCCGCCCCGCCTCCGTCAACTCCATGCCCTGAGCACGGCGCTGAAACAGGGTAACGGCCAAGAGCGCCTCAAGATCGCGGACCGACCCCGTAACCGCAGATTGAGAAATCGAGAGCAATTTTGCTGCCCGGCTTACCTGCCCAGTCTCTGCCGTCGCAACAAAATACTTCAAGTGTTTGAAATTCAACGTCTACACCTTTTACCTGCCTCACCGAGGTATTATCTAAAATTCCGATAATGCAGCAATGAAAAAAAGAAATATCAATTTTGTATCAAGCTGCCATCATAGGTTCAGACCAGTGGAGGGGTATGATCATGAAAGAGACCGTCGATCTAAATTGTGACATGGGCGAAGGGTTTGGCCAGTGGGTGCTGGGCGATGCGCCGGACGAAGAAATCATGCAGATCATCAGTTCCGCCAATATCGCCGCAGGCTTTCATGCAGGCGATCCCAACTCGATGGACCGTGTCGTCAAACTGGCCCAAGCCCATGGCGTTGGGCTGGGGGCCCATCCTGGTTATGCGGATCTTCAGGGCTTCGGGCGGCGCTATATCAAGACCGATGCGGCAGAGTTGATCAATGACATCGTCTACCAGATCGGTGCGATCCGCGAATTTGGCCGCCGCCATAGCACGCCCTTGCAGCACGTAAAGCTCCACGGTGCGCTTTATATGGAAGCCGCCGTGAACGAAGAATTATCCCAGATGCTAGTCGATACGCTACAGACCACCAGCCCCGATGCCCTGTTGTTNTGCATGAGCGTGTCCAAGACCTATGCCGCCGCCAAACGGGCGGGCCACCCTGTCATCCGCGAGTTCTATGCAGACCGCGACTACGGCAATTCCGGCTCTATCGTCTTTACCCGGCAGGTTGCGCGGCCCGATCCACAACAGATTGCCGAGAAATGCGTCAAGGCGTGCAAGACCGGTATGGTAACCACTGTCGAAGGCGATGAGATTGAAATCCCCTTCGACTCGATCTGTTTTCATTCCGACACCCCCGGCGCGTTGGCCATGGGCCAAGCCATCCGTGCGGGCCTGCAAGACGCAGGCATCCGCATCGCCAGCGCCGCTGAAGTCGCGAAAGCCCTTTAAGTACATCACTCAAGCAGGAGACCAACATGACACAGGTTCTTTCCCCCGTTCCCGGCACATTCTACACTCAATCCGCACCGGGCGAGCCGCTTTACAAGCAACCCGGTGATGCGGTTGCGGCAGGCGATACCGTCGGCCTGATCGAAGTTATGAAGACCTTTATTGACGTGAAGGCTGAGACCGCGGGGACCTTTAAAAGCTACCTTGCCGAAGACGGCGCGGCAATTGGCGCGGGCGCACCGCTGGCAGAAATCGAGGACTGATAGATGGCTATCAAACGCTTGCTGATTGCCAACCGAGGCGAAATCGCCGTGCGGATCATCCGCGCCGCCAAGTCGATGGGCATTCACACCATTCAGGCCCATTCCGAAGCCGATGCCGATATGCTCGCCGTCCGGCAAGCGGATGAGGCCGTCTGCATCGGCCCCGCGCAGGCCGTGCTGTCCTATCTGAACGTAGAGGCCGTGGTCGCGGCGGCCAAAGAAACCAAGGCTGATGCGGTGCATCCCGGCTATGGTTTCATGGCCGAAAACGCGGGTTTTGTCCGCGCACTTGAGGAGGCAGGCATTACGTTTGTCGGCCCTTCGGCGGACACGATTGATCGCATGGGCGACAAGGTGGCGGCAAGGCAGGCTGCCGAAGCAGCAGGCGTGCCTGTCGTGCCCGGCTCGAAAGGACGGTTAGAGACGGTGGATGACGCCGTGTCGGTTGCTGCCGATCTGGGGTATCCGGTGATGATCAAGGCCGCCGCCGGGGGCGGTGGCAAGGGCATCCGCATCGCAGATACCGAAGCCGATCTGCGCAAGATGGCCCCGCAGGCGCAGGCCGAAGCGAAAGCGGCCTTTGGCGATGGTGGGCTCTACCTTGAGCGGGCGATCCAGTTACCGCGCCATATCGAAGTGCAGATCATGGGCGACGGCACCGACGCAGTTCATTACTTTGAGCGCGAATGCTCAATGCAGCGCCGCCGCCAGAAGGTCTGGGAGGAAGCCGGGGCCGCTTGTCTGGACGAGGCCACCCGCCAGCACCTATGCGATACCGCCGTGTCATTGGCGAAGGCCGTCGGCTACGTTGGTGCGGGGACATTGGAGTATCTTTACGATAGCACGACCAAGGAATTCTTCTTTATCGAGATGAACACCCGCATTCAGGTGGAACATCCGGTGACGGAAATGCTGACGGGCACGGATCTGGTGCAAGAGATGATCCATGTCGCTGGTGGCGGGAAACTGCGGCAGTCCCAAGAGGACATCACCCGCAGCGGTCACGCGATTGAAGTGCGGCTTAATGCCGAAGATCCGATGATGCAGTTCCTCCCCTTCCCCGGTCAGGTCAGCAGCCTGAAGCTGCCCGAAGGCGACGGCATCCGCTTTGATCACTTCCTCTACGAAGACTATCAGGTGCCGCCGTTTTACGACTCTCTTTTGGGCAAGCTAATCGTCCATGCCGAAGATCGTGACGCCGCCATTGCCCTGATGATCACTGCGCTTGAGGGGCTGGAGATTGGCGGGCTGAAAACCACCAAACCGCTGCACCTTGCTTTGGCGCATGACCCTGCGGTGCGGGCGGACGATTTCCATACGCAATGGCTCGAGCCTTGGCTGGCGGCGGGCAATCTCAAACCAACCCCCTAACCACAGGAGGCAAACGTGAAAACACGCTATACCTACGGCGGCGACGAACATATCTACGTCGAGATGGACGATGAAATGTCGCTCGACGCGTTCTTTAAGTCCCTCTCGATGAGCAATGCCGTGCGCGAGGCCAAGATCGAGGGCGTCACTGAAATCTGCCCGGCGAACGCCTCCTTTCAGGTCCGCTTTGACCCTGATGTGATCGCGCCCGAAGCGATGCTGAAAAAGGTGCAGGAACTTGAGCATAAGGCCGAGGATGCCGAAAAGCGGCTGAAGACGCGGATAATCGAAATCCCGGTCTTTTACCAAGATCCATGGACCCATGAGACCCTGATGCGGTTCCGCGAGCGCCATCAAGACCCGTCGGGCAACGATCTTGACTATGCCGCGCGGATCAACGGGTTTGACGGTGCCGAAGGCTTTATCGAGGCGCACCATTCGCAACCGTGGTTCGTGTCGATGGTGGGTTTCGTTGCGGGGCTGCCGTTCCTCTATCAACTGGTGGAGCGTGACAAACAGTTGCAGGTGCCCAAATACCTGCGCCCGCGCACAGACACGCCCAAGCAGACCGTGGGCTATGGGGGCTGTTTCTCTTGCGTCTATTCGGTGCGGGGGGCTGGCGGCTACCAGATGTTTGGCATCACGCCGATGCCGATCTTCGATCCGGAGCAGAAGCAAAGCTATCTGCGTGAATTTATGGTGTTCTTCAAACCGGGCGACATCGTGAAATGGAAGCCGATCGACCGAGAGGAATATGACCGCATTCTCGCCGAGGTGGAGGCCGACACCTATGTGCCGCGCATAGCTGAGGTCGATTTCGATCTGGAAGCCTTTAACGCGGATATGCCCGGCACCAACGCCAAACTGATGGAGGCGCTCAATGTCGCTTAAAGTCATTCAACCGGGCCTCTCAACCTCAATTCAGGATTTGGGCCGTCCGGGCTATTTCCACCTTGGCATTCCGATTGGTGGCGCGATGGACCGTTTCGCGCTGCGCGTGGCCAACATGCTGGTCGGCAACCCCGAAGGGGCCGCAGGGCTCGAAGTGGTGTTCATGGGGCCAGAGATCGTCTTTGAAAAGGACGCGCTTGTCGCGGTGACTGGCGCGGACCTGCCTGCAAAGGTGGACGGCACGCCGCAGGACGGCTGGACCGCCTTTGAGGTGAAAGCGGGGCAAACGCTCAAGTTCGATTTCCTCAAATCCGGGGCGCGCGCCTATATCGCAATCAGCGGCGGGATCGACACGCCCCCTGCCCTTGGCAGCCGGTCGACCTATCCGATTGGTGCGCTCGGCGGCATCGAGGGCCGCAATGTGCAGGCGGGCGATGTGATCCCGCTGGGCGAAGTGGAGATGATTGAGCCGGGTCTAAATGTGCCTGCTGATTTGCGCCGCCTGCCCGGAAACCCTGCTGAACTGCGGGTGCTGCCGGGCCTTTATTGGCACCGCCTGACCTCTGCGGCGCAGGAGGGCTTTTTCGAGGACGACTGGAGCGTCGCACTTGAGGCAGACCGGATGGGATACCGCTTTAAAGGGGGCAAGCCGCTTGAGTTTGTCGACCGCGAACAGCCTTTCGGCGCCGGGGCCGATCCGTCTAACATCGTCGATGGCTGCTATTCCTACGGCTCCATTCAGGTGCCGGGCGGGTTGGAACCAATCGTGTTGCACCGCGATGCGGTTTCGGGAGGCGGCTATTTCACCCTCGGGGCGATCATCTCGGCCGACATGGACCTGATCGGACAGTTGCAGCCCCATACGCCGGTCAAGTTCTGCAAGGTTGACATGGATGAGGNGCTCAAGGCGCGCAGCGACCGCAAAAAGATGCTGGCAGCCGTGCGTGCCCACCTCGGCTAACCCGATGTAAAACCACGGCCCCGGCGCCCTGTTTGTTTCAGGCCGCCGGGGCTGCACGTTGATATGCTCTCTTGAATGCAAATAGCGTTTAAGTTCTGATGTTGCAGGCAAACATCCATGTCGGGGCGGTATTTCCCCTGTTGAACGGGAGAGCAGAGCCCAGAATGTCCGCCGATCCAGCCCAGATGACCAGAATTGCCTCCCCGCCGCATCAAAAGCGGCGTTTGCTGCGGGTGCGCGGTACCGATGTGACTTTGCTGGAGGAAGTGCGCAAGATGGCCGTGGCGGACCTCGGCGTTGATATCCAGCACGAGTCTCTCGACTTTCTGACCTGTCAGCACCGTGCTGCGGTCGACCCGCTCGGCTACGACATTTACGAGCAGTGTTTTCACAACCTCGATATCGTCTGGTACTGGGGCGCGTTGCAGCCGATCCAGACTGATCGGATCAAGCAGTGGGACGACATCGGCGACCTCGCCAAGGCCGGTGGCATCAGCAAATACACCTGGCAGGGTCACGGCGATGCGCCGATGCGCAAGCTCTATGTCCAGCCCGACGGCACCCTTGGCCAACAGCCCATGCCGACCATCAGCATGCTGCCAACCGCGCATAATGTGGACAGTTTCGGATTTGACCGCCGCCTTTTCGGGGACGAAGGCCCGGAAGGGTCAAGTTGGGCATGGCTTCTTGACCGACGTGCCCGCGGGCGGATCGCGCTGGTTGATGAGCCAGCAATCGGCATCTTTGACGCGGCCCTTGCCGCAGAGGCCAACGGNGATCTTACGTTCCAAGACATCGGGAACATGACCGTGGACGAGATCGACAGCCTGATGGCCCTGCTCGAAACCCTGCGACAGCAGGGCTTTTTCGTCGGCAGTTGGCTGTCGCCCGACGATGCCGAAGCGTTTATTCACTCAGACCGCGTCTCGGTTCAGAGCATGTGGTCGCCTTCCTATGGCAACTTGGGCGAGATGGCTGGTATTTTCCGCGAAAGCGTCCCGCGCGAAGGCTACCGGGCATGGCATGGGGGTGCCTCACTCGCGCGGCACCTTGAGGGCGCGAAACTGGACATGGCCTATGATTATTTGAACTGGTGGCTGACGGGCCCTGCGGGCGCGTTGATGGCGCGGCAGGGGCATTACATGACCAACTCTAAAGGGGTCCGAGAATATCTTAGCCCTGAGGAATGGGGTTATTGGTACGACGGCGATCCCGCGCGCTGTGACCTAAAGGGCCCCGACGGTAGAATCGTCGTGAGCACTGGCCAGCGTCGCCCCGGCGGCGCCTACCGCGAGAGGGTCAGCCGGATTGCGCTTTGGAACACCGTCATGGACGAATACAACTACGCCGCCCGCGCGTGGAAGCGCTTTATCAGGTCTTTGGGAAGCCCCGCCTCATGAACGCGAAATCCACAGCGCCCGGGCAAGAGCCGCTTTATGAGACCATCAGCAGCGTTCTGCGCCACAACATCCGCTCGGGACGCTTGCCTGACGGCTTCGTCCTAATCGAAGGGCTGATTGCCAAGCTGATGCAAACCAGCCGCGCTCCTGTGCAGGCCTCGTTACGGATGCTCAACGCCGAAGGGCTGATCCACAGGTTTCGCGGGCGCGGTTATTTGGTTGGCGACGGAACGACCAGCCCTACCCCGATCCGAAAACCCCTTCAGGAGTTTGGTTTTGAGATCCCCAACGTCTTGCGCTCGACCCTTGCGGTGCGCGGGACGTGGCAACTGGTCTATGACAAGGTCGAGGCCGAAATCGCCGCCTGTCAGATTTTCGGCGAGTTTCGGGTGATTGAAACCGAACTGGCCAATCATCTCGGCGTCAGCCGTACCGTGGCCCGCGATGTGCTGAGCCGGCTCAATGAACGCGGGCTGATCCGCAAAGGCGCCAGCTCCCACTGGCTTGCCGGGCCGTTGACAGCGCGCACCCTGCGCGAAAAGTTTGAGTTGCGCAGCATCATGGAGCCCGCCGCGCTGATACAGGCCGCCGACCACATCGACCACGCGCAGATCATGCAGCTCATTGAACAAATTGATAGCGGCAAGGCAAAGGATTCGGCAGAACTTGAAGACGCGCTGATGCGGCTCTGCCTTGGGCGCGCGCCCAACAGTGCGCTGGTAGAGATCATCAGCAACAACCGCCTGCTGCTCTCGGCGATGGACAAGGCGCTGAGCGATCTTGGACTGCCGGTTGATCCGGTCGCATTGGACCAGTACCGCACATTGTTCGAGCTCATCGGATCACGCCAGACCACGGCCGCGACGGCGTACCTGAAAGAGCATCTGCGCATTTTGTCGTTCAAGAGTCTCGCCCGGCTCAAAATCGTGGCGTTGATCCCGGAAAGCGACTCATTGCCGCCCTATCTAACATCGGTCTGAAAAATGCATTGCGGACCCAAAATTCATTTTTATTTTGTAATATTTCCTAAGATTCACTCATAATATCTACTGTAGGTAGCATTTAGGGCGTAATTTTCTGAAAAGATGGCTCTTGCAATGCAGACCAATTAGCCATTTCATACTTTATACATTTTGCGACGTGGCGCCGGGAGAGCGACCTTTTGCAGTCCGCATCTGAGTATGGGGATCGCCTTCGCGAAACAGAGAGGGCTCTATGACGCAAAGTGAACCTATATTCCGACTAGAAGGTGTGACGCGCAGATACGACGATCTGACCGCACTCGACGGCATTGATTTCGTCGCCGAAGACAATAGCTATATAGCGCTGCTTGGGCCTTCGGGGTCGGGCAAAACATGCCTTTTGCGCGTGATCGCCGGATTTGAGAAACCGGACGAGGGGCGCATCTGGTTTCAGGGGCGCGACATCACCGACCTGCCCGCCCATGAGCGCGGCATCGGTTTTGTGTTCCAGAACTTCGCCCTCTTCCCGCATCTGACCATCTTTGAGAACGTCGCCTTTGGACTGCGCAATGGCGCCGTCAAAGTGGCCGAGAAAGACATCACCGAACGGGTGACGAGCGCGATCGAAATGGTGGGTCTCACCGGATTGGAAGACCGCAGCCCAGATCAGATTTCCGGCGGCCAGAAACAACGAGTCGCCTTGGCCCGGTCGCTCGTATTGCAGCCCAGGCTGGTGCTTTTGGATGAACCCCTCGGCGCGCTGGACGCCAACCTGCGCAATAGAATGCAGATCGAACTTCGCGCCATTCGCGAACGGCTCGACGTGACCTTTCTGCATGTGACGGGCAGCGAGACCGAAGCGCTGGCGATGGGCGATCATGTCGCGGTGCTGGATCAAGGCCAGATCGTGCAATACGGCACCCCCGATGCGATCTACGACAGCCCAGCCATTTCGGATGTGGCGCTGTTTCTCAACAGGTTCAACCTTTTCGACGGCAGATTGAGTGGCGGCACCTTTGAAGGTCCTTTCGGCTCTATCCCGGTGGCTGACGCGCGCCCGAACAACAGCGATGTCTACGCAATCCGGTATGACCGCACGCGGATATTCGACAAGGACGCAGTGGATTTGCCCGGCCCGGCTTTGCCCGTTCGCTACCTCGCCAGTGAATACCTTGGGTCGTCGATCGTCTTTTTGTTCGAAACCGAAGACCACAAAACCGTCGAAGTCGACCACCACCTCAGCCTTGGTGAACCACGCGACCTGACCGTCGGAGAAAACTACACCCTGTCATGGGACCCCGCACAGGCGATTGTATTCGGAAAGGAAACCGCAAGATGAGCGCTGCAACCTCAAACCGGGACAAGTCAAACACCTTCCGTCTGCTTGCGCCCGGCGTTGTTTGGATGATCCTGTTCCTTGTCGCCCCCATCATGATGATACTTTACGTATCGTTCTGGACGCAGACCACATTCGCCATCAACTCCACATTGACCCTCGACAGCTGGAGAAACTTCTTTGGCTCAGAGGCCTATGTCGGCGCCTTGTGGACAACGATCCGCCTGTGGCTGATTGTCCTCTCGCTGACTTTGCTAATCGGCTATCCTGCGGCGCTTTTTGTGGGGCTGCTGGTCAAGAGCAAGACACTCTCGACAATCCTGCTGGTCCTATGTGTCATCCCCTTTTGGACATCCTTTCTAATCCGCGTGCTGGCTTGGCGGCCAATGCTGGGCAAGGAGGGCGCGATCAACATCATTTTGCAAAAAATCGGCCTGATCGACAGCCCTATCGAAGTGCTGCTGTTTTCGGAACTGTCGGTCATCATCGGCATGACCCAGATTTACGTGGTCTTCATGGTAGGCCCTATCGCCTTCATGCTGGGCCGCATTGACCGCAACATTATCGAGGCGGCGCGTGACCTTGGCGCTGGTTTTGGGCGCATCTTTTGGAAGATCATTTTGCCGCTCAGCCTGCCCGGTGTCGTAGTCGGTGCGATCTTTGTCAGCGTCATGGTGCTGGGGGAGTTCGCCACTTCGGGCGCCCTGTCGGGCCGGAAAGTGAACCTGCTGGGCAATATCATCGTGACGCAGGTTGGCTCACTGAAATGGGCGATGGCTTCGGTCGTGGGGGTGATCCTGACGATCCTGCTGGGCATCGTGGTTGCAGGCTTCCTGCGCATTGTTGACCTGAAGCGGGAGATCTAAAAGATGGAATCCAAGGTCCTTAAACCGATCCTCGCCGTCTATGTCGGCCTTTTCATCCTGTTCCTTTATGGTCCGTTCATCGTGCTGGGCATCCTGTCCTTCCAGCAAGGCCCCGAAGGCGGCCCCCAGTTCCCGATCATCTCTTGGTCAACCTACTGGTATCAACACCTCTTTGGTCTGACGCCCCCGTCCCGAATTGCGCCCTTGCCTGTTGGCGAAGCGCTGATCCGGTCGCTGGTCCTCGCCTTTATGACGATGGTCACCGCGACGGTGCTGGGTGTCATGGCGGCACAGGCGTTCCGCAAACGGTTCCGCGGTGCGGGCGTAGTCTTCTACTTGATCGTGCTGGGCATGATGGTGCCGGGTGTTCTGACCGGGCTGGGCACTTCGCTCTTGGCCAACAACGTGATCGGGATTGAGCGGCATTGGTGGAGCACAGCGTTTCTGGCGCATGTTGTCTATACCTTCCCCTTTGCCTTCTTGGTGATGCTGGCGA
>PBKU01000006.1 GCA_002722175.1 Magnetovibrio sp.
GACAACTGCTATGCGACCGTCTATGATGAGACGATCAACTACTTCAAAGAAAACGGTGCGCTCGACGTGACCAAGGCAGGTTCCGTCGCCAACGTCGGCCTGATGGCGCAGAAAGCCGAAGAATACGGCAGCCACCCCACTACCTTTGAAGCCCCGGCAGACGGCACCATCCGCATCGTGCTGGCCAATGGCGAAACCCTGCACAGCCACGACGTGGAGGCCGGTGACATCTGGCGCGCATGCACCGTCAACAAGGCACCGATCGAGAACTGGATCCAACTGGCGATGGACCGTCAGCGCCTGACCGGCTCCGAAGCGATCTTCTGGCTGGACGCAAACCGCGCCCATGACGCCGAGCTGATCTCCTATGTGAAGCCCATCCTTGAGGCACAGGGCGTGGCCGACAAGTTCGAGATCATGGCCCCCCGCGAAGCCACCCGCGCCTCGCTTGAGACCATCACCAAGGGCGAGAACACCATCGCGATCACCGGCAACGTGCTGCGCGACTACCTGACCGACCTCTTCCCGATCTTGGAACTGGCGACCTCGGCCAAGATGCTGTCCATCGTGAAGCTGATGAACGGCGGCGGCTTGTTCGAGACCGGCGCGGGCGGCTCTGCCCCCAAACACGTTCAGCAGTTGATGGAGCAAAACCACCTGCGGTGGGACAGCCTCGGCGAATTCTGCGCCCTTGGCGAAAGCCTGAAGTTCCTCGCCGATGCCCGCGGCAACGACAAGGCGCGCGTGTTGGGCGATGCCGTGGAAACCGCGACGCAGGGCATCCTCGACCACGGTCGTTCCCCTTCGCGCAAGGTGGGTGAGCCCGACAACCGCGACAGCCACTATTGGTTCGCGCGCTACTGGGCCGAAGCCGTCGCCGCGCAGAGCGATGACGCGGAGCTCGCCGCAGAGTTCGCGCCCATCGCCAAGGAACTGGCTGCCAAAGAAGCCGACATCCTGTCCGAGCTTGCCGCGGCCCAAGGCACGGCTGTCGATCTGGGCGGCTACTACCACACCGACGCGGAGAAAACCGCCCGCGTGATGCGCCCCTCTGAGACGCTGAACGGCATCATCGGGTAACTCGCCTGATATAAAAATCGCCGCGTCGCTGGTTAAGCGGCGCGGCGGATTATCATTTTAAGACTTGGCAGCGGCGCAGACGCTTTGCGGGCGCCTACCAAATTCCTCGGACATCGTGTAACCACGGGTATTCTCCTTTGAGTCTTCGAAGAGAATAGCTAATTTACGCCAAGCGTTCTCGCTATTCGTACGCCAAACCTCGTTTCCATTCTCGATACGTTCGCTGCTTTAGGACTTGGTTCATCCGCCCCTCTAATGCTGAGAACCTCAGTTCTCAAAGGAGGCCGCGATGCCCATTCTCGATATCTTCGAAGATCACCACAACGGATTAACCGGCCCTATCTGCGGCGGCTTCGACGTGACGCCCAGTGATGCGGCAGACCTTCCTCAGATGACCCGCGGGGTGATGGTCGCTTCTGCTGGCGATCTGGCAGTGGTGCTGAAAAGCGGGGACGCGGTCACCCTGCCCGCCCTGTCGCCCGGCGTGCTCTACCCGATCCGCATCGCAAGGGTGCTGGCGACGGGAACCACGGCCACAGGCATCAAGGGGTTGGTTTAATGCTGGGCGTCGGAATGCACCCCTTCGCGGCATACCGTAGCCGGGTACCTATCGCTTTTCCGGCGGGGTTCAGTTGGGATCGGGTACGCTTTGATATTGGTATCGAACAGATTGGCGGGGCCTATCGTGCGGCGGTTGAACCACGCGATCTGGTCGACCCGGCGATCTGGACCGGCGCAGCGATCCATGTGGATGGCGTGGGGGGTGATGACAGCAACAGTGGCCTTGGCGGGCAGGACGGNGATTTCACCAATGCCAAGCGGACGATCCATGCAGCATTCACCGAGGGCAACGCAACGGGTGCGGCCTATCGCGTATTGGTCAAGCCCGGCGATTACGCCGAGGCGGCCTTCACCCGCAACGGCAGTGACGAGCCGAACCAGCACGTTGCCGTGATCGGATGGGGTGGGCCGCTGCGCTATCGTTCGGGGCCGTTCGATGTGACATGGAGCGATGGGGGCGGGACGTTCACGGCGAATGAAAGCTCGGTCCGGCGGGTGTTTCGCAGCGATATGCTGACCCCGGAGGAGCTCTATACCGAGTTGAGCGAAGCCCCGGATGTGGCCAGTTGCGCCGCGACGGTCAACACTTGGGTTCATGACGGGGCATTGCTGCATGTGAATATCGGCAGCGCGCCGGGGGCGCGAGATATTGCGGTGATCCGGTCCTTTCACGGAGCGCGGTTTCTGACGCATGACAAAGATTTCTATCTTGAGAACGTCCATTGTGAGGGCGGGATTACCGGGGCGCTGCATTTCGATGCCGTTGCCACGCGCAATATCGTCGGGGTGAACTGCACATTCCGCTATTCGGCACCCTCGAATCCCACGGCCTTGCAGGATGCCGCGCGGGTGCGGCGCACGAATGGACTGGTCGCGTTTTTCGATTGCGATGCCTCGGGCGGGGCGAAGGACGGTTGGTCTTTCCATGAGGACGGCACGCCGGGGATGCATGTTTTGTTGCTGGGCTGTTCCGGTTGGCGCAATGGGTTCAGCACGGCGACATCCTGCAATGGGTTCACCACGCATGACGGGGTGCGGGCGATCCTATTGGGCGGCGATTTTGGCCTGTCGCGTAATGGCACCGAAGTGCATGTAATCCAATCGACCGAGACTTGGGCCGCCGGTTGCCATGCCGTGGCGCGGGACGTGGATGGCTCATCCGTCGCGTTCAAATGTTCGAATGATGCGCTGATGTGGTTGCAAGACTGTTCGGGCGATGCTGCGGGGCAGACGGAGAACTATGCCTTACAGGCCAATGCAGGCACTGTTTTCACCCGGGGCTTTTCAGCTCTGGCGGGGGGCGTGGAGGTCAGCTCGGGTGGCTCTGTTACGCCATTTTGAGAAAGCCGTTCGGCCAGTTCCTTCCAGTCTGGCACGGCCTCGGGCCTGCGCTCCCAAGTTTCGCAGCGTTCGAAGGCATGCGGGCTGTTGTAGCCGATGATCGAAGGAATGCTCGGGTGGCAGAGCCGGTCGGGCCCGAGGGTGGGCAGCCCATGGTGCCGNTAGAGCAGGATGCGATTAGAGTTGGTCGTTTGATAGGCGACCCCCGGTTCGTCGCGGTAGGGGGCGAGACCAATATCGGCATGGGCGATATGGGCGAGCGTGGTGTCGAAACTCTGTTCGCCGTGCCAAGTGATGTTAGGCCGCTTGGGTGGCGTTTCTCGTAAGCGGCCAAGGACATGAATTTGCCAGTGAGGGCGCGCGTCGGCCAGCTGGGTAAGGGCAGGAGTATCAAGGAGGGTCGTCCCCGCACAGACGGCGATGGGCCCTTCGCGGGGCTTGCGGTAAGGGTCAGCAGTACTGACCTGTAATTCCGCGTGGGGGATGCCGATTGGGTCCAGCGTGACGTTGGGGTGATCCGCGAAACGGGCGGCGATATGGGGGCTGGCGGTACTGATGCGGGTGAAGGGGCGGTGGTTTCGTTCGGCCCGCAGAAGCACATCCGGCGCATTCAGCAGGCGAATATCATCTGAAACACGGTAAATGCGCGCAGCCTGCGGGGCATGTTCGGCCAAAAGCGGGCCGAGCAGGACCGGCGGGCCGCTTTCGCATATGACAAGGTCAGCTTGGGCGAGCGGCCCCCGCAGGCGGCGGCGCCAGTGATTGATAAAGAGTGGGTAGCTGGATTCGAGCCAGCGGTTGAGCCGCGCGCTTTTGGTTTTGATCGGATGGATGGGCGGTAGGCTGTAGATTGATGTGAGGTCCGGTCCGTGATGGTGAGTGCCGTAGTGCGGCGGGCTGTCGAGGGCGGTCAGACGGACGTCGCCGAAGAGTTTGGAGAGCCAACTATAGCCGATGGTGACATGGGTCATATGCCAACCTTCCGCGCGGAGGTGGTGCGAGACCCAAAGCATGCTCGGGCGGCGTTTCTGGAAGGGGAAATGCCCCGTTAGGAGGACGGCGCGCTTCATGTGGCGATCTGCCTGTTGGGAATGAGTATGACTGCGCCATAAAGAGCGCTGCCGAGGACAAGTTGCGCCGGGAGGGGCAGGGGCGGCAGAAACGCGAAGAGTGCCGTCACGGCGGCCGCCGCGCAGAGCGGCAGGGCGAGGGGCGTCAGGGCTGAAACTGTAAGGCGAAGGCGCGGCAGGGCGCGGGTGAGGTGCCACAGGGCGGTCAGGAATGCGGCGATGCTGATGGATGCGGCCAGTGCCGTGGGGGTGGGCGAAAAGGCGGCGAAGGTGCAGCATAGAGGCAGCAANAACGCCGCGCGTTGCAGCATCAGTCGGGTATGGCCNGCNGCNATGAGGNCTTGGTTGATNGGCATCAACAATGCCGAAAGGNGGCCNNAGCCNGCNAGNGCNGTGAGGATCGGTGCAGCGGAGGCTGCCGGGGTCGGGCCAATGAGCAGAGCCAGCGCCTGCGGCGCCGAGAGGAGGGTGACCCCCCAGACCCAAAGGCTGAGCGTTCCGCTGAGGCGCAGCTGTGATGGCAGCACGGCTGCGCGTTCCGACACCGATAGCTGGCGCAGCTGGGGCAGGGCGAGAAAACGCAGGGGCGAGAGGGTGAGGGCTTCGATCAGGCTTACCATACGGGTGGCGATCTGGAAGGCACCGGCAGCGGGCAGGCCGAAGACGAGCGCCGTGGCAAGTTGCATGAGCGGGAAAAGGGCCGCGTTGAGGAAGTCTCGGGCCGAGATCTCGACGATTAATTCGGTCAACCGTCTCTGATATCGCCATTTCGGAAGGCTTTGGGGGCTCCATCCGGCAAAGTGGCAGGCGAGAATCGTGTTCATCCCGGCATGGGTGAGGGCGAAGGCAGCCAAGGCCCAAGGGCCGCTGCCGGTTGAGAGCATCCAGACGGCCATGGCTGCGGCGACGGACTGGCTTGCTATACTGCGCAAGGCGAGAGCGCGGAGGTGCAGGTCGCGGCGCAGGATGCCTTCGGAGACGGCGCAGAGGCCATGGAGAAACGGGATTGCGCTGAGGGCGATGAGCAGCGGGGCGTCCAGCGCGATGCCGATGCAGACGAAACCCAGCGATAGGGCGCAGCCGCTGGCCAGTGATATTGCGAAAAGCGCGTCTCGTCGGCGCCGGCGGGGGGCGTGGATGATCACGCTTTCCCCGATGCCAGCCGTGTGCAGCCCTTGGGTCAGCCGGATGGGAGCGAAGGCGGTGGCGAAGGCACCAAGCTCGGCCAAAGACAGAAACCGCGCGGCGATGAGGAAAAGCGCGGCGTTGATGCCGACGCGGGACCACTGCAGGGCGAACGACCAGAAACGGGGGCTCATGCGGGCGCTCCCTTCGGGCGTGTCATACCCCGCTGGAGAGGGCGTTCCAAAAGCAGGTGGGTTAGGAGGCCAAAGGACAACGCAAGCATGCATGTCGTGGCGACGTAGACCCAGGCGCCGAAGACGGTCGCGGGCAGGAGTGGCAACAGCAGAAGGGTTGCCGCGCGCAGGGCGAAACGGTGCGACAGGTAAAGGCCATAGGACGCGTCCCCGAGCAATTGCCCCGGGATCGGGCGGGCCGGGCAAAAAAGCGTGCCCGCCGCGACGATCAGCGTGGCGGGAAAACCCGCGGCGAGGAAGCGGGGGAGGGGAAGTGACGCAAGGACAATGAGAAGGGCAAAGCCGAAAGCCAGTGCCGCGGCGCAGAGGATGGGATGGGGGTAGGCCCAACCGCTCGCCCATAGCCGGGCGAGGGCGATGCCGAAGAGAAATTCGAGGATAAGAGGGTTCGTCCAGAAAATGAAGGACGGCGATGTGAAGCGGGCCGATAGCCCGAACGCCGCGAGGCCGATCAACAAGCTCGAAACCGCCAATAGGGGGCGGGGCAGGGCGAGGCAGAGGGCCATGAGAGCATAGAAAAAGACTTCGTAATTGAGGGTCCAACCGAGGGACAGAACCGGTGCAATCCGTCCGTCGGGGCGGGCGTAGGGAAAGAAAGCGTAGGAACTGGCGATCTGGGCAGGATCAAACGGTGTGTCTTTGATGGCCCCAGGTACTAGCAGCAGCGTTATAACCATGAGGGTTGTGAAGAAATAGTATAGCGGGGCGACGCGCAGGAAGCGCCGCCAGAAAAAGGCGAGCGGCTGGCCGATATAGCGCTGCGCGGAGAGGGTGATGACGAAACCGGAAATGACGAAGAAGATGTCGACGCCACGGGTCCAAGGAATGGCATCTCCCGGCAGGGGAAGGGCAAAATAATGTTCCGCCTCGGCCAAGATATGGCCCAGAAGGACCATCAAGGCGGCGAGCCCGCGAAGGGCTTGGAGCCCGGGGAGCCTAGGCGCGTTCATGGCGGGGATGCTTTGCTGCGGCTAAGGGGCCGGGGGCCGACAATAGCCCTATGCGGCCTATCAAACTGTTGGATGGCGCTTTGCGGCGGGACCGAAACAACGGCAGGTTTGGCGTTGGCTTAAGGCGGGGTTGTTGGTTGCACAGTTTTAAAAGGCTCAATGTCAGAACGATTGAAAACAACAGGTTATGATGCATGAGATAAGCGGAGTGGCTGGAGAAGAGCAGCGACGCGCCGATCTGCGCATAGGCGACGGCGAAGGCGATTGAATGCTGCGCTTTGCTGAAAATCCACCGAATCCCAAAACCCACGAGCGCAAGAAAGAGCGCGCCAAAAACGGGCCCGAAATCGACATAGGCGGTGGTGAGAAGCGGAAATTCTCCGCCGCCCAATACCTCTTGCAATGCTTCCAAGCGGGGCGCGAGGATATGGGTGAAGTAACCGTTGGTCGCGGTGAGGAACATCATGCCCTGAAGGCTTAAACCGCCCCATGTATGCGGGATCTCGACAGCGAGCGGGGCGAAGCCGTTCCACATGTCATTGACAAGGTAAAAGGCCAATTTTTGTGTCCCGATGTCGAGGGTTGAGCGGTCAAACATCGGATTGGTGATTGCTTCCCGCGCCAGCCAGAGTGCGAGGAAAAGCGCGACTGCAAACAGGCTCCATCCCCATCCGACCAGCCGCCCCCGCATCAGGCAGGCGATGAGATAGCACGACAAGAGCAGTTGCAGGAGCAGCAACCGTTGGCTCATGACAATGGGCAGGATGAAAAGCGCCAGCGTGTTGCCGATTAGGATAGAAAGAAGCAGGCCGCGGATGTGACGGGGCAGGGGGCCAAGACATAAAAGCGCGGTGGCCAGGCAGGCGGTGCCAGGCAGGGCCGCGTAGAAAAGACGCATCCCGGTGAAAAGTTTGTTCTCCAACAACAGGTCGCGGGTGGTCAGGCTGTCGATATAGGCCGCGGCGGCAAGGTGGATCAGCCCGCCCGCTTTGGCCGCCGCTGCCGCGATCCAAAGTGCAGTCACCCCGAGCAGAATTAGGTTCAAGGCAAAGGTCAGATAGGCCGCGTAAGTCAGGTTGATCTGTGCTTTGTCGACCGGCACGCGTCTACGTGAAATACGCGCGGCCATATCCCCCACGGCATATGCGAAAAGGGCCAGCAGCAACCAAGCGGCTCCGGTGGAGGTAAAAGCCGATAGGCTGAGTTCTTCGCGGCGCATGAAGGTTTGCACGAGATCGAGGCGGTCAAGGTGGGCGAGCGTCAGGGCGACCCCAGTGCTGGAGAGACCCCAGCAAATCAGGAGCAGCGAGAGGGGGGAGAGCGCCCATCTCATGCGGCGATCCGTGTAGTTCGGGCCGCGCGATACACCGCGATATCGGCAGCGCAAAGCGCCTCGATCCGGGGGCGGAGGCCTGTGGGGATTTCCGTGGGGACCGGAGCCGCATTACGTTGCCAAAGGGGGAAGGGGCTGCCGGTATAGTGTTGTAATCGTTTTGTAAAAACATGCGGCTGACTTAGGTCGCCTACGATATCGAAACGCTTGAGGGCCGCGATGGCGCGGGCGATAAGGGGGGCGGGATCCTGCCCCGGCTGCAAGTTTTGTCCGGCGAAATAGAAGAGGTATTGCGAGGCCAGTCGCATGGCGTCGGCCGTATCGAGGAAATCCGCCAGACAGATTGCGCGTGTCGGGCTGGGATGGCGCCGCTGTAGATAATTGTAATGCGATACGAAGCGCGCCACAGGATCGCGCAGCAGGGTAATGAAAACATAGTCTTTCGCGGCTCCATCGTGGAGCATGTGATCGTATTGTACATGGCCAGAGATCATACGGGTGCCGCGCGCGACCAGCCGGTGCAACTGAGCCCGGCGGCGTTCGTAATCGGCCCGCATTCTTGGCCCGGCGGGTGCCGTTGGATCGCCGGGATCAAGGTCGATCACCGCCTGCGACAGGCAGTACCGCAGCCGAAGCGCTGTGCCAAAGCTGGAGCCGCCGCATTTGGGGACGTGGATATAGATGATCCGGGGCATGGGGGCTCCGTCGATTCGGGTCACAACTCCCCGAAGATTGCAGCGTTTGGTTAATGAGCGCTTAACGAAAGCTGGCGTCGCCGCGCGCTGCGGCAACTCGAAAATAACGGAGGATGTATCACACCGTTTTTGTGCGGTTCTTGAAAAAAATCGCTCCGGTTAAGCATTTGGTAAGATCTGTCGCTTGAAAGTGGCCGCGTTCGAAGAGGGTGGGAGCCCGATTTTCGAGGGACGCCGATGCATATTGTTCACCTGCTTACCCGCCTTCTCAGGGCCGGTTCTGAGGAGAATACGCTTGAAACCTGCCGCTGGCAGATCGCCCAGGGACACCGGGTGTCGCTGATCCACGGCGCCGCGCCCGATCCCTATTGGGAGGATCGCTTGCCACCTGGCCTGACCCGGATCCCTCTGCCCGAAATGGTGCATCCCGTCCATCCGGCGCAGGATCTACGCGCGTTGATCCGGTTGCGGCAAATTTACCGCCAGCTGGCGCCCGACGTGATCCATACCCATCAAAGCAAGGCCGGTATCCTCGGTCGCCTCGCGGCCCGGGCGGTCCCGGATGCAGTGGTGGCGCATGGGGTTCACATCGTACCTTTCGAGGGTGTGTCCCCGGCAAAACGCGCGCTTTACCTTGCTGCGGAGCGCTTGGCGGCGCGGCAGACAGATGTGTTCATCGGGGTNTCCGAANCGGTTGGNCGAGCCTATGTNGCGGCGGGGATCGCGCGGCGNGGGCGGGTGCATTGTNTGCGNTCNGGNATGGACATCGAACGCTTCCGCAACCCGGCGCTGCCCGCCGATTGGCGCGCGCTTCTGGGGGTTGCGCACGGCGATGCACGGCCCCGTGTGGTGCTGATGATGGCCGCTTTCGAGCCGCGCAAACGGCACCTCCCTTTTCTGCGCGCTTTCGCCCGCTTGGCGGATAGGTTGCCGAACCTAAAACTGCTGCTGGCCGGTGCAGGGCCGGAGGAAGCATCAATCCGCGCGGCGGTAGAGGGGCTGGGCCTGCGTGATAAGGTCGTCTTTTGCGGGCATCGGCAGGATCCGGAAGCCTTGTTCGCTCTTGCCGATCTTTCAGTGCTGACCTCGGCCCGGGAAGGTCTACCGCGGGTGGCCGTCCAGTCTATGGCGGCGGGNTGCCCGATGGTTGTGCAGGACCTGCCGGGCATTGGGGAGATTATCGACCATGGGCGGAATGGAATGGTCGCCGAAGGCAGCGACATGGGCGAAGTGGTGCGGGTGATGAACGAATTGTTGTACGACGCGCGGCGCCTCAACCGAATGCGAAAGGAGGCGCTGGCCACGGACGTCAGCGCTTGGGCACTTGACACTCTCGGGCGGCGCACGACTGCTCTCTATGGTCTTCCCGCGCGTTGCGGCGGTGCCGTGGCGGCGGATCACGAATTGGGTCTGGCATGACGGTCTACGTCAATGGCCGCTTTCTGGCGCAGCCGATCTCGGGCGTTCAACGTTTCGCGCATGAGGTGCTGGGAGCACTCGATAGGGAACTTTGCCGATCTGCTGATTTGAGGGACAGGCTCGGCCCTATAGAAGTGCTCGCGCCACGCAGGGTCGAAACACCGGGCTGGCAGAGGCTCAGGCTGCGCCATCTGCCCGGTGGGGCCGGCCACCTGTGGGAGCAGGGACCACTGTGGCGGGCAAGTCGTGATGGCGTTCTGATCAGTCTGGGCAACAGTGGGCCGCTTAGGCATCGTGCGCAAATCATCTGTCTGCATGATGCCAACTTATGGGACATTCCCGAAGCCTACAGCGCGCGCTACCGGCTTTGGCATTGCGCGCTGCGGCCCCGCCTCGCCCGCCGCGCCGCGGCCTTGCTAACGGTAAGCCGTTATTCGGCTAAGGCGCTGGCAGACCGTTTGAGTGTGGCCGAAGCTCGCTTCCGTATCTTGCACAATAGCGCGGATCATATGCTGCGGCTGCCCTCCGTGCCTGATGTCCCTGCACGCTATGGGCTGACGGCGGGGAACTATTTGTTAAGCGTTGGCAACCGCAGTCCTAACAAGAACCTGCGCGCGTTGATCAACGCGCATGCGGCATGCGGTGATGAGGTCCCGCCCTTGGTTGTTGTCGGTGGTAATGTACCCGGTATCGCGTCGCAGGCGGCCGCGGGAGACCGGGTCATCGCCCTCGGCCGGGTGCCGGACTGCGATCTGCGCGGTCTCTATGAGGGGGCATCGGCATTTGTCTTCGCGGCGTTACACGAGGGCTTTGGCATTCCCCCGCTTGAGGCGATGCGGTTAGGTGTGCCGGTGATTTGCGCGCGGCGCGGGGCGATGCCGGAGATCCTGGGCGATGCACCGCTTTGGTTCGACCCTCATGATGAAGGGGAGATTGCGCGCGCGCTGAGAGGGTATTTGTACCTTGATAGAGAAATGCGTAGAAAACGCGTCGGATTAGGGCAAAAACAAGCGGAGAAATATTGCTGGCGCGAAAGCGCACTTACTATGGCACAGGTCGTGGCGGAGATGTTGCACGGGCTGGCTCCACGAAAGGAAGTCGCTCAAGCTAGCGGCCTTAAATTGAGCGTGCGTCCCATTGAGCCGTTATTCTAGTATTAATCCGTTTTTGAAAAACGCGTCTTTGATCTGTTTGAGGGTATCGGCGTCTTGCAACTTCCAGGCCGTTAGATTGCTCAGCGCAAAAAGGCGGGGGGGTGCGGTATCGATAATATGCAAATCTTGATCAAAAAACGTCCCAAGGTGGGGGAAGCCACTAGATCGAAAACCTTTCATCCAACGTCGATTGATCAGGGAGTTGCCATCAGGCGCAATCTCTAAGGCTTTCATAATTTCAGGCCGATGACTCGGTGGCGCGTTGTTCAAAAGCGGTTGCGCCCATGCTGTCTCAAGTCCGAGAAAGACCACACAAATCGTGGGTGTATAAGCAATACCGTGAGATACGCTAGCCGCGGGGTCGTAATGGTATTCTTCGCAGCTAACATTCCTCTGGCGTACCAAGTCTTCGGCGAGTGTAAGTAAATCCTCATATTTGCGCCGCAGGCCTGTCAGCCCACTACCCTCGTTTTTGAGCATTGTAAGGCCCACGTTGTGGATCTGGTCCTCCGTTTGGACGAAGAATGATGCTAGATCAGCGCCGATCATGTCTCTTTCACAGGTTTTCCGGACACTTCGCTTCAATTGCGCGCCCTTCGGTGCTTTATCCAATGCTATGAAAGCTTTTCGACAATTTTGTACCTGCCTTGCATCCAGCGGCGCATATGCGTTTGCAAAAACGATGATGTTTTCCACCTGTCGTGCGAGCAGGGGGGCGAGGCCGAGGTTGTCCTCATGGCCCCCGTCACCGTGCGCCCATTCCTTCTGATAAATATTCCCCTTCTCGGCGAAAAGTTTGATTTCGTCCCCGACAGCTTGATCTATCGGCGTATAATGTTCCGGAAAGCCGAAGTTTGAAAGTAATCCCTGAACCACTGGCAAATTTACGAAGGTCTCGACAGGGGCAGCGCCGGAAATGGCGGCCATATTAGAAAGAGAGAAATTTAATCGTGACCGATCTATACGGGCACCATACTGCGGAAGTTTTAATAAAAGCACGGTCTCTTCGCCGACGGTTTCAACACGATGGGTCACGTGATCGTACCCATGCGATTCAACAAAGCCTCCGCCAACGCCTACACCATCGTCATAGGGGAAACGCCGCACCGGCATACCGGTATATAGCGGTGTCATTTCCATCCGGAACTTATTCTGGGGATTGATGGCAATCCTTTGGGTTGACAGCGTGCCGCCAACTATCAAATAGGGCCTGTCGCGCTCGACATAGTGCACCTCGGTCGGGGGGCGATTTTTTCGACTTGATCGGATGCGATCCTCATCAATGCGGCGCCACGTGAATAGACTGTCAGGGTCCGACGGCTTGGTGCGCCCCAATCCAAAGGGTTCGAGATAGATTTTGCCCAAAGTCTCGGAATAGGATTCGTCAAACCGACCTGTCTTCCACGCCTTGAACATTTTCCGGGTAACGTTTGCGCGTCCGATCGCGCCCAACATGCTTCCCGGCGCGAAGCCCGGGATGCTATTCACATCAGTCCCTTTGTTTTTGGCTAAAGTGATGATTTGCGGCAGCACTTTCCCCAAAGCCGCGGGAGAGTAATACTTTCCGAGAAAAAGGTCCTCGGCGCAATATACGTTACTGGATGGTGCGCAATGTTCCTTGAGGTAAGTATAGGGTATCGCAGTCCAGCTGCCGCCAGAGATCGCGGAGATATAGCGAATTTTCTCTATCCAACCCAGATTATGCAACGCGCGCAACTGCCCGAGTGCCGCAGGCGCCGCACGGTTGCCGCCGCCTTGGAATGCGACGCCGAACGAAGCACGACTTCGGCGAAAAGCATCATCTTGCATTTCAGGATAGTCGACGCCCCGATCAGGTGTTTTCCAATACTGAGCTGAGAAACAGGTTTCGCACGCGCCCTCGGCGAATACGGCCGAACTTAACACGGTATTCGAAAACATGAATACTCCGGAGAAAGCTATAGCCTTTAGAAGGCGTTTTCTAAGCGTTGTGTATTGCATCAATTAGGCTTCCCGCTGGTGGTATCTGAAAACGGATCGAAGGGTTGGAACGTCGGAATAGACAGAATGGAAATATCTGGATGTTTTCTCGTTAGGTCTTTCAACGCCCGGTGAGAGCGATTTAAATTTTCGTAGATCGGAATAGGAAGGTTCGGAGCTGATGGATCAATAGCAGGAGCATGCGCATCCCAGTGGATTGGAATGACTTTCGTTGCACCGCTGGCGACTACGCCGTTTTGGAGGTAGCGTTCGATTTGCTCACTGGATTGCCAACCCAGCCCGCCTACGCCAAGAAAAAGTGTATCGGCTTTCAGGTTGAGATTTCGTAGGCGGGGCCCAATGTTTCCTGCAGTGGGAAGAATTAAGATCGTTCCGTCAGGTGTCGCTACATGTGCAGCGAGGCTTCTGCCTGACTTTAGGTCTCGGATCGACGCGGGATACTCCCAAGCATCGTTCGCGGGGAGGTATTCCAGTAAAGTGGAAGCGAGGTTGCTGGAATGGGGTAGTTCAAACAACGTCAACCTGATTTCGCCTAGGAATAACTTAAGAAGGGAGGTGCTGTCGGGAAACTCTATGGGATCGGAATTTGAGCAAAGGTCCGGAAACAGCCGTCGCGTGCGCGGTACGGCGGATAGTACTTCGGAGTTCGCGATCAAGGTTGCACCGGTCAAGGCGGCGATAAGCGGAGTATCGAGGGCGTGATCATAGTGGCCATGCATGGCGACAATGGCGTCTAGGGTTTTCTGATTGCTTGCGCGCGCCTGGCAGGGCTGCTCCACGGACACCCCTGCGGCCGATAGGAGCGATGTGACAGTTGGAAGGTCTGGTTGAATTTTCTTGAAAAATGCGTTTGGCGGGCGGGTAAGAAAACCGTCGATCATCAGTGTGGAGTTTCCGCTTTGAATGAGGAAACTTGAGACCCCGAAGAACCGGACCTGCGTTCCGGATGATGAGGGCGCTAGAGGCAGCCGGTGGGCTCTGTCATTCCAAAACGCTTCGAAACCTTGGCTGCATGCGCTGACGGCAAGGGATATGGCCAAAACGTAAAGCCAATGGAGTTGTCCAAAGCTGATCATCCAGCAACTATTACACGCAATATCTACTTTGGCTATTTCGCAGATGTCCGGCTTTCCGAAAAAGTAATGCGAATAATGGGTATTTTTCGGATGCCTTCAAACGGTCTCGAACGTCACGCCATCAGATGAGACCCATGCCGCCGTTAGTCGTCCTGTGGCATAGGCACCCGTGTCGATTGATACACGGCCACGGTCAGCGTGGGGTGTATCAACGATCGTGTGACCATGAAGCACCCAGATATTGTCTTCTCGCTGGGTTGTCTCGAAGTCGGCGTGGCCCCAATGCAGGGTTTCGGTGGTCTGCATATCGATCGGTACGGCTGGGTCCGCCGCCGCATGAACGACCGCTACATTCCCTGATTGCCAAAAAACAGGGCGGTTGCGGAGCCAGAGGATTAGGTCTTCGCCCATAGCCTCGTTGAGTTTTTCGGCGATCCCATCCAGCGCAGCACCGCTTGCTGCTTCGCTTGCCCCTGGGACGCCAAAGCTTGCCAACGTTTGAAGTCCCCCGTAGCGCAGCCAGCGGGGTCCATGTTTTTGCGGATGATCCAAGAAATGGAGCATCATCTCTTCGTGGTTTCCAGAGAGGCAAACCACATCAGGGCGCGCGTAGAGCAGACGCAGGACCTCTGCGCTGTCATCCCCGCGGTCAACATAGTCTCCAACGCAAACGATTTTGGTGTCCTTAATGCTCCTTAGGGCCCGTTTGAGGAGATCCGCTCGGCCGTGGATGTCACCAATTGCGACAAAGGGTTCTTTCGGTGCGGGACGGGGGAAGGGCCTTGTAGGGGAGAATAGCCCTTTGAACCAATTGCTTAGCATAGGCGAAATGTCGTCCTTCGGGGTGTTGCAGCAGGACCGCAGTGCGGGGTTAATTATTAAGTGGTTTGCCAGTTGTTGTGAAGTCGTGGCATCAGGCTGCTATAGGTTCTTTTGAGTTCAGGTTTTTGTCTTAATGCGTGCAAGCAAGTTATTTGGCATTTTCGCTCTGGCCGCCTTGGGGGCTGATAGCATCGCTCGGGCCCAGACCATGTCGACATATGGTACCCCGGGTCTTGTCGATATGCCAACGGCAGAAGTTCTGCCGGATGGGCATGTGGCGCTCACCACGAGCATGTTTGGCGCCACCACCCGAAACACAGCTACGTTTCAAGTTTTGCCAAAGCTTTATGGCACTTTCCGCTATGCGATTGTTGACGATTTTGACCCAGGCGGGCCGCAGGACGGCACACGCTATGACCGTAGCTTTGATCTTCACTATCAGATCACTGACGAGACGCTGCGCTTTCCTGCTCTTGCAGTCGGTCTGAGGGATTTTGGCGGTACGGGCATCTATTCCGGTGAATACTTTGTCGGCACCAAAAGCTTCGGCTCGAAGCTCAAAGTAACCGGAGGCATGGGCTGGGGGCGATTGGCGCAACGGGGCTCTTTTTCGAACCCGTTGGGCGTGGTCGCTGACCGGTTCGATACGCGACCGAATGTTGCCGCTGGGGGTATCAACACGACTGGCCAGCTTGATTTCGGCGCCTGGTTTCGCGGCCCGGCAGCCCTATTCGCGGGGGTGGAATATCAGGCAACGGATCGTTTGTCTTTCCAATTAGAGTATTCGTCAGATGCCTATGAACGTGAACAAAGCGTGGGTGCCATCGACATAAAAAGCCCGATTAACCTAGGGTTCAACTATAGCTATCCTAGCGGTTCCAACCTGCGCGCTTTCGTGATCGGAGGCTCTGAAGTCGGTTTACAGTATAGCCTAATCCTGAACCCGGCAAAACGCCGTGCGCCGGGGGGGCAGGATGCAGCACCTATCCCACTGGTGCCGCGCGATCAAACGGTGTTTGCAAACCACGACATTCGACAGCCGGCACAAAAGGCCAGAGTGGACCGTACCTTGAAAGCCATGCTTGCGCAGGAGGGATTGGAGCTTCAAGGACTGACCGTCATTGGCCGCCGGGCGCAGGTTCGTTTGGAAAACAATCTGTGGGATATCGAAGCACAGGCCGCGGGCCGAGCTGCACGGGTGATGGCCGTGACGCTGTCCCCCGAGGTCGAGGTTTTCGATGTCACGTTTCAAAGCAACGGGATGCCGATCAGCACGGTCACCGTTGCGCGCTCCGATTTAGAAGAGCTCAAGAATGATTATGACGGCGCTTGGCGCACGCTTGCACGGGCTGAGATCAAAGATGCCGCGGCTCAAAGCCGCGAAGGCGAGTTGTCCGAGGCCTATCCAACGTTCACCTATGGGCTTGGCCCCTACCTTGCTTTGTCGCTCTTCGATCCAGATAGCCCACTGCGGTATGATGTTGGCGCTCAGCTTACCGCGGACTATCGTCCAGCGCCTGGTCTGACCTTTTCAGGCCGGTTCCGCTATCCGCTTGCTGGCAATATGGACAAAGTGACCCGCCGATCAAATTCGGTAATACAAAGGGTGCGTTCGGATGCGGCCCTTTACGCGATCGAATCCGATTTCGAGGTCAATAAGCTTACGGCGGAATACATGTTTCGCCCGGGCGAAGACCTTTTCGGTCGTGTCACGGGTGGGTATCTTGAGAGTATGTATGGCGGGCTCTCGGGAGAGCTTCTGTGGTACCCCGTCGCCAGTCGTCTTGCCCTCGGCGTAGAGGTGAACTATGCAAAACAGCGCGACTTTGACATGTTGTTTGGCTTTCAGGACTACGACGTCGTTACCGGCCATGCTTCGGCCTATTATGATTTGGGTAATGGATTCACCACACAGTTGGACGTAGGGCGCTACCTCGCGAAGGATTGGGGCGCAACGTTTGGATTGGACCGCGAATTTAACAACGGCTTCAAGATCGGTGGCTACTTCACATTGACCGATGTGAGTTTCGACGATTTTGGCGAAGGCTCCTTTGATAAGGGGATCCGCTTTAGCGTGCCGCTGTCATGGCTTACGGGCAAACCCTCGCGGGATACTGTAAGCCGTGTGATCCAACCGGTAACGCGAGACGGTGGAGCGCGTTTGAATGTAGAAAACCGTCTTTACAATGTGGTGCGGGACTACCGCGCGGACAAGCTAAGCGATGGTTGGGGGCGTTTTTACCGATGAAGAGATGGTCGCTGACTGTTCTGCTAAGTAGTGTTTTGCTCGGCTGTGGTACTGTCGACGTTGAGGACACATTGCTCGGTCCCCTTATTCCCTCTGACAGCGGCGAATATGGGGAGCGTTTCTCAGTATTGGTGCAAGCCAATGCACCAGCTTTGCAAATTGGCTTCGTTGAGAGCCAAGAGGGGGGTACCCTTCTGCTAGAGAGACGTGAAGGGGCGTTTGACTATTGGCTTTCCCCGGAGGGGGCGCAGATTGTTTTGCAGAACGGAATGCTGCATAGTACGCGGGGCTTCGGAGAAGGGTTGCTTGCTTCTGAATTAAGTGCGCCTTTGGCTCATGTCCATGGCCTTCGGAATGGTTACTCTGATCGATTCCACACTTACCTTGATGGCAATGATCGTGCCGTGACGCGCACTTATAGGTGTCTCTTCACCCGAGGCGAAACCAGCAATATTGCGCTACACTCTGGTCCTGTGCAAACCGTGCAGATGCGCGAGAATTGTCGGAGCCTAGATCAAGAATTTTCTAACATTTACTGGGTCACTCCCGGCGCGCGTCGTATTGTGCAATCGCGCCAGTGGGCGGGCCCTTATATCGGTGCGCTTTCGACCCGCGTTGTCGAATAGAGCTTCCGAAACAATAGGAGACTGAACGTTGAAAAAAGTGATTTTAATGGTTGCGCTTACGGCGCTTGCAGGTTGTGGTTCAGTCTACCGGTCCGCCTCGGTGACCTCTGGTATCAGTGATGGAACCAATGTTCGCGTGGTTCCAATCTCTGCCGAAACCGTCGTACAAGCAAATCGTTCCAGCTATCAGCCAAAGACATTGCCCGCGGTCTTCTCGATGACTGCCGGGGGCGGCACTTTGGGCCGGGGGGCAGGGGCCTTACCTCAGCCTACATTTGATCTTGAAACTCGACCCGGCGCGTTGGCATTGCGCGTGCCGCCGGCCGCCAATCCCGGCGCCTATCAGATCGGCGTTGGTGATGTTGTTCTGCTATCCACGCCGAATACCGGTTCAACGGTTGAAGAACTCTCCGGGCTGCTCGCGGCGCAAAACGCGCGTCAAGGGTATACCGTGCAGGATGATGGGTCGATCAATATCCCGAATGTTGGCCGAGTACGTATAGCGGGTTTGACCATCGAAGATGCGGAGGCGGCTCTGTTCCAGAAGCTCGTCGAAAACCAGTTCGACCCTACCTTCAGCCTAGAGATTGCCGAGTTCAATTCGCGAAAAGTCTCAATCGGCGGCGCGGTTGGAAATCCGGGTGTTGTCCCAGTTTCACTGACCCCGCTTTATCTCGGTGATGCGTTGGCGGCCGCTGGGGGCGTTTCGGTCGAAGACCAAGATTTTGCATCTGTTCGTATCTACCGTGATGGCACGCTTTACCAAATTCCGCTTACGACACTCTACGAACGCGGGGACCTGCTTCGTACACGGCTTGTCGATGGTGACGCGGTTTTTGTCGATACTGAGTACGAGTTGGGGCAGGCTCAAAACTATTTTGAACAGCAGATCACATTGGTTTCGGCTCGTCAGGCGGCTCGCCAAGCCGCGCTGAATGAACTTCAACTTGAGGTGAATTTGCGCCGTGGACAGCTTGAAGAGGCTCGCCAAAACTATCAGACGCGTATCGACCTTGGTGCCGATGATCGGGATTATGTGTATCTGACTGGGGAAGTAGGAAAGCAATCTCGCTTCCCTTTACCCTATGATCGAAAGGCAAATTTGGCAGACGCGATGTTCGCGCAGGCCGATGGTATCACGGTCGAAACAGGCGATGTGTCGCAAATTTACGTACTTCGGGCTTCTTCCGATCCACGCGAGTTTGGGGCCGTCACCGCGTGGCATCTCGATTCGAGAAATGCTGCAAATTACACTCTTACAACTCAGTTTGAGCTTCGCCCCAACGATATCGTTTTCGTGGCGCAACAACCAATCACTCGGTGGAACCGTGCTGTGGCACAAATCATGCCTTCCCTGATCAGTGCAACAAACGCAGCTACAAACTAAACTCACAGGGCACGGCTCTGACCCGTTAGCGCCGTGCCCTGGCTATCTGCATCCTCCTCTCGTTCAGAACCTTTGGCCAGCCTGTAGTTTGGCTAAAATTTCAGCGGCTTTTTATTTGAGCTGGATGACGTAGATATAGGAAATGGCGGGCGTAGAGACTTCTTGTGAAACTGTGCCACCCATTGGCGCTCATTCTATCCTATGCATTCCCTGGCAGCATAGTCATTCGGCGAAAGAGTTATGCAGTTCGACCAAGAAGTGGGGAACCTCGGACCTAGAAGCGTAAGAGTGATTCTTCATGCTCCGAGCGAGAAGCTAGCGGAGGGTGCGCGCAGGGTCGTCGGCTGTGCTCTTGCTACAGCGTGGCTCGCAGGCTTTTTTGAAACCATAGCGCCCCCTAAGGTAGTGGACGTGTCACGGTTTGATGCCGCTCCTTTGATAGCATTTATTGCAGCAAAGGAGACGAACTATGGGAACGAAACGCACGGACGAATTCCGCGCTGATGCGGTGCGGATCGCGCTGA
>PBKU01000007.1 GCA_002722175.1 Magnetovibrio sp.
GACAACGAATGGGGTTTCTCTGCAAGGATGCTGGATATGGCGTCGCGCATTGCACATAGGGGCTGCTAATCCCGCCCAGCAAGCTACCCGCATGATCCAAGACTGTCTTAGAGCAAAAAAATGCGGCGCAGGGTTTGCGCCGCATTCTTTTTTCATCATTCGCAACAGTACGCCTGCTGCAAAGGGTTTGTCAGACACTGTCAGTTTTGCTTAGCGAGCCCTTTCCATACCCGGACATCCCGCCGGAGACTTCCTCGGTGGATTCGCTTGAAAGCTCCTCGGGCAGTGCGAGGTTGAGCACGATGGCAATAACAGCCGCGGGCAGAATGCCGGAAGTCGCCAAGACCTTCAGAGTTCCCGGCAGGTACTGAAGCGCGTTCGGCTCAAGCTGCAGACCCAGGCCGAGCGACAGCGAGATGGCAAAGATCACCATGTTGCGCCGGTTCCAGTTCACATCTGACAGCATCGAAATGCCCGCCGCCACCACCATGCCGAACATGACGATGACGCCCCCGCCCAGCACTTCGATCGGGATCGAAGAAATTATGGCACCGATTTTGGGCACAAGGCCGCATACGATCAGGAAAAGTGCGCCAATGGTGACGACCATGCGGCTCATCACACCCGTCATGGCGATCAGGCCGACGTTCTGGCTGAACGATGTATTGGGCAGCGCGCCGAAAAAGCCCGAGATCGCCGTGCCGATCCCGTCGGCATAGGTCGCGCCCTGAATTTCGCGATCCGTCGCCTCCCGACCGGCGCCGCCCATGGTGATACCGGAAACATCGCCCACCGTCTCGATGGCCGAGACAAAGGACATGGCGCAGAAACCGACGATGGCCGCAACGGTGAATTCAAGACCAAAGTGAAGTGGATTTGGCAGAGCAAAGCTCGCGGCCCGCCCGACATTACCCAGATTGACCTGTCCGAGTGCAACGGCGACCGCATAGCCGACCAAAAGGCCAATCAGCACCGCCGATACGGACAACATGCCCCGGGTAAAGAATTTCAGCCCAAGCGTCACCAGGATCACCGTTCCGGCCATGAACCAGTTGAGACCCGAACCGTATTCTTCCGTACCGATTGCCGGCACGCCGCCCGCTGCGTATTGGATGCCGACCTTGACCAGCGCCAGACCAATCATAGTCACGACCAAGCCGGTCACCAGCGGCGGCAATGCAAATCGCAGCCTACCGATGAAAAGCCCCAGAAAGGCGTGGAACAGACCGCCCGCGACGATCCCACCCATCAAGACCGCGATCGCGTCGACGCCTTTGCCCGCGACGAGCGGGATCATAATCGGTATGAAAGCAAAGGATGTCCCCTGCACGATGGGCAGGCGCGCGCCAACAGGGCCAAGCCCAACCGACTGGAAAAGCGTCGCAATCCCTGCAAAGAACATAGACATCTGAATCATGTAGATCATTTGCGGGAAGTCAGGGCTGTTCGAGCCAAAGCCGAAGCCTGCAGCGCCGCAAACGATGATCGCCGGTGTGACGTTCGATACGAACATCGCCAGCACGTGCTGAATTCCGAGTGGCACCGCTTTTGTTAACGGCGGGGTATAATTTGGATCGCGGAGCTGGTCCGGCGTTCCGATAGATGCATCAGACATTGTGATTGTTTCTCCCTATTGATGCGTGGGCCGGCTCCCTTATTCTTTGCCGATTTATTGATTATCGCTCGATGATGAATGGCTCATCGAACCAGTGTTCCTCCAGATTTGGGCCGTCGCTGACCCGATCGACAACGATGAACAGCCCCGGATCGGACAGCGGACACAAAACCCCGTGCCAGACGTTCCGCCCGATGTTCACCGCCTGCCCTGATCCGGCAATAAACGCGCGGGGCGCGAACGGGGCCCCGTCCTTATCTTCCGCCAGCACGACAAGATATTCGCCTTCCTGCATCGGCATGAAAGCTTGGCTTCCCAGCGGATGCCGTTCCATCATTTCCATTGTGAAAGGCATCGAGAACGACTCGGATTGAAAGACGCTGACCCCGAGCCGACCATCAACGTCTAATGTCGCACGATCGTGGAAACGTCCGCAGCGCCCTTGGTTGATCAGCTTGTCGGGCATGTCCGACGCGTCGATCAGCTCTGCCAACCCCGCGATGGCTCCAGAACTGATTTTGTTTGCCGTCAAAATGTTACTCATGATGCAAACTTCTCAATCAGGCGCAGTTCTGCGATGCGTTCCACCTGCCTGCAGGCTTCGGAGAACTCGGTATCGCGGTCATTTCCGATGCGGCGGTGAAATGCTTCGAGAATGCTCGATTTCGTGTTGTCCTTCACTGCAATGATGAAGGGAAAGCCGTGCCGTTCCACATACTCTCTATTGAGTTTCTGGAAGCTCTCCCGCTCTTCATCGGTCAGCAGATCCAGCCCTGCCCCCTTCTGTTCAAGGGTGCTCTCCTTAGTAAGGCGGCCGGCAGCTGCCAGTTTTCCTGCCAAATCGGGGTGTGCGGTCAGAACCCCCAAACGCTGTTCTTCGGAAGCATTGCGGAATACCCGCGCTAGTGCGTTGTGAATACCTGCTGCATTGTCATGGGTCGCGCCAAGCTCAAGATCGAATGCGCCCTCTGCGATCCACGGGCTGTGTTCGAACACGCCGCCGAATTCGGCGACAAAGGTTTCCCGGTCCATATCAGATGGCACGATACCTTTGGCTGGCGGATGCAGGCTGGCCCAGTGATCGGCGATCTGTTCGCGCGTGGCGAACCAGACCCCCTCATGTGTCGCAAAATGCTCCAGAACCCGCTTCAGAGCCATGGCACGGCCCGGCCGTCCAATAAGACGGCAGTGCAACCCGATCGACAGCATCTTCGGCGCGCCCGCGACCCCTTCGGCATAGAGCATGTCGAAACTGTCCTTGAGATAGCTCTCGAACTGGTCACCATTCGTGTAGCCCGCTTGGATCGCGAACCGCATGTCATTGCAGTCCATCGTGTAGGGCACGATCAACTGGTCTTTGCCCCCGGCCCTGACCCAATAGGGCAGATCATCGGCATAACTGTCAGCGATATAGGCGAAGTTACCTTCCTCGGCGGCAAGGTCTACAGTATTCATGGAGCAGCGCCCGGTGTACCAACCGCGCGGGGCCTCCCCCACCACTTCGGTATGCAGGCGGATTGCCTCGCGGATCTGGGCGCGTTCTTCGTCCGGCTCCATGTCCTTGTGTTCAATCCACTTCAGACCATGGCTGGCAATTTCCCAGCCCGCATCCTTCATCGCCTTGAGTTGTTGCGGCGCCCGCATCAGGGCAGTCGTCACGCCATAGACGGTGATCGGCGTATCTTTTAGCAGATCGTGAACCCGCCAGAAGCCTGCGCGGCTGCCGTACTCATAGATCGATTCCATGTTCCAGTGGCGTTGACCCGGCCAAGGAGCGGCGCCGGTAATTTCCGAAAGAAAGGCTTCGGACGCGGCATCACCGTGCAGGATATTGTTCTCGCCGCCCTCTTCATAGTTCAGTACGATCTGTACGGCAATTTTTGCACCGTTTGGCCATTGCGCGGCCGGGATGCTACGACCATAGCCGGTCATATCTCTTGGGTAACGGTTCACTTGGATATTCCTTCTTGCTTTCTACATCCTAAACTCAAAAACCCAGACGCTTTTTCAAAAAATAATTAAAGGAGCCTTCTGCCCGTCGACATTTGTCACGGAAACCAATTCTGCGTAAACACGATTAACCTCGGAGGAGAAGTTTGAATGGCCGGCTACCTTACCACCCATGTGCTCGACACTGCGCGGGGCTGCCCCGCCAAGGGCTTAAAAATCGAATTGTTTCGCCTCACTGGTTCCGATCGGCATTTGTTGAAAACATTGACGACAAACGACGACGGGCGCACGGATGAGCAGATCTTGCCCGAGACAGCGTTCGAGCTGGGCGAATATGAACTGCTGTTCCATGCAGGTGCCTATCTGGATGCAAGCGACACGCCGCCTGAAGACCCACGCTTCCTAAACGTGATCCCCATCCGGTTTGGCATGTCCGAACAGTCTCACTACCATGTGCCCCTCCTGCTCTCTCCTTTCGGCTACTCTACATATCGCGGCAGCTGAAGCATCGCGGGCGCATCTCGGCTAGATCGTCGCGGCGATCCGGTCGACCATGAATTCCATGAACAGGCGCGTTTTCGGGTCTTGGCGGCGGCGGTGGGTGAACAGGCAGGCCATCTGGATCGGCTCGGGCGGCGTCTTTTCCGCGACCGGGACCAAAGCGCCGGTCCGGAGATGGTCCGCAATCTCGAAAACCGGTTTCATCGCGACACCATGCCCCGCAAGGGCCCAATCGGTGAGCACGTCACCGTCGTCAGATTCGTAGCGCCCCGAGACCCGAAAACGTTTGGGGCCGTCCTTTGTCTTGAGCAACCACCGAAATTCGGTCGCCCCCGGGAAGCGTAGGTTAAGGCATTCATGCCCTTCCGAAACCAAAGCATCTCCACCGACGGGCATGCCCCGCCGCACGATATACTCTGGCGAGGCACAGAGCACCCGTTCGACATCCGCAATCTTCCGAATGCGTAGATTGCTGTCTTCGGGCTGACCTAGGAAAAACGCGAGGTCCAGTCCTTCGGTCGTCAGATCCACCTTGCGGTCCGTCAAACGCAAGCGCACGCTGACCTCGGGATAACTCTTCAAGAAGTCGGGAACCTGCGGCGCGATCAATCGACGCCCGACACCCAAGGGCGCCGCCACATAAAGCGAGCCTTTAAGATTTTCGGTGATGTTGACGATCTGCGCCTCGGCGCTTTCGACGGCTTCGAGGATCTCAGTCGCGCCCCGGTAGAAAGCCTTTCCCTGCTCGGTCGGGGAAAGACTGCGCGTTGTCCGTTGGAAAAGCCTGACACCAAGCCGTTCTTCCAACTGGGAAATCCGAGATGACGTTACAGCAGGAGATATCCGCAGATCTCGTCCCGCGGCAGACATGCTGCCAAGTTCATAGACGCGCACGAAGGTGCGGATGTTATCGAAGTAGGACATTATTCTGTCTTTTTTGATGCTGCTTGGTCCCTCATCGCGATACCAGAACAAAGCAGTCTCGCCTAGTGTGCTGGAAAATTCGAATCTTAGGAGGCAAGCCATGTACGATTTGGCAATTCTGTGGGACTGGATCGCGTTCAGCGTGCGCTGGCTGCATGTGATCACTGCAATGGCATGGATCGGTGCATCGTTCTACTTTATCGCGCTCGACCTCATGCTGAAGCCAAACGACGCCCTGCCCGAAGGCGCCTATGGCGAAGAGTGGGAAGTGCATGGCGGGGGCTTTTATCACACCGTCAAATATCTGGTGGCGCCCGCCCGGATGCCTGAACACCTGACTTGGCACAAATGGCAAAGCTACAGCACTTGGCTGTCCGGCGCGGCGCTTTTGATGATCATCTACTGGGTGGGCGGTGAACTATTTCTGCTCGATCCCACCAAGGCCGATCTCTCGCTTTGGCAGGGCATCCTGATCTCCGGCGGCTCCTTGACGATCGGTTGGCTGCTATACGACGCGATGTGCAAATCGAAACTTGCCGATCACCCCACGGTTTTGATGCTGCTCTTGTTCGTGATCCTTGTGTTCATGTCCTGGGGATACAACCAGATCTTTACCGGCCGGGCGGCACTGCTGCATCTCGGCGCGTTCACAGCGACGATCATGACTGCCAACGTGTTTTTCCAGATCATGCCCAACCAGCGGGTCGTCGTCGAAGACCTCAAGGCGGGACGGACGCCTGATGCGAAATACGGCAAGATCGCCAAGGTGCGCTCGACACATAACAACTACCTGACGCTGCCGGTGGTGTTCTTGATGTTGTCGAACCACTATCCGTTGGCTTTTGGAACTGAGTTCAGCTGGATTATCGCCAGCCTGATCTTTCTGACCGGGGTCACCATTCGCCACTACTTTAACACGATGCACAAAACCGGAACCGGCCCACATTGGACTTGGGCAGTGACCGTGTTGCTGATGATTTTGATCGCTTGGCTCTCTACCATTCGGACAGGCGAGACTTGGGAGGACGCAGAGGCCCGTGCGTTGACGGCATACGAACAGACCTATGCCGCCGCCGAGGGGTTCGAAAATGCCTACGACACCGTCATCAGCAACTGTTCGATGTGCCATGCCCGAGAACCGGTCTGGGGCAATATGCAGTGGGCGCCGAAAGGCGTCTACCTTGAGACACCGGGCGACGTGGCGCGTCATGCTGAGCAGATTTATCTCCAAGCGGGCGTGAGCCATGCCATGCCGCCGCCGAACGCCGTACAGATGGATGAAGAAGCGCGGCGCAGCATTGTCGCGTGGGTGCGCGAAGTACGTCGTCAGTAGCGCTGCGCATTCCGCGTTGTTTTGGCTTTCGGCATGCAGGCAGCAGGCGGCGGACCAAACCCCGAGGATGAATGTGCTCAAGCCTCAGGCAAAGAAGCGTTTGCTGTTTCGCGCGATGTGATCAACGAAGAGACGGACCTTCGGATCCTGAAGCTTTTTGTGGGGATAGAGACAGCCAAAAATGGTCGGTTTTGGTGGGGCGTGAGGCAATACTTCGACCAGCCGTCCCGATTTCAGGTGTTCGCGCACGTCAAAGCGGGGTTTGTTGATGATCCCGCGCCCGGCCAGCGCCCAATCGGTCAAGACATCACCGTCATCGGCATCGAACCGTCCGCGAACTTCCAGTTTTCGGGGGCCCATATCGGTCTGAAGCGTCCAGTAATACTCTGGTGACCTCGGATACCGAAGTAGAAGGCAGTTGTGCGCCTGATCGTGAAGATCGTCAGGCGTCTTTGGCGTTCCAGAGCGAGACAGATAATCGGGCGAGGCGCACAAGGCCCGATCGCAATCCGCGAACTTTCGCAGCTTCATCGTGGAATCGCTCGGCTCGCCGATGAAGAACGCGATGTCGAGCCCATCGGCCATGATGTCCACCCGTCGGTCAGAGAGCCGCATCCGAATCTCAGTATCGGGATAGGTATCAAAAAACTCGGGCACCAAGGGCGCAACTATCCGTCGCCCGACCCCAAGTGGGGCCGTGATGCGCAGGGTGCCCCGCGGGGCGTCGGAAAAGCTGGCGACCCGGGCCTCGGCATTGTCCAAGGCCTGTAGAATGGCATGGGCTTCTTCGTAGAATACGGTGCCTACTTCTGTCGGGGTTATTGAACGTGTCGTCCGATTAAAGAGACGCACTCCAAGATGTTTTTCAAGCTCTTTCAAACGCTTGCTTGCAACGGCAGGGGTCAATCTCAGATCCCGGCCACCGGAAGTAATGCTTCCCAGTTCCATCACGCGAACGAAAACGCGCAGGCTTTCGATATAAGACATATAGGTGACCTCCTCACCCAATGAGGATGCCCAAGCCCCGATCTACTTTCAACGATCTGTTGAAAGTATTTAGCGTTTCAGGTGATTTTTTTACCTAAACAACTGTGTCTATCGTAGCGGCGACGATCACAGCCAGACTGGCGATTGGGAGGCACCCCGTGGACTATCAACGCGACATTCGTTTCATCCTTAACGGCACAGAGATGTCTTTGGCTGACGTACCAGCCAGCCAAACCCTTCTCGATTTTCTCCGGCTCGACCGCCGCCTGACCGGGTCAAAGGAAGGCTGCGCCGAAGGCGATTGCGGCGCTTGTACCGTGCTTGTGGGTCGCCTTGGCACTGCCGGCTTGGTGTATGAACCGATCAATGCCTGCATTCGCTTTCTGGCCTCCCTCCACGGGTGCCATGTGGTCACGGTCGAGCATCTCTCCGGCCCAGAGGGTCGGTTGCACCCCGTCCAAGAAGCGATGATCGACCATCACGGCAGCCAATGTGGCTTTTGCACGCCCGGATTTGTCATGTCGCTCTATGCGCTCTGGATGCAGACGCCCGAACCAACGTCGCAAGAGGTTGAAACGGCGTTGCAAGGCAATCTTTGCCGTTGCACCGGCTACGAGCCGATTATTCAGGCGGCTGTGGCCGTGTCGCGCTATGGCACGCCATCGTCGGATTTGCTGAACGCCGAACGCGAAGAGATAACAGCGCGCCTGCAGGCGCTTCATTCCAAAAAACGCATCGTCTCTGGTCCCGAAGATAACCTAAGCATCATTCCGGCGGACGTGGACGATCTGGCCGATTGCCTGTTGAGCTATCCGAACGCCACCATCGTCGCGGGGTCTACCGATGTCGGGCTATGGGTGACAAAGTTCCTACGGCAAATCGGACCTGCGATTTTTACCGGCCATCTGAACGCCTTGAAAACAGTCGAACGACAGGGGGATCAACTGATCATCGGGGCTGGCGCTAGCTATACCGATTGTCAGGCCGTCCTGTCGGAGCACCTGCCACATCTTATCCCATATTGGAACCGTATCGCGGGTTGGCAGGTGCGTAATATGGGCACGGTTGGGGGCAACATCGCGAATGGCTCTCCGATTGGCGATACCCCGCCCGTCCTGATTGCGCTTGGGGCCCAGATCACGCTGCGGCACGGCGATGCCCGTCGCAACATGCCCCTGGAGAAGTTTTTCATCGACTATGGCAAGCAGGATCGCGCAGCGGCGGAATTTGTCGAAAGCATTCAGGTTCCCCTGCCCGGCTCCGACGATTTGAACGCCGCCTACAAAATATCAAAACGGCGTGACGAGGATATCTCATCGGTGGCCGTGGGCATCCATATGACAGTTACCGAAAGCGTGATCAGCAATGCCCGCATTACCTTTGGCGGCATGGCGGCAACGCCTAAACGTGCGAAGGCCGCGGAAACTGCGCTGAACGGTCAGCGCTGGACGCGCGAGATCTTTGAGGCCGCGGCAGCAGCGCTGGCCGAGGATTTCGAACCGCTCACCGATTGGCGCGCCTCTTCGCGGTATCGAAAGCTCACGGCGCAGAACCTGCTGCGCCGGTTCTATCNTGAACAGGATGCGCAGAGCGCCGCTCCCGTTCAACTTATCAACGCTTAATGAAAGGAGACGACAGATGAAAGACAACGTTTCCATCACCGGCACCGCCCACAGCGATCGCATTCACGACAGCGCGTCCAAACATGTGACAGGCGCGGCGGATTACACCGACGATATTGCCCTGCCCGAGGGAACGCTCCACGCCTATTTGGGTGTCTCGGATGTTGCCCATGCGACGCTTTTGGGCATTGATTATACCGAAGTCCTCGCGACCTCCGGTGTGATCGGCGTTTTGACGGCCGACGATGTGCCGGGTGTCAACGACCTGAGCCCGACCGGGCTGAATGATGAGCCGGTTTTCCCCACCGATCTGATCCAATTCCATGGTCAACCGTTGTTCGCGGTGATCGCGAAGACACGCGACATTGCGCGGCGTGCCGCGGAAAAAGCCAAAATCAGTTACGATGGGCTGCCCCATGCGCTTGATCCCATTCAGGCGCAGCAGGCGGGATACCCGCATGTCACCGCTCCGCTGAAACTGGAACGGGGCGATGTCGATAGGGCAATGGAATCTGCAAGCAATCGGATCAAAGGCAGGATCACGGTCGGCGGACAGGATCACATGTATCTTGAAGGGCATATCGCCTTGGCCATTCCCGGGGAGGACGACGATATCGTCGTGCATTCCTCCACGCAGCACCCCTCCGAAGCGCAGCATATGGTGGCGCAGGTGCTCGGTGTGCCCTCGAATGCCGTAGTGGTGAACTTGCGCCGCATGGGCGGTGGGTTCGGCGGCAAAGAAAGCCAGATGAACCTGTTCTGCGCCGTCGCCGCGATGGCCGCGAAAAAGTGGAATCGCGCCGTGAAAATTCGCCCCGACCGGGACCAAGACATGACGGCGACGGGGAAACGTCATGACTTCGTGATCTATTATGACGTTTCTTTCGACGCGGCAGGACGCATCGAAGCGGTGAGCGGCAGCTTTGCTGCACGCTGCGGTTTTTCCGCCGATCTCTCGGGGCCAGTGACCGACCGCGCCCTGTTTCACGCCGATAACGCCTATTTCTACCCGAATGTTCGGCTTGAAAGCCACCCGATGAAAACAAACACCGTCTCCAACACGGCCTTTCGCGGCTTTGGCGGCCCGCAGGGGGTGGTGGCAGCGGAACGCATCATCGAAGAAATCGCCTATGCCACCGGTCAGGATCCACTGGATGTACGCAAGGCCAACTTCTATGGCGGCGCGGGGCGCGACCTAACGCCCTATCACCAGAAAGTCGAAGACAGCATTCTCGAACGGCTTGTCGGGGAGTTGGAGAACACCTCCGACTACCGCCAGCGGCGCAAGGAGATCATGGCTTACAATGAGACCTCGCCGGTGCTCAAAAAGGGGATAGCGCTGACCCCGGTCAAGTTCGGAATTTCCTTTACGGCGACGTGGTACAATCAGGCCGGCGCGCTCGTGCATGTCTATAACGACGGGTCGATCCACCTGAACCATGGCGGCACCGAGATGGGTCAGGGGCTGAACACCAAGGTGGCACAGATTGTCGCCGAGGCATTTCAGGTCGACTTCGAACGGATCAAGATCACCAAGACCACCACGGAGAAAGTGCCGAACACATCAGCGACTGCGGCCTCCAGCGGAACCGACCTAAACGGGATGGCCGCGCTCAATGCAGTAGAGCAGATCTAAGCGCGGCTCGTCGCGTTTGCATCGTCAACTTGGGATGTTTCCGCAGAAGAGGTGACTTTCCACGCAAACAAAGTGTTCATCGGGAAGGATATCCTGACATTTGATGCATTCATCAAACAGGCCTATCTCGCCCGCGTGCAGCTTTCGGCGGCGGGATTCTACAAAACACCCAAAATCCACTGGGACCGCAGCAAGGGACAGGGGCGCCCATTCTACTACTACGCCTATGGCGCGGCATGCTCTGAGGTGACAATAGATACGCTGACGGGCGAATATCGGGTTGAGCGCACGGACATTCTGCATGACGTGGGCCGCTCGCTCAATCCGGCTCTGGACCGGGGACAGGTAGAGGGTGCCTTCATCCAAGGCATGGGATGGCTTACGACCGAGGAATTATGGTGGGACGATGCCGGACGGCTGCGGACCCATGCGCCCTCCACCTACAAAATCCCCCTCGCCTCGGACCGCCCCCGCATATTCAACGTGAACCTTGCCGACTGGTCGGAGAACCGCGAATTGACCGTAAAGCGCTCCAAGGCCGTAGGAGAGCCGCCCTTCATGCTTGGGGTTTCGGTCTTCGAAGCGCTCTCGATGGCCGTCGCTTCGGTCGCCGACTACCGCGTGTGTCCACGTCTTGATGCTCCGGCCACGCCGGAACGCGTGTTGCTGGCCGTGACGCGGCTGCAGGCCATGGTGTGAACCATGTCGAATACCCCCACCTCTCTGACAGAATTCCTCGCGACACATTCCTCGGTCATCCGCGTCGCGCTGACCCGTGTGCGTGGCTCTTCGCCCCGAAACGAGGGCACGGAGATGTTTGTCTCTGACCAAGCGCTTGGGGGGACGATCGGCGGCGGCCAGCTGGAATTCATGGCGATCCAAGCTGCAAAGGACATGTTGCAGAGCGGAGACTTGGAGCGAGAGATGGACGTGCCGCTTGGCCCCGAGATCGGCCAATGCTGTGGGGGACGGGTCGAAATCCGCTTGATGCGGATGCGGCCCTCGGACAAGCGCGCCGCAGCAGAACGCGCGCGCCAGACAGAGGCGGCACTGCCTCATGTCTACGTCATGGGGGCCGGTCATGTCGGGCGCGCATTGGCCGACCTGTTCCAGCATTTGCCCGTCAAATGTATCCTAGTTGATCCCCGGCCAGAGGAGATCGCATATAACACGGCTGCGGTAGAGACCCGTATCAGCGTGCTGCCGGAGGCCGAGATCTGGAACGCACCGGCGGGCAGTGCCTTTATCGTGCTGACCCATGATCACGGGTTAGACTTTTTATTGGCATCTGCCGCCTTGCAACGCGGCGATGCCTTATATGTGGGCATGATCGGCTCGGCCACCAAGCGCGCGAAGTTTAAAAACTGGGTCCGCACGCATTGCGACGGCCAAACAATCGAACATTTGAATTGCCCCATCGGGGCATGCGGTAGCCGCGACAAGCGGCCCAGCGTCACTGCAGCTTTCGTAGCTGCCGAAGTGATCGCTGAATTGACCACTGAAACTGCCGCAACCGTCCCGATCGGGGTAATAGAAGCGCCCCCGGGGCGCACATATCTGGGCCGAACGGGGAGACTGGCCTAATCGGGCCAGAGGCGTTCCGCCCTATCAGTGGAGGAGACCGTCATGGACGTGAGGACGTATAACTACAAGCTGTTTGCACGCAGCGATTTCAACGCTTTCTGGGCGTTATTTACCGATAACCTAGTGAACTTGCTGATCCTGACCGGGGTTTGCCAATTCGTGTTTCAGATGCCGCCCGAGATCGNTTTTGGCCGCATCGTACCCGGCGCCGCCATCGCCATTTTGGCCGGTGTGGCGGTCTATACCTATATGGCCAAATGGGCGGCCAATCGACAGGACAAAGACGTGACCGCCCTGCCCTACGGCATCTCGACACCCGTGATGTTCGTCTATCTTTTCGGGGTCATCGGGCCAATTTACTGGGCCACGGACGATCCCTTGCTGGCATGGCAAGTCGGCATCGGCGCGGGCTTTATGGGTGGTATCGTGGCAGCACTCGGGGCCATCGTTGGGCCATGGTTGAAAGAGATCACGCCGCGTGCGGGCATGTTGGGCACCCTATGCGGCATTGCCTTGGTGTTTATCGGCTCTGTACCCTTGGCGCAGATCTTTGAAAGCCCGATTATCGCGTTCACCTCCCTGTTGTTCATTCTTTGGGGATTGATCGGACGCTTTCGCCTTCCCGGCAACCTGCCTGCCGGTCTGGTCGCAATCGCNGCCGGTACGATAATCGCTTTCGCCTTGGGAGAGTCCAAAGTGGACGTCAGCGGGATCGGGTTTTNCCCGCCGGTTCCTTATATCGGCGACCTGTTTGCCGGCCTGCAATATCTGTTTGCGAACCCCGAACTTTTCCTCGTGCTGATCCCGGTGCAGATCTACAACTTCATCGAGACGATGAACAACGTGGAATCTGCCGAAGCGGCAGGGGATCACTATCCGGTTGGCCTGTGTCAGGTCACCGATGGCGCGGGCACGATGCTGGGTGCGCTCTTTGGTTCGCCCTTTCCAACGACTGTCTACATTGGTCATCCCGCCTATAAGCGGCTCGACGCACATGCGGGCTATATCATCGGTGTCGCCATCGTCATCGCCGCTGCCGCCTTTGCCGGGCTTCTGTCCTTTCTTGCGGGCCTGATCCCCGTTGCCGCGGCTGCGCCGGTCTTGGTCTTTGTTTCTGTCAGCCNGATCACCAACACGGCTTGGGCGGTAAAGCCAATGCACATGNCCGCCGTATCCTTTGCCATCCTACCGCATATCTCGGCGTTCTTGATGACCAAATGGGGATCGTTGATGAACGCTCTGCGCAGTTCCGGTGTCGAGGGGCTGCCCTCCTTGGGGGATGAAGCACTTACCGCCGCGCTTTTAATGGAAGGCGCGCATTACGAAGGTCATCTGGCCCTTAGTCAGGGGGCGATTATCACCGGTCTTATCTGGGGTGCGATTGTCGCCGACACGATTGACGGGCGCTTCAAAATGGCAGGCGGCTTTGCAATCGCAGCCTCTTTGATGTCCTCGGTGGGGATCATTCATTCCTACAAGCTGCAGATGCCCCAGCTCGATCCCATCACGATAGGCTACCTGATCGTTGGTGCGTTCATGTACCTATATCCGATGGTCGCGCCGAAAGAAGACCTCACGCGCCGTATCGTCGTGCCCGACGAGCCCGACCTTATGGACGAAGATATGCCCACCCAACAGGCCTGNCCCGTCACGGGCGGCATCTCGCCGCCCGCCCAAACCTTCCCAGACTTGAGAACCCTATGACCAAAAAACTGCTTCGCTGGCGCCTTTTGACGTTTCACCGCGCCCCGCAAGATGGCTCTGATACTGACTCTTACTGCTACCATGAGGATGCCGGTCTGTTGATTTGCGACGGCATCATTAAGGACAGTGGCCCTTTCGACAGCATATTGGCCAAAGCCCCTGACGTGTCCGTCACCGATCACCGCCCCTACCTGATGATGGCGGGTTTCATCGACACGCATATTCACTTTCCACAGGTGCAAGTGATCGCCTCATGGGGGTCGCAATTGCTGGATTGGCTCAACAATTACACTTTCCCGGAAGAGACCCGTTTTGCCTGCGAAAGCCATAGTGAACGCATGGCGCAGGCCTTTTTCGATCAGTTGATTGCCCATGGCACGACCAGCGCCGTGGCATATTGCTCGGTTCACAAGACCTCGGCAGATGCATTTTTCTCAGAGGCGACGCGGCGCAATATGCGGATGCTTGGCGGAAAGGTCTTGATGGACCGGGACGCACCAGCCGAGCTTCGCGACACGCCGCAAGAAGGATATGACGAAACCAAAGCATTGATTTCGGAATGGCACGGCAAGGGTCGGAACGGCTATGTGATATCGCCCCGCTTCGCCATTACGTCGACGCCAGAGCAGATGCAGATGGCCATGGCGCTCGCGAATGAGCATCCCGATTGCCACATCCAAACCCATCTGTCCGAAAATAAGGACGAGATCGCCTTTACCAAAGCGCTATATCCCCAGGCGCAGGACTATCTGGATGTCTACCAATCCTACGGTCTGCTGCGGAACAACACGTTGCTGGGGCACGCCATTCACCTTGAGCCGAGAGAAATTGATGCCTTGGCGGACACCGGCGCGCACCCCGTGTTTTGCCCGACATCGAATTTCTTCCTGGGCAGCGGGTTGTTTAATCACCACAAGCTAAATGCCCGTGGCATTCTGAACGGGATTGCGACGGACGTGGGTGCGGGCACGAGCTATTCGATGCTTCAAACCCTGAACGAGGGCTACAAGGTTCTGCAACTTCAAGGGCAGTCCCTGCATCCGCTCCAAGCCTTTGATTGGGCGACAAGGGGCAATGCTCAGGTTCTGGGTCTGGAAGACAAGATCGGTACATTGGCGGTGGGAACAGAAGCAGACGTTGTGATCTTGAACTCATCTGCCACAAGCGCGATGGCGCTGCGTATGGAGCGTGCCGAAAGTCTCGCAGAGGAGTTGTTCGTGCTGCAGATCATGGGAGACGACCGCGCGATCGAAGAAGTCTATCTGAGTGGTGTCGCGCAGAAGGTCGGCTGAGGTCAGACGGGCGAGGCCGGAGCGCGGGGGGACAGCGGAACCTATCGCATTTGCAGGGACGCAAAGCTGAACCTGTGCAATCGCATCAAGACGTTCTCCAAAATGAGGCGCAAGCACGCGAGACAGCTTGGCCTTGATCGAAGACGCCATCGCAATGAACCCGCTAAACATTTCCCGAGCCCGGCCCCTCTCGCGCCTTGCAGGGAAAGTTGCCCATTCAGGCATCTTGGTTCNGAGTTACCTGATAAATGGCGGGAGCCACAGGCATCAACTCCGAAATTTCGGCGGTTGGACGTGGGTTAGGAAGCCCGCCGCCCTCTAGGCAATCCATACGACAAAGCCTTTCCCGCACCCCTTAACAAAAACCCACCCCCAAACCGCGCCGTAAAATGAATGCTACATATCATTATTGACAGTATGAAAGATTGCTTTCATTCTCGCCTTATCGAGAATTTCGGAGGCACCGTTGCAGACCTCAATCAGAACTCAGCTAGAAGGTGTCTTTGAAGAAGGGATGGCAACCCGTGCACCTGACAGGCTGGTGTCCGCGACGAGGCACAGGCATTCGCGGTACAGTCATAGATCATCGCCAAGATCTGGAACTTACGTGAGGCACTGTAGCAGCCGGACACGAAGTCAAGCGTTCAACGCGCGTTGACGCTCGCGGCGGCTGGCATCGCCACCCTTGTCCCGCGCGCCCGTTTCAGATTACGTCGTTGCTTCACGGACAACCCCTCTTTCCGGTATATTCGGTAGAGCTTCTTATGGTTCATGCTTATGCCTTTGTGTTCCAACCGCACCCTGATCCGGCGGTAGCCGAACCGACGTCGCTTGCCGGCGATCTCCTGCATTTTCTTGCGGATATCGGTATTGTCCGGTGGGCGCTCGTGCCGGACGGTTCTGGGGTCGACACCGATAAGCCGACACGCCCGGCCCCGCGAGATATCATGATCCCGCATCACCCGGAGCGCCGCATCTCGCCACTTNGTCAATGTCGTCGACTCTTTCCCTGAAGGTCTTTCAACACATCCTTGTCCAGTATGGTATCGGCCAGCAGGCACTTAAGCTTGGCATTCTCGTCCTCCAACGCCCTTTGTCAGACAGCCTCGGACACATCCATACCGCCACACTTGGCCTTCAGCTGGTGTGCAGGAGCAGCGACACACAGATCGCTTTCCCCATTATGATATGCGCCAATTCGCCCTTAGGTTTGCTCCGCGTCTTTAGACATGCGTTGAAAAATCGTCGGAAACCAATCCTCGCGCAGCTTTTCGCCTGGCGTCATACGGTAATCACCCCCCGATGTTGAAAGGATGCGGAAGTTGAATTTTCTCGGCAGGATGAACGAAGAGATTCCGGTGAAAAAGACACGGTTTACCGAGGCCCAGATCATGGGCGTGCTGCGCCGGATGGAAGGCGGCGCTCCCGTGGAGTAGTGCGGTGAACACGGCATGAGCAGTGCCATGCTTTACAAATGGCGGGCCAAATATGGCGGTATGGATGCGAGCCTGATCAGGTCCGCACCTGGCGGTTCGAAAGCGGCTATAGATGCAAAAGGCAGCGAACGGCCGCTCTCTGCCCAGTTTGCCGTTTTCCGCGGCACACGACAGGTTCAGGCGAAGTCCTAGACGAGTGCGCGGTAGCGGGGCGGGCGTGAGAACCGTCGACATTAAGCATTGTCGTGGAGAGCCTAGAGACAGAGAGCCCCTAAGATGGCGCCTGATCAAGGAGCCCCGGNGCGCGAAGTTATGAGGCACGATCTGTAGCTCAGCGACCGTTCCAACGCTTAACACTCGGCACCATATAATAATGCTCTAAATAATGTAACTATATACCAATATCTTAACTCTGAATCCTACCATCCCAGCCAACACTCTCCCCCGATTGCCCCCCTGCGCAGCGCCCGGCCTACGACATCGCGTCGCAGATTAAAGCGCCCTATAGCCTTGCCGCGACAGCCGGGGTATCAGGGCGCATGTCCGCCGTTTCGCGCATATCCTCGCTTCGGGNCAGNCTGACCCTCTTGCTGCTGCTGGCCCTTGCCAGCTTGCCTTTCGCCCATCGGGCGACCGCGCAGGTGCAGCAGGATCCGGCGTTCATCGCCTTTATCCAAGCGGGCGGCACGTTGAGCGACCTTTGCGATGGGCCGGTCGAAGGGCAGAACCATGCGGCTTTGGATTGCGAAGCCTGCCGCATCGTCAACGCGCTGATCTTGCCCAACCCGGCGGATGTCTTTCTGCCGCGCGCGGCGCTGCACTTTGCCACGCCCCGCCTGACCCGCGCCTTGGGCGCGCCACGCAGTCCCGCCGGGGCGCCACCGCCTGTCAGGGGCCCTCCCTTCGTCTGAGCCACCACCTTTTTTTGCACATCTCAGACAATGGAACATGACAATGAAATCTTTCTATACCGCAGCCTTGGCTGCCCTCCTCGCCCTGCCCGCCGCCGCGCATGAGTACACCGCAGGCGCTTTGACCGTCGATCACCCGATGGCTTATGAGACCCCGAAAACCGCCCGCGTGGGCGGCGGCTATCTGACGATCACCAATGGCGGCGACACTGCCGACCGTCTTGTCAGCATCAGCGCCGAGGGCTTTGACGAAGTCTCTCTCCATGAGACGACCACCGATGACATGGGCGTTGCGCGCATGTCTCATGTGGACGGCATCGACCTGCCCGCGGGCGAAACTGTCACCCTCAAACCCGGGGGGCTGCATGTGATGTTCATGGGTCTCGACGGTGATCCCTTTGAGGAAGGCGAGAAAATCCCCGCCACCCTGACCTTTGAAAAGGCCGGAACCTTGGATGTGACGTTCAATGTGGAAAGCCGCCGCGGGCATGACGCGGGCGGAATGGATCACTCCTCGCACGAGCATAAACACTAAGCCCAAGCCCATCGCAGGATGCGCCGCAAGGCGTTGACCGGCCCGCTTCAACACCTCTGCCTCTGGGCGGTGGTGTTGTTGTTTGGGGCGTTCTCGGCGCTCGCGCCCGGAACCATGCCAGAGCGCCAGCAAGGCGCGCTGACCATGGTGCTGTGCACGGGCCACGGGGTGGAGACGGTGACCATCGGACCAGACGGCGAACCGGTGCAGCCCGAGCACAAGCCCTGCGACTGGAACCAGCACTCCCTCGCTGCCCTACGCAGGGGGCTGGCGGTGCAGCCCTTGGCCGTCACCTTTCACCCGGCGCCACCGCTGCCCCCTGCCCCTGCCACAGGGCCCAAACCGCGCCGCGCCTCTGTCAAACGCGCAAGGGCGCCGCCACGGGTTCTCTGACCTCCAAACCACATATCAATTCAGTCAGAGGACCAAACACATGGTTTCCATCGATCCTGCAGGCGCGGCAGCCCTGCAAAACGACAACACGCAACGTGCGAACAGCTTTTACCGCGCCGCTTGGCGCTGGCATTTCTATGCCGGGGTCTATGTCATCCCCTTTTTCATCATGCTCGCCCTAACCGGGCTCGTGATGCTTTGGATCGCCTTCATCGGCGGCCGGGACGGAGAGCGGATTGCCGTCACGCCCCAAGACGCGCCCCTTGCCCTCTCCGATCAGGCCGCCGCCGCACAGGCCAGCATCGAAGGCGGCACCCTTGTGCAATATGTCGCCCCCCGCGCCGATGATCTGGCCGCGATCTTTCGGGTGGACGCGCATGACGTGGCGACCATGGTCGCCGTTGATCCCTATACCGCCGAAGTCCTCGCCAGCTTCCCGCGCCGCAGCGGCTGGTACGACATGGCCGACAACATCCACGGCAGCCTGCTGCTGGGTGTCACCGGCGACCGCATGATCGAGATCGCGGCCTCGCTTGGCATGGTGCTGATTGCCACGGGGCTCTACCTCTGGTGGCCGCGCGGCACCGGTTTGCGCGCGGCACTGCTTCCACGATTGGGCCGTGGACGGGCGCTGTGGAAATCTCTGCACGGGGCGATCGGGCTTTGGGTGTCGGTGGTGCTGTTTTTCTTCCTGATCTCGGGCCTCTCTTGGGCCGGTATCTGGGGTGAAAAGATGGTGCAGGCATGGAGCCAGTTCCCGGCAGAGAAATGGGAGGCTCCGCTGTCGGATGACCTCCACGCCAGCATGAACCACGGGCCCAAGGAGGTGCCTTGGGCGCTGGAGCAGACCCCGATGCCCGCCTCGGGCAGCGATGCCGGGGTGGCGGGATTGGCCGAAGGCACGCCGGCCACGCTTGATACCATCGACGCGCTGGCCCGGCAGATTGGCTTTGACGCGCGCTATCAGATAAACCTGCCCCGCGGCGAAGACGGGGTTTGGACGCTGAGCCGGGATTCGATGAACACCGATGCGATCGACCCCACCAGCGACCGGACGGTGCATATCGACCGGCACACGGGCAAGATCCTCGCCGATGTGCGCTATGAGGATTATTCGCTGGCGGGCAAGGCGATGGCCGTGGGCATCGCGCTGCATATGGGCACCCTGGGTTGGCCGAGCGTTTTGGCCAATACGCTGTTTTGCCTCTCGGTGATCTTTCTCTGCGTCTCGGGCGTGGTGATGTGGTGGAAACGCCGCCCGGCAAATCCTGCCGGTTGGCTTTCGGCCCCGCCGGCGCCGCGCAATATGACGCTGTGGAAAGGCGCGGTTGTGGTCGGTCTGGTGGTGGCGCTGGCCTTTCCGATGGCGGGGGTCACCCTGCTGGTCGTGGGGCTGCTGGATTGGCTCCTGCTGCGCCGCGTGCCCGCGCTGAAGCGCATGGTCTCCTAAGATGCCGCCCGCCCCTTCGCGGGGGCGGGCACCCATCGGCGTTCAGGCCGTGTGCTGTTTGATCAGCTCTTTGTACAGCGCTTGGATGCGTTTGGTGACAGGGCGCTCGCCCGTGCCGATGGGTTTGCCGTCGATCTCGGCCACCGGGGTCTGCGCGCCGAAGGTGCCGGTGAGGAAAGCCTCATCCGCGCCGTAAGCCTCGTAGAGCGAGAAGTTCTTTTCCTTCATCGGGATGCCATTCGCGTGGCAGAGGTCGATGACCTTTTGCCGCGTCACGCCGTTCATGCAGTAGTCCCCGGTCGAGGTCCAAACCTCCCCCCGGCGCACGATGAAGAAGTTGCAGGCGTTGGTGGTGTTCACGAAACCATGCGGGTCGAGCATCAGCGCCTCATCCGCGCCCGCTTCTTCGGCCTGAAGGCAGGCGATGATGCAGTTGAGCTTGGAATGGCTGTTGAGCTTCGGGTCTTGGCTGTGCGGCAGGCCGCGCACCTGCGGGACGGAGGCGAGGCGGATGCCCTTGGACTGCAGCCGGTCAACGGGTTTGGAATGTTCCATGATGATCACCAGCGTCGGCCCGGTGGTGCTGAGTGACGGGTGCTGGAAGGGTTTGTCCTTGATCCCGCGCGTCAGCATCAGGCGGCAGTGCACGTCATCGTGCATGTCATT
>PBKU01000008.1 GCA_002722175.1 Magnetovibrio sp.
CATCATCAGAGAAAGGGAAAAGATCAAGAAAATGACGATCCAAAGCCGCCGCTTGCAACATCAAAAACAAGCAGCATAATCAATCACGCAAACGAACCAGAGCCTCCAAAGTTCAAGCCGCTCTGATGTCCCATTTTATATGACGACGGACAATGCGAGGTGCGGGGCCGAAGGGCTATCCGGGCGGGGCTGAAGTGGTCAACATGCGCCCCCCTTCCTATTTGCTGAATAAAGGGATCGCCGCCTTGCCCTGCGTCGGCGACGGGCGGCAGTCTGGCACGTCCGGGTCGCCTTCGATCCTTAACGCCTCACCCGAAGCGGCGGAGGGAGGCGGCTTGGCTCTTTTGAAAACCGGTGACCGGGTGCGATTTGATCTGGGAAAAGGCACCGCGGACATGCTGGTACCGCTGGACGAGCTGGCCGAGCGGGCGCGTCAACTTGTCAGGGAGGGGGGATATCAAATGCCCGCCAGCCAGACACCGTGGCAGCAGTACTTCCGCGAGCTAACAACCGGATTGGACACAGGGATGACATTGCGCGATGCGCCCACCTATCGCGATGTCGCCCGTAAGAGCAGGCCGAGGGACAGTCACTGATGACCGATTTGTTCATCCTATAAAGAGGGCGGACGCCATTCGAGCGTGAGTTGGCGCCCCGCTCTACCGCCCCAGCCAGCCGCCATCGACAGGCAACGTAATCCCCGTGACATAACGCGCGGCGGGGGAGGCGAGGAACGTGACCGCACCCGCGATATCCTCGGGCTCGGCCCAGCGACCCAGTGGGATACGGTCGAGGATCGCTTTGTTCCGCTCGGGGTCTGCGCGCAGGTCTGCGGTGTTGTTGCTGACGACATAGCCCGGCGCGACAGCATTCACCGTGATCCCCTGTGCCGACCACTCGTTAGACAGGGTTTTCGTAAGCCCCGCCACGGCGCTTTTCGATGCTGTATAGGATGGCACGCGAATGCCGCCCTGAAACGAGAGCAGTGATGCAACGTTGATTACACTGCCGCCTTGTTGTGCCGTCACGCGCGCCTTGGCAAAGGCTTGGCTGAGGAAGAAGACGACCTTGAGGTTGATATCCATCACGGCGTCCCAATCGGCCTCCGTGAACACCAGACTATCCGCGCGGCGGATGATGCCTGCGTTGTTAACCAGTGTATCAATCGGCCCGAACTCGGCCACAGCCTGTTCGAACGCGGCGACCGCGCCTGCGACCGTTCCCAGATCGGCCTGCACCGCATCAGCTTTGCCACCTGCTTCGGCAATAGCCTTTAGCGTGTCCGCCATGCTGGACCGACCCACCGCGATGACGTGACAGCCTTGGGCTGCCATATCAATCGCGATTGCCTGACCGATGCCTGTGTTCGCGCCGGTCACAAATGCGCGGCTTCCCTGCAGTGAAAAGCGGCTCATTTGAGGTCTTCCATCGCGACCATATCCATATCGGTGAAGGCCATATTGTCGCCCGCCATCGCCCAGATAAAGGAATAAGCAGCCGTGCCAGCGCCGCTGTGTATCGACCACGGGGGGGACAGAACCGCCTGTTCGTTGCGCACGATCATGTGGCGGGTCTCATCCGGTTCACCCATCAAATGCACGACGTTCTGATCTTCGGGCAGATCGATGTAGATATAGGCTTCGGAGCGGCGTTCATGCACATGCGCGGGCATCGTGTTCCAGATCGAACCGGGGGCGAGTTTCGTCATTCCCATGACGATCTGGCAGCTCTCGATCCCCTCGGGATGGATGAACTGGTAGATGACACGCTCGTTGCAGGTATCGCGCGACCCGAGCGGAACCTGCCGTGCATCGTCGATGGTTACCAGTTGCGCAGGAATGGCGCGGTGGGCGGGGGCGGAGATGATATAAAAATACGCGTCCTCTCCGCTGAGCGTTACGGCGCCGGTTCCCATGCCANGATACAGCATGTCGCAGCGGCCTAAGGAATATGTCTCTCCGCCCGCCTCNACAGTGCCNCCNGTGCCNAGATTGACCAACACAGCCTCGCGGCGATCCAGCCAAGANGGCGTGCCCGTCTGGTCGACCGCATCAATCGCGAGCGGCCCGCTTTTCGGCTTGGCGCCCCCCACGATCATGCGGTCATATTGGGTGTATGTCAGATTGACCTCGTCATCCTTGAACAGGTCTTCGATCATGAACTCCGCACGCAGTTCCCGCGCTGCTCATCGTCTTGGCGTGGCGCGGATCAATTGCGCGGCGTAGGTTGGTCTTATGCATCGTTTCCTCCCGTGATGCCTGAATGATCGAAGGCTCTAATAGGCCTTGCTTTGTAGGGGTACTCCCGTGCCCCTACTGGTCCTCAAATGTTTCGAAATAGCTGGCGTTGGTATCGGTGATGCTTTGGATCGTCTCATCGAGACGTGACAAATGCAGCGCCCCTGCGGCGACAGCCTGGTCTGCATCATGCGCCTTGACCGCCTCTGCGATTGCTTTGTGATCCGCCAAAAGCTCAGGCATGCGCTGTTCCTTAGACAACCCAAGCCGACACAGGCGGTCTACTTTCGCCTTCTCCCGCATAATCACGTCGAAGGCGAATTCTGCATCCGCGATGCCGCAAAGGGTTTCATGAAACTCATAGTCCAGCTTGCCGAAGCCATCGACATCGTGGTCCTGTATCGCCTGCTCTTGCAGCTTTAGGGCCGCGTCGATCTTTGCCGTACCATCGGCATCGCATTTTGCAGCGGCGCGGCGCAGAACTTCGTATTCCACAGAAGCGCGCACGAAGCGGGATTTCTCGATCTCCCGCATGGAGAACCGCTTTACCTCAGTTGCGCGTTGCGGGCGGATCAACAGCAGGTCTAAATTCGCCAACCGGCTAAAGGCATCGCGCACGGGTTGGCGCGAAAAACCGAATTTCGTTGCGATCTCCGCCTCGGAGATCTTGTCGCCGGGAAGCAATGCCAATGTCGAAATTTCGCTGTGCAGGTAATCGAACACCTCATCGACGCTGGTGCGCCGCTCGCTCAATTTGGTTACCTTCGCCATGTCGCTACCTTCTCTTAAAGGGGCCGTGAATTTCGCCGTCTCGTGGCATTGGGCATACTGGCCCCACAGGAGCGGCTCACTCACTTTTGCTTCTTTGAAGCCGCCAGATCCAGAAGTCTAGGGATACCCTACTCAATAAATGACTAGTATGCTAGTACTCAGATCGAGTTGATTCGACCGAAGTTCGCGGCGAGACGTGTTGTAAATTACTGGGCGGGGGGGCATTTCCCGCGCCGCCCAGCATATGCCGATACGATGGATCGCGCTGCTTTGGACGCTTCGCAGAAACCGGCCAACATATTGTTGTGCCACGCCAGTCAGAAGAAAGTAGATTTATGAAACTTGCAGGAAAAACAGCCATCATCACTGGCGGTGGTCGGGATATCGGGGCGGCGGTCGCGCTCAAATTTGCGGAAGAAGGCGCGAATGTCGCGATCAACTATTTCGCCAGCTCCACAGGTGCCGACGATGTGGTTGCCAAGATCGAAGCCGCTGGCGGCAAGGCAATTGCGGTTCAGGGTGATCTGAACAAACAGGCAGACGTCGATGATCTGGTGGCAAAAACGCTCGAAGCNTTCGGCGGTATTGATATCCTGGTGAACAACGCAGGCGGGCTGATCGCACGCAAAACACTGGCGGAGATGGACCTTGATCACTGGAATGCGGTCATGTCGCTGAATCTGACCAGCACATTCATGATGACCAAAGCCTGCTTGGAACACATCAAAACGGGGACGATCGTGAACCTTGCCAGTCAGGCGGCGCGTGATGGCGGCGGCCCCGGTTCGGTGGCCTATGCGTCCTCCAAGGGTGCCATTGTGACCATGACCCGCGGTTTGGCCAAAGAGCTTGGGCCCGATGTGCGCGTAAACGCGCTTTGTCCCGGCATGATCGACACGGATTTCCACAACATCCACACGCCCGATGCGGGCCGTCGCGGGTACGAGGCGAACGCCCCGCTGAAACGCCAAGGCACCGTGGATGATGTNGCCAGNGCNGCGCTCTTCCTNGCCTGCGATGACAGTGCCTTCCTCACGGGGACAAACATCGACATCAATGGCGGTATGCTGTTCAGCTAAGGATAGAAGATGGCCGATTTTCCTGTTGTGCCCACCGGCGAAAACGTCACNCGNCAAGTGCTCTCGGACCATCCTGAGATGATGGTCGTGGCGTTCCGCTTTGCNNAANCCGGNGCGGTTGGCGCGCTGCANAATCACCCGCATGTNCAGTCGACATATGTNGAGACNGGGCGTTTCCGCTTNACNCTNGGCGATGTCGAAAAAGAGGTGGGNCCCGGNGATAGCTTTGTCATTCCGACCCAACTGACCCATGGATGCGTCTGCCTTGAGCCGGGCACGTTGATCGACTGTTTCACGCCTCGGCGTGACGATTTCCTGTAGCCTTCGGTATGCGGATTTTATCCATAGGCGAATGTATGGCCGAGCTTTCCCCGCAGGAGGATGCGGGGGCGTTCAAACTTGGGTTTGCGGGAGATACGTTCAACACCGCGTGGTATTTGGCGCGCATCGCCCCCGACAGCCAAGTGTCCTATTTTACGGGGCTGGGGGATGACGCGATATCAGGCCAGCTGCGTGATACGATCACAGCTGCCGGCGTCGATGACAGCTATTGTGTCGAGGTGCCGAACCGGACCGTGGGCCTCTACCTGATCTCTTTGGAGAATGGCGAACGGAGNTTCTCCTATTGGCGTGGTCAATCGGCGGCCCGCAAACTGGCCGCTGACCTCCCCGCATTGGAACGNGCGATTGACGCGCATGATCTNATCTATTTNTCAGGGATCACNTTGGCGATCCNTGANGCTGGCGACCGCGANGCGTTCATTTCTGCTTTGANAGCGGCTCGTGCNAGCGGCAAAACGATCGCATTCGACCCCAATCTTCGCCCCCGNCTTTGGGACGATAGCGANACGATGCTNTCGGTCATCATGGCGGGTGCTGCGGTNTCCGACATTGTNCTACCCTCGTTCGAGGATGAGGCGGATTGGTTCNAGGATNCGTCCCCACAAGCCACNGCAGATCGCTACGGCGCGGCNGGGGCNAGCANCGTANTCGTNAAGAATGGCGCCGGTGACGTNTACTATGTCAGNCCNGAGGATCGCGGAACNNTTGCCGTCGCNCCGGTNACGNATGTGGTGGATTCCACGGCTGCCGGTGACAGNTTCAACGCGGCAATCCTTGCGGGGCATGTCGGTGGGCAGCCATTGTCAGACAGTATCGCGACGGCCTGTCGTTTGTCCGGCGCAGTCGTTCAGGGCCGTGGGGCGTTGGTCGACATCAATCTGGGCCCATCCAAAATTTGAAAGGGCGGAAGGATGCGGGAGACTTGGCGCTGGTTCGGTGAGTTCGACCCTATTCCGCTGGATCAGGTCGCACAGACAGGGGCGGCGGGCATCGTGAGCGCGCTGCATGCGATCCCCTACGGCGAAGTCTGGACCCGTGACGCCATTTCCAAACGCCGGAACGAGATTTCGGCGGCCGGGTTCACATGGGATGTCGTCGAAAGCCTGCCCGTTCACGAAGACATCAAACGCGGGACCGGTGATCTGCCGGGCCTGTTCGAAAACTACCGACAATCCCTCGCGAACCTTGCCGCCGAAGGCATCACCACCGTCTGCTACAACTTCATGCCGATCCTTGATTGGACCCGCACCGACCTAACGGCACCTGTCGCGCGCGGTGGCACTTGTCTGCACTTTTCAGCAGCCAAGATGGCCGCGTTCGAAATTCATATGCTGGGGCGCGAGGATGCAGCGGAAACCTATCACCCCGATGCCGTCCGTCAGGGCCGCGCGTGGCATGACACGGCTTCACAAGAGGACAAGGCGTCGCTCTTGCACGCGATCATGTCCGGCCTTCCGGGGGCGTATGACAGGTACGATATCAGCGGGTTGCGCGAGGTTCTAACCACATACGACGGGCTGACCCATGATGATCTGCGCGCAAATCTCGCGCGGTTTCTGGCGGAAATCATTCCGGCCGCAGCCGAGCTTGGCATTCGCATGTGCATCCACCCCGATGATCCCCCACGCGACATTCTGGGCCTGCCCCGCATCGTATCGACGCAAAGCGCTATCGACTGGATCATGAACGCCCACCCTGAGCCTGCGAATGGCCTGACGCTTTGTAGCGGCTCGCTCGGGTCTCATGCGGATAACGACGTGCCCCGAATTGCCCGCGCCTTTGCGGATCGCATCCACTTTGTCCATCTGCGTAACGTGGCTAAATCGCACGACGGGTCGTTTAGCGAGGCGGCCCATTTGACGGGCGATGTCGACATGGTCGCGGTGGTGGATGAAATCCTGAAGGCCGAGAGGCTACGCAATGCTGAGATCCCTTTTCGTGCGGATCACGGTCACGCCCTTTTGTCGGATGCCGAAACGGAAACCCAGCCCGGCTATACCCTTATCGGGCGGTTGCGCGGCTTGGCCGAACTGCGCGGGATCATCACTGCCCTGAACAGATGACTTTCTTCTAGTATACTAGTCTGTATGAACGTAAGGTAAGGCAAGAGATTACTTGTTCGTCTAGGAGTAGAAAATGGAAAACCCTGTTATCGGCTTTATCGGGCTCGGCCTCATGGGCGGCAATATGGTCGAATGCCTTCAAAAGAACGGCATCGAACCCGTTATCATGGGCCGCAATAGAAAGGCAGTTGATGCGGCAGTTGCCCGCGGAGCCCGCGAGGTGGCCACCCCTCGGGAGATGGCGGAGGCTTGCGACATCATCATGCTTTGCGTCACCACCTCCGACGTCGTGGAAAGCCTGGTCTACGGCGACGATGGCATCTTGGCTGGGATCAAAAGGGGCGCCGTTCTGATCGATTTCGGCACATCCATTCCGGCCTCCACGCGCAGGATCGGTGCCGACCTCGCCGCCAAAGGCGCGGGCATGATCGATGCGCCATTGGGCCGTACACCTGCCCACGCCAAGGATGGGTTGCTGAATATCATGGCCGCAGGGGATGAGGACATATTCGCCTCGGTCAAACCGGTGCTCGATATTCTGGGTGAAAACGTATTCTACGTTGGCGCGCTCGGTGCGGGGCATACGACGAAATTGATCAACAACTTTATGGGCATGACGACCGTCAGCGCCATGAGCCAAGCCTTCGCCGTTGCCGACCGTGCGGGCCTCGACACTGCGCAGTTGTTCGAGATCATGTCGGCAGGCCCGTCCAATTCCCCCTTCATGCAGTTCTGTAAGAAATACGCCGTCGATGGTGTAAGCGACCTTGGGTTCTCATTGGCGAATGCCAACAAGGACATCACCTATTTCCTTGAAATGGTCAGCGATCTTGGCACGCGGTCCGAGATTGCCGAAGGCACGTCGCATAACCTTCAGGCCGCCGTCGATGCGGGCATGAGCGATGGCAACGTGCCCGAAATTTTTGATTATTTCCTGAAGCTTAAAGGCTAGGCGTCTTTTGCGTCAAACGCGTCAACACCGGCCTGCGCGACCTCAAGGTCTTGGGCCGGTGTTCCCGAACTTACGCCGATACCCCCGATCACTTCGCCATCCTTGAATATCGGCAGCCCGCCTGCAATCACGACAAAACGCCCGCCATGGGCGGAGGTGAGCCCGTAGACCGGGCCGCCCGGCATGCTGGGTTCGGCCAAGGCCTGCGTCGGCTTCTGGGTTCCCGTCGCGGTAAAGCATTTGTCGATGGCCATCGTGATGCTGGGGATTTTCCCTCCATCCATGCGTAGAAACCCGATCAAGTGACAGCTTTCATCCATGACCGCGATGCACATCGGCACGCCGATTGCCTCGGCGTGTTTCCTTGCGGCTTCGATAATGCGCTGCGCGTCGTCGCAATCAAGACGGTGAATAGTCTGCATTCTATGTTCTTTCTTCTATTTCTTGTGGGGCACTAACGGCCCGTTCAATCGCCCTGCGCACGCCAAAGGCCCAAACCTCTTTCGCGGCGGCGGTCAAAGGTGCTTTCAGTTGATGCGCCAAGCCTTCGGGGAACACCGCGCTCATTCCCAGCAGCGCGGTTACGGTTGCTTCCGGGCCGTCTGCATTGGCGGTCAGTGCATGGAGCTCGCTGGCCAGAGGGTCGCGAAGATCGATGGCATCGCCCGCCTCATCGATGCCGCGCACATAGAACATCCATGCCGCAACCGCCAANCACATGAGCGGNGTATCGCGGCCGGATTNATGNGCGTCGCNCATGGTTCCCAGCAACCGTTGTGGCAGTTTCTGGCTGCCATCCATTGCGATTTGCCATGTGCGGTGCCGGATATTGGGATTTGCGAAACGGGTGAACAATGCGGTGGCATAATCGCTCAGATCCACGCCTGCCGGTGCTGTGACCGTCGGCATAATCTCAGCCCAAAGACCGTGAACAAACCGCTCGAACACAGGATCGGCCACGGTGTCGGAAATGGTTTCATATCCTGTCAGATAACCTGTGTAGGCCAGAGCGGAATGCGCGCCGTTCAGCATTCGCAGCTTCATTTCTTCGTGGAAAGCGACATCGGCCACCAGTTCGGCACCCGCGGCGGCCCAATCGGGCCGTGCATTCGCGACAAAGCTGTCTTCGATAACCCATTGGGCANAGGGCTCATGCACAACCGGCGCGGCATCATAGCGGCCCGTCAGCGCGGCGACCCGCGCAATGTCATCTTGGGTTGTCGCAGGCGTGATACGGTCAACCATCGTGCAGGGAAACCGGGCGTTCTCGGCGATCCAGCGCTCCAACTCAGGGTCTACGAGGGCCGCAAACTCAAGGATCAGCCCGCGCAAAAGCCGACCGTTCTGGGGAAGGTTATCGCAGCTCATCACTGTGAAAGCCGGTGCGCCCGCGCGCTTACGTTCCGCCAAAGCGCGCACGATGTATCCGATGGCGGATCTAGGAAGCTGGCTCGTCAAATCATGTGCGATATCGGGGTGATCGCGGTCCAGTTTTCCCGTCGCGGGGACGTGGCAATAGCCCTTTTCGGTCACCGTTAGGGTCACGATACGCACATCCGCTTCGGCGATCGCTTTCAACACCGCGTCAGGGTTTTGCGGTGCGACGAGCACGTCATTCAGGATCTCGATCACACGCGGGGTTTCCGCCTCCGCTCCTACGGAAACGGCGGTGTAGGCCCAGCCCTGATCCCGCAAAGCGTCACGCAGACCCGAACTGCGAAGAGAGACCCCGACGATCCCCCAATCGCCGCCACTTGCCACCATGGCATCGCTGGTTATCGGTGCGCCGAAAGCCCGAAAGAATGCACCCAGGCCGAGATGGACAATACCGGTTTTCGGACGCGGATCGGTCGAGCGTTGCAGACGGGGTTGAGTCATAGTTTATAGGCCGCCTTGGCCAACCCGTAGGACAGGTCATGGGCCACTTCGTCGGCTTCGTCACGGTCAAGTCGGCCTGTCTCAACCAGCGTGGCCAGAAAACTGCAATCGACGCGCCGCGCAACATCGTGCCGCGCGGGGATTGAGCAGAAGGCCCGCGTGTCATCGTTGAAGCCCACGGTATTGTAGAAACCCGCCGTTTCCGTGACCGTTTCGCGAAACCGCCGCATGCCTTCGGCGCTGTCGTGAAACCACCACGGCGGCCCCAGTTTCAGCGCGGGATAGACTCCAGCCAAGGGCGCAAGCTCCCGCGCGAACGCCGTCTCATCCAGAGTGAAAACGATGATGGTCATTTTCGGGTCTTGCCCCACGGCGTTCAGCAAAGGGCGCAGCGCGTGGNCATAATCGGTGCGCGTTGGGATGTCATAGCCTTTGTCCCGGCCAAAGCGTTCCATGATCGGCCCGCTGTGATTGCGATAGGACCCGGGGTGAATTTGCAGGACCAATCCGTCATCCAGCGACATCCGTGCCATTTCAGTCAGCATATGACCGCGAAACGCATCCGCCTCTTCCTGCGTACAGGCGCCACGCAGGGCTTTGTCGAACAGGGCGGCGGCTGCCTCTTGCGAGAGGTCCTCGGTTCGGGCGGTGGGATGGCCATGATCTGTGGACGTGGCCCCGAACTCCTTGAAATAGGCACGCCTGTTTCGATGGGCGGCAAGGTATCCGGCCCAAGTGGTCGTATCTTCNCCGGCCAGTTCGCCCAAGGTCGCGACATTGTCGGCGAATCCTTCAAACTCGGGGTCGATCACGGCATCGGGCCGGTAGGCCGTGACCACCCTTCCCGACCAGCCGCCTTCCCGTATCATGCGGTGCCAGCGCAGGTCATCAATCGCGCTTTCGGTAGTGGAGATTGCTTCGATGTTGAAGCGTTCGAACAGCGCACGGGGGCGGTAGGTCTCTTGCGCGAGGCAATCGTCGATCTGGTCGTAAATCTCGTCAGCCGTGGTCGCAGACAAACGCTGGGTGACGCCAAAGACCTCTTGCAGCGCCTGGTCGATCCAAATGCGCGAAGGTGTGGCGCGGAACAGGTGATAGTTGCTTGCAAACAATTGCCAAATCTTACGCGGGTCTTGTTCGACGGCGCCGCCATCGACGCGCGGCACACCCAGATCCTCCAACGCGATCCCCTGAGAATGGAGCATCCGGAACACATAGTGATCGGGCGTGACGAACAGCTCGGGCGGGTTGGCGAAAGCTTTGTTTTCCGCGAACCAGCGCGGATCAGTATGGCCATGAGGGCTGATGATGGGTAGATCGCGCACCCCATCATAAAGCGTGCGTGCCAGTTCTCTTAGCTTGGGTTCAACCGGAAACAAGCGGTCGGGGTGAAGCAGGGTCATCACGGGGCCTTTGCTGATGTCGCATCTGGTATTCTAGTCAGCACGGGTTGATCTGTCACGTGATATAAGGAACTGATGACCTTCTTCTGTTCGAAGTCTTTCCTACAGCTGGTGAAAGAAAGTCAGAGGTTGAGCGTGATCCTTTGCACCCGCCAGTTCGAGCGATGGTAGGGTGCCCGATAAATAACCGCCCCCCCTAACAAGAGACGCGGATCGATCACTGACCCCCTAAAAACCTTAGTAAAAACCGCGGTCTCGTGCAAAAAATACCACTTTCGCAGATGGATAATTGACTCAAACACGGACAGGCCATACTAGTATACCTGTTATGGTGAGCGAGTGATGTGGGAGGGCACATCAACGTTCCAAATAGTCAAACGTATCTGGGAGGATCACATGACAATAGGTTTTACACTTCGCAGCGCACTGCTCGGCAGTTGTATCGCACTCGCGGCGACATCCGTTTCGGCGAAAGAGCTCAGAGGCTGGAACATTCACGTTGAGGAATATCCGGTGTCTATCGCCATGGACTTTTTCGCAGAGTCCATCTCTGAGGCCACGGGCGGCGAATTGACGGCAAAGACTTTCCACAATGGCGTTCTGGGCAGCCAGCCTGACGCGATCGAACAGCTTCGCCTCGGCGTATTGGATTTCGGTGAATTCAGCCTTGGCCCGTTCGGAACTTCCGTGCCGGAGGCCAACGTCGTTTCGCTGCCGTTCATCTTCTCTTCGATCCCGCAGATGTACAAACTGATGGATGGCGAAGTGGGCGAGGCGATTTCCGAAGGCATGCGCGCCCGCGGTGTTGAGCCGCTTGGCTGGTATGACGCTGGCGCCCGGTCCTTCTACAACTCCGCCCGCCCGATCAACACGCCGGCCGATGTCGAAGGTCTGAAAATCCGAGTGATGAGCAACGACCTCTTCGTGCAGATGGTCGAATCCATGGACGGCAACGCGACGCCGATGGCATTCTCCGAAGTGTACCAGTCCATTCAGACAGGCGTCGTCGACGGCGCGGAGAACAATCCGCCCTCTTACGAATCGACAAGCCACTATGAGGTCGCAAAATACTACTCGCTGACCGAGCACCTGATCATTCCCGAGTGCCTTTGCATGTCGAAAAAGACTTTCGACTCTTTGACACCCGAGCAGCAAAAGATCGTGAAAGAGGCGGGACAAGCCTCTACCGAATTGCAGCGTGAACTGTGGCAGGCCCGCGAAGCGGCTTCGATGGAGACTGTCAAGGCCGGCGGTACAATCGTGAACACCGTGGAAGACAAGGCGCCTTTCCAAGCCAAGATGACACCGGTTTACGAAAGCTTCCTTGAGGCGAACCCTGATCTTGCGCCGTTGGTGGACATGATCCGCAACGCTGAGTGAACCTGCTTTGAGTGAATGAATGAAACGGCCCGTGTCCTTTGCGGCGCGGGCTGTTTTGCATCGGACAAAAAACTGAACACGGCGAGACTGTTATGAGTGGCAAGAAGACCGTTCTGAAAAGATGTGAAACCGTACTGGCGGCCGTTCAATGGGCCAGCATTCTGACGGCGTGTATCGCCCTCGTCGTTCTAATCGTTACATTCGGCTGGCTGGTCTTTGGCCGCTATGTTTTGAACGCCACGCCAACTTGGGTCGAGCAGCTTGCCTTGCTTCTGATCTGCTACATTGCATTTTTGGGCGCTGCCGCGGGGGTTCGGGACAACACCCATCTGGGCGTCACACTGTTTCGCGACGTCATGCCCATTCCGGTGCAAAAAGTCATCATGATGGCAATCGACTTTATCCTCGCCGCGTTCGGTGGCGTCATGTTTTACGCAGGCACGCAATTGATGATATTCGGCTGGGATTCCAACCTGCCTATGCTGGAAATCCCCGAAAGCTTTCGCACCCTCGCCATCACCCTGTGCGGCGCCTTGATCGTGCTGCATGCGGGCACGCGCGGCATCATTCGCATTCTTACCTATTCCGATTGGCATCCCCAATTCGAAACGCAGGAGTCCTGATATGGGCCTGATGATCCTTTTGCTTGTGTTTGCCATCGGCGTCTTCATCGGCTTGCCCGTCGCCTTTGCCATGGGCATCGCTGCCGCCTCTGCCTTCTGGATCGAAGGCTTTCCGATGCTCATCACCTTTCAGCGTGCGACAGCGGGCGTATCGGTCTTCTCCCTTCTGGCGATCCCCTTCTTCGTCCTCGCGGGCGAGATTATGCTTCACGGCGGGATTGCTGCGAGACTGGTCAAGCTCGCCTCGGCCCTCGTAGGGCACCTCAAGGGCGGCCTTGCGATGGTGAATATCTTTTCGTCTATGCTGTTCGGCGGCATCTCCGGCTCTGCCGTGGCGGATATCTCGGCGCTTGGATCGATCCTTGTCCCCGTTATGAAAGAGCGTGGATACCGGCCCGACTTTGCGGTGAATGTCACGGTGACGTCGTCCATCGCCGGGATTGTCATCCCTCCCAGCCACAACATGATCATCTTCGCCGTTGCCGCCGGTGGCGGGATCTCTGTCTCCAAACTGTTCCTTGCTGGGGTCGTCCCCGGTCTGTTGATGTGCATCAGCCTTGCGATCGCCGCCTATATCCTTTCCGTCAAACATAACTATCCATCCGAGCCATTCCCCGGATGGCGTGAGGTTGGACGCAGTGCCGCCGACGCGATACCCGGCTTTTTGACAGCCGTGATTATCGTCGGCGGTACGCTGTCGGGTGTGTTTACCGTGACGGAATCCGGTGCCTTCGGTGCGATCTACGCAATCCTTTTGACCAAGTTCTACTATCGGAGCCTGACGTGGCACTCCTTCAAGATCGCTTTGGTCGGTACCGTGCGCACGACGTCGATGGTCATGATCCTTATCGCCTTTGCCAGCTCGTTTGCCTATCTGCTGGCCCTCTACCAAGTACCTGCCCGCCTCAGCGAAGCCTTGGTTTTGATCTCGGATAACCCCATCATCATTTTGCTGATGATCAACGTGATCCTGCTAGTGCTCGGAATGATCATGGATATGGCCGCCCTTATTCTGATCTGCACACCGATCTTTCTGCCTATCGCAAAGGGTCTTGGCATGGACCCGACGCAATTCGGCATCATGATGTTGATGAACCTCGGCCTCGGCCTCTGTACACCGCCCGTCGGAACCTGTTTGTTCGTGGGATGTGCGGTCGGTCGAATCAAGATCGAAACGGCGTTGAAATCGAACTGGCCCTTCTACATCGCGATCCTCGGCGCTTTGATCTTGGTGACCTATGTTCCGGCTGTATCGCTTTGGTTGCCGTCGCTGTTCTGATTTTGCGCTCCCCGCTTGAAGGCGGGGGGGCACTGCTTTCGGTCTGACCTACCACTGTCTCGGGGCAGAGCGTAGCGGCGAAGCGCCACTGAATCGCCCATTCATCCATCTTGTAGTATTGCCGGTGGGTGAAGGCCGGGAAAGCGGACCTTAGTGATCTTAGCAGCAAAAGACAGGTTGAGCGCTTGCTGACCAATTGAGGTGCAGAGTTCTTCGCCACTGCTGCATAGGCCGCGCCGCTAGGAGCGGCCCAAAGCATGCGTAATTGGACTGGCCCTGAACTGAGGTCGAGTTCCCGATAGGATCACTGGGAAACTGTGAACAAGGGGGATTTCGAATGGAATATTATGCTGGTTTGGATGTGTCGCTGCGGTCCTGCGCGATTTGTGTTGTCGACGGCAAAGGCACGGTTCTGCATGAGCGAGACCTGCCGTGCGAGATTGAGGAGATCGCGAGGTATCTGACGGCGCTTGTCGGTGTCGACCCAAAGACAGTCCGGCGCGAACGCCCGCCGGACTGCCCTGAGATCCGCAAGGAGATGCAGGAG
>PBKU01000009.1 GCA_002722175.1 Magnetovibrio sp.
CAGATTTGCTTGTCCAAGCCAATTTGGCCGGCCACGACTCCCACGGCGTCGTCCGCATTCCCTCTTATATTGAGGCCGTCAAGAATGGGCAAATCCGCCCCGGCACCGAAATTAAAATTAGCGAAGAGACCTCCACCTCGGCATGCCTTAGAGGCGGTGATAATTTCGGCCAAGTCGTCTTGAAACGGGGTACCGAGCAGGCATTGGAAAAATCTGCGCATTCACCCATAAGCATGGTGACAGTAACTGATTATTCGCACTGCGGACAACTGGGCAGCTACGCCCAGATGCTGGCAGCCGAAAACCGCATTGGGATGGTGTTGCTTGGCAAGCAACGGGGGGTAGTCGTGCCTTGGGGTGGACGACGGGGACGCCTCTACCAGAATACCCTGGCCCTTGCAATTCCCAGCCGCAAGCCCTTTCCCCTTGTCCTGGATATGGCGACCAGCATTGCCCCCTTTGGCAAAATCCTGCTGCAGCAAGCCCGCAACGAGCCCTGCCCAGCGGGTTGGATCATCGATGCCGAAGGCAATCCCAGCACAGACCCCCACCTGAATTTCTCCGGTGGGGAGGGAGGCATACTGCCTCTGGGTGCTCCTCTGGCAGCCCAAAAAGGCTCGGGTTTGAGCTTTTTCCTGGGCCTTCTAGTCACCGCCCTTTCCGGCTGCAGCAGCGCAGGGGAGGGATCTTTGATCATTGCCATGAATCCCACTATCTGTACGACCATGGAATGCTTTCTCGATGAGGTCGACAGCTATATAGAATACCTGCACGAAACGCCTCCGGCCCCGGGCTTCGAGCAAGTATTGGCCCCTGGCGAGCGCTCTTATAACGAAACTCAGCGCCGACTGCGGGAAGGGATTTACGTTGAACCGGAAACCTGGGCAAGAATCCAGGCGCTGGCCGTAGCCCCTTGTTGATCGGATGACTTCAAAGAGTTTCATGGCCAGGACCTTTGCACCACCCTCAATAAATCCAAAAACCTTTCAAAGTAACCGGCCCTACTTGCGCCGGAGTAGCAAGCACTTTAACTTAAAAAAATAGATTTACTCCGATTGCAACTTAAATTGGGGATTCGACTAAATTATGGAAATTATAAATTCTCTTCTTACTCTTGAGGTAGGGGCAAGCATTTTAATGTTGGGGGCATTGGCCCTCATCCTTCGCTCATTTCGTCTCTATTTAAAAAAATCAAGCGAACTCCAGCCCAAGCTTGCTAAAGTTGACAAAGAACTAACTCGGCTACGAGAAACAATCGGACCTAAAAAAAAGACCATCAACGAGCTCAACAAAGCCATAAGCCCACTGCGCGAGAAAGAGCAAGAGTTCGATGCTTTTTTTCAGGCACTCCGACAAATCGAACTCGACCAAGAAAAAGAGGAGGTCGCAGAAGAGCGCGAAACCAGTGCCGCAATAAAGAGAAATTTGCAACGGCGAAGCATGGGTTTTGGAGCCGATGGCAACTAATAAAATGGATTTCCGCCTTTAAAAATGCCCCCCTTGGACTTTTCCTACCTCCCCACCTTAAACGCCTGCCTAAATGCCCTCAGCACAGTTTTTTTATCCTTTGGTTATCTGCGCATACGACGGCGCCAAAGGACTTCGCATAGGCGGTGGATGTCGGCGGCATTGATATCTTCTGCCCTTTTTCTCATTTCTTATCTGATATACCACTACAATGTCGGCTCGGTGCCCTTTCCCTACCACGGTTGGCTCCGAATCCTGTATTTTACCATCCTCATTCCGCACATTATTCTGGCAGCCGTGATGGTACCTTTTATTCTCCTTGCGGTCTGGCATGCCTGGAAAAGGAAATTTGACAGGCACAAGCGCTTAACCCGCTGGGTATTTCCGGTTTGGATGTTTGTCTCTTTAAGTGGTGTCGTTATTTACCTGATGCTATATCACCTCTAACCCCCCCCCACTACCCGGTTGGTTTCGAATCGCCAGGTAACTAATACTGGCCTAACCCCCCGGCCGCCGGGAAACGATCAGAACCGATCCAACCGTAGTACAAGTGGTCCAGATGAGTGCAATTAAGAGAGCAAAGAGAAAATCCGGATTGACAGCTAGGCTGGAAAGGGGCTCGTAAAAGGCATAGCGAATTGCGGTCATGCCATAGCTAACGGGATTAAAAGCTATCACCCAGTGTAGCCATGCAGCCGAATCTTCGGGCGGAAATAGGGCTCCCGACAACAGCCAAAGCGGAATTAACACTACGCTCATGATTGCATGATAACCCGCCGTGCTGTCCACTACCCAGGCGATTATGAAACCTAAACCAGTGAAACCCAGACCGACCAGAAAAAAAAGAAATAAAAGATTAATCGCGCGCCCCAAGGCAAGCTCAATCCCTGCGAAAGGGGCAAAGAATAGGAAAATGCACGCTTGTATCAGAGCAATAAATGTTCCTCCAAGCAATTTGCCCAGGACCATGCTAAGGCGCGAAATTGGGGCCACCAAAACCCCTTGCAAAAATCCAGCCGTCCGATCCTCGATCAAGGTAATCGTAGAAAATATAGCCGCAAAAAGCAGCAGCATGAGGACTATGCCGGGATAAAAATATTGGAGATAGGTGATTTCAGTAGAGAATGCGTTAAAGCTAAAGGAAAATCCAGACCCCATGAACAGCCAAAAAAGCAAGGGCTGGGCTAGGCTACCAACGAGACGGGTAGGTTGGCGCAGAAAGCGGACCAGTTCGCGCTGACACAGCACGACCACCCCATTCATCAGAATTGTTCCTCCGAGCTCAGGTGTTTGCCGGTAAAATGAACAAAGACATCGTCGAGAGAAGGGTGTGATAGAGTGAGTTTTTTGAAGCGGTTTTTGAACCTCTTCCTCAATTCATCCAGACTAATCGAGTCCGGGAGGGTCAACCGCAGGGCACTATCTACGAGCTGTCCTTCCAGGTGCAGAAATTCCCGCAACTCATCTCTTAAATTCTCTAAATCGTCTCCCTCAATACTCAAGACCTCGCTACCGACCTGGCACTGCAATCGACCTGGCCGGTCAAAAGCCAGCAGATTTCCCCGGTCCAGAATGGCAACTCGGTCGCAACCCTCGGCTTCATCTAGCAGATGAGTCGAGACCAAAACCGTCAGGGAGTTCCTAGACCGCAATGATTCTATGGTGCCCCAGAACTCTTGACGCGCAACGGGATCCAGGCCCGACGTGGGTTCATCCAGAATGAGGAGGCGGGGCAGGGGCAACAAAGCTTTAGCTAGTTCGACGCGGCGCGCTAACCCCCCGGACAGGGTCTCGACCGCAGCATCTCGCCATTCACACAGGTCCATTTCCCTGAGGATACTTTCGATACGATGTTTGAGTTGTTTGCGAGGTATGCCATAGAGCAGCCCGGAGGCCTTGAGATTTTCGCTCACCTTCATCTTGGCATCAAGAGCGGGATTCTGAAAAACCACTCCTAAATTGCGCCGTGCCGCATGCGGATTTCTGACTAGGTCGAAATCCCCGATCCGCACCGACCCACAAGTGGGACGCAGACTTGTGGTGAGGATGCTCAAGAGGGTGGACTTGCCGCTGCCATTGGGACCCAGAAATGCAACCATTTCTCCAGCGTTAATATCTAATGAGATTTTTTTCAGTGCTTCCTTAGGAGGGCTTTTGCGCGTACCAGGGTAGGTATGGGAAAGCTTTGATATACCAATTATAACCTGGGATGCCACTTATCCTGCCTCATTTTTTGGGGATCGCGATCAGTGGGATCTGGATCGCCGGCAAATCTGTCGATTGCGCGGAGAAAATAGCCAAGGCAAGATAAAAGTAATCTCAGCAACCGTCAAGGATGACAGCCAGAACGGGTAAGGGGAGTCTGTGGAGACTCCCCTTACCGATTTAACTACTGCTGCTCTACGCGTTCGCCGCCGCCGTTTTACTCGCGTTAGAGGTAACCGGGATAATCTGCTCCCAGGCTGTGCATAGAGTGCCCATCAAATGAAGGGCTTCGCCTATGGCCTTTTGATCCAGGAGATTGTTGCCCCTGATCAAACGCGTGTAAATATACAGGTACAACCTTTCCAGATTTAGGGCGATTTCTATTGCCCCTTCAATACCCGAATTTTTATCCAGTGAATCGGCTAACTGCAGCACGATTTCCTGAGCTTGAATAATCTTTGCCCCCTTGCCGATCATGTCCCCGGCCTCGATGAGGACCAAGGCCTCTTCCATACAGCGAATGGCTTTTTCGTACAGCATCAAGAGCAGATTTCCCTTATCCGCCGCCAACGACGCACTCCAGCCAGTTGTCCGTAGCGGAGTTTCTGCGTCGAGTCCTTTAACTGCATTTGCATTTTTCCCGACCATCCTTGGCCTCCTTTTCTTGTAGCGCTCTTTCTTCCCTGTAGCAGGCTCTCTTTGTCCAAGATCCCACTTTGAAAAATACGGCAGGTAGAGAAGTTCTCTTAAAATATCCGTCGGCAATGGGCTTTGGAGACAGCGAAGATTTTGAGAGAACTTTTTCAAATCCCCGGAAGAATTTTCACCATCCAGACCTAAAAAAATCCTTCTGCTAGGGATTTTGAGTTAACCTAACCTCCCCTCTATTTAATACTACTTAATATTAAGTGGTATTATAATATATCTATCGACCGATTTCGATTTGGCTTTAAGCCTTTTCTTCTCCAGTTTTGCAAGCTATATTTTTCTTTTAACAGCAACTCCTGACACTGGAGGTAAAAGAGATGCCCGGCGAAAACCCCGACCAAAAATTGAAAGACCTGATTTCTTCGATGCCCGATAAAATTCCCGCCGAGAGTCAGGAGGTTTTCCTGCAACGGGATGGGTTCGGACGAACCCCGATGGCTTATGACTTTAAACACCCACGCCAAATAAACAAAGACCAGGAGCGCATAATTGAGAGCATTCACGAAAAATTTTCCCGGCTCATCTCCAGCGCTCTGGCCAGCACTTTGCGCATGGTCATCCATGCGGAATTAGCTTTTGCCGATCAAGTCTCACACGGAGAGTTTCTGCAATCCATTCCAGTCCCTTCAACGGCCTACAGTTTCAAGATCGCTCCTCCCGGCGGTGGTGCGGTGCTGAATCTAGCCCCGGAATTGGTCATGTCCATTATCGACCGCTCTTTGGGAGGTAAGGGAAAGGTTTTTGCCAGCGACCCCCACACCCTTACAAAAATAGAAATGAATATTATTAAAAACCTGGTCAACCAGGTTTTTACCGATCTAGAAGCCGCATGGGAAAATATCCTGTCCATCCAGATCAGCGATGTCGCCCTCGAAACAAATCCCGAATTCATCCAGGTCGCACCCCCATCTGACCAGGCCTTTCTCGTTGGTTTCGAAACGAATTCAACCAACGTCTCCGGCCTAATCCAACTTTGCTATCCCCTCCTTACCCTGGACAAATTGCTGGCCCAAACGGCTTCGCGAAAAAAACAAAAGGGGCCCCAAGCCGAGAATTCCGCCCAAACAATCCCTACCCCCCCCCAGGGGCTCGACAAAATGAAGGTACCGGTAGCCATTCGCATAGCCCAAGGCGAACTGCCCCTGGAGGAAGTAGCCAATCTGCAAAAAGGGGATATTATAAAATTAGACACGGCAAAAGGAGAAGCCGCTGTGGTTCTAATTGGCAACCGAGCAAAATTTCTTGGTCGTCCCGGACTTAGGGGGAAAAAGCGCGCCGTGGAAATCATCCGGGAACTTTCTCCAGAGGAGGAAGAGCGCCACCGCTGATTCTTTTATTTTTTCTTTTTTGAACTAGCGGAATGGTTAGATTTGCCGATAATGATAGAGAACCTCAAATACACATTTCGCTAGCACGACAATGGATTCTGCGACGAGCCTCAATAGCCGATTCGGCAAAACTCTCCCCTTTTTGGGCATTTGCTTTGCCGCGGGGGTTGCCATTGCCCTGTGGCGCCAGGGGGTCCACTTTATCCTGACGGTGACCCTGGGCATCAACCTGGGCATGGTGCTTCTCGGCCCCTATGCCGCTGCCGCCCTCTACCCTTTGCGCCTGAACTTCGCCTGGGGAGGCCATTTGCGGGTCTTGCTCTGCTTATTGCTGGCGACGTCCACAGTTTTGATCTTAGCCTACTTTTTCACCTGGTCCTTCCTCGAATTCCTCATGGCCTGCACAACCGCCATCGCAGGCACTCTACTCGGCCACGACGCAGCTCTGGCAGTGCTCAAACTCAAATCTACAAGAGGGGCCAAGCTGGATTTTTGGATGATGGTCTACTTCCCCGCGGCAACTTGCATGGCCATTTTAGGTGGATATAGCATCCTTGGCTTTAGCGCCGGCCTTTACCGAATTGTCTGCTCTCTAATCGGCTAATTTTATGTCGGGTTCTCTGGCAAAAAAACTGGCTGAGCACCTGGATTCGTTAATCCTGGGGCCACCCACATTCGACGATCTGGGCGATCTGCCCAATATGGTAGTTTATCCGCTCTTCCCCTCATCCCTGTCCCCCGAGCCCCCCAAGATAATTACCCTCTCCGAAGGTCTGCGCTATGGGTTGCGTCTCAGCGACACAGGCCAGGTCGACAAAGCCCACGTTGACAACCCCCTTGGCACAACCATCCTTGCCGGTGAATCCGACCTGCTTTTGGGTGCAACCCAATTGCGGTCCATGCAGTTCAGCTGCTTGATCCGTCCCAACAACCGCACCTCAGTTCCGGTCAGCTGTGTCGAGGAAGGCCGCCCCACCGAGCGCCAAGCCCCATTTGAACGCACCGATTCCAGTCCCTGGTCTTTGCGCTCTTACAAAATCGAACAAATGGCCCATCATGGAGAACCTATTCAATTAAAAGTCTGGAAGAAGGTAAATAGTTACCTGGAAAGAGCCGGCGCATCTTCCAAGACAAAGAGTATTCATGCAGTATACCAACACTTTGCCACAGAACTGGACAATCTCAGTTGCCTATTTCCCCGGACCAGTGGGCAGACGGGTGCTATTTGCGCTGTGGGTTCCAACTTATATGCCGAATTCTTTTCCGATCCCGAACTCCTCGAAGACCGCTATGATCACTTTTTGCGCAGCGCTCTGGTCGAGGCTCTAGTGCACCCTGACAACGAGGTTGTCGGGCCGGAGAGAATTGCAACATTTTTTAATGAAATAGTGAAAGTCAGTATCAATAACAGGGTATTGCATAGCAATGGTCTGCAAAACGGTGGCCGCACCCTCGTATTTAGTGGAAGTGGAATTTCCGCCTCCGCCCTGGTTGACGACAGCCGCTTGATTCAACTTTGCGCCCACCTTAAATGCCCCGGTAACGCGAGTTCCTTTGCCGGCCAACTCGGGGACCTGCATCGGCAACGTTCCGCCTGGAAGAATAACCGTGCACCGCTGGCTGCACAACTGGAAAAAACTTGCAACAAGCGACGCAAGCTATACAATGACTTCAAGACTAAGTTGGCTCACTCTCCCCCGCCTCAAAGGCAAAATGGTTTTAGCGAGTCCCGGGACGAAAAAGGCGCCCCCAAAGGGCCCAGTGCCCACCTACCCAAACCCCTTAACACCAATGTGCATGAGTTTTTTCTGACCCTCTTTCGCAGTTCTTGAAATGGCTTAAACTCAAACTTACCCCATCTTCCCAAAGCCGCGATAACAGCTTGACAGAATTGCCAAATCCTTCTTAATATCATTTTGAAATTCATTAAACCACGATACGTGCTCGATGGCCAAGTCAAATAAAAAACTTCGCCCTTGGAAGCAGTACATCGCCCTGCTCAGTTTGCCAATTGCCCTGTTTTTCATTGCAGTCGGCCTCATTAATCAGCTCGACCGCCCCACTAATCTCGAGACTGTTCAGAACATTCACATCCAGGGTGGAATGAATGCAAGAACAATTGGAGAATTATTGGCTGATCGAGGGCTTATACGCAACGCACATCTTTTCGAGTGGCTCGTACGGTGGAAAGGCCTGGAGCGAAACTTGGAAGCGGGGGACTACCAGCTCGATGGTTCCCACTCTACTACCGATATCATCCGGCTACTCCTGCAGGCCCCTATCCAAGTGCATCCGACTACTATTCCCGAAGGCCTTACACGCCAGCAGGTGGCCGGATTGCTACAAAAGCAAAGCGCGCTCGATTCGGCAAAATTTATCGAGCTGACCGCAGATCCGGAACTGATTCACCACCTCGGCATAAAAGCACCTACCCTTGAGGGGTATCTTTTTCCAAACACCTACTTTCTCGCTTCGAAGACCTCTGAAAGGGAGGTCATTGAACTCATGGTTGGAGAATTCCACAAGGTCTTTGCCGACAGTTTATACCCGCACTTAAAAAAAATCGGCCTCACCTTGCACCAGGCGGTCACCCTGGCATCAATTGTCGAAGGGGAGGCAATAATCTCAGAGGAGCGCCCGATTATTGCTGCCGTTTTTCTAAAGCGTCTGCGCCTGAATCGCATGTTGGAATCGTGCGCCACCGTCGAATACGCCCTGGGAGTTCATAAAAAGCGCCTCACTAACGCCGACCTTAAAGTTCAGTCCCCCTACAATACCTACCTCCACCGCGGCCTTCCCCCCGCCCCAATATGCAATCCCGGCAAGGCATCCCTGCTGGCAACTCTCTTTCCGGCAGCTACAGATTACCTCTACTTTGTCGCCCGTGGAGACGGCAGCCACATCTTCAACCACACCCACGCCGGACATAACCGGTCAAAACGCGCCATCAAACTGGCCATGCGCCGCAACCGGGTACTGCCAAACTGAGCTTGACACCGCACTCAATCTTATTACTATTTATGCCCTCCCCCATTAGCTCCAAAACAACTATCCAGTAGCGAATTTACCTTTGCTGGAATGCCGGCTGACTTCCCTGGCCCAGGCCCGCTCAGGCGTGGTCTTTTGGGGGAATTTTCGCCCCTAACTCTAATCTCAGCCCATAGAAGGTTTGGTTTCATGTCTAACCTCAACGCCCTCAATTCAGCTCAATCCGAAGCCGCCCAAGTCGTCGAAGGACCGCTATTAATTCTAGCTGGGGCCGGCTCGGGGAAAACCCGGGTGCTAACACATCGCATCGCCTACCTGATAGAAGAGATTGGCGTGCCCCCCTGGAATATCCTGGCCGTCACTTTTACCAATAAGGCGGCTGGCGAGATGCGCGAACGCGTCGAAGACCTGATAGGCAGTGCCACGCAGAATATTTGGATAGGTACCTTCCATTCCATTTGCGCTCGCCTTCTGCGCTTTGAAGCCCAGGCTTTTGCCCTCGATGCAAGTTTTACCATTTATGACGAGGAAGACCGGCGAACTTTGATGCGGCGAATTCTGAAGTCCCAGAATATACCAGAGGAAGACTTGACTCCACGTTCGGCAATTGCCCAGATCAGTCGCGCCAAAAACGCCATGCAGGATCCGCACCAATTTGCCCAGGAAGCCTCCGACCAGCAGCGGCAAATCGCCGAAATTTATCCACTCTACGAAGCCGCTTTGAGGCAGCATAATGCCTTCGACTTTGACGACTTGCTGGTGGAAGTAGTACGTCAGTTGCAGCAACATCGGGACGTGCTGGAAAAATACCAGGAACGCTTCAAATACATTTTAATCGATGAATATCAGGATACCAATCGCCCCCAATATCTCCTCACCCAACAACTCGCAGCTAAGCACCGAAATATCTGCTGCGTCGGTGATGACGACCAGTCTATCTACCAATTCAGGGGAGCTGACATCCGCAACATCCTGGATTTCGAACGCGATTATCCCGAAGCAAAAACCGTGCGTCTAGAGCAAAATTACCGCTCCACCGCTAGCATTCTTGCAGCGGCCAATGCCGTAATTCAGAACAATAGGAATCGCAAGGGTAAGCAATTGTGGACCCAGAGTGAAGAGGGCGAACTCCTACGGCTCGTAGAATGCGATTCGGACCGCAGGGAAGCCCGCTATATAGTTGAATCCATTCAACGCCTGCAGCAACAGGAGAATATATCCCTGAACGAAATGGCGATCCTATATCGCACCAATGCCCAATCACGCCCCCTCGAGGAAGAATTACAACGCGCAGCCCTCCCCTACGTGATGGTCGGCGGCACCCGCTTTTACGAGCGCAAAGAGATAAAAGATCTGCTGGCCTACTTCCGCCTACTGGTGAATCCCGCCGATGATATTAGCCTGCAGCGCATTATCAATGTACCCCGGCGCGGCATTGGTGCGACTACTATCGGAAAGCTACAACAATTTGCCCGGCAACGGGGGCTGAGCCTTCTCGCAACGGTGTCCATCAGCGAACAGGTAGCGGGCCTGAGCGCGCGCGCGCGCAAGAACATAGAGGCATTTCACAGCCTGATTTCAAGCCTTTCAAACCAGCTCGAAACGATGGATTTACCCGCCCTGGGTGCGGAAATCGCCACCCGTAGTGGTTATCGGCAAATGTTGGAGGAAGAAGATACACCCGAGGCCGAAGTCAGGCGGCAGAACATCGATCAGCTACTTGCTTTCATTACAGAATATGCTGCGGACAGCGAAAATCCCAGCCTCGATTCATTTTTGGAAGAAACCGCCTTACTNGCACCNGTCGATGAGGTCGAGGACAATGGCCGGGCGCTGACCTTGATGACCCTGCATAGTGCAAAAGGGCTTGAATTCCCGGCGGTNTTCATCTGCGGTNTGGAGGAACAGCTATTCCCCACTGCCCGGGCGATCGAAGAAGCCTGGGAGAACCCCCAGGCCATAGAAGAAGAACGCCGCCTCCTCTATGTGGGCATTACCAGGGCCCAGCGACAGCTTTTCCTGACCTATGCCTGTAGCCGCTATTCCTACGGCTCTCTTCAGTGGACCACTCCCTCCCGCTTTTTAAAGGAGATACCCGGTGAACTCCTTATTAGCACTAACTCTGGTGCCCCCCAGCGGCCCAGTTCCAAGAGCGGCAAAGGGCAAATTAAGGCAACCCCGAAAAAAACAGTTCCAAAGGGGGTGCACTACGAATGGGAAGAATCGCCCTCCACCGACCACATTGAAAGGGAATTTAGCGATGCCCTCCCAGAGGAGGACTTCCTGGCCAAGGGTCGCTGGGTCTTGCACCCGACGTGGGGACGCGGCCAGATCATTGCCAGAGAGGGTAGGGGCCCCGACATGAAATTGTCTATTCGCTTTGCCAACAATCGTTTAAAACGGGTCGCCGTGGCCTACGCTCAATTGGAACCAGCCTAGTTGCCTAAATTCCCTTCGCACATTAACTTTTGGGTTTCTAGTAGCTTAAACTGGTGCACCTTTTCCCTGCTACCCGGGCTCTTGATATGACCACTCCGACCCCACGCGAAAGACTGCGCGTAGCCTTTCAAAACGTGGGCTGCAAACTCAATCTGTACGAAGTCGAAGCACTCAAAACTGGTTTTCATCAGCGCGGCTACCAAATCGTACCCTTTGGGGACCAGGCGGATATTTTTGTGGTCAACACCTGCACCGTAACCGGGTCAGGGGATGCGGACTCGCGCAAAGTCGTGCGCCGGGCCCGGCGCGCCAATCCCGCTGCCACGGTGGTAGCCACTGGCTGTTACGCCCAGCGCCGCCCCGGGGAACTCTCGGAAATAGGTGCAAACCTGGTTGTTGGAAATAGTCAAAAACCCTCTTTACTGGACCATCTCGAAGCCCATCTATCTGCTGCTTCCGAGTTGCCCAGCCCCTTACCCCAAGCCCCCCGCTCCAGCAATTTTTTACAAATTGAAGGTGTTGTCGAGCAGGGCCGCACCCGGGGCACCTTACAGATTCAGGATGGCTGCGACGAACACTGCACCTACTGCATTATCCCACAGGTTCGCGGCCCCGGGTTGAGCCGCCCCCCTGCCGAAACTCTCGAACAGGCCCGCCGCATGGTCCAGGGAGGATACCGCGAACTGGCTCTAACCGGGGTGCATACGGGAAGCTACGGCAATGATCTCGACCAAAAAGATGGCCTCCCAAAACTTTTACGAGAACTGGAAAATATCGACGGCCTCGAACGGATTCGCCTCAACTCCATCGAACCGGGTTCGCTCTCCGACGCCCTAATTCACCACGTGGCAGCTTCCAAAAAATGTTGTCGCCATTTCCACATCCCCCTGCAGAGCGGCGACGATCAAACTCTCAAGCGCATGGGCCGACACTACACCCGCGCCTACTATGCCGAACGGCTGGAAATGATCGCCACATTGATCCCCGACTGCGCTGTTGGAGCTGATGTCATGGTTGGTTTTCCCGGTGAGACCGAAGAGCACTTTGAGAACACCCGGGCACTTATCGATGATCTGCCAATTACCTATTTACATGTATTTCCATTCTCTCTTCGCACCACCACGCCGGCCGAACGAATGCAGGGGCACCTTGGCAATCAGGTCAAACAAGAGCGCTCCCGCTGCCTCATTGCCCTGGGTCAACACAAGCGACTCGAATTTCACCAGCGCTTTATCGGCCGCCAACTGCAGATTCTGGTGGAGGACCGGCTAGATAAAGCAACAGGCCTAAGAGTTGGCCTCAGCGACAACTATATTAAAGTTGTATTTGAGGGTGGAAGAACTGATCCCAATCACTTTGTCGAAGCGTTAATTACCCAAGCGCGCGAGGACCTTGTATTCGGAGAGGCCCAAAGCCAATGAACACATCGACTGCGAAACCACCCGAACTCTCCAACTCGCCTGTTGCCGCAGGCAAGAAGGTCTATATAGAAACCTACGGATGCCAAATGAATGTTGCTGACAGCGAACTCGTCAGCCGCATTCTTGCCGAAGCCGGCCATCAAATAATCGAGGCCCCGGATAAGGCTGAAGTCATTCTCCTCAATACCTGCGCCGTGCGCGAACACGCCGAAGAGCGCGTTATCGGACGCGCCAGTCAGCTGTACGGATTGCGCAACCGGACGCCTAATCTAACCATTGGCATTCTGGGCTGTATGGCCCAGCACCTGGCCAAGAGTCTGCCCCAGAGGGCCCCCTTCGTCGACCTGGTAATGGGCCCCGACTCCTACCGTCGTCTGCCCCAGATCCTCGCCGATACGGCCGAGGAAACGCTGTTGGACTTGCGTTTATCGCGGGACGAAAACTACGTTGGTATCGATCCGGTCCGCAAAGTGGGTACCAATGCCTGGGTAACAATTATCCGCGGCTGCGACAAATTCTGCACATTCTGCATAGTCCCCTATGTCCGCGGTCGTGAACGCAGTGTTGATTCGGGCGAAATCCTTCGACTGGTGGGAAATATCGCACGCGAGGGATCTAGAGAAGTCACCCTGCTTGGACAGACGGTCAACTCCTACGAAGACGGCCATATGGACTTTGCCGAACTACTCCGGGCGGTTAGTGCTGTAGGGGGAATTGAACGGGTCCGTTTTACCTCGCCCTACCCCAGAGATTTCACCGCAGCGACAATCGAAGCTATGGCTGCCCTGCCCCAGGTATGCCCAGCTCTGCACTTGCCCGTTCAAAGCGGATCTAATGCGCAACTCGAAGCTATGCAAAGAGGCTATAGCATAGAGCAATACCGCACACTTGTTAAACAGCTGCGTCGCGCCATACCCAACCTAGCCCTGACCACAGACATTATTGTGGGCTTTTGCGGCGAGACCGAAGAGGACTTCCAAGCGACCCTTTCCCTGATGAAAGAGATCCGCTATGATTCGGCCTTTATGTTCAAATATTCGGAGCGGGATGGCACCTATGCTCATAAAAAGATGCCCGATGACATCTGTGAAGAGGTCAAAAAGGACCGCCTCCAGCAGGTCATAAAGTTGCAGGAACAGATCTCCTATGAAGTCAATCAGCAGATGCGGGGCAAAATAGTTGAAGTACTGGTTGAAGGTCCCTCCAAACGCCAGACAAAAACGGGTCCCAACAACTATGGGCGCTCCCCCCAGGGCAAAGTCGTGGTTTTCCCCCAACAGGCGGCCCCCAACACATTTGTCCAAGTCCAAATCGACAAAACTACCTCTCATACTCTATTTGGAGACCTTGTCCAGGTCTGAGTTTTTTCTTTTTTACAGATCCAGGGCCAAACATTGCCAGATATTTTAGCCAGTGCTATAAGAATTGCCCGCCTTGCCGGAGATGAACTGATGCGCTACTTCGGCAGGGTCGAAGCAAGTCCAAAAAGCGGTTTGGACCTTTTAACTGAAGCGGATCTGGCCTCTGAGCACTTAATTCTGAGCGAGCTGCGGGTAGAATTTCCCGACCACACCTTTATTGCCGAGGAGAGTTCTAACTCGCCTCCAACGGGTGAATGGGTGTGGTATATAGACCCTCTGGATGGGACCAGCAATTTTTCTCGCTGCGACCCCCATTTCGCGGTGGCATTGGGCCTGGTGCAAAGGGGGAAACCCTATCTGGGGGTGGTCTACAATCCGGCCCGCGAACAACTATTCAGCGCTGCTCCTCAACTTGCCGGAGGAGATGCTTTCTTTAATGGACGGCCCATTCCCACCCCGAGCGCATCCCCTGCCCTGAGTGCGGCCTCCCTGGGCACGGATTGGCCCTGGGACCTGGACCTGCGGCAGCACACCGCTGCCTTACTGGAACGGGCAGCCCCGCGGGTTCGACAAATAAAAATCAGGGGCTGTGCTGCCCTGGACCTTTGCGATGTAGCCCTTGGCATCCTGGATGCCTACCTCCATCCGGGCTGTCAGGCTTGGGATTTAGCTGCACCGCTGGCCATAAATGCGGCAG
>PBKU01000010.1 GCA_002722175.1 Magnetovibrio sp.
AACTCTGGTCAATCATGTTGTGGAATCAAACGAATTTATGTCAATAGAGAAATTTACCCATATTTTTTGGAAGGGTTTATTGAAAAAATAAAATGCTATAAACTAGGGGACCCAACAAAACCAGATACGACACTTGGCCCACTTGTCAGTGTATCTGCTGCAGATAACATTAGGACGCAAGTCACAAAAGCTAAGAACTCTGGAGGTCAAACAACAATAAATCAGAATCTATTCCCTGCTGATACCCCCGGATCACCCTACATGACACCTCAGGCAATGATTAATGTAGACCATTCAATGGATATTATGAGAGAAGAAACCTTTGGTCCATTAGTAGGGATTATGCGTGTATCTTCTGATAGTGAGGCAATTGAGTTAATGAATGACAGCCAATTCGGTCTAACCGCCTCTGTCTGGACCCAAAATCTTGATGTGGCAAAAAAAATCGGTGAAAACGTAGACACCGGAACCTGGTTCATGAATCGTTGTGATTATCTTGACCCTGAATTGGCTTGGACGGGAGTGAAAGAATCCGGTCGAGGGTGCACACTCTCCCCATTGGGTTATGAAAGCCTAACGCGACCGAAATCTTTCCACCTAAAAACGGAAATTTGATTGTTTCCTACATTAATATAAGGATCTATAGGTAAAATGATATCACTTTCCAATAATTGGAACTATCCCACAACAATCCGTTTTGGCATTAATCGTATCTCTGAATTAGCGGATGCTGCAAAAACTCTAAATATAACAAAACCACTATTAATTACCGATCCCAGTTTAGAAAAATTACCAATGACCAAGTCAGCTTTAGCAGCTAACCAGGAAAACGGATTGATTACAGAAATTTTTTCCAAAATCAAATCAAACCCTAATAGTGAAAATGTAATAGATGGTGTTAATCAATATAAAAATGGATGCCATGATGGTATTATTGCTTGGGGTGGCGGAAGTGCTATGGATACTGCGAAAGCAGTTGCATTAATGGTTGGTCAAACACGTCCAATATGGGATTTTGAGGATGTTGGTGAAAACTGGAAACAGGCTAAATCAAAAACAATAGCTCCGATTATCGCTGTGCCAACCACATCGGGAACTGGATCTGAAGTTGGACGAGCAAGTGTCATTGTAGATGAGACAAAAAATGAAAAAAAAATAATATTCCACCCAAAAATGTTACCATCGATTGTAATTTGCGACCCCTCACTTGTTGTTACCCTTCCGCCCAATATCACCGCCTGGACTGGAATGGATGCTTTAGCCCATTGCTTTGAAGCATACTGTGCCCCTAATTATCATCCTATGGCTGATGGCATAGCAATTGAAGGAATACGTTTATGCAAAAACTGGCTTCCACTAGTGTATAAAGACGGGTCAAATTTGCCGGCTAGAGCTCATATGATGTCTGCTGCTGCTATGGGAGCGACTTCTTTCCAAAAGGGGTTAGGTGCTATACATTCCCTTAGCCACCCGATTGGTGCTGTCTATGATACCCATCATGGCATGACAAACGCAACCGTCATGCCTTATGTCATGATTCACAACAAAAAAGTCATTTCTGAAAAAATGGAATATCTTTCCGTAATTTTAGGTTTAAAAAGTAAATCATTTTCAGGAGTCCTTGAGTGGGTTCTCGATTTGCGTAAAATGTTTGATATACCGCATACTTTAGCCGACTTAAACGTCGACGAAAATCATCTCGTAAAGTTTTCTGAAATGGCTGCTGCTGACCCCACGGCAAGTACCAACCCCACGCCAGTTGGAGCAAATGAATTACTTTCAATTTATCAGCAGGCTTTCCGAGGAAATTTGTAGAAAATTAATAATTCACCAAATTTTCTCGACTAGCGGTGTCACTAACTTACTTTTTTTTCGACCACCAACTAAAATCTTTTAATATCTCCTTGGCTGCATTTCGACCTGGTATCCCTGTAACACCTCCCCCGGGATGAGCACCCGCACCACATAAATACAAACCGTGTAATGGCATTCGATAGTCTGAGTGACCAAGCAGGGGTCGAGAGCTCCAAATTTGGTTTAGGGTCAGAGACCCATGAAATATATCTCCACCAAGCAAACTAAACTCTCGTTCTAAATCTAGTGGGCTCAGAATTTGCTGGGCTATAATACTTGACCGGAAATTCGGGGCAAATTCAGTAATTAAATTGATCACTGAATCAGCTGCTAATTCCCTGCACATATCCCAGTTCCTAGCATTAGGTAATTTTGGAGAAAAGTGCTGACAAAACAAACTAGCAACATGCTTCCCCTCCGGGGCTAAGCTTGAGTCAAGTGTACTCGGGATAACGATTTCCACAATTGGCCTCTTAGACCAACCAAGTTTTTTTGCATCTTCAAATGCCTGGTGTTGATAATCAAGAGTTGGTGCCAAAACGATACCTGCCCCATGATGGTCCGCCATATTTTTCCCCGGCAAACATAAAAAATCAGGCAGCTCACCTAATGCAACATTCATACGAAAAGAGCCTGACACACATTCGTAACGGCTAATGCGATTTAAAAAATCCAGTGGAACATAACTTGGTTCCACTAAAGTGTTGAAAAGTAACTTCGGATTGATATTCGAAACAATTACACGCCCGTAAATAGCTTTACCACCTTCTACTTCTACCCCAATAGTCCTTTTTTTGTCGTTTATAAGTAAACGAGTTACAGGAGACATTGTTTCAATTAATACGCCGGCTTTTCTTGCGGAACGAGCTATAGCATCACTGATAGCGCCCATCCCTCCAATTGCATGTCCCCAAGAACCGTGTGGCATTATTTCCCCAAGACAGTGATGCAGCAATACATATGCTGTACCTGGATGGTGAGGACTAGCAAAATGTCCAACAATACCATCAAACGCTAATAACGCCTTAATAGATTCACCTTCAAACCAACGGCTAAGAAATTTCGATGCGCTTACGGTAAATATCTCGAGTAAATTGTTTTGAACTTCAGCATCTAAGCTTAAAAATTGTTTGCTCGCCTTCCACCCCTTCCATAATTCCCACAATCCACCACGAAGGTTGGGTGGCGTATTATATAATTGTTCACGTATTACCTTTGACACTCCTTCAAGAGCTAAATGATAACCTTTAAGTGCATTTGAATCTCCTGGGCATTGGATACCTATCTCATTGGAAAACCGTTGATGGTCAGCATACGCTCGAAGACACCCTCCATTTTCAGTCGGCAGGAAATTGGACATGGGGCGTGGAACTAATTTTAATCCATTTTCGAACAGTCCTAAATCAGCAACGACCAAAGGACTAAGCAACCCTACCGTATACGAACAAGTGGAATTTCGAAACCCAGGGGAAAATTCTTCCGTAACAGCAGCTCCGCCAACCACTGAGCGTTTTTCAAGAACTTTAACTGAGAGGCCAGCTTTAGCAAGGTAAGCAGCACATACGAGCCCATTGTGACCACCACCTATAATAACAGCGTCAAAATTACCTGAACTCAATTTTTTACCTGTGTTAACACTTGAGTTTCAATCCAGTTACGGATTTCTGTATATCTATGATTCGGATTTAAGAGGTCATCGTCTACCCCTAATTGCCACGAAATGTCGGAACGTCCTGGGTCCGCGTGTAACTTCTCAAGCATTTTTATGTAATAGTTTGCATCGACCCCATCAAGAAAAAAACCGTCCTTAATCATCTCTTCTACATTCATCTTAAAGAGGCAAGCTAAATATCTCAGATTAAACTCGGGATGATATTGGAAACCCCAAAACTGGGATGATTTTAAGTTATAAACAGCAGCCTGCACTTCACTATGACTATTACTAGCTAAAACTATTGCGTGTTCTGGAAGCCTACTTATTTCATCCATATGAACACAAAGGCTATCGAAGACCTTAGATTTTCCAAAAAACATTTTGTGCGAACGGCCAGCCTCCGTTAAGAGAATCTTTCGTGCGACTCCAATCTCTCGACCATTAACATTTGGCTGGACCACCCCACCGAGAACAACCGTAGCTAACTGAAGCCCCCAACAGCTTCCTAATATAGGAATCTCTGCTTCAAAAATCGAACGAACTAAATCTATTTGTCTGCTAACTCTTGGGTTTGCCCGATCATACACGTGCAAATGTGATCCACCAATAATTGCGCCATCGAATTTTGCTATTTCGGCACCCTTTGGAAGCTCCTGATCCAAATCTGCTCCATGCAGGAACTCAATCCTAGTTTGGGGGAAGAGGGCTCGAACGACACCCGCGTACCGTTCACTGCCGGTCTCACTACCATGATTGTGCTGGAGTTCACACCGATCGCGTGGGTTCCCTTCTATAATCAAAATACAGGGGTCCTTTTTTTGCAAATCTATCTCCGCAACTGCATCATAGGTAGAACCAATCGATGCACCCAGTTTCTTACTTCAATCTGCCGAACATCTTCACTGGTTATGTCAGAATCAATACCCAAAAGCCACGAAAGATCAAAACGCGAAGGATCGGCATTTAAAGCTTCAAGGTATTCAACATAACGCTCTCCAGCTCTGCGGGTTTCGAAAAATTTTAACTCTATTAATTTTTCAAGCCGACACCACGTGAGCCTTGCCATTTCGTGTAAGTCATATTCTGGATGATATTGCAGTCCCCAAAAGACCCCGCCATTATAGACAACTGAAATTGCCTGGATTTTTGTAAAAGAGTTTCCTGCGAGATTTACAGCACCAGGTGGTAAGTGAGTTATCTCATCAACATGGCTAATGAAAGCATCAAAAACTTTTGATTTCCCTTCATACATAGGATGCGCCCTTCCCTCAGGCGTCAATTCGATCTTACGCGCAATCCCCATTTCACGTCCGTTTGGGTTTGCCCCACAAATGCCGCCAGCTGCAACTGCTGCAATTTGTGCTGCCCAACAACTCCCAAAACTAGGAACTTTAGCGTCAAACACAGACCGACATAAACTAATTTGATTTCTAACTTCAGGTGAATCATCATACACCGTAAGGCTGCACCCAGTCCATGCTACACCATCAAACTCACCTAATGAGTTGCCTGGCGGAATAACTGCATCAGGATCGCTTGGGTAAAGAATTGCACACATAGATGATGGTACAATCTTCTTCAACATCTTCACATACAGGTGCCCTGCTGTGGTCGCGCCCCCATCGACCAATTCGTCTCGAGCACTCTTTTTGTACCCGTCTATGATTAAAAATTTTGGACTAATTGATTTACCCTCTCCCTTCTAGCTTGAAGTCAGTTGACGGACAATCATTGGAAGGTCTGAATGTCGCTCGCAAATGGCATCTGCAGAAGTGGTTTCTTTATCATCATCACGCTTCCCAGTAAATAAAACAGCTTTCATGCCCAACGCCTGTGGTCCTTTAATATCATTATGGTCTCGATCCCCGATATGAATCATTTGATTTATGTTGCAACCTAATTGTTTAGCGGCAGAGGCAAACATATCGACATGAGGCTTAGAATGTCCAACTTCATCAGAAAATGCGTATCCAGAAAAGTATCTACTAAGGTGATGCAACTTGAGCAAGCTCCTAAGTCCGCTCCCCGGTGTAATTATAGTATCTGAAACAATACATAATTTGTAATTAAATGATAATTCTCTAAGAGCGTCACTAACCCCATCAATTAGATCTGGAGGAATATCTACCTCCATATTTTCAACAGCGCTTACTAACTGATTTAACGAATTTTCTGATAACGATAGCCCAAGACCATTAAGAAGAACTTCCACCCGTACCCGATATGGCCAAGTTATGGAATAATTTCTCCAACACTGTAAGAACGCTGCATCTATTACCGCGCTCCCTAACCTCACTTGATCTACAGAGATTTGGTTTTCTTTTGTTACTGCCTCACACAGCAATTCTAACCGATGCTCTTGTTTTCTTGTCAAACCAATTTTTCTTCGTTTCGGCTCATCGGAATCATCATCAATTATGGTATCCCATAAATCAAATGTAATAGCCTTAATAGTACTGCCCAAAGCCAGACCCCCTCAAACTGGAGTTGGTATTAATCTAATGACGATCCAAAACTATCAGTACGGTATAATATCGCATAGAGTTTACTATAGAGGGATTTTTTACTAACCCAAATTCAAAACTAGTACAATTTAAAATGTATATATTTTAACAGAATAGTCTAAAAACTTTTACCAGACACAGTGAAATGGTCTGCTGTAGATTTTTATTGAGTACCTTAGAAATATTTTTTTAAAACCAAGACGAGCTTTTTCTTGAAAGGAGCAAATAAATACAATTAGTGAAACTCTATCGCGGGACATTATGGTCATTGCTATCGACCTTAGTATATCGCCCAAGAGGATCTTCTGTCTTATAGCATGTAACCTTGCTCAGCTCCTTATAGCAATACCGCTTGGTTTTTGGTGGCTGCAATGCATCCTCTTTACAATAACTTAATCCACGCTCTCTCCTAACAGAAGAACAATCCTTTCCACTTACATATGAAACTATATTATCACTAATAGTCTTCTCCGTGTTCATTAATGTCAAAACTTCTATTTGACTTGCCACTGGGAAACCCGCAGAACCGATTACACATCCATTTAAAACAATCGCCAAAGGAACTATAGCAAACTTTATTAGGGAGTTCATAAATACTCTCAAATTAAAAATTTATTAGCTGATAGGTCGCAATTAATACTATATAAGGTATATAAAACAAATTTAGAATTAATATAAGTTTAAAACAGCCTACAAAAATCTTGAAAGAAGAAGTCTACGATAATTAAATGACTCTTCATAAACGGGGATAAATATCATAACTTCTACTCGATCGAGTCCGGGTTCAATTGGTTGGGAAGCTAGAGACTTTTCTTTGAAAGGTGTTGATGGCCGACACTGGAAAATTAGTGAAGCAAGAGGAACTAAAGGTCTTGTAGTAATGTTTATTTGTAATCATTGTCCTTATGTCCGAGCAATTACCACGCGCCTTGTCAGTGACGCGCACGAGATGTCCCTCTTAGGTATTGGGCTTATTGCAATTATGCCGAATGATACAAAAATTTCACCAGGCGATGCTTTTGATAAGATGGTTGATTTTTCAAAAGCGTGTAAATTCAACTTTCCCTATGTTATTGACCAGACCCAAGATACAGCGAAAAGCTACAAAGCATCCTGCACTCCGGATTTTTATGGGTTTAATTCCAATCTAAAATTACAATACCGCGGAAGATTGGACGATAGCGGACGCGAACCACCTGTCGACGGAAGCCGCCACGAACTGCTAGAGGCAATGTATTTGGTTGCAACTACCGGCTGCGGCCCAGAAATTCAACATCCAAGTATTGGCTGCTCAATAAAATGGCGACCATAATCAACAAACAAATTTGCGTTAATGTCTTACACAGGATATTTTCTTGTTATCATTCCAAAATTGTACATTTGTCATGGAGATTGCTTTGGCCGATTTCACAGAAGACGCGTTGTTTCGAGAGATAGATGAAGAGTTAAAACAAGATCGCGCAATAAAGATTTGGAAAACTTATAAGCTATATATAATTACAGCCGTTTTTTTGCCGGTGGCTATTGTAGTTGGTTATCAAAGTTGGCAATCTTGGGCTTTAACCGAACGCATTGAGCTCAGCGAGCGATACTATAAAGCAACCAAATTGCTGGAAGACTCTCCAACCAAGGCAAACGATATGCTTCTTAGGTTGGCTCAAGATCGTCATATGGGATATAAACTGCTTTCGAAATTTCAAACTGCTGCAACCCTTGCTAAGAACAAAAACGAGGTCGCTGCAATGCAAGTTTATGAAGGTCTTGCCAATGATAAAAAAATTAGCAAGATATATAGAGATTTGGCTAGTCTTCTATATATTATTCAATCTATAGATTTGGGAGTAAAGACAGATTCTGCAATAATTGATGAATTATCTACCCTCACTAGTAAAGAAAACCCATGGCGTTACACCGCTCTAGAATTGAAAGCTCTCTTAAGCAAAAAAATTGGGAAGACGAACGAAGCGAAAGAAATTTACCAAAAACTTCTTGTTGACCCCAAAACATCGTCAGGTATCCGGCAACGATCCCAGGCTATTATGCTAACATTGCAAAATTAACTCAATTTAGATTTTTGATATGACCGTGAAAAAAAAATTAATCACCAACCAAGTTCATGCAGCATTTAAGACCCTCGCTGTCCTGCTTCTTCAATTTTTCCTTTTTGGATGTGAAATACCTGAATTGGATTTCTTGAACGAGATTGGAGAAGAGAGGCTTAAGGGGAAAAGGATTAGCGTATTATCACACTACAGTGAACTCACGCCTGATGAAGAAGCTTCAAAAGAGCCTATTTTGTTACCCGCACCTTCGCCGAATGAAGATTGGCCCGTCGCGGGGGGATATCCTAATCATGCAATGCATCATATGGAAATCAGAGACGCAATAACTGAATACTGGAGCGTTGACATTGGGGCAGGAGCAGAAAGCGAGGCACGCTTTATTTCTGCACCCGTGGTCGCAAAAGGCAGTATCTATGCAATGGATACTCTATCAGCTGTAAGCGCATACAATACCAGAAATGGTGAACGTATCTGGAAGATTCATTTAGAACCAGATTACGATGAAGGCCATATCGGTGGAGGAATTGCTTACGGAAACCAGGTAATTTTTGTTGCAACTGGCTTTGCCGAGGTTATTGCGTTAAATGCAAAGACAGGAAAGGTTTTTTGGCGCCAGTCTGTAAATAGCCCAATGCGAGCTTCACCAGTTGTTCGCGGAGGTAGAGTGTTTGTCGTAACTGTCGATAACAAGCTGTTCGCATTAAATGGCAATAATGGAGAGATACTTTGGACTCACAACGGCGTTGCTGAATCAGCCTCGTTGCTAGGAGGGGCAAGCCCAGCTGTTGGTTCTGGTACGGTTGTCGTTGCATACTCCTCAGGAGAATTGTTCGCACTAAAAGTTGAAACCGGTCGCGTGCTTTGGCAGGACTCTTTGTCGTCACTGCGCAGAACTGACAGTGTTTCATCTTTATCTCATATACGCGGTCGTCCTATTATTGACAGGGGAAAAGTCTTCGCTGTAAGCCACAACGGCCTGATGGTATGCATTGACTTACGAAATGGTCAAAGAATTTGGGAGAGTAAAATTGGCAGTGCAGCTAGCCCATGGGTAGCTGGAAATTATCTATTTTTGATTACAAATGATATGGAGATTGCCGCCATCAATAGAGAACGAGGAACAATAATATGGGTACGTGGTCTTCCTCGTTTTGAAAATCCAAGATCTCGAACAGATCCCATCATATGGACTGGTCCAGTGCTCGCGAGCGATAGGTTAATAGCTGCAGGAAGTCATGGTTACGCTTTAGCTATATCACCCTACTCCGGCCAAATTCTAGGAAGGGTTGACTTGCCTGATGGAGTTGATGTCCCCCCGGTAATTGCACAAGGAAATGTTTATTTTCTTGCAAATGACGCCGAATTAGTAGCCTACCGATAAATCTCTAAAAAATTATGTATTCTTGAATAACTAATTTTCTGGTCACCTTATGTTAATGAGAATTGTCATTGTTGGTCGCCCCAACGTTGGAAAGTCTACACTTTTCAACCGGTTTGTTGGAAAACGCATAGCAATCGTAAATAACACACCGGGCATTACCCGCGATCGCCGAGAAGGTAAAGGTCAAATTGGGGACTTGGCCTTTATTGCGATAGATACTGCCGGCTTTGAGGAAAATATTACCGAATCGCTGAAGTCTGAGATAAGAATGCAAACAGTGAATGCAATTATGGGAGCTAATTTAGCTGTTTTACTTTATGACGCAAAAAATGGGGTGACGCCTATGGACCGCTCATTTGCTAATTGGTTAAGAAAATTCGAAATCCCAGTTATTCTTATTGCAAACAAATGCGAGGGGAGAGTTCAGGAAGCAAGCATAGTTGAAGGGTGTTCATTTGGCTTTGGTAACCCGGTACCTATTTCCGCTGAACACGGAGAAGGAATGGCTGACCTATATTCATCTATTAAAACTTGCACTGAAAAACTTCTAGAAAAAGGACCAATGCTCGAACATAAAACTGATGAAAGCAAGGCCGACCAATTCCAGGAGAAATCTATTACACAAATAGCAATAGTTGGCCGACCCAACGTTGGGAAATCGACTCTCCTAAATCAATTGATAGGGCAAAAACGAATGGTAACTGGTCCTATACCAGGAATAACTCGCGATACAATAGGTGTAACGTTCAACTATAAAGGCCAATGTATAAAACTCTTTGATACAGCAGGATTACGAAAAAAAGCACGAATAACAGATAAAATTGAGAACTTATCTAACGCGGATACTCTTCGTGCTATTAAATTCGCACAGGTTGTAATTTTGCTTCTTGAACCAAATACCGTTTTAGAAAAACAAGATCTAAACATTGCCCGTATAGTAATTAAAGAAGGAAGGGGTCTTCTGATTGCTATCAACAAATGGGATGCCTGCAAGAAGAAAAATAGAATTCTACAAAACATACAAAAAAAACTTCAGATATCACTTCCTCAGATCTATGGGGTGCCTGTCATCCCAATATCTGCGCTTACCGGCTATAATGTTGACAAACTTTTCCCAAAAATTTTTGAAATCTTACAAATCTGGAATTTAAGAGTTTCAACTGGAAAGTTAAACAAATGGTTGAAAAAAGTGTTAGAAAGGCACCCACCACCACTAGGTCAAAATGGAAGACGTATTGCTATCCGTTACGCTACACAAATCAAGACACGACCTCCTACATTTAGTTTACATTCTAGCAGCATCGATAAACTTCCAAGAAGCTACTTCCGTTACCTAATGAATGCGCTAAGAAGTGATTTCGATATACTCGGTGTCCCGATTCGTTTGCACGCCCAAAAAAACAAGAACCCATACGATTAAGAATATATAAGTTAGTGCTTTTTTTAAGTATTTTTCCCATTATTTGATCATGAACTTTACTAGACTGCATTTTTAAATCCTCGAATTCTGGGGAAAACAAGGGCATGCTCTTGAGCTTCTCATAAAACTTCAAGTAAGGATGTATTATCAGTAAATCGACAAAACCAATCCGAATTAACATTTTTTGCACGCCCATCGCAGTTTGGTGCAGATAGCCCAGATTGCATATCCCTTAAATTTACAACCCTAAAATCAAAACTGATACGTGCTCGAAGACTATCATCTACCGTGCTCTCATGCAGGTGAGTTCCTGAAAAGGCAACCATATCACCCGGTTCTGCTATCACCGACACCCTTACCCCCCTCGTTTCCTCAAGAAGGCTAGGTATTGTTGGGTATTGACTCTTGTTATTGCAATGTCGACTTCTACGCAACTCAGCGATATCCCAATCTTCCGAATTATTGGCAATAGGCTTTAACCAGTAATCTGGAAATAGCGTGATCGTGCGAGTCCTAGAAATCGGGCAGATAGGGGCCCAAAGATTAATCTGCTGATAAACATTTGAACACCATGTATCGCGATGGGCCCACAATTTCTTCGCGCGATCAGTCTGGTGCCCACCCTCTGGGGGAACTATCCGTAGAACAAAACGATCACAAAACGCATCACTTTTTTCTATTCCAAGAACATCAAGCAAATGTGCAAGAATCTGTCTAACTCTCTTTTCATTACTGAATGCTTTACATAACAATGTAATACGGTTGGAATACTCGGTTATTGACAAACATTGGTGTGCATATTCGGGCTCGAAGGGTTGAAAAACAGTTTTTGAAAGATTTAAAGCATATTCACAAAGGTCCAACATGGGTTGCACTTGCCTTTGAACTAACAGTTCCCCTTTTAAAAGAAGTCGGGCTCGAGCTTCCGCCGATAGAATTGCAGGGTGAGAAATGAAGCTCAACCTCCACCTCGGTGAAATGCCCTGTCAAAATATTCTAGAGCTGTCTTATAATTTTTTTCTGAATACCCCTGAAAAACCATGGTTACAACTGTTCTTGGTATTGAAAGCAAGGCAATATCACGTGTGCCTTCTTTGCCTAGCTGAATAGTCCACATACCTTCAAGGCCCTCAATCTGCACGGAAGAACCGCTAATTTTATAAGCTTTTCCGCGTAGGGCATTTGGAAGCCAACGAAAAAAATCGGAATGAGTCAGTGCCATCTCCTTTTTAATTACAAACTTTTCTTGCTCCATCTTACCCCCCCGCCACCGGAGGCCAGACAGCCACTACATCTCCCTCTTTCAAGATAATTTTTCTACGTTCGCTTGGGGCAGCATAATGGCCATTTACAAGTACTAAATGGCAATATTCATTGGGAACATTATAAGCTTCAAGAATGGATTGAACGTTTGTTTTAACTGCTATTTTGAGAACTGCTTCGTTTTTTTCTGCATAATTAGGAAGGTATTTGGATAACATAGCGTATAGCTTTAGCCTAATTTTAATTTTCTCAATATTTGGATCACCAAGTTCATCAATATCTAAGCTTTTTATTTTTTCACCAATAGGAACTTTTTCTTCTTTATTAGATCCCGATACCCTTATCTTATCTGGGCTTTTTTGCAAACTATCTTCAAGGTTTTCTCGAATTGCTGCATTTTTTCTCCTTGATTTTCGAAACATATGTATATGGCTATACGCTGTAGTGCTTTCAATGTAAGCCGCGACGATTTCATTTGGATCAACCATTAACCGGTCTTTCCACGGGCCTAATCTCAGCGATGTCTGGATTAATCCACGCACTACCCCTATATTCTCGGTACGACCTACCAAAAGTGCACCAATCAAACGATCTTCATCAAAATTTAAAACGGTATAGCGAAAATTTTCTTCATCTAAACGCTTGACCTGCTGCCCCCCTTCTATTCCTTCCCACAAGCCAAAAGAGCAGGAAACCAGGCCTAGTGTATCAAGCACGTTCATATTTAAGCTGCCGCGGTAGTTAATTTCCTGGCCGGTCATACCCAATGCTGCAACCCGTCCATGCTCGACACCCGTAGGCTGCACTGCATGAACTGACCAGCCGGAAGTCAGAAAATCTGGACCTTGAGCTACATCACCGGCAGCATAGATATTCTGGATATTAGATTCCAACTTATTGTTAACTATTACGCCATGATCAACCTTGATACTACTACCTTCTAAAAAAGAAGTATTTGGTTTGACACCTGTTGCAACTACAATGATGTCAGCTTGAATTGTCTTCCCGTTTTCAAGTATTACAGTTTTTTTATTTTTATAATCCTCAATCCCAATGACCCTAGTTGAAGTCAGCACGCTAACTCCCCGGCCTAAACACCATTTTTTTATCAGGTCTCCAGCAGCTTTGTCCATCATCCTTGGCACCATCCGATTTTCAATCTCAAGAACCGTTAACTTGGCTCCAGATAAAGAAAGTGCCTCCATTATGATGCACCCAATGAATCCAGCGCCAATCAGAACAACCTCGGTACTTTGGCCCAAACCTTTAAGAATCTTGCGCGCATCATCAAGCGTCCAGCAATGATGTATATTTGAACCGCTTACTCCGGGAATCGGTGGATTTATGGGAATTGAACCTGTTGCCAGAAGCAATCTATCAAACGAAAGCTGGCCAGTGTCATTTAATGTTATAATATTCTGTTTAGGAGATATTTCTTCTACCCTGTCCTTTAAACATTCTATGTGTAATTTGTCAAAGTGATTCTTCTTTTTTCGGAGACGAAGAGCCTTTTCAGAAATTTGCCCGGTTAAGAAGTACGGTAATGCCATCCGCCCGTAAGGCGTTTCTTCTTCACCATCGATGATAGTTATTGAACTGGTGGGATCGTGTTTGCGGAGCGCCTCGGCAGCGGTTACACCTGAAGGACCAGCACCGGCAATCAAATATTGCATTTTATTATTCAAAAACTCCAATCATGTCCCTTGCTTTCATAGCAAGGGACATGAGAGCAATAATTTCTACAAATTCAAACGGCTAATCGTCTCATTGGATGGCACCCCATCAGATGTCCACCCCCGAAGCTCATAATATTCTGGTAGCATTTTGTCCAACTCGGCTACCTTGCCTTCAGCCGGGCCAGTTTTAGCGGCATCTTTCAGCAACCGCTGAGGCAGTGTATCGTCAGCCCCCGTAAAGCCTGCAGCACAGTTAAACTTTCTCTCGAGGTTCCATATTCTCTCCCCTATTTCCATAAGAGTGTCAGATGTCCACTCTCCCTCAAGATCAGCATCTACCATTGGAGCTATATCATCTGCACTTAAGGCAAAAGTCGTAAAAATACAGGTTCCAGATGAGTCGACAGCGGCTGTGAGGTCCTGAAAAATTTTCACTAAACCAGCCTTTCCATCGGACGTAAGGGGGTCAGTCTTTTCGGGAATGCCCAACATCTCTGAAGCAACTGTATAGCTTCTTAAATGACAGGCTCCTCTATTGGAAGTTGCATAAGTTAATCCCATGCCCTGAATACCTCTAGGGTCATAGGCTGGGAATTCCTGACTTTTAACGGTCATTGACAATTCTGGATGTCCATATTTTTCGCATAACCGACGAGAGCCCAGTCCTATTTCCCGGCCAAACCCTTCACCTAGTCCTGTTTGATCACAGATCTTACAGAGAGCTTCAGCGCTGCCAAACTCAAGGGCGATCCCTCCGGTATCGTTATCCGTTATCGCACCAATTTTATAAAGTTCCATTGCAGCACCCACGGTCGACCCTAAAGAAATTGGGTCCATTCCATACTCGTTGCAAATAAAATTACAGTAAGTCAATGCTTCCAAATCACTGACACCTGTCGCACAACCAAGTGCCCATGCTGCCTCATACTCCAAGCCACCACTTGTTCCATGGTATTTTGGCTTGCCTTTAACTGCAAAATGGTTGGGATCCATTTGAGAGACCCGCTGACATGAAATAGGGCAACCAAAACAAGCACCTGTTGAAACTAAGTTGGGCTTTCCATCGGTTTCCCTCGGTTCTGCCATTGCTTCCGCACCTATCTTGGAAGCCCCGTCAAACTGTACGTCCGACCCATTATGCGTCGGCAATGCACCAGCTTCGTTAATGACATTCATCAGCACTTGAGTCCCATACGTGGGAAGTCCTTCCCCAGTAACGGCATTCTCTTTTAAAATCTTTACGCAGGCACCACTAGCTTGCAAAAACTTCATAGGATCACCAACCTGCACACCTACCGTCCCTCGACAAGCGATAGATTTTAAATTTTTGGAACCCATAACAGCGCCTACACCTGATCGTCCAGCGGCTCGATCCTTGTCATTAACAACGGCCGCAAAAAGTGCCTGGGCTTCTCCCGCTTGGCCAATGGATGCACAGCGAATGTTGTCGTCCCCACAGATTTCTCGAAGCATATCTTCTGTGTCCCAAACCGATCTCCCCCAGAGTGCAGATGCGTCTTTAAGCTCAGCTTCTTCATTATTAATATTGAGGTAGACAGGGTTCGGTGACTTTCCCTCAAAAATAACCATATCCCAACCGGCATTTTTAAGTTCTGCACCAAAAAAACCTCCTGAATTTGAGCAAGCTATTGCTCCGGTCAAAGCTCCCTTTGTAATAACCGACCAACGACCAGAAGTCGGAGCCGCTGTTCCCGTTAACGGCCCAGTCGCAAAAATCAGTTTATTTTCTGGGGACAATGGATCGACCTTTGGATCACACTCTTCGACAAAATATTTTGTAGCAAGACCTCTCTGACCAAGGTACATTTTAGCCCAGTCCATATTGAGGGGTTCACTCTCACAAGTCCCATTCGTTAAATCAACTCTTAACAGCTTTTTTGTCCACGGCATCTATTTAACTCCTCCTATCCTTTTTGATTATCAAGACAACTGATCAAGATAACCAGCTATATCTTCCTCAGTATATGCTTTATTTTCAACTTGACCACCCTTATCCGTTTCCTTAGCCCAGAGGCGCATTTTTTTCATGCCTGCTTCCTCTGCATATGTAAAAGATAACGCCGAAGTTGGACAAGCCTTGACACAATCAGGGTCTCCACCACAAAGGTCGCATTTGTCAACCTTTCCAGTCTCAGAATTATAATTTACCGTCCCAAATGGGCAGGCAATAGTACAGACTTTACAGCCAACGCAAGCTTCTGCTGACACCTCTTTTGCACCCGTTTTGGGATTTATAGAAATAGCGTCTACAGGGCAAGCATGCATGCACCAAGCCTCGTCGCATTGTGTGCATGTATACGGCACAAAACGTCCTTCGAGCTCGAACTTAAATACCCTGATACGCGATTTTGAGGGGTTGAAATTGCCTTCATGGTGATAGCTACAGGCCATTTCACACTGCTGGCACCCCGTACAAGTATTTGGATCAATTAATAAAGCTCTTTGCACTTAAGACCCTCCCGAAGATACATCATACAAACCGAATGAAAAATCTACCACAAGTTTTTACAACTTATAACATGGAAATCTTCTATTCGCCATGCTTCCGGACATCCTATTTAAAAATTTTTAGCCATGAGATTGTAACACTTTATGTAAAAAACAAATCTTTTCATATATTTATTATCATGGGCATATAAAATCAGGTACTTGGATTGGCAATAAGGATGAATTAGGTTAATTTTCCTTAGCTTAAAATCTTATGGGTCGTTAAAATGCGAGCACAAAAAATATTTCCAAATATAAGCATTAACGATTTTATTCAACTTCCCCATGGAATAACGTTGCTTGGCATGTCCGGGGTTGGGAAAACTTTACTATCAACCCTTTTACGTAATTCTGCAAATTGGTTTCATTACTCAGCTGATTATCGAATTGGCACCAGATATTTGGCCGATCACATACTGGACAATATCAAGTTCAAAATAATGCGCATGCATGACCCATTTGTTGCAAATCTTCTTCGTTCAGATTCAATTTATATCAACCACAATATTACCGTGGATAATTTGCAGCCAGTTTCAACGTTCCTTGGAATGTACGGAGATAAAAAACTAGGGGGACTGGACAAAAAAACCTTTTTAGAAAGGCAGAAACTTTATCGGTGGGCTGAAATCGAGTCCATGAAGGATGTGCGAAGATTTATCGAAAAATCCTGGAAAATCTATAATTGCACTAATTTTGTTAATGATGCTTCCGGCAGTCTTTGCGAAATCTGTGAACCGGAAAACAAAAATGATCCTGTAATAAAAGCTCTACGTGACGTTACATTAATTATTTATATAAAGGCTGACAAAACCCACGAACAAGAAATTATTACCCGGGCAAAAACCTCACCAAAGCCTCTTTTTTATAACCCTTCTTTTATTATGCCACGATTGAAAGAGATGCCTAAAACTGGGACTGGAATTGACCCTCTAGCATTCGCGAAACCTTTATTCCCTCAATTGTTAAAGTTCCGTAAACCCCGGTATAACTCCATTGCCAAAAATTTTGGCTTTACAGTTCAAATCAAAGATTTACTAAACTCTGACAACGCTCAAAATACTGTGACAATCTCAGAACAGTTTTTGCGACTGATATACAAATCGGCAATACACGCTGCAAGAAAATCTGACGAAGCAGCGAAAACGCTTCAGAATTATATTGATACATGCATTGCAAGATCTAAATTACGTACTTAACCAAACCCAAAACGCAGGCCATAAAATGCCAATAAAAATCCCCAAAGACTTGCCGGCAAGGCAGATTCTTGAACATGAAGGAATCTTGGTGATTAAAGATACTGACGCCGTACGGCAAGACATCCGGCCCTTACGAATTGCTCTTCTAAACTTGATGCCGAAGAAAATTGCTACAGAAACACAAATTGCTCGGCTCCTAGGTTCCTCCCCCCTGCAAATAGAAATGACTCTGATTTCTCCTAGCGGATATACTCCAAAGAATACGCCTACAGAACATATGATAGATTTCTACCATTCCTGGGAAAAAATAAGAGCAGAAAAATTTGATGGGCTAATTACAACGGGAGCACCAATCGAACGTTTGCCATTCGAAGAAGTTTTATATTGGGACGAACTACGTAACATTTTTGACTGGTCCAAAACCAACGTCCATGGAACCTTTAATTTATGCTGGGGTGCCCAAGCCGCATTATTTCATTTTTACAAAATACAAAAATTTGAGCTGCCAAATAAGATCTTTGGTGTATACCTGCATCAGAAGAACCAAAGCAACCTTCTATTAGTAAATGGATTGAATGACGAAATCCCCATTCCGGTTTCGCGGTATACAGAAAACCGCAGAGAGGATCTCTTGGCAAACAAAAATTTGGAAATCCTTATAGATTCCAACGAATCCGGTGTGTGTTTAGTTTACGATAAAAAGCTCAAGCACGTTCATATGTTTAATCATCTTGAATATGAAACAGATACGCTTCATGAAGAATATCTAAGGGATACATCTAAAGAAGTTAAAATTCAAAAACCCAACAACTATTATCCCGATGATAACCCTATCCGGACACCCAAAAATACATGGCGTTCAAATGGTTATTTGCTTTTCAATAACTGGCTAAATCTAATTTATCAAACTACTCCCTTTGATATAGAAGATATAGGGAAGAAAAATAATTGTTAGCTATTCTATTGTTAAATTGCACTTGATTATTCGTTCGGTTTCATCACTTCAAAAAAAACCCAGTCAAGCCACGGGAACAGTGCCTCTAAATTTTTACATTCAATTGTACAGCCGCACCAGATCCGGAAGCCAGGAGGGGCATCGGCGTGTGAACCTAAGTCAAATCCTGCTTTTTCAGCAGAAAGAAGTTCTAGCATATTATTGATCACCATACGTTGAGTTGTTTCATCAAGATTCAAATATTTCTGATCGACGATGTTAAGAACAACTGAGGTCGTTGATCGCGAATCGCTATCCGCGCAAAGATAGTCTATCCAAGGCGTAGAACTCACCCACCTGGACACAACCTCTGCATTTCTGTTGGTTCTTTCTATTAATGATGAGAGACCGCCAATCTCGCTTGCCCACTTAAGACCGTCCAAAGCATCTTCAACAGCAAGCATTGATGGTGTATTTATGGTCATCCCTTCGAAAATATTTTTATTTAACTTCCCATTCCTGGTTAGAGAGAACAACCGAGGAATTGGCCAGTCTGGAACGTAGGTTTCTAATCTATCTATTGCTCTTGGCCCCAGTGCAATCATGCCATGTGCAGCTTCCCCCCCAAGGGCTTTTTGCCACGACCAGGTAGCAACATCAATTTTCTCCCACGGAAGCTCCATCGCGAAAACGGCTGAGGTTGCATCAACAATAGTCAGTCCTCTTCTATTTGTTTCTATCCAATTTCCATTTGGAACACGTACGCCTGAAGCGGTCCCATTCCACGTAAATACCACATCACTATTAAAATCAACAATTGAAAGATCAGGAAGCTTTCCATACTCTGCTTCAATCTTTCTAATGCTATTCAACTTTAATTGTTGTTTAATATCTAGAGCCCATCTTTGACCAAAACTCTCCCAAATCAAAACATCAACCGCACGTGCTCCCAAGAGCGACCACATGGCAATTTCCATGGCACCTGTACCAGACGCTGGAACTATAGCAACCACAAACCCTTCTGGTATTTCGAGAACCTTTCGCGAATACTCAATCACTTCTTTTAGTTTTCCTTTTCCAATGCTAGATCGGTGGGAACGCCCCACAAGCGCCGTTTGAAGAGTTTTATAATTCCATCCGGGTCGTTTTGCGCACGGTCCTGATGAAAAGTTTGGGTCGGCCGGCCGGTTTTCAGGTTTTTTGTTCCGGGGTATCACCCTATGGTTTCCTTTTCAGAGCATTTTGTTCATTGCTAATTTGTTCGGCTAGCTGGACTAAGGGTCTGCTACAACTTCTCTTCTATTCCACACTGGTATACTAAACAGTAGTCGAGTACTTGTAAGTTGATAACCAACAAAATATGGAGAAAAAAAAATAATTTCTGAACTTTTGTGTAGTAATTCATAGGATTCATTGCCTCGATAGTTGAACCCAAGTTACTTTGGTATCGGAACGCTTATTAAAAAGACAATTACTACATAACCGACCAAATGCAGATTTTAAAGGAAAAGCAACATGATCGCTGTAATTTTCGAATTCGAAGTACATCAAACGGAACAAGAGCGATATTTCAACTTAGCCGAACAACTGAAACCAGAATTAGAAAAAATTAACGGTTTTATTTCAGTTAATAGGTTTAAAAATACAGAAACACCTGAAAAACTATTGTCTCTCTCACTGTGGCATGACCAATCTGCTGTTGATACGTGGAAAAAACATGCGGATCACATCGTAGCTCAGAAAGAAGGAAAGAAATCAATCTTCAAGAACTATAATATCTATGTGACGAAAGTAATTCAGAAAAACAGTTTCACCAGTAACACTACAAGGTAAACCATGATTGAAAGTCCGGAAAGCCCAGAGCAGTTTCTCATTAGATCGGGTTTGATTGATAAATATGATACACCAACCATAAAGAAACTTCCGGGAGGTGTATCGTCAGACGTTTGGAGTGCTAGAATACCTTCTGGTGTGGTTTGCATAAAAAAAGCTCTCCCTAAACTCCGTGTTAAGAAAGACTGGCAAGTGCCAATTTCTAGAAATGCCAATGAAGTAGCCTGGCTTAAAGTAGTAAACTCAATATTGCCAAAGTCGGTACCCCAAATTCATTACCATGATGCACAAATGGGGTTCTTCATTATGGAATATTTTACAGAAAAAAGTTATTCTTCATGGAAAAATCAACTGCTCGCCGGAACGGTCAATACAGAAGTAGCCGCTGAAATTGGGTTAAAACTTGCTTTAATACATAGGGCAACCTTTAACAACCCTAAATATAAAAAGAAATTCGATACCGACAGGTTATTTTTTGCAATACGGTTAGAGCCTTATTTCGGGGCAGCTGCTGATGCCAACCCTAACCTTTCTGGCATTCTCCTTGAACTTTCAAGAGCAACAGCCGCGCAAAAAAACTCATTAGTGCATGGCGACTTTAGCCCTAAGAATATTCTTATTGGACCATCTGGTCCGGTTTTTTTAGATGCTGAGTGTGCTTGGTATGGAGATCCTGCATTTGATCTCGCTTTTTGTCTAAATCATATCTTGCTAAAATGCTTAATCTTAGAGGCAAAAACCGATGAATTATTGGCGGTATTCAACAAATTGAAGGATGCTTATCTTGATACGTTCGACCCTATTGGACTCGAATCCAGAACTGCTAACTTGCTGCCAGCCCTATTATTGGCACGCGTCGACGGAAAATCTNCGGTTGAATACCTTAGCAAATCTCAGCAAAAGAATTTTGTACGCAAGAACGCAGGTTATCTATTGGGAAAACTCCCGATATCGTTAAATGAGCTTTGTGAATTCTGGCGAATAGAATTAAAGAACTATTTTGGAAGCCAAAAAAATGAGTGATACCGAAATATGTAATCTAAGAGCTAGAAGAATTTGGGATTCTAGAGGACACCCGACGATCGAAGTTGAAATCTACCTAAAAGGGGGTGCTGTCGGTCGAGGTATAGCACCATCAGGTGCTTCTTGCGGGACTCATGAAGCTAAGGACCTTCGTGACGGAGGCTCTCGGTTTGGTGGTTATGATGTGACTAGAGCTATTCAGGGAATAGAATTAGAAATAGCAGAAATATTAAAAGGACAAGACGCTTCAAATCAGAGAAACATTGATCGGTTACTAATTGAACTAGATGGTACACCAGACAAAAAACGCTTAGGCGGGAACGCTACTATTGCAACCTCATTCGCAGCAGCCCACGCTGTCGCAAATGCCCAAAACATGCCTCTTTGGCGCTATCTTGGAGGAGAAAATGAAGCCTTTCTACCCTTACCTGAAATACAAATTTTCGGAGGTGGTGTTCATGCCAATAATCGCGTTGATATACAAGATTTCATGGTAATACCCGTAGGGGCAAGAAGATTTTCAGAAGCACTTAACTGGACGGCTGAAGTATATATTGCAGCAAGAAAACTCCTAGAGGGCACCGGTAAATTGGTTGGTGTTGCAGATGAAGGCGGCTTCTGGCCAATGTTTGATAGCAATGAGGATGGAATTCGGTATCTTGTCCAGGCTATTGAAGATGCTGGCTTTACCCCTGGCCAAGATATAGCTATTTCCTTAGATGTTGCAGCATCTGAATTTTACAAAAATGGTCGTTACAGGTTAATGAAAGAAGATGCTGATCTAGATAGCGACGGGTTGTGTGCAATGCTGATTAATTGGATAGAACGCTACCCGATTTGTTCAATTGAAGACCCCTTAGCCGAAAATGATTTTGACGGAATGGTTCGCTTTACCTGGGCTGTACGAAACCGCGTTCAGGTCATTGGTGACGACTTTCTCGTCACAAATGCGAAAAAAATAAGAGCGGCAATTGCAAGTCACGCTTGTAATGCCTTATTGGTGAAACCTAATCAGGCTGGCACACTGACAGAAACACGAGCAGCATTTGAAACTGCAAAAACTTCAAACATGGGTTGTGTTGTGTCAGCACGATCTGGCGAAACTGAAGACACAAGCATTATTCACCTCGCTGTGGGATGGGGCGCCCCCCAGATAAAAGTGGGTTCATTCTCGAGATCTGAACGAATGGCAAAGTGGAACGAGGGACTTCGCATAGAAGAAGCGTTACAGGGAGGATTCCTTCCTCCTCGTTCAATCTTTCCTTGGAGATAAAAGTCTGACTACGATAAGAAGAGAGAGTAAATTAAGAATATTTGAATGGCTAATAACTGGAAAACGAATCCAGTACTATTGACTGCACCCAAAGTGAAACAGATACTACTTTCAGCTAAAGCGTGGGGCTTTCCCAGCTGCAGGCCAGGACGGTTTTTAATGGATTGACCACCTCACGGATCGGGGATTTGAACTTGAGTTTTTCTCCGCGGACATCATGTTCAAAGCCCTAAGGAGGGGAGGCCTGAAAATGGCTAAAGTAATAAAAAGAATTTTTAACTTCTGAACGTATTTTTTTCGGTGGGGATGGTAGCGCGGATAGCATGCTCAACAATACTCTTGACCGATTCTATCGAAAGTTAGGTAGTATTTTATTTATTTTTAGCCAACACGTAAATAGAGTGTCTTACGAGGTGAAAAATGTTAAAGTACTTAATGTTGATCGACTGGAGCAGAGTCTAGCAGTTGCTTGAGGTAAAGTAACTTCTAGAGAACCGGGCCAGTCAAAAAGAAGCTGTTACATGATCAGTCAAAGGATGAAAATCGATGGAAAAGAAAAGTTTAGAATTAAACGGCGTAACCTATCGCTGGCCCTCCCGCCCCGTGGTCGTCGTATGTATCGATGGCGGTGACCCAGAGTATATGGACCATGGCTTCAACACAGGCATTATACCCAACATGACGCGCTTCAGGGATGAGGGCTTTTACGCGATTGCACAGGGGTCCATGCCGAGCTTTACGTGCCCCAACAATATGTCAATCGTCACCGGCACCGAACCTGAAGTACATGGCATCTCCGGGAATTTTTATCTTGATCGCACGACCGGTAACCCGGTTGTCATGACCGGACCCGAGCTTCTGCGTGCTCGTTCGGTAATGTCCGAGTTTTCGCGTCACGGTGGAAAGGTCGCCTCGATCACCTCCAAGGACAAGCTGCGGAAGCAATTGCAAAAGGACATGAACCTAACCGGAGGCTCAGTGAGCTTCTCTGTCCAGTTCGCCGACCAAGCGAACATGGAAGAGAACGGTATCGAAAATGTTCTCGACTACGTCGGCCAGCCGCACCCGGACATGTATTCGGCCGAATTGTCTTTGTTCGTCCTCGATGCTGGCATCAAGCTTCTTGAGGACCGACGCCCGGACATTCTTTATCTATCGCTTACGGATTTCATCCAACACACCAATGCGCCTGGCGATCCCATCTCTAATCAGTTCTACCGCGATATGGACACTCGGTTCGGACGCCTCCAGGAACTAGGTGCTATTGTTGCACTGACCGCCGATCATGGTATGAGTGACAAGGCCGACGCTAACGGCAAGCCAAACGTGATCTGGCTGCAGGATATCATCGAGAACGCGCTTGGCGAAGGCTCATGCACGGTGATCTGTCCAATCACTGACGCCTTTGTTGGCCATCATGGCGCACTCGGTGGCTTCGTNCGCGTCTATTGNCANGNNGAGACCACCNGNGCCNANGTCATCGAGGTCATTAAGGACNNANCCGGNATCNGCAAAATCTGGACGAGTNAGGANGTCGCCACNGAGCTNGAGCANCCGCTCGANCGNGAAGGCGANNTTGCCGTCATGGGNGANGCGGTGACGGTNATNGGNGCNCGCGCNGTCGACCACGACCTGACNGCGCTNAANGGNANGCGNNTNCGCACCCACGGCAGCTTGACCGAGGCTAATGTNCCGTTCGTNATCAGTGAGCCACTGAACNCCACTTATGCNGAGCGCGCCGCCAANGGTGGNCTTAGNAGCCACGAGATATTCGATTTTGCCCTTAACGGTGTTAACTAACGCAAAAGAAAGGAGCGTGAGATGACTAAAGTCGGCCGTGCGGTAGTCTATGACGCCCCAAACACACCCTTCGTGATCCGCAAGTATCCAGTGCGTGATGTTTTGGCCGGAGAGGCGTTAGTGCGCGTCACCATGTCAACAATATGCCGTTCCGACATTCACTCCTATCACGGCCACCGACCGAACCCATGTCCGGGCATCCTGGGCCATGAGATTGTCGGTATCATCGAGCAATTGGGTGCGGGTATCGACCACGATATGCGTGGTGACAAATTGTCAGTTGGCAACCGGGTGACATGGACCGAATTCTTTTACAACGGTGAATCTTTTTACCGCGATATCCATAACATGCCGCAGAAATCGGTAGGCTTGCGTAAGTACGGGCACGACCTAGTCGAAGAAGATCCGCATTTTCTCGGCGGGTTCGCGGATTATTGCTACATCTTGCCGGGCACTGGCATCTTGAAGCTTCCCGACGAGATCACGGATGAGGAAGCAACACCCTTGAACTGCGGAGTAGCTACGATGATCTCGGTGACCGAGGCCGCAGAGATCGCGGTTGGCGATACGGTTGTCGTTCATGGACTGGGGCTACTCGGACTCTACGGATGCGCCATTGCCAAGGCGCGGGGGGCAAAACAGGTTATTGGCCTTGATACTGTTTCCGACCGTCTGACCATCGCGAAGAAATTCGGCGCCGATGTCACTTTTGATGTCGGGGCCGTAAGCAACGGCGACCTTGTTGCCAGCGTTCGTGCCGAATGTCCGCCGGACGGGGCCGACGTCGGTATCGAGGTCTGTGGCTATGCGAGCGTCGTGCCACTAGGGCTTCGCATGCTTCGAGTCGGCGGACGATTTGTTATCGGCGGTTTGGTCAACCCAGAATCGAACTTCGACTTAGATGGCAATCTTGTACTCCGGAAATGGATCACCCTGAAGGGCGTGCACAACTATCATCCGCGCCACTTGATCCAGGCACTGGACTTTGTTATGAGCAATCGCGAGCGGTTTCCTTTTGGTGAGATAGTGGATTCGAAATTCTCACTTGAAGAACTCGACGAGGCTTTTGCCAAGGCCGCCGAGCGCTCAGTCTTGCGCGCGGCTATTGTTCCCTGACTACCTGAGGAGTCACGAAAATGACTAACATCAATTCACCTGATCTTGGTTTCTCACCTAAAGGGCTGTTTATTGGAGGCCGCTGGGAAGAAGCTGCCGATGGCCGCACCTTCGAAAGTATCAATCCAGCAAATAGCGAGCATTTGGGCGACGTCCCGTTGGCCGGAGAAGCGGACGTGAATCGGGCTGTGGCGGCAGCGAAACTGGCTTTCGCGGACTGGAGCCGCCTACCTATCAAGGAGCGCGCCCAAGCGCTGAATACGTTTGCTGACAAACTTGTCGAACACAAGAACGAACTGGCGTTGATGGATAGTGTTGATTCGGGAAACGCCCTTTCCGGTATGAAGGGTGACGTGGACTGGACGGCGGCGACGCTCAGGTTCTTTGCCGGATTACTCACCGAGATCAAGGGTGAAACCTCGTCACAGGGAGCTGGACATCTCAATCTAACGCACCGCCAACCGTATGGTGTGGTCGCAAAAATCAACGCCTTTAACCATCCGTTCCGGTTCTGTATCGAGAAAGCGGCTTCGGCCTTGGCCGCGGGCAATACGGTGGTCGCTAAAGCATCCGAACAGGCCCCGCTTTCAAGCCTGCGGCTGGGTGAGCTTTCCGAAGGCATTCTGCCGCCCGGTGTCTTCAACATCGTCACCGGCGACGGCGCCACCGGCTCGGCTATGATACGCCACCCCGATGTCATGCGTATCGGCTTTATCGGCTCCGTGGAAACCGGTCGTATCATCGCGCGCGAGGCGGCGGAGGGTTTGAAGCATGTGTCGCTAGAACTAGGTGGTAAGAACCCGATCATCATCTTTCCCGACGCCGACCCAGTTAAAGCGGCGACGGCAGCAATCAAGGGCATGAATATGAACCGCCAAGGCCAATCGTGCTCGTCCACTTCCAGGGTTTTCGTTCATGCTGATCTTCAAGATGCGGTCACGGCTGAATTGATTCGTCAAGCCGATACCCTACCCATTGGAATGCCGTGGCAGGACGGAAAAGAGGTCGGCCCGTTGGTTTCCCAGCGTCAATTTGATCGGGTCATGGGATTTATCGCGTCGGCCAAAAAAGAAGGCGCTGAGTTGTTGACCGGTGGTGGTCAACCTGATGATCCGGCGTTGGCCAAGGGATATTTTGTCTCGCCCACAGTTTTTGGCGGTGTCACGCCCGATATGCGTATCGGCCGACAGGAAATTTTTGGGCCGGTAATGTCGGTGATGCCTTGGTCTGACTATGACGGTATGCTCGCACAAGCCAACGGCCTTGTTTACGGCCTGACCGCGGCGATTGTCACCAACAATCTGAAAATGGCCTTGCAGACAGCCGAAGACATTGAGGCCGGATACGTCTGGATTAATGCACAAGGTCGATATCTCGGTGCCCCCTACGGCGGCTGGAAACAGAGCGGCATCGGCCAGGAAGAATGTTTGGATGAACTTCTGAGCTACACCCGAATCAAGAACATCAACATGCGCTGGTAAATTAACTGCTAGGCTTTAGGACTGCGAGGGAAGGATGAGCGAAGAACGGAAGAAGCTGACAGTGCCCGATCTCTTAGCACGCAAGAAACAAGGGAAGCGGGTGGTCATGATCTCTGTCCCGGATTATCCAACCGCGGTGTGGGCAGAACGCGCTGGGATCGAGGCGATTAGCATGGGTGATAGCATCGGCATGGTCGTCTACGGTCTTCCCAACACTATGCCCGTGACGTTGGAGATGATGATTGCCCATGGCCAGGCTGTTCGCCGCGGTGCTCCAAATACGTTCATCAAGCTGTCATTGCCCTATGGCTGCTATGCCAATGAGGAAATTGGGGTAACCAGCGCGATCAGGGCTATGAAGGAGTCAGAATGTGACGCGGTTAAAATCCAGGGTGGCAAGGAAAAGTTCTCGATATATAAAGCAATCGCCGACGCCGGTGTGCCCGTCATGGGGCATATCGGCCTAGCCCCCCATTTCGTTCACAAATTCGGCGGCTTCAAGGTGCAAGGCAGAACTGCGGACGAGGCACTACAGATCGTGGAGGATGCTATCTCCCTTCAAAAAGCGGGTGCGATCGGTTTTGAGATCGAAGCGGTACCGGCACCGGTCGCGAAAGCAGTGGACGACGCAGTCGATATCTTCAATTTCGGCATCGGCGCCGGTCCTCATTGCTGTGGGCATATTCTCGTCGGCTTGGACATGCTCGGTGTATTCGATAGCTTCAAGCCGAAGTTCACCAAACGATATGCCGAGATTTCGACGATTGCAGTCGATGCCATCAAGACTTACTCATCGGAAGTCAAGCAGGGGCTGTTCCCGGATGAAGAACATTCGTACGCCATGGACCCAGCCGAGCAAAAAAAGTTCGAGAGGACCCTGAAACGGATGATGGACTGACCTTAGACTCCATTCTGGTGTGGGAACCACAAGTCAGCCCGAAAGAAAAGGAGTGGATAATGATAAAAGCTGACGAATGGCATCTCGTAGCGTCGACTGAAGACATAGACGAGGAAGATGTGATCCAAGTGCGGCTCGATGACTTGCTGCTGGCAATCTACAACCTCGACGGAGAGTTCTATGCGACTAGCGATATTTGCACCCACGAAAATACCTGTTTGTCCGAGGGCATAGTTGTGGGTGATATCATCGAGTGCCCCCGCCATCAGGGACGGTTTCATATTCCTACGGGAGAACCAAAGGGCGCGCCTGCCTCCGTTCCAATCCCTACTTATCCAGTGAAAGTGATTGATAACAAGATCTATGTGGCGGTCGGTGACTCATCCGAATGGAATAATTAATGAGCATTTCAGAAAGTGCTGATACGCCTACCTGAAGATCCGTTGTGGGTGCAGACTGTTTAATGACGCTAGCTGATCATTAGGTATGAGGCGGCTGTAATTCGGGTGCTTTCGATGAGCAGTTTATTTGTTTTGCAATACTTTAGTTCTAAAACAATCCGAGGGCTGGAATCTAACGATACATAAACGGGTGGGCGTGAAAATAGAGACCTATACAGCTAATGCCACCTCCATTACGGCAATCCGCCGGGGGGGTCCTTTTGCGGTCTCACCGATCGGCCCGTGAACCCTCAAACTCGGGCGTCCAGACGAGGTGGTCCGAGAGAACTTTCCAATGGACCGAGAGAATTCCCGGCGCCTGCTGCAGATGATTACCAACCTTTCGGTGAAAGGCGGGGAGCTGGTGAAAGGGAACAGCCGGGCAAATATGATGCTCTGCGTGATAAGACATGTTCCAAAATAAGAATTTTATAATGGGATTCATATCTGTCGTCCGCGTATTCTTCCTGAGATCCGGACCTTCCAAGCAGCCGGTGTGCTCAACGACGCGAATAGAGCGCATGACCGGTTCCGCTAAGAATCGCGGAATGAACCAGTAAACAAGCGGCGCCCAACTTTCAGCTGCCAGAGCTACTATGGCAATTGCAGCGTAAATCGCCAAGTTGATTCGAGCCTCCAAGAAATTGCGCGCCAACTGGTCCTTTGGGAAATAATTAGCGTCACTGGCCAGCATTCTTCCACCGGCATGCCGGAGCAGTGCGCCGAGATTCCGACGCCAGAAATTAATAGCGGTACATTGGAGAACGTATTGCCAGACTGTCGCCGGGCTAGCCAACACCATTTCCGTGTCTTTGCCCTTGATCTGGGTGTAGGTATGATGGTTGGCGTGTTTATAGCGGTACCAAAGAGGAGTGCTGATATAGACAAGGTTGCAAAACCAAAACACTGCCTCATTGAGCCAGCGACTGCGAAATGCGGTCCCATGACTAGTTTCGTGCATGGGTCCATAGAGAAACGTTACGACTATGCCATGGAAGAACATGGTCGGAATTATCCACGCGGTGCCGAGGCTTAAATAGACAAACCATCCGGTGAGGGTGATGGTACTAAGATGCACGCTCAAATAGATGACCCCGGTCCGGTCGGTTCGGCGAGTAAATGGCAATAGCTCTTTACGCGAAATCACCTCATCGCGCCCGAACGCAACTGAATTCTCCATGAAGCCGCTCCCCGTCAGGTTTTGTAGACCCCTTAGATTTTGGTGCGTAATTTAGCAATCCTACCAAACAAATATTATTCGTATTTTGTTTAAAAGCAAATTTTTATTAAAATATATGCGGTATCTATATTAAGGTGATCGTTCAATTGAAGTGTTTCCAAACTTTCTACCCACGAAATAACTTTTGGCCCTCGAATCCTTTTAATCGGATACTCGAGCGCTGGTTGACCGGGTAGCTATGATTGACGAAAACGACCATAGAAGGAAGGCTTAGAATTCCATGGATGGTGATACAGGGGCTACTGCGACTTGGAAATCCGATCCCGCGCCCAGGCAGAAATCACCTCCGAAATAACCACTAGAGCGATGATTGAAAGGAGGATCGCTGCAGTACGGTGCGTTTCAATCTGCATTATGTTTCGTTTAAGATACCAACCCATGCCGCCAGCCCCGAAAAATCCAACCACTGTGGCAGCCCGAAACGCGACGTCCCAAGTATAGATAGCAATCCCGGTCAAAGCGACCCGGACTTGGGGAAAGACGCCGAATACCATGACCTGGAAAAGGTTCCCGCCGGTCGCTCGGATCGCCTCCACCGGTCCCATGTCGATGGCCTCTATTTCCTCCGCAAACAGTTTGCCGGCGAATCCTGTACAGAAAAACGTAAGAGCAAGCACCCCGGGTAACATACCAAAGCCAAGGATCGAAACAAACAGGATCGCCCAGATCATCTCGTGGACGGCACGACATACCATGGTGATGAACCGGGCCACCGGATAAACGTAGTAGCGTGACGGCGTCATATTGATGGAGGCAAACCAGCCCAGGGGGATTGTCACTAGAAGTCCGAAAAGCGCTCCCAGATAGGCCATCTGGATTGTTTCTACCACGTATTCGCCGTAGTCGGCGTCCATGATGTACTCGATGTCCACTGGATAATAACGATTGGCTAGAGTTTCCCCCAATCGGCCAAGCATACCAAGCAATCGTTCCAAGGGGATATCGAGGTATTCAACGCTGTAGACTAGAAAGACAAATACCGAAAGCCAGATACTATAGCGGATAGCGGATTCCGGATACCTGAAACGACTCCATTTCCTTTGTAGTACGATGGCTGATTTGGAACTCTGTGATGTCATCTCTCAATCATTTCCTGTCGTATCCGCCCTTATATCACCGCTTTACGGGCGAAATAGGAGAACACCTCGCCGATAATGATGATACCGAATATGGCAATAATCACGGAGGTCACCCCATGAAAGTTAAAGGTGTTCATTTGCCGGAAAAACACCAATCCAAGCCCACCGGCACCAACAAACCCGAGAATCGCTGAGCGACGGATGTTAATTTCCCATTCGAATATGATAACGCCGAGAACCTGCGGCAGAATCTGTGGTAAGATGCCGTAGAGGAGCACTTGGAAACCGTTGGCTCCAGTAGCACGCATTGCCTCAATGGGTCCAGGGTCAATATCTTCAATAGCTTCGGCGGACATCTTGGCGATAAAGCCAACCGAACGCACGGCGATGGCAAAGATGCCAGCGAGCGCGCCAAGTCCGAGCGCGGAAACGAAGAAAAGAGCCCAAACGATCTCGTGGATTGAGCGGCTCAGAATCATCATCAGCCTGCCGGTGGGATAAGTAACGGGTTTGAAGGGTGTGATGTTGTGAGCACCGAACCACGTGGCTGGTATACAAATCAAAACTCCGAGCAGCGTTCCGAGACAGGCGATCATGAAAGTTTCAAGCGCCGGTTCGAAAAGATCTGGAAACAATGCGAAGTCGACACCGACGAACCGTCCTGCCGACTCTATCACATTGCCGAGACTGCCCATACGTTCCCAATCAGTGTCCTCGATAATAGTGACCTCGACGCTCCACACGACCAATAACGCCATCAGCACGTACATGACACCACTTGTGAGCCGGTTTTGGAGCCGAAGCCGGAGGACCTTTTCGACAGTGAATTCGAATCCGTGGGCTTGCCCCTGAACACTGCTCATAATCGGGTTCTCATAGGACTTCCATGGAGTAGATCTCGTTAAGTCTATCTTGGTTCATGGTTTCGGTAGGACCGTCGAACATCTTGATGCCGTCTTGAAGGCCAATTATCTTGTTGCAGGACTCCATTGCCAAGTCCACGTTGTGGATATTGCACAAGCAGGGCACTTTGAACTCAGAGGCCATCTCCTAGATCAGCCACATGATCTCCCGCGATATCTTGGGGTCTAGGGATGACGTAGGTTCATCCAGAAGAAGCAGCTTCGGTTCCTGCATCAAAGCCCTGGCAATACCGACTCGTTGGCGTTGGCCGCCGGATAGCTTGTCGGCCCGCTTGTCCGCCTGGTCCACGATGCCGACACGATCGAGGAGATTCATGGCGTGTTCGATGTCTTGGCGCGGGAAAGCCCGGAAGAGTGTCCGCAAGTTGCCGGTATAGCCGAGCCGACCAGAGAGCACATTATCCATGACGCTCATCCGGTCAACGAGGTTGAATTCCTGGAAGATCATGCCGATATCTCGCCTGAGCTCACGTAACCGTTTGCGGGAAAGGGTCGTCATTTCATGACCGTTAAAACGAATTGTCCCAGAAGTGGGCTCGACCAGTCGATTAATGCAACGGATAAGTGTTGATTTTCCCGCACCACTCGGTCCGATAATTGCAAAGAAGTCATCCTCGTCCACTTCAAGGCTGATACCCTTCAGGATCTCCGGCCCGGAGTTGCTATATCGAGCCCGCAATTCATTTATTTCCAAAAGCGCCATTTGCAATACCCTATAATCACGACAAAACAATCACAGCATGCGCGCGCGCATCCAGCCGGCCGATTGGATTAAACTCTGAACGGCCAGATCAGAATAACTAATCTTCAGCTCTAGTCCTTCTTTTTCTTGCGCGCGTCCTTGGCCTTCTTAAGAGCTCGGATGATATCGTAGTCCTTCGATGACATACGAACAAAAGTCCTAGATTTGACATTATCAAGAAACTTTTTGGCACCGGGCTGATCCTTAAGTTCAAGGAAAGTCTCTTCAACCTTCGCCAGTATGTCCTTACAAAGAGTTGTTCGGTAAACGAAGGGATCCTGCGGGATTGGATCAGACTGCCACAAAATATTGACGTCGCTCAGTTTAGCTTCGCCCTTATTGACCACATTGTCAAAACGGTGAGTCGCAACGAATGCCGCATCAACCTTACCCTTAACTACGGCAACACTCGATAGCTCATGACTACCGGTATAAACGACTTTGCCAAAGAATTTCTCGATATCCTTGCCGATCACTCCTGAGAAAACCACGCGTGGCATTAGGTTACCGGACGTACTACCAGGATCGGTGAGTCCAACAACAGCCCCTTTTAAAGAGTCAATTGACGTAAACTTGCTTCCCTTTTTCGAAATCAGCGCGGCTCGGTAACCGGGCCCTTCCTCTTGCATATGCCCCTTACGTTTTGCGTAGGTAGCAAAGACCTCAACGGACGAGTCCTTCGAGTTAGCAATGACATACGTGTAGGGGCCTAAGATAGCAACATCTACAAATTTACTTAAAAGTCCTTCAACCACCGAGGCATAAGAGGTCGGCATGAAGAATTCAATTTTTTTACCGGTTAACTTCGCCATACGGTCCGTAATAGGCTTGTAAAGCTTTAACTCGGCCACAGTTTCCTCAGTCGGAACTATGGCGAAGGTAAGTGCTTTCGGGTTCTCGCATGCCGCATAGGCTTTATTTGCAGAAGGAAGGGTCCAGCCCAAAATCATCAGACTGCTAAACGCCATCACAAATGTCGCTTTTACAAACTTGAGTTTTCTTACATGGGGTCGTTGCAATAATCTATTCATCTTACATCCTCCTCAACAGTTGAGTGCCAACAGTCTCTTAAAGTGGCACAACGGGAATTATTAAAATGGTTATCACCCTAAAAATAAAAATGGCTTTACAAAAAAATACGCTTTCAATTTTTACAATAACAAGCGAAATACGCGTAAGACAACCAGATTTATAAAAACTTCCTATTTACGTAAAGCCTTTATTTATCTGTATTCATAAGGAGTTTACAAAAACTATCTGTAAAGAATATTTAAACCTTTACCATCAAAATGTAATTAAATAGATTTTAGAGCATGTAAACGAACTGTAAAATGCCTTTAATTGAAATTTTCCAGGTCTCCAAGATAACAGTCATTCTTTCCAATTTTTAACGCGATTACTTAAACCTGATCGTTTTGTAACAATTACCAAGTATCGTATTATTGTTCTTTAACAGATGAAGACAACTATGAAACTAACTATTAATATATTGCCCCAACAATTTTGTTGCGTCATCAAGGATATGATCTTTTTTTGAAAAGCAAAATCGCGCAAAACTGCCACTATCTTCCCCTTGATAAAATGCACTTATTGGAATGGCAGCAACACCTGCCTTGCGAATAATGTCTTTGCAAAAATCTACATCACTACCCATAAAACCAACTGAGCGAATATCGATGCTCAAAAAATATGTTCCCTCGACCTTTAATACTTCAAAACCAATCTCGTCAAGTGCATGTTTTAGACGGTCACGTTTCTTTTGTTGAATAGACCTCAAATTTTTAAAATAAATGTCGTTTTGCGATAACCCTACTGCCACTGCTTCCTGCAAAAACGTGGGGGTAGTAAAGGTCAGAAACTGATGCGCTTTAGATATAGCCTTTAACAAATTTTCTGATGCTGAAATATAACCAACTTTCCATGCCGTCATGGAAAAGGTTTTCCCTGCAGAACCAACTTTCACACAACGATCACGCATTCCTGGAAAAGTCATCAATGGAATATGTTTGTGATCATCGAATACTAGGTGCTCATATACCTCATCACAGACTACGTAAGTATTATTTTTTATTACAAGGTCTGTGATGAATTGGAGTTCGTCACGACTAAATACCTTTGACCCAGGATTATGAGGACTGTTAAGAATAATAAGCTTGGTTTTAGCTGAAAACGCTTCAGAAAATTGATCTTGCGGCAGTTCCCACTGTGGAGCCTTTAATTGAACAAATTTTGGAATTCCCCCTGCTCTTTCGACGAGTGGTAAATAGCAATCGTAAAGAGGCTCTATCAATATGACTTCATCTCCGGGCTCTAGCAAACCAAACAGACTAGAGGCAATGGCTTCTGTTGCTCCTGAGGTTACCATAATCTCTGTTTCCCAATTAAGATCAAGTTCATAAAACCGTTTGTTATGAGCAGCGACTGCTTGGCGCAGTTCCGGTATACCGAGCATTGGCGGATACTGATTCGGACCCCTAATAACGGCATTAGCTGCTATTTGACGTAATTCTTCGGGACCGTTTTCGTCAGGGAATCCCTGACCAAGATTAATAGCATTATTCTCCAAAGCAAGCCTGCTCATGGCTTCGAAAACCGTAACTCCGTATTTAGATAATGTGCTATTCATTGGCTTCATAACAACTATTAATAATCACAGCGATACTAAAAATCAAATCGCCCGAAAAGCATACTTAATAGAGCCATGGGAACTTTAAGCAAATATGTAACTAGTGGTAAAATAAAGGGATTGCTTTTCGTTATCCTTTCAGGGTCTAATTCATAATCCTCAGTCTGGGTTCAGGATATCAAAGCCTTCAGGGGCCTTCTGTTTCATTTGCGGCTAAAAGGATAGTCCCAATCTAATTTGAAATAACAAAAAGGCGGGACGATGGTATGAAAATAACCCAGAAGCTTTATGACCGGTTAAAGGAAAATCTTCCTCAACATGCTTCAAACAGCCAAGCTGTTATTGAAATAAAATAGAACAGTGATGTTGAACGGGCCTTAGACACTTATAACGTCCCATTAGACCAACGCCACCTTGTCCTGGTTAATCGCTTTTACATCAATCCAGAAGAAATGACCTACAAGGCTCCTTTCAGAATCCAACAGTTTAGCAGGTTGGCCTCCATCTACACATTAACAAGCTCCGCTTAGGTGAGCCCTTACTATTGTTTATCACTCTTGGAATTACTTTCGGGGTTTCATTCCCAACCGCTTGATTTCATTATATAAGAGTGGTGCGAACGTTGGGAATTGAAGATGCTCGCGCTACTTTCAGAATTGAAGATGCTCGCGCTACTTTCATAACGCGAGCACCAACTTCAGATTATTACGTCTTATTCAGCCGTAACTCTGTAGATTTCACCTGCATCAACCGCAACATATAGCGCATTATCGGGGCCCATAACCAAGCCACGAAACCTCTTCGAAAATCCAAGAGGCATACGTACAATATTGTTTATTCCTAATCCGTCAGGAGTGATGCTGATCATGTCAATACGGCTACCTGCCGGCGTATCACCAAAAGCAATACCCATAATACCAACTGCTAAACGGCCTTCATAGATACCCCAATTGCCGCCTTTAAGAAATGCCGCAGATCCAGTGCCTTGAGAAAAGCCATTGTTATTCCAGGCAGACGGCATCAGATCTTTAAAACGAGTATCGCTCATAGGGGTATATGCAGCACGTACTGCGGGATCCATACCTTTCTTCTGATTCGGCTCATAACCACAGTACTTGTCTGGGCACGCGCCTCTGCCACCTCTTTTCTCTGCAGGATCCCAACCTGCGTTACCGCCATTGATCAACCCAGTAATCTCATCGTTATGCCAGGGCCCATGTTCTGCAGTAAACGCTCTCCCATCACTTGGACGAAAATCTATACCTTGTACGTTTCTGTGACCATAAGTGTAGATACGCTTGTCAAAGCCCTCAGGAGGGTTATTTCCAGGATGGGCGTTACCATCTCCGTCGATCCTCAAAACTTTACCGCATAGAAGTTTCCCGTCTTGAGGGCATATGCCTCTATGACGATCACCGCCAGCGACCCAAAGAAATCCTCCGGGCCCAATACGTATCCTACCGCCATTGTGGGCACCAGGTCCACCGAACGGTTGATTCGATTCGAATGGTTTATATTGAATATCCTTAACGATGTCAGTGCGGTTAGAAACGCTCTTGAGGTTTCCACTGACATTGAACTTCATAACAATGTTCCCGTCACACTTTTCAAAATTGGTTTTACAACCAGAACCGTGGTATTTAGTAGAAGTGGAGTAAACGTAGAGGACACGATTCTTTGCGAAGTTCATGTCTGCAACTACGCCCAACATACCAGCTTGACCGTCACAAAAAAGGTCGCTGCCACTATCGGGGTAGCCCTTGGATCCTTTCATTCCGTAGAGTGCATTCACACTTCCACCTTTCGTTCTCACCGAAAGACCTTTACATTTTTCAGTGAAAAACATTGTGCCGTCGGGTAAAAAAGCCATATCCCACGGACTTTCAAGTCCCTTCAAAAGTACCGATGATTTAATCTTCGGTACATCCATCCCCCCATGACCCGCTCCCTGGGCATTAAAGGACAGTCCGAGCATCACGGCAAAAGCCATGACTATCGATAAGAATCTACCACTTGAACTCATCATATTTGCCTCCCTAGTTTTCGTTGTATTTTGCATCTTTCAAATACGCAGCCAAGTTTGCAATTTCTCCATCCGTTAAAGCCTCTGCAAACATGAACATCAAAGAGGAGTTTGGTCCTTGTTTAATACCATCCCTGTAAGCCTCTAACTTTGACTTCGTATAAGAAACTTCATTGCCAGATATTTTTGGGTAACTGGCGGCACCTTTACCTGCTGGTCCGTGACAGTTGATGCAAGTTTCCTTATATCTTGTCTCCCCCGCCATCTTGTCTCCACTCAACGCATATCCTGAAAACATTAGGAGGGAAAGAAAACATAGCGCTTTGGCTAATATAGTCATACCACTCTCCCCCTGCCTAGAAAATTACACAAAAGCAAAGACTATGGTGCCATTAGGCACATAACGTATATGAAGCATAACCGTATTTACCCACCTGTATCAAGGCTTAAAAATCGGGGGACGGATACACCTGAGATATCCCATCCGGTCTGAATCGATTAACCTCCTTGGGCTTTCGGCTGAATCTGTCCACTTTTACTTCTGTCCTGACTCCTTCCGGCTCTATTCGGACAACATGCCAAGAAGAATTCCTTTTCTTATATTACTGCACCGTATAGGGAAGCTTTAAGATCTGTGGTATGCTTATTACTAGCCCAATGAAAATGAGATTTTTATCTTCAGCAATTCGGATGACGGTTAATCTCCCCTAACCCTGAATAACTAGCGGCTATTAAAGAGGAAGTTGCCATAACTGTTACTCAGGGACAGATGTCAACTACCAACACTCGAATTTTAGCAAAACTGCTCTCCTAAAACCGATTATTATTGAAGCAGTCTTAGATTATGCCTGTAAGCTGCGCGCAATTCTGATTAAACGCGAATACTAGAAAATTCCTTAAAAAATAACTATATTGGTGGCCAGGGACGGCATTGATCGCGCCCCAAGGGAATGCACTCCCTCGCCGAGACAGAATAAGGGATTGGGTGGCTGTTTCGGAAAACCTCCAGCTGCTCTATACAGAAGTGAGGCCTGAGCTTGAAGAAATCACTACTCATACTTCTACTGACCCTCTCGTACAATGCCAAAGCCGAGTGGGTTGAGTATTCAACCAGGGAGAATGGTGATATCTATTTTTTCGACAACGCACGAGTGCAAAAGGATGATAATCTCCTTAATGTGTGGAATAGAATTCGATACAGATCCTCAGTCATGGGGGCCTGGAGCTATCAAAGCTTAATGAAAATAGACTGCTCCAAGCACACAGAAACAACACTGCAAAGTACGTTTTACAACGACAAGAACTGGAGCACTCCCGCAATGGCAACTGACTCTAAGGAAAAACCAAAGGTCTATATCAATGCAGATTCTCCTACGGAGCGCCTAACTGAAATCCTATGCAACTGATGGCGAGGCAGATTTCTCAGGAGTTCGTGGCAAAGGAAAATAGTTTCTCGATGATGCGTATTCGATATGACGAGAGTGTCCCTGAAAAATTGTGTTCATTTTTTGGATTGACCGACTGACAGAAAAATTCTTCGTATTTAGATAAATGAACAAACAAGAATCTTAGACCTCACAGACCCGTCAGGGAAGGCATCACCAACTGAGCTGCATCGGCAAAGGTCAAGCAGATCGTGGTGACCAGTTTCTTCATGTAATGACTTTGGCAGAATAAAACTCTTTCGCTAGTTTATGGTAATCAACCTATAGGTCCGCAAGGTTGCAAAAATGCAGTGATTTAGATAAGCAGAAAGCTAAAGATGCTCATTATAATAAATTTGGGGTTTATTTTTGGGATTACTTTATTGGGGGACTCCTTCTCAACCCCTTGATTTTCCTTCCTAAAATTGGTGCGGACGGCGGGACTTGAACACTGCAAAACGAATATCACCTAACACCATCTAGTGTAGAAAAGCCCTAATTTCTGGGGTTTTTCT
>PBKU01000011.1 GCA_002722175.1 Magnetovibrio sp.
GGATGTGCCCAGTGTCACACCCACAAGTTTGACCCCATTTCCCAGACGGAGTATTACCAGCTGTATGCCTTTTTCAACAGCGCTAATGAAACCAGACACTCTGTGGCGTCGGACGGTCAACAAGTCGAGATTGATCGACTCGTTATGGAAGTGGCTCGCCTCAAGACTGCGTTGAAGGATGCGGACCCGGAGGGTGAGAAGGGTAAGGAGATCAAGATTCGATTGGACGCGGTCGCGAAACAACTCGATAAGTTGCGCAAGTCGCTGCCGACCACCCTGGTCTTTCGAGAACCTGCCCAGAAACGCGCAACCCGAGTGCACCTGCGTGGCGACTTTCTGGTTCCCGGTGAGCAGGTGGCGCCGCGTACTTTATCGCGACTGCATCCGTTTACTCCACCGAAGTCCGGGGTGCCGACGCGTGTTGATTTGGCGCGCTGGATCATGTCGACGGAAAATCCATTGACCGCGCGCGTCACGACCAATCGCATCTGGCAACATTTGTTTGGTCAGGGGCTGGTGCGAACGGAAAATGACTTTGGACACCGCGGTGCATCACCGACACACCCGCACCTGCTCGATTGGTTGGCACTTGAGTGGAGTGCCAGAGGCTACAGCATGAAACGCCTCCACCTCCGTATCTTGACCAGCGCGACTTATCGGCAAGCCTCTGTGGCGCGGGCGGATCTGGAGGCGAGAGACCCTTTCAATCGCCTCCTGGGGCGGCAATCGAGGCATCGCGTTGAGGGGGAAATCATCCGTGACATGGCGCTTTCGGTAAGTGGCCTGTTAAGTCGGACGATGGGCGGGCGGAGTGTCTTTCCACCGATTCCGCCCAATGTGATCGGTACCAGCTCGGCGCGGCATAAATGGCCTACAAGTGGTGGCGGCGACCGGTTTCGTCGCGGATTGTACACCGCGGTCTACCGGGCCAATGTTTATCCCATGTTGTCGACTTTTGATGGGCCGGATCGCGACAACGCGTGTACCAAAAGGACGAGGTCAAACACCCCGCTGCAGTCACTGTCGCTGGCGAACGATCCCGCCATGGCCGAATTGTTCGAGGGCCTTGCCCGGCGTCTCTTGACCGCAGACGTGTCGACGGACTCCGGTCGCCTGGTCCATGCCTTCCGGCTGTGTCTGGGACGCCACCCAAGGGCGGCCGAATTGGACCGGTTGCTGGCGTTTTGTGATCGTCAGCGCAGGCATTTTAACGACGATAGAAAAGCGGCCCAGGCCGTGCGTGGATCGGCGGAAGTCGCAGGGAGTTCGCAGGCAGAGTTTGCGGTCTGGTTTTCTGTGGCGCGTCTGTTACTCAACCTTGACGAGTTTGTCACCCGTGAATAAACAACACTCTGTTCCCCCGGAACCCCTGTTCGACGCAACCCGACGCCAATGGTTTTGCCGCAGTGGCGTCGGGTTGGGGGCCATGGCCCTTTCCAGCCTGACGCACGATCGGGCTGACGCAGCGCCGGAGGACGCCCGGACGCACCCGTTATCCGTTCGCCCGGCCCATTATGGCGGCAGCGCGAAGTCGGTCATCTTCCTGCATATGGCGGGGGGGCCGACCCAACTGGAAACGTTCAGTTACAAACCGAAGCTGGCTGAGTTGGATGGCGCACCGCCACCGCCCAGCATGCTGGCTGGGAAACGTTTTGCGTTTCTCAAAGGAAAAGAAAAACTGCTCGGCCCTCGGCGCGGGTTTGCGCAATACGGGCAGGGAGGCACCTGGCTTTCGGATCTGTTGCCACATCATCGTCGGATCGTTGATGAGATATGCGTTCTGAACGGAATGCAGACGGATGTTTTTAATCATGGCCCCGCGAAAATATTTCTGCATACCGGATCGCCGCAAATGGGACGTCCTAGTGACGGTGCCTGGGTGACGTACGGGATTGGCAGTGAAGCGGATGATCTGCCTGGTTTTGTGGTCTTGCAATCAGGTCCCCGCGGGCCCCGCAACGGGGCGCAGTTGTGGTCCAGCGGATTTCTGCCGACGACATACCAGGGAGTCGCGTTCCGTAAAGGGGAGGCGCCGATCCTCAATCTGCAACCGCCTCCGGGAATTGCCGGAGCCTCGCAGCGTGAGTTTGTGGCGGCGGTGCGGGACCTCAATGGCTTGCGTTTGGCACGCGTGGGCGATCCGGAGATTCGCACGCGGATCGCCGCGTACGAGATGGCGTACCGCATGCAGTCGAGCGCTCCGGAGTTGATGGATGTCAAAAAGGAAACGCAGCAGACGCTCACGGCATACGGCGTCGAACCTGGAAAACCTTCGTTCGGCGCCAATTGCCTGCTCGCGCGGAGGCTGGTCGAACGGGGCGTACGCTTTGTTCAGCTCTATCACACCAACTGGGATCACCACGGGGGTGGCGAGGATATCAATACGGACTTGCCGGTACGGTGTCGGCAGATCGACCAACCGATTGCGGCGCTGATCGCAGACCTCAAGCAACGTGGAATACTGGACCAGACCGTGGTGGTCTGGGGAGGAGAATTCGGGCGGACACCCATGGGCGAAGAACGCAAAACGGTGGGGCGAGACCATCACATTGAAGCCTATTCAATGTGGATGGCGGGGGGCGGCATCCGAGGCGGGATGACCTATGGCAAGTCGGACGAACTGGGGATGGGGGTGGACGATGAACTGGTTCACGTACACGATTTGCAGGCCACGCTGCTGCACTGCCTGGGGTTGGACCATACTCGACTTACGGTTCGGTTTCAGGGGCGTGAGTTCCGATTGACGGATGTGCACGGACGCGTGGTTAAGGAAATTCTGGCTTGACAGCGAGGGTCGCTGTCCGCGCCTTGCCAGTTTCGCCCGCGGACCAGATCGGGTGCTGTCGTTCTATCTCACTGGTGTCCGCGGTTGCTCCCAGTCCAAACGGTGAGATCCGTTAATGGTTTCAGTGAGTTGCGAGGCCAAGCGAGGCTAAAGATCATTCCTGCCAGGAGCAGGAAAAGGTGGGGTAATACACCTAGCCAAAATGCGTTGGGAAGGAAATCTGCCTGCGTTGGAATGGTAGTGAGCCGGGTGATGGCTCCCGGATTGGCCGTTTGGTGGATGTGGATTTCCGCAAACTCTCTTCGTTTTCCATAGCCCACACGCAGCCACTGTTTGCCGCCATTCGAGAGTCGATCAAGCACGTTTGGTGCTCGACTCGACCAGGTTGCCTCTTCCTCTGAGGAGCCAGGCATGTCCGGAGCACCCGTAGTGTTCTGCGCCGCAAATGTCGCCTCCCGCGCGCCGTCTGGGTCCTCCGATTCTCTGGCATTACCCGTAAGTTGGTTCGTTTTCTGCGGCGAGTGGTAAACTGAACTTGCGGTCGCGGCGGTCGCCCAATGGGTCGCTCCTTCGACGTCCACGACCGCGACGGCATCGATCCTGAGTGGACCGGAAATGAGATTCGTGTCAAAATGGATCTTGATGTGATCCGCCTGGATCGGCTGCGGCAGTGTGATGACGGATACGGCGCTGGCCAAATCTCCGCCCCCTGGGTCATCGCCATGCCAGAGTTCCCGTTCGGTTCTCCAGACATGGTCGACTACCAACCACCCTGCCACCAGAAGAACCGTCGCTGCCGTGGCGGTGGCGGCGGCCCTTGAACCGACTCTGGTTGTGAGAAATCCGAGCAAAAAGAGACTTAACAAACCGGCACTTACCACCGAGTAGACCAGTGTCTGGAGATCCATCAGGGTTTCTGTCCGCATAAAATGGATCGTCAAAGCGACGCAAATCATGATTGCGGAGAAGACGAGCGAGGACAGCCGTCCAATCAGGAGATAGCGTGCCGGAGACGCTTCGTTGGTGTAGAAACGGCGATAGAAATCATTGGTTACCGTCCCGGCCGATGCGTTGATGCTGGAATCAAGTGTCGACATCGCTGCTGCGAGCAGGCCTGCGATCACAAAGCCAGCCACACCGGCGGGGACCTGGGTGAGAATGAAGTAGGGGAACACACCCTCGGGCTTGGTTCCCTCGGGAAGGCTCGCGGCGTGCTGCTGATAGTAGACATAGAGCGCGGTTCCGACAAAGGCAAAATAGAGCCAGACAGGGATCGTGAGCGCGGTTCCCAGGATAAATCCGCGCCGCGCCTCGTCGTCAGAACGGATGGAAAGGTAACGCTGTACCATGCTTTGGTCGGTGCAGAAGATCTGTAGGAATTGGAACTGGTAGACAAGGATGATCACCCAGACGGTTTTCTCATTGAGCACCCAGGCGGTACTCCCAACGCCGAACTTGCCGGCCGCCGTCGCCTCTTGAACGATTTGACTGAGACCGCCAGGTAATTGGCCAGCCAGAATTGGAATACAGATCAAGCCACCGATGATCAGCGCGATGCCTTGCAGCAAATCCGTGTAGATGACCGCTTTCAGCCCGCCAGCAATCGTGTAGGCGGCGACCAGGACCCCGAGGCCGACAATGACCACAGGCATCTTGAGGCCGCTCATCTGTTCGAACGGCAGGCTGACCGCATAGAGAATAATTCCGGTGCGAAAGATGTGATGGAACAAAAAGGCGATAGCTCCGTAGATCCGCGCCCAGCTGCCAAAACGCCGTTCCAGGTATTCGTAGGCTGTGGTGATATGGCCCCTGCGGAAAAAGGGCATGAAAATGAAATAGGCTGCCAGCGCGGGGACGAAATACATCGCATGGGCAGGCATGAACCGCCAATCGTCCTGGAAAGTAGCGCCTGGTAAGGCCAGGAAGGTCATCGAGCTGATGATCGTGGCCATCATCGAAAAGGCGACAATCCAGCCGGGCATACTACGATCGGCAAGGAAGTAGCTATCGGCGGAGTCTGTCTTCCGCGAACAGTACCATCCGATCGCAACCAGCGCTGCAAGGTTGAGACCCATCACCAGCAAGTCGGGCCATCTGGCTAAATCCGTTTCTGCCATCGATCGCTTCTCCGGTGCCTGCTTGCGCCCGTCATCGAGAGGGTGTGCTGCAGTGAATGTATCCGACCGCGGATAACGTTGCCACTGCTGCCTTGTCGGCCGAACGAGGACTCGGTGGTCTTCGGTACGCTGGGAATTTTCAACCAGGCGGCGTACATTAGGGAACTTCACGGTGCACGGTCGCCCACCGATGCAAATTTCGACGCGGAGATCAGCGACGATGAAACGCCATCAGCATGTCTTGCCCATGTTTGCATTCTGTCTCCTGGGTGTGTTGGGAGCGACCGCCACTGAACGTCAGCCAGCGATCGAGAACTTCACCCTGGGAGAGACGCGGAACGTCCATCGCTGTGGAAAACTCTTCCTGGCAGGCCAGCCTAAACGAAGTGATCTGGCTAGGCTTAAAACGCACGGCATCGCTCGGATTGTGACGTTGCGGCAAGATGGCGAGCTGGATTGGGACCAGGCAGCGGCGGTCAAAGCGGAGGGACTTGAATTCGTCCAGGTTCCTTTTCGCGCGCCCCATACGTTGACCGACGAGGTGTTCGACCGGGTACGCGAGCTGCTGCGCGAAACCGCCAGGACGCCGACCCTGCTTCACTGTGGATCGGCGAATCGAGTGGGTGCGGTATGGCTGGCGTTCAGGGTATTGGATCAACGGGTACCGTTGTCAACCGCCTTGGTCGAGGCGCGGAAGATTGGTCTGAAGACGGCAGCCTATGAGCGTCGTGCTACAGTTTACATCAGGGCCCGTTGGAAGGCGGCACGGACACAGCCAGAGCAAAGCGTACGGCCGGGTATCAATAAAGGTTTTCTGGATCCCAATCTTGATGTGCAGGCGTGGCTCGCGCGTTTTGAAGTGGAGAGCCGCGAAGTCTATAAAAACCGCAGCGCGGTCCTCGAAGCACTGGCTCTGAAAGACGGCATGCGCGTGGCAGACATTGGGGCCGGCACGGGTTTTTTTGCCGCGGCGGTGGCGCAACGTGTGCCGCAGGGTTGGGTTTATGCGGTCGACATTGCACCGCGATTCGTTGAGTACTTGAGTCGGGTCGCAGCCAACACCAAGCACCGGAATATGACGCCCGTGTTGGCCGGTCAAAATACGGTTCGACTGGCTCCAGCGTCAATCGACCTGGCCTTTGTCTGCGATACGTACCATCATTTTGAATTTCCCGGCGAGACCCTCGCGTCCATCCATCGGGCGTTGCGACCACGGGGGACGCTCGTCGTAATCGACTTTGACCGCATCCAGGGCAAATCGCGGGAATTTGTGATGAAGCATGTCCGGGCGGGGAAAGCGATCTTCCGCACGGAAATCGAAGCAGCCGGTTTTGTTCTCACCGAAGAGGTGCAAGTGGCCGGCCTCGAGGAGAACTACTTCCTGCGTTTCATCAAGCGGTAGGCACGACACCGAGAGAGCATGTGGGCAGGCGCAGCCTGCCAGGGCCGTTTTTTTTGCAGCGATGAAGTGGCAGGTCATGAAAGTGGGTACAGCGGAAACGTCCTTCCTGGTAACGGGGGGAAGTGGATTTGTCGGCACCTGGGTGTTGCGGCTTTTGCTCTCGAAGGGCGCCCAGGTTGCCGTCTACGATGTCCAGGCTAATCGGCGCCGTTGGGATCGCGTGCTGGGGGCGGACGCGCAGCGAGTGTCGTTCTTTCAGGGCGACCTGGTAGATCGTGCCCGCCTGGACCAGGTTTGCGAGGAAGTGGGTGTAACCCATGTCGTCCATTTAGGTGCGCTGCTGACACCGGCTTGCCAGGAAGACCCCTGGTTAGCCTGCCAGGTGAATGTCCTGGGGAGTGTCGGGGTATTTGAATTGGTCCGGCAGCGCGAACAAATACAGGGTCTGGCGTACGCTAGTTCCCTCGCGGTACATGGGCCGCCACCAGACGATCCCAGCCCTGTTGGCGTGGAAGACACATTTGCGCCCAGTTTTTATGGCGTGTATAAGAGATCGGTGGAACTGATCGCGAATCAGTATTGGAAACACTACGGTCTGACTTCGTTCGGGTTGCGGCCGCATGTGGTCTACGGTCCGGAACGGGACCAGGGGCTGACCGCGGCACCGTCCTTGGCAGCGCGAGCAGTCGCGGAAGACCGTGGATGTGAGATAAATTACACCGGTCCGGCAGGCTACGATTATGTCGAAGATGTCGCGTTGGCGCTGGTGCGGGGCGCGACGGAATCACCGCCTGGCGCGCACGTGGTTGATTTGCCGGGAGATGAGGTAACCCCGGAGGCGATACGAGATCTCCTGGTAGAACTGGAGCCCAGCGCGGCCGGGCGAATCACGGTCAGCGGACCGGCCATTCCGTCCAATGCGCCGCCGGAACGGCGCTTGATCCAGCGGCTCTTTCCGGATTGGGAGCGTGTTGCGTTGCGCGCAGGAATGACGCGGACATTGGAGTTCTATGGCTGGGTAAATCAATCCGAGTCCCAGCGGTAAATGAGGTGATGCGTAGCACGCAGTTCGCACGCCCCGCCCCAAACCAATTCAGGTGGAAGACAAGTGGCCGCAATGGACGAGCGGGGACGGCGGTCGAACGACGACGATGAGGTGGAGGTGACCGCATACCATGAGGCGGGCCATGCACTCATGGCGGTACATGTTGGCGCGCGAGTTCGAGGGATGTCGCTGAACCCCGCTGCTGAGGGAAAGTTGGATCGATACGCCGAGGTGGCTGTAGAATGGCCCCGGCAAGAATTTGCTACGCGTGAGTATCAGATCAAGGCGATGCAAGTTGCGCTGGCTGGACCCGCGGCGGGAATGCATTATCGCGGAGAGCCATTGCACCCGGGTTTTGTCAGCGAATGGGCGGCCGACTGGCAGGCCGCCTGGGACGCGTCGGCTTGCCTGGCCAAAGACTCGGCCCAGCGCGTTAGTTTACTGGAGCACTGGACAACAGACGTTTATCGTTGGTTGGGTCGTTCGGAGCACTGGGCTGCGCTGGCGGCAATTGTGGACCACCTGCTGGCACATGAGTATCTGGAAGGGGATGAGATCGACGAGATCGTGGCCCCCTGGCTGGGCTGAAGGTCCCTGACGTGCTGCGTTCGCCACGCAGGTATGCTTTGCGACATAATGGGAGTGCGGCAGAACAGGGTAACAGGGGTGATGTTGTGAGGATACCTGGATGATGGTCGATGTGGGGATACGACGGGCAATCGCGGTTCTGTCTCTGGTGGGGTTGGCTGTAGTGCCGATCCATGCGGAGGCTCCACACTGGGCGTACGGGCCCGTGCGCGTCGTGCCCGCTGGACCGTTGGGAAATCAAACATGGTCGCGAGGGCCAATCGATCGATATATTCTTCATCGTTTAGAAACGCTGCGGCGTCAGCCGGCGGGCGAAGCGCCGGCGGCAACGTTGTTGCGACGTGTTACCTTGGATTTGACGGGTCTTCCGCCCACTCCGCTGGAAGTCGCGTCGTTCGTCGAGGACGCGGCGCCGGATGCGTATGAGCGTGTCCTGGACCGATTGCTGCGATCGCCAGCGTACGCGGAACGCATGGCGACATGGTGGCTGGATATGGCGCGTTATGCCGACACGCATGGCTATGAAGGCGATGGCGCACGCCAGATATGGCTTTACCGTGACTGGGTCATCAATGCATTTCTGCAGGGAATGCCGTTCGATCGTTTCAGTATCGACCAGTTGGCGGGGGACCTGGTTCCTGACCCAACGGAAACGCAGCGGGTGGCAACGGGCTTTCACCGCAACTCACCGTTTTGTTACGAGGGAGGTACGGATCTTGAACAATTCCGTGTTGAGGCGGTGGTCGATCGGGTCAATACGACGATGACGGTGTGGATGGGAAGCACTTTTGGATGCGCCCAATGTCACGATCATAAATACGACCCGGTGAGTCAGCAGGAATATTTCCAACTCTACGCGTTCTTCAACAATGCCACTGAGGCGACTGGCCCTAGTTTCACGGCGGTTAGCCCTTTAAAGCAAGCAGGTGCGCCTGCTCTTCGCGCCCAGATTGCCCGGCTCGAAGCCCAGATCGCGGATCACGATGTCAGCGACTTTCGCCAGACGTGGATGGAGACACAACACAATCGTGGGTTGCGGGTCTGGAAAGTTCGCGACGCCAGGTCAAGCGGCGGGGCGTCGATTGACCGGTTGGCCGACCATTCTTTGCTGGTGAGTGGTGCGAATCCTGCCCGCGATGATTACGAGATCATGTATCAATGGGAGGGCGGCTGTTTCGCCGCGCTGGGTTTGGAAGTCTTGCATCATCCAAGCTTGCCCAAGGGTGGGCCTGGGCGTTACGAGCAGAACGGCAATTTCGGATTGAGCACGCTGGAAATTTCTGTTTCCGGACCACAGCCAGAGGCGCCATGGCAATCGGTTGAAGTTGCCGAGGCGTTCGCGTCATATGAAGAACCCCAGGATAAGGTTGCCAACGCGCTGAATCTGCAGAAGGACTGCTGGTGCACGAATCAGCAGGAGGCTCAGGCGTGGTTTGTGCTGGCGGAGCCGTTGATGTTATCCGCGGGAAGCCGTGTACGTGTACGCCTACGGCACGCTTCAAAATGGGACCGTCACGGAATCGGGCGTTTCCGCATCTGGTCCATTGGTGCCGACGGATCGGGCGATCTTCGTCAGGACTTTCCCGCGTTGAACGTGGTTGCGATTCTGGCGAAGCCGACGGCGACGAGAACAGCGGAAGAGGTGGACGAAGCGGATACCTATCTGCGTACCGTCGATCCCGCGCAGCAGCCGTTGCGCGCCGAAGTGGCCCGCAGCCAGCAGGGGCTGCTGACAGCTGAGACGATGGTCATGCGGGAACGTGCGAACCCGCGACAAACCCATGTGCTCTTGGCTGGCAGCCATTTAAACCCGGGTGTATCCGTGGCGCCGGCCATCCCCGGCGCGTGGCATGCCTGGGATGACAATTGGCCACGGAATCGGCTTGGGTTGGCCCGTTGGCTGATGTCGAAACGCAACCCTCTGGTTGGTCGAGTGACAAGCAATCGGGTCTGGTCGATGTTTTTTGGACAGGGGATCGTCACGACCAGTGAGGATTTCGGCATCCAGGGAACTCCCCCAACCCACCCGCGGTTGCTGGACTACCTGGCGGACTACTTTGCGCGTACCAACTGGAATCTGCAAACCCTGCAACGACAGATTCTGATGTCGGCCACGTATCGGCAGTCGTCCGACGTCCCAGTGGCCGTTCGCGGTGGTGATACCAGCGACCGTTGGTATGGGCGTGGTCCCGCGTTCCGTCTCGCAGCGGAAAGTATCCGTGACGTCGCCTTGTCGGTCAGTGGTTTGCTGGATCGTCAAATGGGGGGGGCGGGCGTGTTTCCCTACCAGCCGCAGGGGGTTTATGAGCAGATCCATAGTTACACCACTGCTTGGGAAACCAGTGAGCGGGGCCAGCAATACCGGCGTGGGCTCTATACCTGGTGGAAACGGACGGCGCCGTACCCGTCGATGATCGCCTTCGACGCGCCCCGGCGGAGCGTTTGTGTCGAGCGCCGACCGCGTACCAACACACCCATGCAAGCGCTGGTGACACTGAACGATCCCGTGTTTGTGCGTTGCGCGAGGGGCCTGGCCCATCGCATGCGATTAAGGGACGACGGATCTTTCAGAGTGGGTTTGCGTTTTGGTTTTCGCTTGTGTACGGCGCGGGATCCTGCCGCGGCGGAAATGGAGGAACTGATACGCCTGCACACGCTCAGCTGCGATCAGTATCGCACGCAGCCAGCAGCGGCGCAAACGCTGGCCGCAGAGGTTATTGCGCCAGGCCCAGGGGCAAATCTGGTTGGGGTGGCGGAAATGGCCGCTTGGGTAACGGTGGCCAACGTGCTTTTGAATTTGGACGAGACTTTGATGAAGTATTAAACCGACGTCATGGCACTTGCCAACGGACGACTTTCGAAGGTGCCGCATCGGCAGCAAATTAGATTTGGTGGACAGTGTGATGAATCAACGCGGACTGCTGAACAATACACGCAGGCAGTTTATCTCCCAGTGCGTCACGGGAATGGGTGCGCTGGCGATGTCGTCGTTGTGTGACGGGGTGGCGGCGTCGCGCGCGACAACGCATCATCCAGCGCGGGCGAAACGGATGATTTATCTGCACATGGCAGGTGGTCCGTCTCAGCTTGACTTGTTCGACCACAAGCCGGTTTTGTCACAGCGGCACGGCGAGCTGTGCCCCTCCGAGTTCTTTGACGGAAAACGATTTGCGTTCATTAAAAGTCGTCCCAAGTTGCTGGGGACGCCATTCCGTTTTGGGAGATACGGGGAAAGTGGTGCGTCGCTGAGCGAGCACGCGCCCCATTTGCGCCGTGTGGTGGACGACCTTTGTTTCGTCAAGTCGATGCATACGGACCAGTTCAATCACGCGCCAGCGCAATTATTTATGCAAACCGGGTCTGCGATCCTGGGGCGGCCTAGCCTGGGTGCCTGGCTGTCGTATGGACTTGGCAGTGAGAGTCAGGAACTGCCGGCGTTTGTCGTGCTCGTGTCGGGGCAACGGGGGCCGAGTGGTGGCACGGCTCTGTGGGGAAACGGTTTTCTCCCTAGTGTCCACCAGGGGGTTCGTTTGCGGTCGCAGGGCGATCCGGTGTTGTTCCTGGCCAACCCGGCCGGGATTGGCGCCGCGGAACGGCGTATGGCATTGGATAGTCTGCGTTCACTGAACGAGCTGCGGCTGCGCCAGACGGGGCAGCCGGAAATTGCTACCCGCATTTCCCAGTACGAACTGGCTTACCGGATGCAGCGGAGCGTTCCCGACTTGATGGCGGTCGATCGCGAGCCGGAACACATTCACAAGATGTACGGTACCGAGCCCGGTAAAAAGTCCTACGCGAACAATTGCCTCTTAGCCCGTCGCCTGCTTGAGCGCGGGGCACGATTCGTCCAGCTGTACCATTGGGGATGGGATTCCCATGGCTCGAGTGCNGCGGAGAATCTGCGGTATAGTTTTGTGGAACGTTGCCGGCAGACCGACCGGGCGACAACGGCGCTGCTTGTGGACCTCAAACAAAGGGGGCTCCTGGAGGATACGCTAGTGGTCTGGGGTGGGGAGTTCGGTCGGACACCGATGGCCGAGGTGTTCACCGAGAAATATATTGGCCGAGATCATCACCAGCATGCATTTACGATGTGGATGGCCGGCGGTGGAATCAAACCTGGCGTGACCTATGGGGCCACCGACCCGCTGGGATATGGCGTAAGCGAGAATCCAGTGCATGTGCACGACCTTCAGGCAACCATCCTTCACCTGATGGGGATGGACCATGAAGCACTGACCTATCGATTTCAGGGTCGAGATTTCCGCCTGACTGATGTGCATGGCCGCGTCGTGTCGGAGATCCTCGCTTAGCGGCGGAATAGGAATGCCCAGCCGGGGCTGGAGCGGGTGTCATGGGGGCCGTGTAATGAACTCAGACTGGAAGTTAGGTTTGGAACAGACCGGGGCAATGGAAATTGTCGACGGGACACGCGCCGACATGGCGGCTGCGGTTCGACGTGGCGCGGATCTACGGCTCTTCCTGGTGGCTCGCGGTTACGAAGAGACGCTTTATTTCCAGCAGACGTACGCCGGTGTTGGCGACGAGTTTGCCGGGTTGATGACACACCACCACTCGCATACGCACCGCGGCCAGACTCTGGATGGTCCCTACCTCAGCTTTTTTAAATATGACTCTCTGGGAGAGTTCTCACACGTCAAGTGGATGAGCGGTACACGGGTGCTGCAGGAGCCCCAGCCTTATCAGTATGGCACGTACCGTTGGTACGTATGTGACCGTTGGCGTGTCGTCTACCAACACGATAAGAATGGGAATGTCGTGGCGGGCGACCTGGAGGAAATGAAGGATCTGGTTCGCCAGGGGCGCAGCCTGAAAGTGGGAGTCGAAAATTTCTTTGACCTCTCTGACGTGCCTTCGCAGGGACCTCCGCATATCTGCTTCCTGACGGTCATGCAGCCGCTGATTGAGGGGGGGTATGTCGGCGCTAACTGTGACTTCGTTCTCCGCGGGGCGCCGCGTTGGCCGTGGTCGTGGCAGGACGAAATCACGCTGGGGATGGCATGGCCGTGGTCGTCGGGTGAGATCATCGGTCATTGGGTGGTACCCGGCAAACCTCCCTTTCGCCGACAGACCTTTCGGTGCGGGATGCAGTGGCTGGTGGCGGATTGGGGATAAGCCATGGCCCCTGGCAGCGGAGATCCAGCTGGTTACCGCGCTCGGGCCAGATGAAGATGCGTGGCGTAGCGCCGGTATCAGAGGAGGCCAGCGATGGGGCGGCCTCGATAGATGCGGTAAGGGCGGCCGGCGTCGTCCTGGAACTCGCGATCGGGGCCAATGCCAAGGCAATGGAAAATCGTTGCGGCCAGGTCGGACGGTGTATAGGCTTCCGTGGCGGGCGCACCGGCCGCGTAATCCGTCTGACCGAGGACGCGGCCGGGCTGAATACCGCCACCTGCGAAGAGACAGGGGAAGACGTGGCCCCAGTGGTCTCGACCAGGTGTAAAACGTTCGCCGGACGCGTTCTTGCCGTTCGGTGAGATCGGCTGGACCTTTGGCGTCCGTCCCATTTCACCACACATCACGACCAGTGTCTCGTCGAGCAGGCCACGTTCCTCAAGATCGTCGAGAAAACCGCTGATGCAATAGTCCAGCGATGGCAACGCTTTCGCTTTCAAGTCCCGAAAGGCATTCTGGTGGGTGTCCCAGCCACGCAAGGTCACTTGGACCATGCGGACGCCCGCTTCGACTAAACGACGCGCTGCCAGAAAGGCCTGGCCCCATTCCTCCCGCCCGTAGCGGTCTCGCATCGCGGGCGATTCTTGTGCCAGGTCAAACGGGTTCTGTTTTCCGGGACGGCGGGACGCCAGGATGAACTGCAATGCTTGCCCGCGGAATAAATCCCATTTTGCCAGCTGACCAGAACGGTCAGCTGCATCGATGCGTCGGCCCAGCCCTTCGAGAGTTTTGCGTAGTCCATTTCTCTGGCGTAATACATCCGAGGGAATGGCCACATCGCCCGGGTTGGGGAGATGGAAACCAGGTTCCCGGCAACTGGTGTTGTCCCACCAGGCGTGGGGACCGGGACCAGGGCGTCGCTCGGGGTCCAGGTTAGGATCATCGTGGCTATAACAGTTGGGGCACGATCCCCCTCCGTCGGGCGCATGACAGGGCGCTGCAAGGTCGATTCCGACGCGATCGTAACGGGGGCCCAGGAGACCGCCTTCGCGGCCGGGGTAGTTCATTCGGTTGAGGCGTGGTATCTCGATTACCGGTGGCAGGCCACTGTCGCCACGCGGCCCTTTGGAATACGCAATCATAGAGCCGATCGACGGCCAGGCGTGACCACCAATTTGGTTGCGCGTGATCGATGCGTTTGTTTCACCGCGTGGCAACTCGGTAGTTCCGGTATGCAGGAGGTAATTACAACCTCCGTGGCAACTGTTGTAGTGTTGCCGCATGGTGCGGACGATTGAGAATCGATCGGCGCGGGCGGCCAACCTGGGCAAATATTCACAAAACTGAATACCAGGGAGGCGGGTCTGGCACGTCCCGTATTCACCGCGGATCGTGTCGGGGGCATCCGGCTTCGGATCGAAGGTCTCGTGTTGTGATGGTCCTCCCGACTGGTAGACAAAGACGATCGATTTGGCAGTGGCTGGCAAGTCGGAAGGGGTCTCGACAGCGTCGGCTTGCAGCCGCAGTACATCGGAGAGACGCGTGCCCACGAGGGAGAGACTGCCCAGTTTAAGGAGTTCCCTGCGGCCAACGGGGAAGTGATCGCGGGGGTTACAGCAGGGAGCTGGCATAAATGGATCCCTCAAAACGGGTCTACCCCGGACTTTATCGTAAAGTGGGGCGCATGTCCAAAGCGATATCGGACGGCCTTCCCGGGAACGGTTCGTCTACCTCCCGGCGTAGACGGTTGGTAACATGGGGGAGGTGTGCCAGTCGGCCACCGAACCAAATATCCGTATTCAACGAGGGTGAATGTGTCTCGCCACTTTGCGACCCGTCGCGATTTTTTACAGGTAGCGACCGCGGGGTTCTCTGGCATGGCGTTTTCTGCGGGCAAGGCCAGTGGCGTCCGCGCGGCGCCTGCCGAATCACAGGCCACCGCGCGGTCAACCATTCTGTTTTTTTTGTGTGGGGGGGCGTCGCATCTGGATAGCTGGGATATGAAGCCGAAAGCCCCGGTTGAATATCGCGGTCCGTTCCAGCCAATTCAGACGTCCGCGCCCGGTGTTACGTTGTGTGAACACCTGCCATTGTTGGCGCAGCAAGCGCACCATCTGGCGGTGGTCAACTCGGTGGACGGTCAGGTAAACACAAATGACCATCACGCGGGGTATTACCACAACCTGACTGGCCATCGGCCCGACCAGTCCTTTGTGACCCTGGGTAACAATCGCACGCCTTTTCCGGATGATTGGCCGTTTATGGGCAGCGTGGTTGGCTCCAAACGTCGGCCGCACCCGGAATTGCCCAATGCGATTACGTTGCCCCATAAACCGAGCAAAGCGCCCTACACTCGACCGGGGCAGTTTGCTGGTCGATTGGGAGTGCAGCACAATCCGCTCTACGTGCAGGGGAGTCACGCGACGCCGCTGGAATTTACGATGCCCTCGTTGACGTTGTCCGGCGATGTCACGCCTGCTCGGCTGGCCAGCCGCGAAAGTCTTCTGGGAACGCTTGATCGAACACGCCAGGGTTTTGAAGACGCGCTTGCTGTGTCGCGTTGGTCCGCCCAGCGGGAGCGCGCCGCGAGTCTGTTGATGGCTTCATCAACCACACGGGCGTTTGATGTCTCACGTGAACCGTCCGTGATTCGCGAGCGGTACGGGAAGACAGTGAACGGCACCAGTCTGCTGGCAGCCCGGCGGTTGGTGGAAGAGGGTGTCCCGTTTGTGACGGTGTTCTGGTACGAGGACGAGAAACTGCGCAATAAGTGCAAGAGCGCGGGTGGATGGGACACGCACGGCAACAACTTCGAATGTCTGAAACAGGATTTGTTACCGGAACTGGATCAGGGACTCTCCGCGCTGCTCGGCGACCTGCACGACCGTGGTCTGCTGGACCAGACGCTGGTGATGGTCACGAGTGAGATGGGCCGCAAGCCCCAGATCGGAGACCCACGCAGTGGTGGGGCGTCGGGACAGGGGCGAGACCACTGGACCCATTGTTTGACCGATCTATTGGCAGGGGGCGGTATACGTGGGGGACGTACCTATGGAGCGACGGATCGATTTGGCGGCTACCCGGCCGATTTGCCGGTGACGCCGGCCGATGTGACACGGACCGTATATGCTGCGATGGGCATCGAAGATCTGACCGCCAAAGACAAGGATGGCCGCGTCTACAACTTGCTCCAGGAGTCCAGAGTGATCGAGGCATTATTCTGAACACATGGTGGCCATTGGAAGGGGAAGTTTGAACCGCGGGACACTGCGGCCAATCATATGACATGTGCGTAACGGTGCGGCGGCCGATGTCGCTGTCTGAAGGGGAGCATACCGGGGCCAGCGGCGATGCACGACACCGAGAAGGATGATGGTTGGCAATGAGTGGTAACGCGCGTTCCTTGAGTGAGATGCGACTGGGCCGCAGAGTCGCCGCGTTGGTTCTGATCTGGGCAACTTGTGCGCCGGCGGGTGGGGCGGCCAATGAGGTCGCCAGCGTCTTCTACCGGGATATTCAGCCTGTCCTGGTCAAGGCATGCATTGTGTGCCACGGTCCAAGTAAACAGGAGAGCGGCTACCGGATTGACTTGTTTGATGTCCTGGTGCGAGGCGGCGATTCGGGGGTGCACGCGGTCGTCCCCGGGAATCCCGCGGCGAGCCACCTCTGGCAGCGGATTACGTCGAGTGACCCGGACCAACGGATGCCGCCCCAGGGAACCGGATTGGATCCGGCCGATAAGGAACGTGTCCGCGCGTGGATTGCCGCTGGCGCCGCTTTGCCACCGCGTGGGCAGGAGCGGAATCCACGGAGCGATCATTGGGCATTCAATCCGGTTGACAAACCGTCCGTTCCGCGAGTGAGTGCGCCTTGGGGACGCAGGAACCCAGTGGATGCCTTTATCGATCGGCATCTCCAGGCGACTGGTTTGGCGCGCTCGGTGGAAGCAAGTCGCACGCAGTTAATGCGCCGCGTGTACCTGGTAGCCCTGGGGGTTCCTCCCGAGCCCGCGCAAGTCGCAGCGTTTCTTGATGACCACAGCCCGGATGCGTACGAGCGAATGATTGACGCGGTTCTGGCAAGTACGCACTATGGTGAACGTTGGGCTCAGCATTGGCTGGATTGCGTGCGCTACGCTGAAACGACTGGTTATGAAGTGAACGGGGCGAACGGCAAAATTTACCCCTATCGAGACTACCTGATTAACGCGTTGAATGAGGATCGGCCGTACAGCCGCATGGTCGTGGAGCAACTCGCGGGTGACCAGTTCGGAATTGACGCGGCGACGGGGTTCCTGGTGGCCGGACCCCACGATACCAACCGTAGTCCGGACCCGCGCCTGACGGCGATCCAATACCAGGACGGGCTGGACGAGATGATCAAATCGACCAGCGCGGTGTTTCTGGGAATTACCTTGGGGTGTGCACGGTGCCATGACCATAAATACGACCCCTTTACGCAGCGTGACTACTATGCGATGCAGGCGGTGTTTGCCGGCACATCTTATGGGAGTCGCCGACAGCAGGGAGTTGAGAACGACCGTATGGCAGCCGCGGCCAGGAAACTCAAACCACGTCTGGTCGCGCTGCGGAAGCGGTTGAAAATGCTCCGCGCGCGTCACGGTTTGCAACCACCGATTGACTTTCATTCCTATGAAGAAACGTTTGCGCCAGTGCTGACGGATGCGGTGCAACTCCGCATCCGTGCTGCGAACGACCAGGGAGTCATCGAGCTGGACGATGTGGAAGTCTGGTCGGTGGCTGGCGCGGCCGGAGAAACGGCGAATGTGGCACACCGTGACCGGGGCGCACGAGCCACCTCTTCCCCGACGGCCAAAGCGAATCAGGGAAAGACGGCAGAGCTGTTGCTGGACGGAACCCGACAACTGTTTCTCTTCTTCCGTTCGGTCGATAAGGAGGACGTCTGGATCCAAATCTTTTTCGACCGTCCCTACCGGGTCGACCGGATGGTGATCAAGCCGCGTGGCGTTCATGTGCCCGTGGATTACCGTATCGACGTGGCGGTCGGCGATGACGGATGGCGCGAGGTGGTGGACTCGCGTGTGCGGATGCTGCACCCTCAAGACACACGCCCCGCAAAGGCGGTTCAACTGAACGGCCTGGATCGGCAGGCGACGAGGACAATTGTGGCCGCGAACGCCGAAATGCGAGCGGTGGAAGCGGAGTACAACCGACTGGGTGCTGGGCCACAAATTTTCGCGGGATCGTTTGCGCCAGCCAGGGAAACATTTCTCATGGTGCGTGGAGACCCGCTTGGAAAAGGACCGGTTATTGCGCCGGCGGGGCCCGCACTTTTCGGTGCTGCCGCAATCGCACCTGATGCTTCCGAGTCGGAACGCCGGCTCTCCCTCGCGCATTTGATCGCATCGCCTGACAACCCGCTTACAGCAAGGGTGCTGGTGAACCGCGTGTGGCAATATGTTTTCGGGACGGGGATTGTGGATACGCCGTCGGACTTTGGCATCAATGGTGGGCGTCCGTCACACCCTGAACTACTTGATTGGTTGGCGACACGATTGATCGACCAGAAATGGTCGATCAAACAATTGCAGCGCCGGGTGCTGTCGTCGGCAACATTTCGCCAGGCCAGTTTGTCACGCCGCGAGGCAGAGCAGGTTGATGCCGATTGCCGTCTCTTATGGCGATTTCCTCCGAGGCGGTTGTCTGCTGAGGCGATTCGCGACTCGTTATTACTGGTTAGCGGACAAATGAACCGCCGAATGGGCGGGCCGAGTTTCTCGTTCTTTGATAAGACCACAAACATCTTCCAAAAGAAACAACCGCGGGTGAAATTCGGTCCTGATGGTTGGAGACGCATGATCTACGGCGCGAAGGTTCGGCTGGAGTATGTTGGTGTGTTTGGTGTGTTCGATTGCCCTGACGCGAGCCAGATGACACCCAAGCGGACCGTCAGTACGAGTGCGGGGCAGGCGCTAAGCTTGCTGAATAGTCCGTTTGTTACCAGACAGGCCGAGTTTCTCGCTGACCTGGCGCGCCGGAAAGAGGCCGCGGTTCAGGGGCAAGTTGAAGTCGCCGCACGCCGGGCATTGGGCCGGCCACTGAGGGCGGGCGAGATGAGCGTGCTGGTCGAGGTCGCGGAGCAGCAGGGTCTGGTGCACGTGTGTCGGATACTGTTGAACCTGAATGAGTTCGTGTTTATTCAATAACGACGGAAATCGATGGCAATACGAGATCACATGCTTTGTCGGCGGAATTTTCTCGCACACACAGGGAGTGGTCTGGGCGCCATAGCGCTGACGCATTTACTTCAGTCGGGGGCCGACTGTGGTGAGGGTAGTGTCGCGTTTGATCCGACGGACCCGTTCGCACCACGACAGGGACACTACCGGGGTGGTGCCGAGAATGTGATCGTCGTGTTTTGCGCGGGTGCTTTGAGTCAGGTTGATTTCTGGGAACACAAGCCAGAGCTGGTGCGGTTCCATGGAAAACCACTGCCGGGGAATGAACGGCTGATCTCTTTTCAGGGCGAAAATGGCGCGTTGCAACAGCCACTCTGGAAATTTCGCCGTCGGGGAGCGTGTGGGAAAATGATTTCCGACATCGTTCCCCATTTAGGTGGCTGCGTAGATGACATTTGTTTTCTTCACTCGGTCTACACCAAGTCGAGCACGCACGGGCCAGGTGAAAACCTGATGTCGACTGGGTTCAACCGGGAAGGCTATCCGGGTATGGGATCCTGGGTGTCTTACGCGTTGGGGACGGATAATCAGGACTTGCCGGCTTTTGTGGCAATCGAAGACCCGCGTGGTACCCCGCAATCCGGTCCGAACAATTGGACGAATGGGTTTCTGCCCGCGGCGTTCCAGGGTTCTGCCTTTAGCACGACCCGCCCGGTGGAACATCTGCAACCCCCGCCGGGGATTTCGGCGGAGGCCAACAGAAAGGTGTTGCACGCACTGAACCGTTTGAACGAGGGGCACCGGCAAAACTTTCAGGGGGACAGCGACCTCGCGGCGAGGATTTCGAGTTATGAACTGGCGGCCCGGATGCAGTTGTCCGTTCCTGAAGTCATGCGTGTCCAGAGTGAGCCAGCACATATCAAGAAATTGTACGGAGCGGACTCCAAGAATCGTGTCAAGGCTGATTTCGCCTCCAACTGCATTCTGGCACGGCGCCTTGTCGAACGTGGCACCCGTTTCGTGCAACTCTTTAACGGTGCCTATGCGTCGGGGGGGCGTCTCAACTGGGACACCCACAACAGCATGCCGGAGCTGGTTCCCGGTCACGCCGAGGTTCTGGATCAGCCTGTAGCTGGTTTGTTGAAGGATTTGAAGCAACGCGGGCTGTTGGAGAAAACACTGGTCGTCTGTTGCACGGAGTTTGGCCGGATGCCGATGTTCCAGCTGGGCAATACGGGCCGTGATCATAATCCCGAAGGGTTTACGGTTTGGTTCGCAGGTGGGGGGGTGCGCAGCGGCATGTCCTATGGAGCGACGGATGCCTTCGGATACAAGGCGGAGGAAAAGCCACTTTCGATTCACGATGTCCATGCGACGATGCTGCACCTGGTAGGAATCGACCATGAACGATTGACTTACTACCACAATGGCCTGCAGCGTCGATTGACGGACGTCCACGGCCGCGTTGTCCACGACGTTATTGCCTGACGTTGGAGATCCGGGAACACGCCATGCCAGCTTCCTGGCCGAGTTGGCCAGTTCGTGTGGACGCTTGTCACGCAGGTCTGATTTACGTACGGCGGTTGGCGCTCGGTGGTTGTCCTGGCATGTTAGGGAACGGTACGCAGCGTTGCCTGCAACGGAACGACCAGAATGAAGGACTCACCTATGAATAGCTGCTTTTGTCACCACCGCTGGATTGTGCTGGCGGCCCTGTTTTTGGCACTGGGGAGCACAGGCCACACCCAGGAGCCGCGGTATTTCAATCAGAAAGTATCGGAAAGCAATCCGCTCCGCACCGCACAGGCGCGAGAGTTAGACGAGTACATCAAAGTGATCGCGGCTGACCGGTCCCGGCTGGCCGTCGTGTTTCAGCCGGATTATTCCTCGACGAAGTCGTTTGAACGTTCTGCCCAAACATTACGAATGAAGTTTGCCGACAGCATTGGCTACCCGCCACCAGGTGCCCGCCCTCAGGAAAAGGCAACCTTCACGCAAATCGGCAGCGACTCGGTGGGAACTTATTACAGGGCGATGATCCCCATATTGCCGGGTGTTCATTCGGAGGGAATTTACATTGTCCCGAAAGCGCTGAAAGGTTCCGCGCCCTTGGTGATTTCCATGCACGGTGGGGGTGGTTCGCCGGAGGTGGCGTTGTTCAACGGCGGATCCAACTACCATGACATGGTTCGNGGCGCTGCCAAACGAGGGTACGTCGTCTACGCGCCGCAGCACCTGTTTCGAGCCGAGGGATACCCCCGCGACATTCGGGCTCAGATAGACGCCCGGATGCGACTCGTGGGAACCAGCATTACGGCGGTTGAGGTGGCGAAAATCACCTATGCGTTAGACGTCATTGAGAAACGTCCTGAAGTAAATGCGGCGCGTATTGCCATGGTAGGCCTGTCTTACGGCGGCTATTACGCGCAAGTCACACCGGCTCTGGATCGTCGCATCAAAGTGTCGGTGTCCAGCTGCTATTTTGGCGTTCAGGAGGGACGCTACGCGAAACAAGAACTGTCCGTACCTGGCGATTTCCGTTTTCAGAACCGGTTTACCTGGTTTCGGGACGCGGATCTGGTGGCCTTGATTTGTCCTCGGGCCCACCAGGTGCAGGCAGGTTCACGGGACAACGCGTCCCATCGCGAAATGGGGAAACAAACTGCTCCCAGGGCCGCCGAGTTTTACGAAAAGCTCGGCGTATCCGAGAAATTTGAACACGTCATTTTTGAAGGCGGACACGAATTCGATGATGAGTCTGCCTGGATATTTGTGGAGAAGCATTTGTAGCGAAGACGTCCCTGCGACCGTAAACCCATGGTCGCAGCGATTTGTGGACGTCGCGCTCCGGGGCTGGGTTACGCGACCAGGCGAACGCGATAGGCGTTCAGCAGGAGCGCCACATCATCGCGAGGCTGGGCCAGCAGCCTGCGTGTTAGTGCGCCGGGTGGAAGCTGTTCCCGCAAATATGTGTGGCCGCCATGCAGCCACATCTGAACGTGACAGTGTGGTCGCGGCGAGTGCCGTTTCCCTCAGGTCGCGGCCTGGCCGGCCTGAGGGCACTGACATAGCGCAGACCATGAGACGTATGATGCAATCTTTGCGCAGTGACTCCGGGGTTCACTGCCTTTGCCAACCGGATCGAAACGGTCAAACCGGTTGTTGTAGCGCTGCCGCGACCATGGGGAGTAAGGTTTCTTGAAAAGCAGGACGCAACACCGCTGCTATATCTGTTTTCGTCCGCTTGAGCTCTGCTATTGCGATTCCATACCTCGTGTTTCCAATCGCACTCAGGTGCTTGTTTTGCAGCATGTGGCCGAACGATTTCACCCGTTCAACACGGCGCGGATCGTGAAACATGGCCTACGGCGGTGCCAAATCGTGGTGGGGCACAACAGCGACTTCGCGACCGGAGACTTACCTGTCGAGCCGGACGCGGTGTTACTCTACCCCGAGGAGGACGCAACCAGTGGCATACGGTACCACGTCGGACCGCCGCCGGGGCAGTTAATTGTGGTTGACGGGACATGGCATCAGGCAAAAACAATTGTCCGGGATTGCCGCCAGTTGCAAACGCTGCCCAGGTTGCGGCTGGCTCCAGCACAGCCTGGCCGATATCGGATTCGACGGGAACCCACTCCCCAGAGCCTGTCGACAGTGGAGGCGACAGTGCAGGCGTTGTCGCGCCTGGAACCGGAGACGCCTGGTCTGGACCAGCTACTGGAGGCCTTCGAAGCAATGGTGACAGCGCAAATGGCGCGGCGGAGCAGGGAGCAGGGAACACGGCAGAGGGTCCGGTCGGGTGGAGGTTATCACAAGTACCCACGTGCCCTGTTCTTGCCCGCATCACAACTCGTAGTAGCCTACGGCGAGGCTCCCCCAAAGTCGCAAGAGGTGGGAGCGGACCTGCGGCAACCCGTCAATTGGCTTGCCCAAAGAATGGACGTAAACGAACGTTTCGAGCAGGTATTGGAGCAGGCAGTTACCCTCCCACACCGGGTCCGTGAACACATGCAGCTGTCAGGGATCGCACCAGAGATGTGTTCAACGAGGACGCAGTTTCAGGAGGAGTGGCGCCATTTTCTCAAGCCAAATGATGTATTGGTGGTCTATCACGCGCGGACGGCCCAGTTGTTGCAGCAGGCGGTTGGGCCGTGCGGCCGGACATTGGTTTTGAAGTCGATATGCGGAAAAACGCCCGCGGCCTCCGGTTCGTTGGATGAAGTGCTGCGCGTGCTGGGCGTACAGGCCCTTGATCCTTGGGGTCCGACCCGTGCGCACCATCGATTGGCCATGGCAGTAGCCCTGGCGGGTCATTTTCGCTTGTGTGCCCGCAAGGTGTGATTCCACGATGCTCGTATTGCATTTGCGGGAATGGTCTTGGTGGTGCGGGTTCAGTCATTAAGGGCTGTTACTAGCGGGCAGTGGAAACGTACCGCGGAACGCCGTGAGAGATGGGTCGTCCCGACGAGTCCTGGGGGTCTGCCTTTGCGGCAACGCCCGGAAGTTGTATCTGCCAGACCCATGGCGATCGCACCCGCGGGCGTATTTCGCCACTGGCGACCACCACATGTGCACCGAATCGTACAGCGTGGGTGGTGACGTGGTTCTGCGGCGTCGCGCCGGCGGAAATCCAGCTGTTTGCTGCGGTGTCAAATTGCCAGGCCTGTCGGGGAAATCCCGGGTGCCGATCTTTGAGAACGTCGGCTTTGTCGAAGAGCGTACCGTCGGCGCCGCCCAGAATAACGACATTCCGGTTGGCTGCGGCGATGGCGGTTCCGGCCATTACGCAGCGTGGCGCATCAGCGCGTCGCCGCCATTTTCGAAAACGTACGTTGTACTCCCAGGTGTCGCGCAGGAACTGGACGCCATCTTGGCCCTGACGCCGCCCACTAATGACATAGAGGCAGTCGTCGGCGCCATTGTTCTGGGATACGGTGAGATTGAAGGCGCGTTGGCCACCAGGGCACGGCGGCAAAATCCGCCAGGTTCGGCTGGCCGGTGGCACGTCGCCCGCTAGATCGAGTGCCCAAAGATTTGCCATCGCGGAGGCGAGCCCCGCACCATGCTGCCCTCCTGCAAGGTAGAGGATGTCGCCAATCAATGTGGCCTGGCCATACGCACAAGGCCTGGGGAGAGGCGGGTAGTCCAGTTGCGTCACCCGCTTGCTTGCCGGGTCCCAGTGCAGGGCAAACACACGGTCGAAGGTTGTGGCATCCCGATTGCCACCCAGGCAAATAATTCCCTTGTCGGTGGAAATCGCGGCACCATACGCAATAGGGATGGGCAGCGCCCCACCGTCGATCCACTTGTATTGAGTACCTTGCCTGATCAGAACATGAATCTTGCGGCGCCAGAGTTTTTGCGACTCCCAGATCGGTCGCGGAAAATTGGCACCTCCAGCCACTACCAACACTCCCTTGTGGACGCCTATAAAGGGACCCGCTACGCCCAACGGGTCGGGGAGGTCAGGGAGACGCGTCCAGGTCAAAGCAGACTGTCGCGCTGCGGTAATGCGAGGGTTTGCCATTTGGGCGCAGGTGGAGCTGTTGAAGGTGAGTGGCAGGGTGCCAACCAGCAGGAGCAGAATGGGGGAGGCAACGAGACTTGTTCGCCCGACGGTTTTGGTGCGATCAGTGGTCGCTGGCCGGGATCGAGTCGTGATGAGCATGTCGTTCTGCTTGGGAAGAAGGAATCATTCCAATGGATAGAGACTATTGCCAATCGGTACATTACGCCAGCACTTGGGTGGACAGATAGCCACGGCAGGACGGCGTCAGCTACGAATTGCCGGCCTACAATGGGACAGTCGTTGACAGTTCGATGTTCAGTTAATTACCGGCGCGTGCTAAAAAGGGGGGGCAAGATGCGGTAGCTTCAGTACGGCATTGTCGTGCTGGAGGTACAGGGCAGAACGTAGACTGACCGTTGGCGGCGCTGGTCCGCCGCGTGTGGAAAGGGAATAACATGACGCAATCGATCGTGAAGCGCTGTCGCGCGCAAGGGCTCCTGATCTGGTCCCTGCTCGCCTTGTCAGCGACGGCCGGCCTTGGCCAGGAGATCAGTTATCGCGAGTGGAGGGAACGTTGTCTGCGCGCTCCATCCAATCGGACCCTCAGCGGCCGCTTTCCAGCGCGTTCTGTGCTGCCTCTGCCTGACCTCGGAGACCTGGAACGTCTCTTGGATCGCATGGTCGCAATCTACCGTCAGGGGACACTTGGCCAGTCCGATCACTGGGTGGGACCGGCGCCAAAGAAAAACGAGTTTTTTGATACGACACGCAGTTATTTCACTCGGCCGCCCACCCCGTTCCAGCCGTTTGCGCAGAGGGTTGCAGCTGAGCCCGGGGCCGAGTTTGTTTTTCATGGTGATTTTCACGGGGACATTCGCTCGTTCATGGGCATGCTCAAGTGGCTCAACGAAAACGGCCGAATGGATGGTTTTCGCCTCAAGAGTCGCCGTTGCTATCTGGTGTTCCTGGGCGATTACACCGATCGTGGTGCCTATGGCGTGGAAGTGCTCTATACGCTTTTCCGTTTGGCGGTCGAGAATCCGGGCCAGGTCTTGATGGCACGAGGAAATCACGAGGATTTTCTGCTCACGGCCAACTATGGGTTCCTTCATGAACTACGGACGAAGTATGGACCGGGCACCAATCCGCTACCCATTTGGCGGATGTTTGATTTCCTTCCGGTCGTGGTCTATGTAGGGGTGGGTAAGGACTACCTGCAATGCAATCATGGAGGCATGGAACCAGGATACGACCCGCACGACTTGCTGAACGCTTCCGGCAGCGTGAGTTATCAGCTGCTGGGGCAAATTACGCGCCGACAATTTCAACAGACGCACCCACAGTGGGTTTCTCCGTTGGACGCTCGGACCCGACAACTCTTGTTGACGAGGATGTTGGATTTTCAGCCCAAAAACCCGACAACGCCGCATTCAATCGGATTCATGTGGAGCGATTATTCACTTTTCAATGACGCTCCACCGCTGGGGTACAACACCAACCGGATGGCATTTGTGTTTGGAGAAACCTCGACGGCCTATTTGTTGCGCTACGCCAGTCGGGGCGCCGCGCAGTTGCACGCGGTGTTCCGTGCGCACCAGCACTCCAGCGTGCCGAACCCGATGATGAACAGGTTGATTACGTCTCGGGGCGCTTTTCGCCACTGGCAGAGCGGGGATAGCGTGCGACAGGAGAATGCGACGCCTGACGTCCTGAAACGACTTGTGGAAACGCAGCCTGTTCGACAAGTCACGGAGGGGTCGGTGTGGACCTGGAACGTCTCTCCGGACAGTGTTTATGGTCGTGGTAATCGATATGCCTTTGATACGATTGGCGTACTCAAAACGACCGACCAGTTTAGCCAGTGGAAGGTACAAGTCGTCAATATTCCCATCGGCGTGCAGTGACCTGTCGTGCCTTATCAGGACCCACCTGCGCGGTGAAAAAAAACACCCACTGATGGCGAAAAGCAAGGTGTCGAATTATCCTGGGTGTTTCGTGTTGCGAGTGGCGTATCCTGGAGAATAGGAGCCCCTGAATGGCCTGTCGTATGTTGCGTCTACCCATCGTGTTCCTGTTTGCGATTCCCGTGACAGTGCAAGGTACCGATCAGCAGAAACCAGGGCGCAATCGCGGCATTGTCGTTCTGGCGGATTCGCGCGCGGTGCACAAGGAACTCAAATTGATCGAACGCCAGGTGGCAGACGTGAATCATGCGGTCACCGAGGCACGACAGCAGCTTCAGAAAGCCCGGCAACTCTCGAGTGCCTCCCAACGGCGTGAGCAACAGTCCGCCGCGACGCGGGCCCTGCGTAATGTCTTGGCCAGGACACTGAACGAAGAACAAAACAAGCGTCTCTTCCAGATCGAAATCCAGTGGACATCGGGCGCCTGGATGTTGCTCCGTCAAGAGCTCCGGCCTGTCCTCGAACTTTCGAAAGAGACGCGCGCCGCGATACGCGATCTGGCCTTCAAATCACGAGACGATACGGAACTGTTGCGGGCGCAGCAGAAACCCGAGAGCAGAAAGGAAACCCAGCAGAAGGTCCGCAAACTTCTTGGCGAGTCGCGGGCTGCCGCGATAAAACTGTTGACCCCCGCCCAGAAACAGAAATGGGAAGCCGCCAAAGGGGCAGAATTCAAACTGCCTGCTGTCAAGAAAAAACAGCCGCAATAAAGAACGGAAACTGCAAAGTGCGGGAAATTGTTCGCGCGCCAGGGAACTGGCGACCGGCCGACTAGTCGCCGTGGCGGCACATGCGGTATCATCGAAGCGCACGGTGATTGGGCATCTCTCCCTGGTGGTGAACGTTCGTGTTAACTCGCAGCCTCGACACACCGGCGGTTGTTCTGCTGATCGCTGGTAGTTGCCTGGTGACACTTCTCTGGTGGATCGCACGTGTTCCCCCGGAAAGTTTGTCTCGGGAGCAGGTTGTTGCGCAGTTGCGCGACAACGAACCGTATCGCAATCGACGCTCTGGCGGGCGCGGCGGCTCGGGTTTTCGACCGAGGCGCGTGCCTGCTCGCGACGAGTTTCCCCAGTGGCAGAATCCGCCCGGTTTTGAACAGGATGCGTTTACCTTCGTCCGCATTCAATATGACTCTTATGGTCCTTTTGGCTGGTGGGATCGCTGGGACAATGACTACCCCGACGGCGACTGGAATTTTTCCTACCGGTTACAGCAGATGACGTCGTTGAGGGTCAATCCGGATGGCCGGGTTTTGCGTTTTTCCGATCCCGATCTGTTTCGGTATCCCTTCATCTATTTGGCAGGGGTGCAGACTATGCGGTTGAGCGAAATCGAGCGTGTCGCGCTGCGCCGGTACCTGCTGAACGGGGGGTTTATGATGGTCGACGATTTCTGGTCCGCACGTGCCTGGGAAAACCTGCTGGCGGAAATGCGGCAGGTGTTTCCTGACCGTGAGCCCACGGAATTGTCTCTCAATCATCCCATTTTTCATCAGGTCTACGACCTGGATGAACTTCCGCAGGTCGTCGACTTCAAGACCTGGAGCGATGGTTTTACCTTCGAACATGCCCATGGTGCGTCCGATGGCGATCACGCACCGCACTTTTGGGCTTACTATGATGACCGCGGAACGGTGGTGGCGCTGCTCTGCCATAACAATGACATCGGTGACGGTTGGGAACGCGAGGCAGAGAACGAGGCCTATTTTCGTGAATTTTCCGAAAAACGATCTTATCCGCTGGGCATCAATGT
>PBKU01000012.1 GCA_002722175.1 Magnetovibrio sp.
AATTAGATGTTGATAGTAGAGAAATCATTAATGCTTTAGTTGGTTTAGGTTTTGGTGCTTCATTAATATCAATTTTTGCAAGATTAGGTGGAGGAATATTTACAAAAGGTGCTGATGTTGGCTCGGATTTGGTGGGGAAAATTGAAGCTGGTATACCTGAGGATGATCCACGAAATGCAGGGGTGATAGCAGACAATGTTGGTGATAATGTTGGTGATTGCGCAGGAATGGCGGCGGACCTCTTTGAGACTTATGCCGTAACAATTGTAGCGACCATGCTATTGGGTGCGATCTTTTTTTCTGGTGCCCAAAGAGAAATAATGATGTTTATTCCTCTGTTGATAGGAGCGTCTTGTATCGTTGCATCTGTATTAGCTACTTGGTTCGTAAAGCTTGGTGAGAGCAAAGATATTATGGGTGCCTTGTATAAGGGGCTGATTGCATCGGCAGTTTTTTCAGCGATTTTCATTGCCGGGGTTATATTTAAAGTTATTGGATGGAATACTGTTTTTGTAATGGAGGAAACAACGATTAGCGGTGCTCAGCTATTTGTTTGTTCACTCGTCGGTCTTGGAGTGACGGGCTTTATTGTTTGGATTACAGAATATTACACTGGCACAGGATATCGCCCAGTAAAAAGCGTTGCTGAAGCATCAAAAACGGGCCACGCTACTAACGTTATTCAAGGGTTGGCTGTATCAATGGAGGCTACAGTATTACCAGTAATTGTTATTTGTGGCGGTATAATTATTTCTTATTTAAATGCAGGGTTATTCGGCATTGGAATGGCGGCAACAACTATGTTGGCCTTAGCAGGAATGGTGGTAGCTTTAGATGCTTTTGGTCCGGTTACCGATAATGCGGGAGGGATAGCTGAAATGGCAGACCTTCCGGAAAATGTTAGAAAAGTCACAGATGCGCTTGATGCAGTCGGAAATACTACAAAAGCTGTTACAAAAGGGTATGCAATAGGGTCGGCAGGTCTTGCTGCCCTCGTTTTGTTTGCTGCTTATACCGAAGATTTAAAACACTATTTTCCATCTGTAGATGTAAGTTTTCAATTGCAAGACCCCTATGTTGTTATTGGTTTGTTTATAGGTGGTTTACTACCATATTTGTTCGGCGCATTAGGAATGATGGCTGTAGGGCGAGCCGGAGGTGCGATTGTCGTTGAGGTACGTCGGCAATTCAAAGAAATTCCAGGCATTATGGATGGCTCGGCTAAACCAGAGTATGGTAAATGTGTAGACCTGCTTACACGTGCTGCAATTAAAGAGATGATAGTACCGTCTATGCTCCCAGTGCTTGCACCGATTTTAATGTATTGGATAGTGAGTGCAATCGCTGGGCCGTCAGCTGCATTTTCTGCTTTGGGCGCGATGTTGCTTGGTACCATTGTAACGGGACTCTTTGTTGCACTTTCAATGACGTCAGGTGGTGGAGCCTGGGACAATGCTAAAAAACTTATAGAGGATGGGAATTATGGGGGCAAGGGATCTGATGCTCACCATGCTGCTGTGACTGGGGATACGGTTGGTGATCCATATAAGGATACAGCTGGACCAGCGATTAACCCAATGATTAAGATAATTAATATTGTCGCGTTACTTTTATTGGCAATTATAGCAAAATCTTAAGGGAAGTGAGGTGTTAAATTGGCCATTCAGGCCAGTGGGCATGTCATCTGCGATTTTCTGAGTATAAAGCAAGCAATTCTAGCTTATTTTTTATCCTTTTCGGTATTTTTGTTGCGGAATCGGTTAAAATTGCCAACAATCTGGTCAATCACGGTCATTTCTTTTCCGACCGTGGGTGTTTTTCTGTTTACAGGAACAATATTAGCAGCTTTTTCTAGGCCAAATTTGTCGATCGCTTCTACAGTTCCCGTGTTATCAAACTGAATCATTATTACGTTCCGGTCTTTTACTTCCGGAGCAAAAAACGCTAATACTTCTTGGCGTTCTGCAACGTAATACCAACTTTCTTTTCCGAAAAGGGCTCGTGACGAAGGTGATCCGAGAAGCTCGACAACTTGTTCACGATTACTCACACCAACTTTAATCTGTTCTACCCGGTTAGGATCAAGAGAATTCCCCCGGGAAGATATTCGGGGGCTAACTGTGCAGTTAGTGGTAACAAAAATAAAACTGGTAAAAAGCAAAATTCCTACTGCACGCTTAGTCCTGCTAGTAATTATCATTTGTTTGCTTCCACAATCAAGATTGACGATTTCGTCCATTTAGAAAGATTATCAGTGAATCTATATTTTTGCATATTATTTTTTTGGTTTAGCCAGTTACACCTAGTTAGATTATTTATTTAATCTACTATTGTTCTATTAAAGCTTAAAAATTGTTATCATGTAAAAGTTGTCGTGTTAACGCTCCTAGATTTTTTGCTAGCCACTTGCGTCTTGGTTGTATACGAGTTGTATTGTTGGTTCAAGATTAATCAAGGATATAAATTGGTAACGTAAAGCTTAAATAGTCAATAGGATATAAGCTTGGTATTGACCTATCTGCAAAAATGAATGGGGAGTAAATAAAATTCGTACCTTGGAGGATGCCTTAGTGCGATACAGAGATTCTAGGTAAATTAGGAAAGTTTTTTTATTGATTTACTTGCTCCTCAGGTTAATTTCGTTTATTTAATCCCCCCCAAAATAGTAAATTCAGGGTAAGTTTTGTTAGGTGAAGTAAGGAAATGGCTGTTCCAAAAAAGAAGGTTTCAAAATCACGACGTAATAACCGCCGCTCTCATGACAGGGTTATGATATCCAATCTAGCGGAATGTGCTAATTGTGGTGAGCTGCTTCGACCTCATCATGTTTGTTCTTCATGCGGTTATTATGATGGGCGTGAAGTCGTTGATATAGTAGAAGTTACTTGACCTAAGGACCTTTTGTTGGCCAAAATTCCTGTTTTATGATTAGCTTCATTAGTTGGTTTTTTATAACTGAAGCAAGGACACGCAGTTGCCTGGAAACGTTACACTTTCCATTGATGCGATGGGTGGAGACAATGCGCCAGAAATGGTTATCGATGGTATTGCGGCTGTTCGGAAGCAACTGACTGATACCCGTTTTCTATTGTTTGGGGATATTGCACAACTAGACTATTTAGTATCAAAAGCAGGTATTTCTGATATAGTAACGTTAAGCCATACTGCAGATTACGTATCCAACGATGAAAAACCAGGGGTGGCCCTTAGGAATGGGCGAAATTCTAGTATGCGCCTTGCTATTGATGCGGTAGGTGATGGGAAGGCTGCTGGCATTGTTTCTGCTGGAAATACCGGTGCTTTGATGGCAATGGCGAAATTTGTGTTAAAGACTCTGCCAGGGATTGATCGTCCAGCAATTGCATCTTATTTTCCGACAATCCGTGGTGAGGTTGTTATGTTGGATCTTGGAGCCAACTTGGCGTGTGATGCTGATAACCTAGTCCAGTTTGCGGTAATGGGCGAGGTTTTTGCTAGGAATATGCTAAACATAAAAAAACCAACTATAGGAATTCTTAATGTTGGTGCAGAAGAAGCCAAGGGCAATCAATTTGTTCGTGAAGCGGCTATTGTTTTACAAACAGCAAATTTACCAATCCAGTTTCATGGATTTGTTGAGGGCCATGATATAGGTAAAGGTACAGTTGATGTTATTGTAACGGATGGTTTCACTGGAAATATTACATTGAAGACAATAGAAGGAACGGCAAAATTATTTGGTTCCTTATTAAAAGAAACCTTTAGTGCTACTGTAAGAGGCAAACTAGGCTATTTGGTAGCTAAACCGGCGCTTGAGGTGTTCAAAATGCGGATGGATCCAAGAGTATACAATGGCGCAATGTTTGTTGGTTTAAACGGCATTTGTGTCAAGAGTCACGGGGGCACGGATTCTTTGGGGTTTGCAAATGCTATCCAAGTAGCTCATGATCTGATAACTAATTCATTTAACGATAGTATCAGATCTGATTGTGCCCAATTAGTAAAAGCGCTTGAAGAGCCGAATGAATTGCTGACATGAAACGATCAAATATTATAGGCTGTGGATCTTATTTGCCGGAACGCGTTGTAACTAATGAAGAGTTGGCTGCAACGATCAGTACAACTGATGAATGGATCACATCTAGAACGGGTATCAAACAGCGGCATGTGGCAGCTGAAGGCGAATTAACTTCTGACCTGGCTCTGAAAGCAGGGGAAAGAGCCCTTGAGAATTCAGGCGTTGATGCTGCAAGCGTAGATCTGTTGATTTTAGCTACGACAACCCCAGACAATACTTTTCCGGCAACTGGGACAAAAGTACAAAGTAAAATTGGTATGGTGAATGGTGCTGCATTCGATGTGCAAGCGGTGTGCTCTGGGTTCATTTTTGCACTATCCGTAGCGGATAGTTTTGTGCGAACAGGGCAGATGGAAACAGTATTGGTGATCGGTGCCGAGACTTTTTCCCGGATTCTCGATTGGGATGACCGATCTACGTGCGTATTATTTGGTGATGGTGCAGGTGCCGTGGTTGTTCAGGCAGGAAACGGTGACGAAAATAATGCGAGTGAGGTGTTCTCAGGGAATAATGTTGGTCGCGGTATACTGTCTACTCATCTACACTCAGACGGCAAATATACAGATCTTTTGTATGTTGACGGTGGACCCTCTTCAACCCAATCGGTTGGCTATGTTCGTATGAATGGCAGGGAAGTATTCCGTCATGCCGTGGTAAATCTAGCCTCTGTAGTTGATGAAGCTCTAGATGCTAATAGCTTGTTGCGGGAAGACATAGGCTGGTTGGTTCCACATCAGGCTAACAAGCGTATTATTGACGGTACCGGAAAGAAACTTGGAATACCTGATAGTAAAGTGATCCTAACCGTTGACCAGCATGCTAATACCTCGGCTGCTTCAATTCCACTTGCACTCGATATAGCAGTTAAGGATGGTCGAATAAAGCGTGGTGATTTGTTGCTGCTTGAAGCGATGGGTGGGGGGTTGACCTGGGGAGCAAGCCTGGTTCGTTGGTAGTGTCATTGCCCTATTGAAACATGCACCTTTGAGATTGACGGATGTTAATATGGAGGTTACGTTTTTAGGGATTTTTTTTGAGAGGGGAAAATGACGGGAAAGACTGTAACTCGGGCGCAGTTGGGAGAGAGTGTATACCTAGAAGTAGGATTGTCTCGGATAGAATCTGCAGAGCTGGTTGAATCGGTGATTGAACATATTTCTGGGGCACTTGTTTCAGGGCAGTCGGTTAAGATAGCCTCATTTGGGAGCTTTTTTGTTAGGCAAAAGGGTGAGCGTTTAGGTCGCAACCCTAAAACAGGTGAGGAAGTACCAATTTTGCCTAGGAAAGTTCTAGTGTTTAGGCCGTCACACGTTCTAAAAAATAGAATTAACAAATAATATAGAGATCAAAGCAGATTGATTTTTGATTGCAATTTGTGGAATTATGAATGTGGTTAAATCGGACTTAGCATTTCGCACAATCAGTGAGGTCTCTAAAGATTTGGATCTACCCCAACACGTTCTTCGGTTTTGGGAGACAAAGTTTCTCCAAATTCGGCCCGTTAAACGGGGGGGAGGTCGGCGTTATTATAGACCGGAAGATTTAGAATGGTTAAGGCGTATTAAAGCGCTTTTGTACGATGACGGCTTTACTATAAAGGGAGCCCAGAAGGTATTGGGGACAAACTCGATCAAGAAAAAAGGATCGAGTATACAAGATAAAGAAAAGGTTCGGTCTTCAAAGAGGGAATCAAACCACGATAGTTTAGTAAATAATCTTGAAGATATTCTTTCAGACCTCCGTGTCTTGCGTCGTGATCTATCAAGCCTTAATTGAAGAACTATCAGTTTTTCTGGTTATGGTACCAATGTTCTTAACTCTGGTGCTTGTTGGTATACAAGCCTAATTGAAGTACGGGGGGTAGCTCAGTCTGGTAGAGCTCACGGCTGGGGGCCGTGCGGTCGCAGGTTCGAATCCTGTCCCCCCGACCACTTTTTGTCAAGAAGAGCACCAAAAGGGAAAATTATGACTGACGTTGTATCTTATTCACTAATTGGCAAGGTTGCTACGCTTACCATGGATGATGGAAAGGTAAATGCTATTTCACCCGTTATGAGTGCGGCTCTTGATACTGGACTTAATCGCGCAGCCAAAGAGGCGCAGGCAATAGTAATCCGAGGACGAGAAGGAGTTTTTTGCGGTGGATTCGATCTCACTATTATTCAGGGAGACGATTACGAGCAAAAAACCCAGATGCACGAGGCTGGTATGGCATTGTTAAAACGAATTTATATGTCGTCAAAACCAATTATTTTTGCGGTTACAGGCCACGCGGTCGCTATGGGAGCATTGCTAATTTTAACTGGCGACGCTCGCATTGGACTTTCTGGTAATTTCCGAATTGGTTTAAACGAAACTAGCATCGGCCTAACATTGCCTATAACGGGCCTAGAGCTTGCGCGTGATCGACTTGATCCTAGGTTCTTTCAACTTGCAACCATCAATGCTGAATTTTTTTCGCCCGAAGATGCGGTCCTTGCTGGCTACCTCGATCACGTCACAAATACATTAGATTTTGATTCTACGATCATCAAAATCTCTAATGATCTTGCTACAATCAGTTCCAAAGCCTTTTCTGAGACTAAACGCAGGGTACGCCAACCGACACTTGATCGGATTGCGGCATTAGAGCAGAATTTGAGACACTGATCGGGTGGAATACCTATAATACTTCTGTGATCACACCGCCAATTGGTGCATTAGCGTCGCAGCTCATCAATTTGTTTTCTCAACTTATCCTTTTTTGCCTCAATCCATAACCCAACTAAACTATCGCTATCTTGGCTAAGCGGCACAGTATAAAGATGAAAAGCGGCAAGTGCCAAAGAGATTACGGCCCACCATTTAAACGAACTATTTGGGACTCCCTCTTCCCCTAACCAATATATCAACAATATTAGGCAGGAAGTACTGCCAATCAAACCTAACATTCTGCAAATCTGTTTCATCGTATTAATATGGCATGATATGAGCAGGATGTGAAGATTGGGCAGAGTGGAGGGCAGGTAGTTGGAAAAATAGACAACAAACTCAATGATACAGAGTTAAACTAGTTGGTATACTGGGTAGAAAGTAGGGCAGAAAAACCCTTGTTTTTAGGGCTTTTCTACACTAACTGTGAATAGGTTATATAGGGGCGACAGCATTCAAATCCTACCCCCGCAACCAACGCATTATGCTGCAATATCAAAAAGTTATAATTATTTTGGGCGCTCCATCTGGGGCAGCTTTTTTATTTTTCGCAGAAATTGCCGCATTTACCGCCGCGAGCTAACTTAATAAAGGCAGTGTTCGTAAGCTAATGTGAATTCCCAAGATATTGATCGAAGAACTGTATTTGGGATTCTAAATACTAATTGTTCCGGTTAGACGCTACTAAAACCCGTTCAAAGAGAAACAGAATAAAACCGCCCTTTTTCTTTCATATGCTTGTCCAATTCTTCGTAGCGATCGGGATTGTGTTCGCGGAAATATTTACCGCAATGGCCATCATTTACACTTTATCCAAGCTACCCTCTTGGTGCCAATGGTTTCATCAAGAAAAACAATGGAATGATATAATGCCCGTTTTCTTGCAATATACGCCCTCTGAATCCGATTCAGCCTCTCTGTGCATGGTGTTTTTTCAGGCACAATAAGGGTTGTAGTGGCGGCTCTGAGGTCAGCGATTTTAGAATCGTTGATTGATCTGTCTGTTGTCGTAAGATATATCCCGTCCTTTTTACCGCCTTCGTTCATAATCTGCTGCCATCCTTCTTTAAGGGGCGTCTTGGTATTAAGGATAAAGGCGTCACCTGCATTCCTGTTTGTTCTTTCTGAAATATGAAAGTGAAGGGTTAATAAAGTCAGGTGTTCTCTTGTCTAGTTTTGTATTTGAATCGGTGTCGTTATCTAATTATCCATATGCCCATTAGTTTTGGCTGTAGAAGACAATTGTTGAAGTTTTTCGAGAGTATCAATCAATGGATCGCTACCTGACACCGAAAAGATCTCAAGTGCTGACTCCAATATTTTTTTCTGAGCTTTCTGCCAGCTTACGGTGGCGCTTGCTAGTTTTTTCGTGCCATGGGGACTTAGCTTGACCAATTTTTTTCTCAAATCACCGGTGCTTTCAAATTCTACCCACCCTGCTGTTGCTAGCAACTTGACGTTTCGCGAAATAGTAGTTTTATCAAGAACTACTTCTTCAGCAAGCTCTTGCAAAGTCGCTGCCCCCAACCTGTTGAGAGCCCTTAATAACGAAAACTGGGTAATACGTATCTTTTCCTTTCGAAGCGCTGCATCATAGATTACTGTCAAGGCGCGCGCTGAACGTCGAAATTGTGTGCAATAACAATCGGTATACATCTATTAACTTCTCCCAAAACAACTCGCACAAGCCTATTGGATTTGAAACGCTATCAGATAAGACTGTCTAATTAAGTATATAAGTCATAGAAGCAAAATCACAAAGCGCTAATTACGCTGCTAACTTTTTTAGTTGTAGTAGCAACTTTAATTGTTGCAGATGCAACGGATTTCGGCTAGCGTGGTTTCTGCGGGTTCCTTTGACTGAACCATAAAAACGAGTAGACGTTAAATAATAAGCTTATTTTTAAAGCCGCGTTTGTATCTTGGGTGGGGGTAGCGATTTATGCCAACTTATACCGTAACTTCAGTCGGGATTTCTCTTTCACAATTGCAAAAAAATGCAATTGCAGAATTAATTACTGAGGCACACCATACAAACACTGGCGCCCCAGGTTTTTTCGCCCAGGTATTTTTTAAGTCCCAGGAATTAGGCGATCATTTTCTTGGCGGGCAACAGAATTCCAATCCACACATTTTTATACATGGCTTAATTCGCTCTGGACGCAGTGAAAAAGTAAAAACCGAATTGATGGCCAGGATTGTGGAACGCGCAGCTGAAATCTGTTCAATTGGTAAGGAAGACATCTGGATGTATATCCAAGATATTGAAGCTGAACAAATGATTGAGTACGGTCGTGTTCTCCCCGCCCCTGGGTTAGAAGCCGCCTGGAGAGATGGAATTTCTGACAAAAAAATTGCTGCCTTGAACGCAGATGGTGTAAAGATCTCATGACTTCTTCTAATTTGTTGCAGATTCACGGCTTGTCTAAGAATTTTGGCGGATTACAAGCACTTGATGACATCCATTTTTCATGTGAGGTTGGAGAGACCTTAGGTATTATTGGTCCCAACGGTGCCGGCAAGACAACTCTTTTCAATTTGATCACAGGGTTTACCCGAGCGTCTGCGGGCACGGCCTACTTTCGTGACGACAACATCACAAATGTGTCTGCCTCCAAGATTTGTCGTATGGGAATTTCGCGCACATTCCAGGGAATACGGCTATTCCGCCAAATGACGGTTTGGGAGAACGTGTGGCTTGGTCAGAACTTTAAGGCTCAGTACCATGTACCCCCATTCTGGCGTCGTAACCGTGATGAAAAGGCTATGCGGGACGAAGTTGAGAGCCTTTTAGAAGACTTCCATCTTTCAACGCGACGCGAGTTTCTTGCGAGTGAACTCTCCTTTGGGGATATGCGACGTCTTGAGATTTGTCGGGCACTAGCCACAAAACCGGACCTGCTTTTACTTGACGAACCAGCGTCAGGGCTATCGCCCGTGGAAACCCAGCAATTGATGGATGATCTGCGGCGACTTTCCGCTAAAGGATTAACCACCATCCTTATCGAACATGATATGAATGTAGCACTTGGGCTTTCTGACAATGTTGTTGTTTTAAATTTTGGTAAATTATTAGCATTGGGACCTCCGGCTGATATTCGTAAAGACCCACGGGTGGTTGAAGCTTATCTCGGTAGTGCGGGTGAAGAGCATGCTTGAGCTTTGCGATATTCAGGTTCATTACGGCGAAGTCAAGGCTGTGAAAGGCATCTCACTACAGGTTAATCAAGGGAAAATTGTTACTCTAATAGGTGCCAATGGTGCCGGAAAATCTACGACACTGCGCACCATATCTGGCCTATTACGCCCGAGTGAGGGGTCTATTCTTTTCGACGGCGCTGAAATTTCAGAGCACGAACCCCATGAAATTACTGGCTTGGGGGTCATACACGTACCCGAGGGCCGTATGTTACTTGAGGACATGACTGTGCGCGAGAACCTACTTGCTGGAGCTTTCTATCGCCAGGACCGCAGCGATGTTTTAACAGACCTCAACAACATTGAGACACGTTTCCCTATCCTGAGTGAACGCCACTCTCAAAAGGCAAGAACATTAAGCGGGGGAGAGCGTCAAATGCTAGCAGTTGGGCGCGCAATGATGGCCCGCCCTAAGGTGATGATGCTTGATGAGCCATCCCTTGGTCTAGCGCCCAAACTAGTTGATGAGATGTTTAAGACGGTCTCAGAATTACGCGATGAGGGGACAACAATTCTATTGGTTGAGCAAAATGCTTACGGTGCTCTAGCGATTGCAGATTACGCGTATGTTATGCGCGTTGGAGAAGTTGTTGTAGAGGAGGATGCTAAGAGCCTCCTGACCAACAAAAGCCTGCTTGATGCCTACCTTGGGGAGGCATGATGAAACGAGCAGCTCAATTTGGACTAATCTGATATTTAAAAAGGGAGGAAAGACAGATGAAACATTTTAAAACCTTACTACTAACGGCCGGGCTTGCCACATTACTAGCAGCGCCCGTTGGAGCATTTCAGAACGATGGCACCGTCAAGATCGGTAGCACCGAGCCACTTACTGGGGGTGGCGCTGTCTACGGGCAGCCTAGTTACATAGGTAAATTAATTGCCGTTGACGAAATCAACAAAGCCGGCGGTATCAAGATTGGCGGCAAAAAGGTGAAAATTGATCTAATAGCGGAAGATGATCAAGCAAAGCCTGATCAAGGAGTTGCTATCTTTCGGAAGCTTGAGGGCAAAGACAAGGTGCTCATGATTACTGGGACCCAGTTCAGTCGTGTTTCAGAAACAATGTGGGGCCTATTGCAGAAAAAGCTTGATGACCCAGGTGATAAAGGCCTGCAGGTTCCAGCCATGTCATTTCTGTCTATGAAGGCAGGTGTAGCCTCAACCTCACCTTGGGCATTTCGGAACGCAGGTAAAGAATGTGACCAGCACGAACAGCTTATACAACTGGTCGAAAAGAAGAATGGCGGTAAATTTAAGGCTATCGTTGGTGCGTTGGAGTCTAACGAGGCCCACTCTGCTGCCGCGTGGCGGGTCTGCTATAAAGGCTCGCTTAAAAAACGCAACCAAACGACGAAAGAATATGTGGAATGGTTTGAGTCAGATACAGACTTTTCTGTTCAGGTTCGTCGGATTCGCCGTGCCCGGCCAGATTTATTTATTCTTAGTTCGCACTATCAAGCAAACGTCGGTGCTATGCTGGAAATGGCGCGCCAGGGTGTCAAGCCAGATTATATGATCGGTCACATAGGTGCTGACGCGGTCGAAATGATCGACCTCGGTGGCAAGGCAGTGGAGAACGTGATATTTCCGTCTACNGCTTTTTTCCGTAACCCGGGTGTGAAGAGCTTGTTNGCTGAGTACAAAAAACGCACNGGTGAGTGGTATATGCCAGCGTTNACNTATCTCGCCTACGAGGGGATTTACCTNATTAAATGGGCAATCGANAATTCACCCATCAAGAATACATCCGNTTCTCTTGCAAAAGACCGGCGNCTTCTCCGTGACAAGCTTGCAAGCTTAAAAAACTGGAAGAACCCACTGGGACTCCCGTTAACGGTCGAAGAATCTGGCGATATTTCGAGAGAGTATGTCTTCGTGACCATAAAAGACGGTGACTTCAAGCTATGGTGGGAACCGAAGGGTGGTTTCGTTCAATAGGAGGTTTTTTTCTTCTATTACGTCTGTCTTACAGGATCCGCAGCTAAAATGCTGCGGATCCCTAAAAAGCCAAAGTGAGATAGTGGCCTATCTGGTTGATGCTACTGTTTTCACAAAGGGAAGAGCATGATTTTCGACGAATACTTCATTGTGGATTTTTTCCAGACGGGCATTGATGGCATTATGCTAGGTTCAGTCTACGCCCTTATGGCCATAGGGTTTGCACTTATTTGGGGTCTATTGGGTATCCTTAATCTTGCCCACGGCCAGACTGTTGCCTTTGGCATGTTTGCTGGGATGATCACATCGACAACTCTCAATTTACCGGTCCCAATCGCTTTTGCGTGCGCTGTAGTCACAGGGGTTCTTATTAGCCTAATTATTGAACGCCTTTGCTACCGACCAATCCGTCGAGCCCATGAGTTGGTGCCTATGATAGCAACACTTGGCTTCTGGATAGCAACCGAAGAAATGCTTCAGAAGGTTTATTTTCATCTTTACTTCCACGACTACACGAAGTTTCCCAATCCTTACACCTTTCTCAGCCTTGATGTTGGTGAGTTTAGGATCCGTTTTGATTATGTGTTAACTACCCTTGTGGCGGCACTGCTCGTAGGAATCTTGTATTATATTATATATAAAACCCGTCTGGGCATGGCATTGCGGATGGTTGCTGCGGGCCATGATGTCGCTCACTTAATGGGTGTTGATGTATTAAAAACACTGCGATACGCATTTGTAATAGCGGGCGCCTTTGGTGCTTCGGCCGGTTACTTATTAGGGCTAGTGGCAAACATGGCCAACCCTTACGCGGGATCGGTCGCAACGGTAAAAGGTTTGTTCACAATGATCCTAGGAGGCGCAGGAAGTATACCCGGCGCGATCGTTGGCGGCATGATCCTCGGTTTTATGGAGTTACAAAGTGCATTTTTGTTGTCATTTGCCTACCGTGATGCGATTGCCATGGGGGTTTTATTCCTGCTTCTCGTGTTCCGACCTCATGGCCTATTCGGCACTAAGGTCGAAGAGAAAATTTAGGAGCCGATAATGGATTACTGGTTTACCATCGTTTCCCTAGCTTGTATCAACTCTATACTCGCATGGAGCGTCTACTCCAGTTACATGACTGGAATCGTATCCCTCGGCCAGGCTGGTTTTTTTGCGATTGGTGCTTTCACGGCAGCGTCTTTGACTGCTATCTACGACTGGCACATTTTACCGGCGACTTTAGTCGGTGCACTGGCTGGAGCGCTGGTTGGACTCGCGGTTGCGCTCCCGTTACTGCGGGTGCGCGGGTTGCATCTTACTATCGCAACAGTAGCCTTTGTCGAAGTGGTTCGTGTCGTGTTACATAATATGAAGTATGGTCGTGAAGGAACCTTCACGGTAGCCGATGAAGTATCTCGGCAGTTGCCTTGGATTGGGCCGGATGGACCATTGGGATTTCGGCATATCACCTATTTAGTAAAGAATGATATTTCACCTGGCGAGTTTGCTGCTTGGCTTGTGTTGCTGGTAGTGATATTTGGAATTTACTTCTCAATCCTTGAGCGATCACGCCTCGGATACGCACTTCGAGCAGTTGAGGAGGATGAAATTGCTGCTCAGGGAGTGGGCTTGTCTCACAATTATTTGAAGGTCTTCGCCTTTACAATCGGTGCTGCCATTGCGGCCATTGCTGGATCCCTTTACGCTCACTTATTGACCTTTATTACCGGGCACGATTTTGACATACCTCTTACCGTAATGGTGCTAGCGTATGTTGTTATAGGCGGTGGGCAGACCTTCTGGGGGCCCTTTCTCGGAGCATTAATCTTTACGCTGCTACCTGAAATAGCTCGGTTCACCAAGGAATTCCGTTTAGAGATTTTTGGAATAGCCATGTTATTGACCATGATCTATCGCGAGCATGGGTTACTTACCAAGACGCTAGTACGCAAATGGGAGGCGCGTGCGGTTGCTTTTATTCAACAAAAATTTATTTTTGGAAGATCAAATTTGAGGTCTTCCGATTCGTCACCACCAAAAAACTAGAGGAGGAAACAGACTATGACTGTCCATAAACCTAGAATACTACTAACGACAATGGCAGCGGCGATACTCATCGCCCTCTCAACTGCGCCAGCTGATGCGGCAAAATTCAAGCTTGATCAAAAGGGAATTGACTCGGCGGTTGCTCATGGGAAGGCCAACTTTGATAAAGACGCAACAGCTTTCCGTTGGGACTATCTCAGCAATCTCCCGTATGGCTATCCTAAGGTTCTGATGCGTACCGAACATCTCGCTATATCCGATTATGTGCGTCGCTCAGAATTCCAACGCAAGTATGGTAGCCAGCGGGCCCATAAGCTGAACGAAGCACGTATAAAGAGTGCCCAAAGCGAAGTTGATGGGAAGCTGCAGTTCGTTGTTACTCTTTATGGTGCGGAGGCTGACTTTATGAAAGCATACGGGTTTCACCTGATGGCCAATGGAAAACACCTGATGCCAGCCTATGTCGATATGCCGGTAACAGGAGAAAATTCGGGCTTTAAAGGACGTCTCGCGTACATGGCGACAGTATTCGTTGATTTTACGACCGATGGCCTATCCGGCAATGAAAAGGTAACTTTTATAGTTGATGCGCCAAAGGGGGCCGGTCCCTCGGGAGCTCGGGATACGGATTATAAGTTGCCCTTCGACTTAAGTAAGGTGAAATAACGGGCATAAAAGAAATGACGGACACAAAGGCTTAATTCCTTTGCATCATGCAATTTGGGTGGTGCAATCAAAGGAGTTTTCAAGCTTGAAGTGGCCGTCGGGTCTGTGAAATTACGAAACTACCTTTGCGGTTGTAGATGAAGGCGTCCAGAGTAGTTTGGGTTGCTACGCCGCTTTTGACGGTGGGGCAGGCGAATAGCTGAGAGACCTTTGTGATGCTTGATTTTTTTCAGAATACATTGGATGGGGCAATGGTTGGCGCCTCCTACGCCCTTCTCGGTCTCGGTTTTACTCTTACTTTCGGTGTTATGCGCCGTCTGAACCTGTCCTATGGACCGACAATAATGATGGGGGTCTACGCAGGTACGGCAGTAAGCTTGAATATCTACGAGTCTTTGGCTCTTGCTCTCGCCGTGTCGGTGCTTATCTCAATCATCGTTGGGCTTTGCATCGAAGGAATTTGCTTCCGAGCCGTAAGGAGCGATAACCCGTTAGCCTCTATGGTGAGTGCTTTCGCAGTCTGGATGGTATTGGAGGAGATAATTATACTCCTGACTTGGGGCCGGCTTTTTCCAGTAGAAAACCCAACCGGTCTTGCAACTTTAATCGCGGGTCCCATTTCTATACGTGGTGACTATCTTTTTTTGTTTATAGTCGCTGTAGTGCTTATGACATTATTATACTGGATGCTTTTTCAAACGACCTTTGGACGCCAAGTTAGAGCTGTCGGTGAAAATCCAAAGGCTGCTCGTCTGATGGGAATAGACATTGGTCGGGTGTCGAGACAAATTTTCGTTCTAACTTCTGTATTTGGAGGCCTAGTTGGATTTTTCATTGCTGCCAGCATGCATCAAATTACGCCTGGATTTGGCCTTTGGGCAACAGTCAAGGGACTTGTTGTTATGATCCTCGGAGGCATAGGGTCCGTTCCCGGCGCTGTCCTAGGTGGTTTCTTACTCGGTATAGTTGAACTAAATGCATTGTGGTATCTCGGCGGTGGGTATCGCGATTTAGTTGCCTTCCTTCTACTGTTCCTGTTTCTCGTTGTTCGTCCGCGAGGACTTTTGGGAACTGGCCGGATAGGCGTCTAGGAGGTCTTATGAGCGAATATATGGTAAGTGTGCTTTCGCTAATTTGCATCGAGTCTTTCGTCGCTCTGAGCACCTATTTACTGCTTATCACGGGCCAGATTTCTTTTGGTCAACAAGCCTATTTCGGTATTGGCGCCTATATTGGTGCTATCTGGACAGCCATGTTGGGTCTTGATCTCTCAACCGCTATTTTAGCTGGGGCAATTATCGCAGGCTTAGTTGCGGCGGGGGTCGGGTTAATGGCCTTTCGCTTGGGTGGTCTCTACTATGCGATCGCTACCTTGGCATTTTCCGAATTAGTTCGTCAAATTTGGATCAACCTGATCTACCAGGTTCCAGTAGCTGGATTCGAAGTTGGCCCCAAGGGTGCTGAGGGCTTCAAGGACATCCGCTATGTCATCGAAAATGATATCTCAGCTATTCAATACCTTGGCTTGATCGCGCTTTGCCTCGGCATCGTCTTGATTTTTTTCATCGTTCTCGAGCGATCTCGTCTCGGGCTTTCGCTTCGAATGGTCGAGAATGAGGAAACAGCTGCCGCCAGTGTCGGCATCAACCCTGTTGCGTACAAAATTGCCGCCGCTGCGATAGCTGGAGCAATCGCAGGTATTGGGGGAGTACTGTTCGCCCACTTTATGACGTTTATCGACCCACGCAACTTCGGGGTCATGTTGGGTGTACATTCTTTGGCCTACGGCATGATCGGTGGTCTGGGCACATTCTTAGGCCCCTTGATCGGTGTTACTATCGACATTGGACTTTTGGAATCGCTTCGTGTATTCAGCGGTTACAGAATGATTGTGTTTGGTAGCCTAGTTGCATTAATTCTTATATTCCGGCCTCGAGGTCTTTTAGACGAAAAAACCGTACATCGATTTTTTCAATGGGTCCGCAAACGACTAGACAACCCTAGGAGGGGCGGTAGTCTGGTAGACGATGTATAAAAATCCATCTTCATCACCGTTACTCGAGATTGAGGGGCTCAGCAAGAATTTTGGAGCCTTATATGCCATTGACCACTTAGACCTGCATCTAGACAGTGATGGGATAACAGGACTCATAGGCCCTAATGGTGCGGGCAAGACAACAGTTTTCAATACCGTTACTGGGATCCATAAACCCACTTCAGGACGCGTTCTCTATCGCGGCCTAGACATCACTGCTTGGCCGGCCCATCGAGTAGCTAATCTTGGCGTTGCGCGAACTTTTCAAAACCTCAAAATTTTCAAGCGCTTGACCGTTTTGGATAATATCCTTGGTGCACAGACCAGTCTTCCCCGCATGGCAAGCTGGTTGGGTAAGTTTCGGGGTAAAGCTGCGGATAAAACTGCCACTGACGCCGCGGAACATGCACTTGTCATGGTTGGTCTAGCTGACCGACAGGGTTCTCTGGCCCAGGAGCTACCGCTTGGCGAGCAACGTCGGCTAGAACTAGCTCGGGCACTGGCGCGTGAGCCAGATTTGTTAATGCTAGACGAACCAGCGGGCGGGATGACTCCTCAAGAGACCGAAGACATGGCTCAGCTCATTGAAAAGATAGCGTCTTCGGGGCCGAGTGTTTTGTTGATAGAACATAAGATGAGTCTTGTAATGAGTCTTTGCCAAAACATAATAGTTCTTAATTTTGGACAAAAAATCGCCGAAGGTGATCCAGGTGTGGTGCAATCAGATCCTGCTGTCCGAGAAGCCTACCTGGGTTCAGAGAGAGACCATGCTTGACGTAAGGGGGCTTCAAGTCGCGTATGGCCAAGTTATCGCTGTCCACGAATTAAATATGCATGTCGAGGAGGGAGAAATAGTCGCGCTGATTGGGCCAAACGGTGCCGGCAAGACCTCAACCATGATGGCGGTCAGTGGCCTCGTTCCCGCTAGGACCGGAGAGATTTTTTTCCTTGGCGAAAAAATAACGGGTCGTGCCTGTCACCGTATCTACCGTCACGGCATTGTCCAGGTTCCTGAAGGTCGGTTGATCTTCCAAGAGCTTTCCGTCAAAGACAATCTCTTACTCGGCGCAGGTCCGGGGGCAAACTCCTCTCAAACTGCTGAAGACTTAGAAAGTGTGTTCGATCATTTTCCTACGCTCCGGGAACGGTTTCTAGAGCAAGCTGATACCCTAAGCGGAGGACAAATGCAGATGCTTGCTATTGCGCGCGGTCTGATGGGTAGGCCCAAATTATTAATGCTCGACGAGCCATCGTTGGGCTTAGCGCCAAAAGTAGTTAATGAGGTGTTTCGCATGATCACGCGACTGAATGAAAAGGGTATGACTATTCTGTTGGTCGAGCAAAACGTTAACAAGGCCCTGAGAATTTGCAAGCATGCCTATCTTATGGAGGCTGGGAGAATAGTAGAAACGGGAACGGGTACAGAGTTATTTAATAGCGAGCTTATAGTGAAGTCTTATCTTGGTTCAACAAAATCGCTACAAAAAAAGGAGTAGATATTAATATGTCGTTTCGCCATTACAAAAGTTTTGGAATATTTTTATTAGTACTAAATGCCTTTGCGTTTGTGGAACCTGCAAAGGCGGCAGACAGGCTAATTGTGGATCACTCAAAAAAACCAATCGATACAACTAGTGGCCTTGGCTATGAGTATACCTTCAAGGTCAAAAGTCACCAAAGCGCTAAGATTGTAGAAGGTGCAGATTTTATCGTTGCGACGGACATGCCATCCATGCCAGGTGCACATCATATGCCGCACGTCAGGAGTGAACCAGGACATCATCCTGGTACCTACACGATAAAACTCGATTTTGACATGCCTGGAGAATGGAATCTTATTCTCAAATTCTCTAAACCTTTCCGTGAACAAGTTGTCATCCGCGATACAGTAGAAAAGTATGGTGCAAGCACGGGAAACAAAACCGATCATTCAACGCACAATATGGACCATTCTGGCCACAGCCATAAGAAAAAAAAGGAGTAATGCATTTTCGTTATACAATGTTTTAGAGGATGATATTCAAAATGCGTTAAGCTGAAACGGGTTTCTTTAAGCTTTCTCTAGGTCACTAAACTTAATTATGTTCATAGTTTCCAGGTACTAATAGAATAGAAGGATATAAAATGGAGGATGGAAAACTAATTCTGGTAGGATGGAATCGTTCCCCTTATGCACGACGGGTGGCGGTTTCGCTAAATTATTATGGAATTTCCTATGAACAGCGGCATCAGACAGCATGGGAACATTTTGATGAAGTCAAAGAAATAAACCCGATAGTCAAAGTGCCTGCACTAATTATTGAAGATGGAAGTTTTATAACAGAGAGCTATGCAATTCTGGATTACCTGGATTGTCGCGTTGGACCTGAGCTTTCACTAATGCCACCGTCGTCACCATTACGTGACGAGGTGCGGCGCATAGTTGCGATAGCAACATCGGTGATAGATAAGGGTAGGGAGCTTAGGTACGAAGTCCACTTGAGACCAGAAGAACATTGTCATCAACCGTTTGTCGATCGCTGGAGTGCTCAGATTACGAATGCTATTAGCGCTCTTGAAGATATGATTACAAAGCCTTTTGCCGCTGGTGAAAAATTCACCCAAGCTGATGTGACGCTAGGTGTCATGTATGATATGATCCAAAACATGCATCCTGAATTGCTGACAGTTGGTAGCTATCCAGGACTGGATCTTAAAGCTGCAAAGTATCATTCAATGAAAGAATTTCAGCAAGCAGGACTAGGGTATGACTAACTCCTTCGATCTCGACTCTTATAAGGTTTTTTTGGTGTGTTTTAGAGGCTAATAATGCGGCGTTACGTAGCTAACCATTCACCTTTTGCTCGCATGACTCGCATTATGGTTCACGAGACCGGCCTAAGAGCTTCGGTCGAGCAAATCGTAGCCGAGCTTCGCGTTAAAGACAGTGCCTATTATAATATTAATCCGTCTGGCCGCGTTCCTTATCTAATTAGAGAAGACGGAGTGGGCTTCGAAGATTCCGACCTTATTTGCTCGTATTTTGATAAAATTGCGGAGACCTCTATATGGTCTATCCCAGATAACAAGGAGGGTTGGGAATTACGTCGATTAGCTGCCCTAGCGCGCAGCTTTACGGATGGTGTCAGTGTTTGGTTTCGAGAAACTATGCGTCCTGAAGATGAGCAATCCAAATCGATTATTAATCACGAACGACAGCGCAGTAGGCGTCTAGCAGATCTATGGGAAAAAGAAATCGGCAGTCCTCTTATGCAAGGGCCTTTGAATAGGGCCCAAATTATAATGGTTTGCGGACTCGGGCTAGAGGAATGGGTTCAAGGATTTAACTGGCGGGACGGCCACCCGAAATTGACTTCTTGGATGGACCGCATTAGCGGGCAACCTTCAATGATTGCTACAAACCGATCAAATACATAGTAGAGAAATATCATAGGGATAACTAACCCGGCGGGCCCGCTTTTCTCAGGCACAATTTAATTGGTTGCATGTACAACTTGTATCGGTATGCTCAGTGAGGTCGCAGGAAGCAATAATAGTAAAAAACAAACAAGGAATATACTTAAATGAGCAAACAAGAATTAGCGGTAGTCGTGGGCGTTGGCGATGGACTCGGTGGCGCTGTTGCTCGACGCTTTGCCAAGGCCGGTATGACTACTGTGCTCGTTGCGCGCAAGCAGGAAAGACTGGATCGCATAGCGAGAGAGATTCGCGATGCTGGTGGAACTGCCATCGTCGAACCTCTGGATATACGCGACACCAATCTAGTGCATAGTCTTTTTGAACGTTGTGCCAATCTTGGCCCCATAAGTTGTGTGGTCTACAACGCTGGAGCCCAGCATCGGCAAGACTTCTTAGAGGTAACTCCCGAAATGTTTGAGAAAGTGTGGCGACTAGGCTGCCATGCAGGCTTCGTAGTCGGCCAAGCGGCAGCGCAAGTTATGGTTCCGAATGGGAATGGTACTATTATTTTTACCGGTGCTACAGCATCCGTGCGCGGAGGAGCCGAGTTTGTGACATTCGCTGCGGCAAAAGCAGGGTTGCGATCTGTCGCTCAGTCTATGGCTCGTGCGCTTGGCACCAGGGGCATTCATGTGTGCCATGTGGTGATTGATGGGGTAATCGACATGCCAGCCATTCGGGAGCGTTTTCCTGAAGTTGTTGCCGCTAAACCAGAGGATGGATTGCTGTCGCCAGACGACATCGCAAAGGCATATCTCTCCATCCATAACCAGGCACGTTCGGCATGGTCATTTGAAGTGGATTTGCGGCCTTGGTCGGAGTCCTTTTAGCACTGCAACTTTGAATTCACTGATTAAATAAGATGTTTGTTTTAAGTAGGATTTCTAGGACGCATAATAGGAGATATAAATGGAAGGACCTCTCAAGGGTGTAAGGGTCATTGATCTCACAACGATGATTTCAGGTCCCTTTGCCACAATGATTCTTGGAGACCAGGGGGCAGATGTCATTAAGGTCGAGAGGCCCGGTGGGGGCGATCAGATGCGACGCTATGGTCGGAATTCCGGGGCGCTCTCGGCTCCATTTGTCAATAATAATAGGAACAAGCGATCTATAACAATTGACCTGAAATCACCTCTGGGTGTGGATATTGTGCGTAGGCTTATAGTTAACGCCGATGTGGTGATTCAAAACTTTCGGCCAGGTGTAATAAAAAAACTTGGACTTGGGTATGAGAGGATTTGTGACGTCCAGCCTGATATAGTCTATGTCTCTATTTCGGGGTTTGGCGATACAGGGCCATTTGCAGATAAACCTGCCTATGATCCGATTATTCAGGCGGTTTCAGGCCTAGCTTCTATCCAAGGCGGTTCCGATCTGGAACGCCCGCGTATGATCCGTGCGATGCTACCTGACAAACTTGCAGCATTAACAATCACTCAGGCTATCACAGCGGCCCTCTATGTTAAGGCTAGTACTGGAGAAGGACAGGAAATCAAGCTTTCCATGTTAGATTCAGTTCTGAGTTTTTTGTGGTCAGGAGAAATGGACGGTCACACATTTTTGGAAAATTTGGTCGAGGGGCCCGAAGAGATGACGCCCTTTGATTTAATCTATCAGACCAAAGATGGCTATATATGTGTTGCAACGGTGACTGATGGGCAATGGCAAGGGTTTGCAGAAGCTGTAGGGCATGCGGAGTGGTTGAATGATCCCCGCTTCAATACTTCCAAAGCGCGAGAAATCCATCGCTCGGAGAGGCTTGCGTTGATGCAGGAGGTTCTGCGATCAGGAAAAACAGACGACTGGTTGGAGCGACTTGAGGCGGCGGACGTACCGTGTGCTAAAACCTATACTCGAAGTGAAATCGTTAAGCATCCACATATCTTAGAAAGCAAAACCCTTGTTGAATATGGTCATGGGTCGGCAGGTCCGATCCGTCAGGCTAGACACCCCGCGAGATTCTCAAAAACGAAGGCCGAGGCCATGCGGCCGCCGCCGCTACTTGGCCAACACACAGACGAAATACTTAAAGCGGCCGGTTATAGTTCCAACAAAATTGATAACCTGCGAAACAACGGGATTATTGATTAGTTTTGGGTCCGCGTAGACGCCTGATAATGATTGTGCTATGCAGGCATTATTTAATTTAATGGGGCAAGGTTTGAGAAACAGCATTCATGTATTAGGCTAGTGGAGCATCTTTTCGCACAAATGAAGTGAATATCGGCTTGTAAACGCTTAGGAATTGGAATTGGAACTCAGGGGGAAATAGCGTGGAAGAGATTGTGGTATAAATTGTATCCATGAGATGGGCTAGATGCAGACGAGAAAATTAATTTTTAACAAGAAGCTTTTATTGCACTGAGTTTTTCCAGTGCCAAACCCGTTCCATGAGGTTAATGCAAACGTTTATAAGCTTGAAAGGACTCGAGATGACCAAATCTACACCGGCCCGCCGTCTTGTTGAAGCCTTCGGTAATTGCGAAGGGATGGCGAACATGTATTCGGACGACATAACCTGGCGTTTGAACCACTCCTTAGCGGTCAACATTGCCGGCCCTCATGAAGGCAAGGAGGCGGTCATCAAATTCAACAATGCTGTTTTCCACAAATTCTATAAAACGAGCTCTGTGTCGGTAGAGATCCTTGACGAAATCGGAGATGAGGCTTCCTCAGTCGTGCGGTTCAACTTTCATGCCTATAGTGCCCGCGATCACGCCTACGATGTCGAGTATGTTTTGTTTGCAAAAACCAGGCAAGGACTGATCTACGAGGTCGTTGAGCTCCTCGATACATTAGCGTCGAATGAACAGCACCAGGGTAACCTTCTAGGGGTTCCGCCAAATAGCTCGTCGAATAAATAACCCCCTATCTTCGATTCTGACCACGCTGCCCTGACGGTCGCTTTTTCTGCAAAAATTTTTTGATCTAATTGCGGGCAGTATACCGCTGCCCTAGCGCTTGGATTCGAATGCCTACTGAAATCGGATTAACTGGGCAATATAAGAAGCTGAAAGTAGCTCTGAAAACCTCTTGTTTTTAGGGCTTTTCTGCACTAGATGGTATTAGGATGTACGGTGGAGACAAAATTCGGATCCTGTTCCCCCGACCATCGGGTAGCGTATTGATACGGAGGGGTTGAGAGCTAAAGAATAAAATAAAAGTAATATAGGTATCAAGATTAAACCAAGGAATAGATTTTATGGCTTATTCAATTCCAATTCCCAAGGATGAAGAAGAGCGACTTAAAAACCTGAAGGAATATGATATTTTAGATACAGCTCCGGAAATGATATTTGATGAGCTGACAGAATTGGCAGCTGAAATTCTTCAATGTCCAGTTGCTACCATCCAGTTTCTAAGTGAAGACCGGCAATGGTTTAAATCCAAATATGGCCTTCCTGATGATTTAGTGGAAACTCCAAGAGATATGGCTATTTGTTCGCACACTATCTGCCAGAATGATTTGCTGCTAGTCCCGGATCTGACAAAAGATGAGCGATTTTCTAATAATACTCTTGTTACTCAAGAACCTAATATGAGGTTTTACGCAGGGATGCCCCTTGTTACACCTAAAGGTCACTCAATTGGAACATTTTGTACTTTGGACTTTGAGGTACGGGAAATTAGTCTTAATCAGCAAGAGGCATTGCGCAGGCTATCTAATCAAGTTATTACCCAACTTGAGCTAAGGCGAACTATCATTGAAATGAATGCTGCAATCAACAGTCGCGATAAAATGCATGAAGATCTTTTGGCAGAGAAGAAACGATCCGACGAACTTCTGCTTAATATTTTACCAGCAAGAATTGCAAATGAGTTAACTGAAACTGAAAAAGTCGAACCCCGATTCTATAAATCAGCTAGCATTATGTTCAGTGATTTTGCGGGTTTCACGAAATTATCTGAACAAATGGAACCAAAATCCCTTATAGAACTCTTAAATCAATATTTTTGTGTTTTTGACAATATAATTTCAAGTCATGATCTGGAAAAACTAAAGACAATTGGCGATTCATATATGTGTGTATCAGGGGTGCCGGTAGAAAGCCGAGGTCATGCTATCCGTATTTGTCTCGCTGCCCTTGAAATACAGAGTTATATGGTGCGTGCTAACGAGCAACGTGAAAAAATGCGAATGCCGCGTTGGGATATGAGGATCGGTATTCACACAGGTCCAGTTATAGCAGGTGTAGTAGGTCAACAAAAATTTACATATGACATTTGGGGTGATGCGGTTAATACTGCGGCATTGATGGAACAAAAAAGTGACCCAGGAAAAATAAATATATCAAGTACAACATTTCAGCATGTTAATGACGTTTTTGAAATAGAGGAACGAGGAAAAATAAATTCAGGAAAAAAAGGTGACCTTCCTATGTATTTCCTTAGCCGGTTAAGTGCTAAATTTTCCAAGGATCAACTTGGCCTGAAGCCCAACGAAATTTTTGACCAAAAATATGGTCATTTAATGAAGATTTATGGGTCGTAATGTTGTTTGGAAAACTCGCTACTTAAAAAATTTCTTTTTTTATTTTTGAATTATTAAACTTTGATCGAAGATCAGATAAAAATGTTTTACTTATTTCGATAGCAAAAATTTTATGTGGTTCTCTTTTAATTATTTCTTCAATTGCCTGACCATTTCCCGAGCCCACTTCAACGACCACGTCACCTTCAATCACGTTTAATCTATTAACACTATCTTCAATAATTTTGTTATTTCCAAAAGCCATCAATCTTTTGGTAATATTACCAAATATAAAATGTTTTGGCTGACGCATATTGATTGCTATTATTTTGGTATATTGCATTCTGCGGAATATGAATATCGCTATATGATCAAGTATTGTTTTTTTCATGATGTAGGCTAAACTTTTTCTAAGTGTTGGTTGAGATAAAGCTAGTTTTTCCCGTTACTCCCACTGCTTTTCGTCAAGGATAGCAAGGGTTTAATAATAAAACCCTGAAAAAAACAACATAAGTTAAGCGTTATTGGCTCTTTTTGTACTCTGCTTGTTATAGTTCATCATATTTTTTCATCATGTCTGTCGCCGCAACGTCTTGCGAACCCATCTTCTTATCGATCATCTGTATAAATCGGCGCCCAACGATGAGCCAGATTCAAACCTACCATGAATGGATTTTTATTACCAAATTACCCGCTAGTTGTAATCCAGATAGTTTTGGTTTGCAGGTATTGTTCCAGCGCTTCGGTTCCATTATCCCGCGCAAGCGAGCCTGATTGTTTATACCCGCCAAACGGCGTTTTGATATCGCCCTCAGAAAAACCGTTAACCGAAATCGTACCACATGGTAGCCGCCGCGCCATCCAAATAGCCCGGTCTATATCGCGGGTAAAAACAGTGGCATGCAGGCCGTAATCGGTATCACTGGCGATTGCTAGCGCTTCTTCGGGTGATGTAACCGCCATGACTCCTAGCACCGGTCCAAAAATCTCGTCACGGGCAATCGTCATATCATTTGTCACTCCATCAAATACTGTTGGTGCGATGAACTCACCTGGGCCATCAACATCGCCACCAACGACTAGTCTGGCACCTTCAGCTGTTCCTTTGTTAATATACTTCATGACCTGCACTTTGTGTTCCGGAGTGATCATTGACCCGATGGTTGTTTTGGGGTCCAGAGGGTCACCTAGCTGGAACGCGGCAACGCGTTTTAGGATTTTGTCCATGAAATCGTCAACGAGCGGCTTGGCAATAATCTGCCGCATGTTAGCGGAACAATTCTGCCCACCATTCCAGAAGGCGGCCATTGCGGCATGTTCAATCAGATCATCATCGATTGGAGCATCATCAAGGACTATGAAGGGGCTTTTCCCGCCCATTTCAAGGCCAACGCTTTTTAGATTACTATCGCCTGAATAGCGCATAAACATCCGTCCCACCTCGGTTGAACCGGTGAAGGAAACGGTATCGATATCATTGTGCATGCCAATCGCCTGACCGGCTGTCTCGCCAAGCCCAGGCAGAATGCTGACCACGCCAGGAGGCACACCGGCCTCGTTCAGTAATGCCCCAAGCCTGATGGTACTAAGTGGGGTTTGTTCGGCGGGTTTTACTAAAATCGAGCAGCCAGCTGCAAGTGCTGGCGCAATTTTCCACACTGCCATGAGGAATGGAAAATTCCACGGTAGAATAGCCCCGGCAACACCTGCTGGTTCCTTGACTATAAGGCCCATTGCATCATCTCCGGTCGGGGCAATTTTGCCAAAAGTCTTGTCAGCCAATTCAGCGTACCAACGGAAAAAAGCAGGGGCTTCGGTGCCAACTTCGTCCAGGCAGTCAGTGATCGTTTTTCCAGCATCGATGCTTTCTAGAACAGCAAGTTCTTCCTTATGCTGTTCAACCAGTGCTGCTAGCTTTAAAAGCGTTTCCTTACGATATTCAGGTGCTGAACGTGACCACGTGCCTTCATTGAAAACACGGCGGCCAGCAGCGACAGCTTGGTCCACGTCAGCGGCTTTACAGTGGGCAAAGCTGGCAATGATTTCACCAGTTGCCGGATTTGAAGTTTCAAGCTTGTCATCGTCGATGGCGCCACAATAGTTGCCGTCAATAAACGCCTGTGTTGTGAGGCTGATAGTGTCTTTGATTGAATAGAAATGTTTCTTGGTCTGGGACATGAAGCTCTCCTTCTCTATAGTAAGTGCAACGGGGTTAGAATGAATAGTTGATGTATATGATGGAGTTATGGGCGGGTTTACTCTATCTCAGACTGCGGGCGAATTTTCGGATATCTGCGATCAACAAGTCCGGTTGCTCCATTGCTGCAAAATGCCCGCCGCGCGGCATCTCGGTCCATTGTGCCACGTTATACAAACGATCAACGTAGGTTCGTGGCGGCCACGCTAACATTTCGGCCGGAAAAAGTGCACATGCAGTGGGCACTTCCACCTTTTTTTCATCAGATGAGAGGATTCGGCCGCCTTCTTCTCGTCGACCGTAATAAATCCAGGATGCAGTATTAAAAGTTCGAGTTAGAACATAAATCATTACATGGAATAAAAGATCATCTTTAGAGTAGATACTTTCTATATCCCCGTCATGAATGTCTGACCATGACCTGAACTTCTCTATCAACCACGCGGCAACACCAACAGGACTATCATTCATGGCATAACTCAGTGTTTGTGGCCTCGTCGCTTGGATTGTCCTGTAGCCATCTTCTATTTGTTGATCCTGATCTAACTTCTTCGCCCAGTTTCTTTCTTCAATCGTTTGCGGTCCTCTCGCATGTCGCATTGTGAGAAAATTGATATGCAGGGCCTTACAGTGCTCAGAATAGTCAAATCCAAGCCACGAACTAATTGCTGCTCCCCAGTCACCGCCTTGAGCCATATACGATTTGTAACCCAAATGATCTGTCATTAATTTATCAAGGTGCTTAGCCATACCGCGGGGGCCCATTGGACGAAGTGGTCTCTCAGAAAAACCAAATCCTGGAAGAGATGGTGCGATTACATCAAACGCATCATCAACTGAGCCGTCAAATCGTTCGGGATGAGCCAGTGGTTCTATAATGTCAAGAAATTCGCAGATACTTCCTGGCCAACCGTGTGATATCAGAAGCGGGGCGGGGTTTGAGCCACTACCTTTCTCGAAGATGTAGTGAGTTTCAATTTCGTCGATCTCCGTCCGGTAGTGCGAAAATCGATCTAACTTAGCTTGATGGTCCCACCAATTAAATTCATGTATCCAATGATGACAGAGCTCTTGTAGATAGTGAAGGTTGGTACCGTAATCCCAGCCCCCGTCATTTGGCATTTCGTGCCAAACATACTCCGAGACACGTTGGATCACATTGGCTAATTGTTCTTCAGAGGGCGAGAATCTGTATGGTTCACCCAAAGTAGGGTGGTGGCTTCGGGTTACCATAATAAGATCATCAGTGGTTGTAGAACTCATTCGTATCTCCATTTGAAGCCAAAACTGTAATCAAATCCAAGATTCAATCTTGACTTTTATTAAAACCAGAGTGACTCTCTACGGACAACTATTAAAAAGACTGGGGGGATCATGCAACTTTTCAAAAATATAGCCAAGTTTGTTGTTTTAGCGGTAACTGTGGTGGCTTCACAAGCAGTTTTGGCAGAAAAAACACTCAAACTCGGAACTACTGGTAGGCTGGGTATGCCGATCGGGGATGCCATAGATCAGGCGCTGATACCAGCCATGGCGAAAGCGTCCGGTGGAAAGATGAAGATCGAACCGCACTATCAAAGAAGCTTATGCGCAGAACAGAAGTGCGGTGAACAGGCCAACCAAGGACTTATAGCTCTCTGGACCAGTTCCACGGCAAACTATGGCAATTTCGGTACAGAACTCGCAATTTTCGATTTGCCCTTCATCTTTAAATCACTCGAAGACGCTAAACGAATATCAAACGAATGGCTTGCAGAAAGACAGTGCAAACTGGCACTTCAGAATGCGGGTCATATTTGCCTTTCTGTCTATTCGAGCGGTGGTTTTAGGCAGCTCGGAAATGCGGCCAAATCAGTCCGGGTTCCTGACGATATGAAAGGTCTTAAGTGGCGCGTCACCAAGAGTCCGGTTGAGTACATGCTCGTTAAAAATTGGGGTGCTACCCCCGTTCCTTATGACTGGAGCCAATTATATCAGGGTCTACAGTCGGGTGTAGTCGAGGGTCAGTATGTTGCTAGTCCTTGGCAACACGTTGCAAAACTTCATGAAGTGGCGAAATATTATACTGAGATTGGTGGCATGTGGTCTGGAAATATTCTTGCGATGGATGCAAAGCAGTACAACGCATTGTCGTCTCAAGAGAAGAAATGGTTACACGAAGCCGCTGATGCTTACGGCGAAAAGGTCAATCAGTTGGATAACGCTTGGGTATCCGAAGGGGAGGCTGCCATTAAAGCGTCTGTGAAAGAGTGGTATAAACCAACCGAGGCAGAGTTATCCAAGTGGAGAGAAGGCGCGATCGGTGCTTGGTTAGATGCAAAGGGTACGTTTGAACCCGATGTCGCCAGAAGAGTACTTGTTGAGCAAGGAATGGATGGTTTTGTGGCTCAGCTAGAAAAAGCTGGGGCTCTGTAAATCATTCATCAGCAACACGTGAAAAGATCATTTAGGCTACTGGTTAGCACTAGATGATCTTTTCCTAAAAAAATCATCATATGTGAGCAACCATGGAAAGCATCTTTCTACTGGGCATACTGCTTCTTCTAATCCTCTGTGGTGCTCCCATCGGCTTCACTTTAATTCTAATACCCTTCTTTTATATTTTGATCACCGACGCAGTACCTCTTGTCTTAATCCCCAGTCAAATGTTTACCGCGATTGACTCAGTTCCATTGACTGCGATTGCTTTCTTTATGTTGACGGGTGAGTTGATGACAAGTGCGACAATTACCGACCGGCTCGTTGCATTGAGCAGAGCACTGATTGGCCGGTTGCGCGGAGGTTTGGCTCAAGTTAATGTGCTCGTAAGTATGTTTTTTGCTGGGATGAATGGGTCGGTAGTAGCTGACACGGCTACAGTGGGCGCATTAGTGTTGCCAGCTATGAAAAAGGCTGGATATCCTCCTGCCTTTTCTGCTGCTGTTACGGGCGTTAGTTCCACCATCGGAGGCATCATTCCGCCCAGTATTATGATGATTGTCCTTGCTAATGCGACGGAGATTTCGGTCGCATCGTTGTTTGCGGCTGGAATTATTCCGGGCCTGCTGATTGGCGCTGTGATCATGCTAATTAACCACTACTTCGCCATAAAAAATGATTTTGAGCGGAGCGATGAGCGTTTTTCTATACGGCGAGTAGGGAGAGAGATGTATCGATCCTCGTTTGCTCTGTTAATCCCAGTGGTTTTGGTTGGTTCAGTCATGGGAGGCATAGCATCGGTCGTTGAGGCTGGTGCTATAACAGCAATGGTCGCGTTATTCACGGGTGTGTTTGTATACCGAACTATTAAATGGAAAGAATGCTCTGGCGCTTTCCGGCGGGCATTCCGTAATTCGGCAATGGTTTTTATTATCATAGCCGCGTCAGGACCATTTAGTTGGCTGCTTACCTCATTAGGCGCAATCAATGATCTTGAGAGTTGGCTCCTGGGTCTCGCGGATTCCCCCGCTATTTTTATTCTGGCAGTTATGCTTTTCATCTTTCTGCTTGGAATGGTAATGGATTCCGCAGTGAATATAATAATCGTTGGTCCAGTTTTAGTAAGTGTTATGGCTAAAGCTGGCTTTCCTGAGGTTCAGGCAGCAGTCGTCGTCATAGTTGGCTTTTTGATAGGTTCGGTAACACCGCCAGTTGGTGTCGCCTACTTCACTTCTGCAACCATCGCCCAAGTTCGACTAGAAAAGGTAGCCGTGGCATTAATTCCTTATCTAGCAGGACTATTTTTACTTTTATTTTTCATTCTCGTCATTCCGGAGTTGACGATGTTTCTTCCCCAGGTAATGAGTTAGTTGAAAGCTATGTTGCAATTCTTAAATAACTTTGATCGTTTTGTTCATCGTTCTTTGGAGTTAGTGTGTTCACTGTTCTTGGCTTTGATGGTTGGGTTCACCATCTATACTGTTCTCATGAGATATGTGTTCGAAAATCCACCTGTTTGGGGGGATCTCTTAACTGTATTAAGTAATATTTGGTTGATGTTCATAGCGCTTTCGCTAACAGCGAGAGATAATGAACACATCGCTTTGAATTTAATTTACGAAAAGTTACCCGATAGGCTAGCACTGTATATACGGCAGTTCTGGAAACTTCTAATTATATTGGTCGGGATAATTCTGATCATTTATGGAATTGAGCTGGTCGAAGGCATGCGTGGCAAGTATTGGGAAATGTGGCATTTTGAATTTACTTCACAAGGTATTGAGTTCAAAGAGAACTATATGCCAAAAAAATACGCAGTCACGATCCTGCCGTTAGCTGGATTTTTAACGGCCTTTGGCGCTGCTATTTGTTTTCTGAAAAAGGTCTAATCATTTTCAAAAAGCCTGAAACGACAGCTCGATTTGTTGTTCGAAACATGTCTGGGGTGAGGAAAAGAACATATTGCCGTGATTGACCAATCCAGTACTAATATAGAAGATTTTGACCAGAAATTTGGTCATTTAATGAAGAGTTTTGGGTCGCAATGTTGCTTGAAAATCCATACATGGAATTTGCCCCTAATTCCCAGATGGGCCACTATAGGTATCTAGGCTCTTGCCTTCTGACCGGCTAGCAGCAGGTTTTCTTTCACTATTTGAAAGGGCTTTAGGCTCTATAATAATACTACCAACTCCAAAAATTACAATTATTCCGCCAAGTAGAACAGTCATATCAGGCGACTCGCCCAGAAACGTTACGGCACCAAGGATGGTGGCAACCGGCAGGAGTAGCAGGATCGGCATCACCATTGGCACCGGATAGCGGGCCAACACGTAATACCAGGCTGAATATCCGATAACGGTCATTATTAATGCTAGGTATAGTACTGTTCCCCAAGCTGACATTGGCGCCATTGTAAGCTGCAGCAGAAGATTATCCTCAAAAAAAAGTGCTGAAATGATCATTTGGGGGCCCGCCATGACTCCGATCCATGCTGTAAGCTGAAAACCCGAAAGCGCCCCTTTCAAACGGCGGATTAGAACCTGACCAAGCGCCCAAATTAAAGCGCCGCTCAGGACCAGTGATACACCCAACATCTGACCCTTCAGTGAAGGGGCACCGACAATCGTCACAATACCAAAAAATGAAACTGCAATGCCTATAATTTGACGTATGCTTGGTCTTTCTCCTAGTAGCAGCGCAGCCATGATAACACCAAAGGCTACTTCGACTTGGATCAGAAGCACAGCTGGTGTGGCGCTCATCCTCGCGAGTCCAGAAAAAGTCAGTCCATATTGGAGCGTCGCCGCGATAAAGGAGATCAAAAATATCTGAGTGAGATAGCCCTTCGGTATGGGTACGAACCAGACTAGCACAAAGGCCGCAATCAAGAACCGTATGCCCATTAGAAATAACGGGGAAAAATGGTCTAATCCTGACTTTGCTAGGGCAAAGCCAAAGCCCCAAGTCAGTGGTACGAGAAGAGCAATGAGAGTATGTCTGAATGTCAATATTACCGGTTTCCTTATTGGAAGGAAAATTAAAGTGGTTGTCGACGACGAGTATGAGATCTTCGTTTACTATGCTTTTTAGGTCGGTCAATTTTTCCAAGCTGTGATTCGATTAAATCTCTGTCAGGCATATTCCCTTGTTTCTTTTTCTTGAGTATCCTAGCCATCTCTTTAATGTGAACCTGTGACGTTCCGCAGCAACCACCGATTATCATTGCTCCAGATTCACGAGAGAGACGAGCATAAGCTCCCATCATCTCCGGAGTTCCAGTATAACAAATTTTCCCTTCCTTAAATTCTGGTATGCCACAGTTGGCTTTAGCAACTAAAATATCCTTATCGTCTGAATTTGATGCTAGTTCACAAATGGTTGAAACTAGGGTAGCGGGTCCAACTCCGCAATTAGCACCGATAGCAGTAATTTTGTCTCCCATCTTTTTGCGAAAAGTCATTAGCTCTTTTGCTGATACTCCCATCATTGTTTTACCGGCCGTATCAAAACTCATTGTCGCAATAATTGGCAACCCCGTAGAAACTGCGCCATTTATCGCGGCAAGGAGTTCTTGTATCGATGACATTGTTTCAATCCAGATCACATCAACTCCACCAAATTGTAATGCTTTGGCTTGTTCAGAAAACACCTTGGTAGCGTTATTGAGAGATAAGGTTCCAATAGGTTCGATGAATTCTCCAATTGGGCCAATTGAGCCTGCTACTAGAATATCCCGATCGGTTGCGTCAGCTGCACTCCGGCCTATTTTAGCACTGGTGAGATTAAGCTCTCTCGTTCTTTTCTGTGCATTATGAAGTTCCAAACGGAACCGATTTGCACCAAAAGAATTGGTTAAAATTATGTCGGAACCTGCCAAAATGCACTCACGGTGAATTTGTTTGACCTTATCAGGATTGCTGATATTCCAAATTTCTGGTGGCTCCCCCGACTTCAACCCTAATGTAAAGAGATTTGTCCCCATAGCGCCATCTCCAACCAGGTACCCGTTTTTACGAAGCAAATTTTTTACTTTGTTTTTCATTTAATTTCTCCGGTCAGGTCCCTTTATAGAGAGGGTAGTGAATAAAAAAGGTTCAGATAAGTGGCGAATGGCTTTCTCTTTATCTTACATTTGTATAGTGCACTAAGAAAAAGAACTAAGGGTTTCCGTCTAAATTTAAAAATTATTTGGGTTCTACGACACGCCCTATAAATAAAACAATGTCACTTAGGCTGCGGTTGGTTTTCGCTGGGAGTTGCAGACAGCAGACTGCATCAATTGAATGTATTTTTAAACCAATCGCTGAAGGTCAGAACCTGAAAATTCAGGACAAGTAATAAAATAGCAATCCAATTTAGGGCTGACTGGCAGTGCTTTAAACGACCAATTAAAGTCATATACCTGTCGTTAATATCGTGATCCATCTTCGCTTTCCTTTTATGGTTTGCAGCCTAAACGACTTTTTCAAAAAACAAAAGGCTAGAAAATTCCTGATAACCTATTGATTTTATTGGCGCGCCCGGAGGGACTCGAACCCCCAACCCTCTGATTCGAAGTCAGATACTCTATCCAATTGAGCTACGGGCACTGAATGTAAGAATATTGTACATCTTACAATGCTTACCTGATTTCGCAATTGTTTCAAAATAAAATATTTCTGCTAACTACCAATTTTGGAAAAATCGACACATCAATACTTAAATATTTCAACATATTAGCATTTTCTAAAATTCTGCTTTTAAATCTACTTTGTACCCGGTGCATTCTGATTGTTTTTTAGAATCCACTACTCATTAGTCAATTAGGAAGCTTGAAAAACAAATAGTTTTCCATGAATCCAACGACCTTTCTCTTTCCTTAAATTAATTTTTCTGGATTCGAGTAATCTAAAATTATCTGATGCAATGTTTGAAACATAAGTGTCGGAATGCGCATATCGCCCAGAAGACAACAAAGAGTATTCACCATCTTGTTTGGTTTCTACAGAGAATATGAACAAAGCATTGTCTGAACAAGAAGTTCTGACGGCATTAAATAATTTTGAGAGGTCGCCGATGTATATCAACACATCAAGTGCCACAAATAGATCGTATTTTTCTTTCGTTTTTTCGAGGAGTTTGACAATATCGCCCAAAATTAAGACATCATACGCTTTTAGTTTTTTTGCAATAGAAAGCATATTTTTTGATAAGTCGATACCCGTAAGGTGTTCACTGATATCTCTAAGTTGATCTCCAGCGAGCCCGCTTCCGCATCCTAGGTCAATTGTTTTTTCAAATTTTTCCCCAGAAATATTAAGCTTAGTGATTAGTTCTTTGATCTGAAAAGGTATCCTGTATTCAAGTTGCGATATTGAAGCGTCAAAGTTTTCAGCATGGCCATCAAATAGAGTTTCGACATATTTTTGTGGGGGAAGTTTGGAAGTGCGCCCAGACAAAGAATCAACCATGTGTCTTGCTTCAGGGAAATTGGGCTCTAAAGTTAATGCCTCTTTATAGCTAACTAGTGCTTCATCAAAACGCTCCAGCTCCCGAAGTGTATTTCCGAGATTGTTATGAGCTAGCGCATAAACAGGATTGATAGAAATAGCCAGTTTAGAGGAGTTTATAGCGTCTTCAAAGCGTTTCAGCCCATAGAACGCAACGCCGAGATTATTGTTTGCTTCAGCGTAATCAAGATAGGGGGAGTCAGGCGTAGTGGAAAGTGCTTTTGATATGAGACGGACAGCTAACAGATTGTTTCCTTTTTGGTGCGCAATTACGCCAAGGAAATGCAGAGCAACAGGTTGGTTCGGCTCAATGTCTAGAACCTCTTGGTAAAGCTTTTCTGCATCGGTCAGATGACCCTCGCTATGATGCGAAAGAGCTAGGTTTAGCGTATTAGTTGTAGAATGTTTTCTTTGGATTTGGTCCCTATTTTTTCGTGAGTGGTGTGTTGTTTTTGATATCTTGGCTAGTTTGCGTTTGCGTCGAAGTTTTTTTGCTAGTCTCCGGCTTTGTTGCTTCACTGAATTGGTCATAATCCCTTCCTCAAGAAATGATCTTTTTAGCAAAGATGGTCGTTGGTATTGAGGGTAACTCGCATATTAGTCAACACGCCCAATGTTAATGCTTAGATATATTTTATCTTTGCGGAAAAAAGATAAAAATTCATTGATAAATTAATGAAACCAAAAATCACTTCGGTCATCTAACTTTATCGTTGCGACAATGAACGAACTACAATCGTGAACGGTAAAAAAACATTGTCACATGCGGGCAATCGAAAAACGGATGAAAAAACTGTAATTGCAATTGATTTTTACAGCTATGACAAGAGTAGAAAAGAGCAATCAAAATCTAGATAGGGTATTTTTTTTAAATATTTGTTGACTATTCGGTCAATAAATGATGAGAATAAGAATTATTATTAATGATAATAACTATTATTATTATTTAATGATGAGGGCAATTTAATGAAAGAACGTTTTTAAATCTTATCTTATGGCTGGTTTGAAGAGCATCTATTTGAAGAGCATCTAGAACTGCAGTGCGGTTTGTTTGAAGCCTTCTAATGGAGAATGACGGTGCTGGCTTTTTTTTAAACAAAGAATTATCCAGCTTTCAAACCTTGCCAGGATGGAGTGACAAAGGGAGAGACAAATGCCTATTTCGCGACGAAGTTTGTTGCTGTGTTCAGTTTCAACAATCATTTTATCAGGGTTAGGGGTAGGAACTTCTCGAGCACATATAAAAGTAGGTTCAAACGCGGATGACAGAAAAAATTTAGTGCAGATGATTCGGGTTATGTATCCGCATAGCCGATTTCCGGACGGGCCATATGAGCGGACCGCTGATGCCGTTATTGAAAAAGCAAACAAAAGTCCGGCTAAAGCTCTGATGTTGCGTGATGGTTTACGCCAATTACAGTCTAAGTCTTTCAATAGTCTGAATGATGTGGCTGCAACAGAATATCTTAAAGGTATAGAGGATTCGGAATTTTTTCAGCATGTACGCGGAACTACTGTTGTCGCTCTTTACAACGATCATGAGGTATGGGGGTTGCTAGGTTATGAAGGATCTAGCTTCGATAAGGGAGGATATATTAACCGTGGCTTTAATGATCTCAGCTGGCTGCCGGAACCACGAATTACAGAATATAACGGCTAGAGCAGGAGAAAATTATGAAAAAAATTGATAGAAAAGAAAAAGCTGTTGTTGTCATTGGGTCTGGAGCTGGCGGCGGGACAACCGTTTATGAGTTGACGAAAGCTGGCATTCCGTGCGTTTGTTTGGAGGCAGGTCGTCATATAAAATCAGAAGAATACGTAAATGACGAATGGGCTTCTTTCTCGCAAATGGCTTGGCTGGACAAACGGACTACAAGTGGTTCTTGGCGGGTGGCTAAAGATTTTCCAGGGCTTCCAACTTGGCTTGTAAAGGCAGTTGGCGGGACAACTACTCACTGGGCAGGTGCCACGCCTCGATTTCTTGATTATGAATTTAAAACACTTTCAACATATGGGAAAATAGACGGGGCAACTCTGCTGGATTGGCCAATTTCATTGGACGATCTTGCTCCCTATTATGATAAGGGAGAAAAGGCCATTGGCTCAACTCACAGGCATGGTCGGCCGCCTCTGCCAGCAAATAACAACTATAAAGTTTTTGCTAATGGTGCAAAAAATGTTGGATACAAATACTATGCAACAGGTCCCTATGGAACTAATGCAGAGCCTTATGATGGCCGTCCTGGTTCTATTCAGGATGGTTTTAATTTTCAAGGAGACAAAAATCATTCAAAATGGAATACGGCCGTGCGTGAAATTCCAAGAGCACTTGAAACCGGGCTTCTTGATCTCCGGCCAGAGTCTCATGTAATTCAAATCACTCATGACTCCTCCGGGCTTGTTGATGGTGTTCTCTATATTGATGCAAAGGGCAATCTTCACAAGCAGGCTGCCAAAGTCGTAATAGTGGCGTGCAATTCTATTGAGACTCCGCGTTTGATGCTCCTCAGTGCATCACCCACGTTTCCAGATGGGCTGGCAAATAGTTCAGGGCATGTTGGTCGAAATTACATGCGTCATATGACGGGATCTATGTATGCTCGTTTTGAAAAGCCCGTGAATTTCTTTCGGGGGGAAACTATGGCTGGCATCATTGCAGATGAAGTAAAGAATAATCCTGCTCGAGGTTTTGTTGGGGGTTATTATATGGAAACTCTAGCACTTGGCCCACCATTTATGGCAGCTTTTCTAGAACCGGGTGGCTGGGGTGCCGAGTTTACTAAAATGCTTGACGGGTACGCAAATCTGGCCGGTATGTGGCTTGTTGGGGAAGATATGCCGCAAGCAACAAATCGAGTAACTCTCTCAGATACGGCCCGTGACAAATGGGGCTTAGCGGCTCCTAATGTTCATTTTGATGATCATCCAAATGATATCGCAATGCGCACGTATGCTTACGAAAAAGCCGAAGCACTGTATAAATCTGTTGGGGCAGTTCAAACCTGGAGGACCCCTCCGTATCCATCAACTCACAACCTTGGTACTATGCGGATGAGTGAGCGTTCACAGGATGGAGTGCTTGATCGTTGGGGGCGGGCCCATGACGTCAGGAACCTTTTCGTGTCCGATGGGTCCGTGATGACAACAGGTGCCGCAGCAAACCCAACATTAACAATCGTTTCTCTAGCTATTCGCCAAGCTGAATACTTAGCGAAGGAATTGAAAAGCGGCAATATTTAACTGAAGGGCATTTTCTCAACTTTCTAAGCTTGTCCAATTAACGGAGACGGTTTTTTCGTCTCCGTTAATTATCTCCTATGTAAATCACATCGTGGAAGGTTCTAGGCATCCTTTTTTCTTGAGTATATTGGAACAGTTTGGCGACGAGCATTTTTGTTTTTAGTTGTCTCTGTTGGGTATAAAGGTTATTGCAATTAATTATTATTTGCATTATGTACATATGGAGTGACTAAGAGTTTTGTAGAAAAAATTTTTCCGAGTTAACCGTATTAGCGCAAAATCACGTGAAACAAAAATTGCCAGACTTGTTTAATGATTTGAAATTTGCTGACAAACTTGTTGTCTGGAGTGTCAGGGTATGGGTACGTGATTTTGTTTCTGGAGGAAACAGTCATGCGGTTCTGAGTGAGTGTTTTAAGCTTGCCCGGATTCCAATGGCTTATCCCATATTAGATTCAATAATGACTATCTATGCGTCATTAGACTGTGGGATAAAGAATATACGATGTGTCAGGTGTCAACAGTTAAGCTCTGAAGAAACCCGTTTTCTTTCTTTAATTAGCATTTTTCAGGAAAACCGAAAGATGGATAATATCGGTCCTTATCTAAGACTTTGGATGCCTAATACAGTGTGCAGGGTTATTCAGCAGCCATGTGAAGAATTTGCCATTATTCTTAAAAGGGCTGGTCTCATTCTAAGCGGACGACCGTATTTTAGGCCACTCGAAAAAAATGAAGAGAGTTATGCGAGAAAAAATGACATTTATCATAAATGAAACCCTTTGTAGTGATCTGTAGTTCAACAATAAAAGAGTGAAATGACGGTCATCGGATTGATCTGCTAGCCAACCAAACAGACTTTAGATTTTAGGAGGTTGAAATGTTGAATAAAAGACTCCCGAGCGTTACGTTCAAAACGCGGGTGAGGGACGGGAATATTAGTGAACCAAACCCTTATAGGTGGCAAGACGTTAAAACTGAAGACTACTTCGCCGGGAAAAGAGCGATCTTGTTTTCGTTACCGGGTGCGTTTACTCCCATTTGCTCAACATACCAATTACCAAATTATGAGAACCTTCATTCAAAATTCAGTGAAAAGGGCATTGATAAAATTTTTTGTGTGTCCGTTAATGATGCATTTGTGATGAATGCGTGGAAAAAAGATCAGAATATTGAAAAAATTGTTCTAATTCCAGATGGTGCCGGAGAGTTTACGCGGAAAATGGGTATGCTAGTTTATAAGGATAACCTTGGTTTTGGTATGCGGTCTTGGCGATATGCAGCGGTCGTTAATGACGGAACAGTAGAATCATGGTATGAAGAACCGGGATTTTGCGATAATAGCGACGATGACCCCTACGGAGTATCATCGCCCGAAAAAGTTTTAGAGCAACTTTAGTGAATAATTGATGGTTTTCTAGTTAAATTATATTTAATATCTTGTGCAGGTGTTCTTGAGGAAAAAATAAAAAAGCTCAAAAGATGAATCGTCAAATTATATTGGCATCACGGCCAAACGGCTTTCCTGCTGAAGAAAACTTCAAAATGATTGAAAGACCGGAACGAAAACCGGAGCATGACGAAGTTTTGTGCCAGACAATTTATTTGTCTCTGGACCCATATATGCGTGGGCGCATGAATGACGTTAAAAGCTACGCAGAGCCTGTTAAGGTAGGCGGGGTGATGACCGCTGGGGCTGTTAGCCAAGTAATAGAAAGTCGCTCTTCTCTTTTTCAACCTGGTGATTTTGTTGAATGCCGGTCAGGTTGGCAAGAAAGGCCAACCTTAGAAGCCAAGAATCTTAGAAAGCTCTATCCTGATCAAGCTCCTATTTCAACAGCGATAGGTGTTCTTGGAATGCCTGGGATTACGGCATACGTGGGCATGGTGAATATTGCTGATCCTCGTCCAGGGGAAACTCTGGTTGTTGGCGCAGCATCCGGGGCTGTGGGGGCAACAGTTGGGCAGATCGGTAAGATTTTTGGATGTCATGTTGTTGGTATCGCCGGGACAGATGAAAAATGTTCGTATGTCACTGAAACTTGCAATTTTGATGAATGCATAAACTATAATGACGACGACTTCCAATCACAACTTGCGACCGTATGTTCAAAAGGGGTCGATATCTACTGGGAAAATGTTGGGGGCAAGACATTTGATGCGACTTTCCCTTTGTTAAACGACTTTGCAAGAATGCCGGTATGCGGACTGATTTCCACATATAACAAAGTTGGTTTATTTGATAACCCTGATCGATTGCCAGTACTTTTTCGAAGTGTGCTGACGAAGCGGTTGCTTTTACGTGGATTTATTGTTTTTGATTTTGAAGACCAGAAGCAGGAGGCTTTACAAAAACTTTCCGTCTGGGTCAAAGATAGCAAGATAATATATAAAGAGAATTTTATAGACGGTTTAGAAAATGCTCCGGGTGCCTTTTTAGGGCTTTTTCGAGGGACGAATTTTGGGAAGCTGATAATTAGGGTGTCACCTGACCCTTCACTTTGAACAGTGAAAATTGGCTAGTTTTCTTTTCTGAATAATAACTTGATACTTAAATTTGGAACGGCCCATTTATATTGAAAGCGCTAACTTGCTCAAGTTAGACTGCAATTTTTTTGCAAAAAAATTTTGGTAATTTATAGGTTAAAGTTTTCTGCTTAGTCGTTTGATTTTTTGCTTATGGTAGAATGCTTTTTTATTGCTCTCCAAGAAAAACGCAGCTATTTCGGAACTTAGAGATAATAGGTTTTACTTTGCCCTGATCGACAAAGAAATTTCAAATAGATACCTTAGTCAGATTTAGCTGATTAAGTTTGCTAGCAAACCTTAAGGATAAAATTGTTCTGTTGGGTAGAAGAACTAACAAAATACGATGCGATTTTTAAACGATTATAATTATATTGTAGTGGGTGCAGGTTCGGCCGGTTGTGTCCTTGCAAACAAATTGAGCGAAGAAAAGCTGTCCTCCGTTTTGTTGTTGGAAGCTGGTCCTATGGACTGGAATCCTATGATTCATGTTCCCGCGGGTGTTTATTATGCCTATCGTAATACTAATCTTAATTGGAATTACCAGTCGGAAAAGGAACCCTATCTTCTTAACCGGCAGATCAGTGCGCCACGCGGAAAAGTCATTGGTGGGTCCTCGTCAATCAATTCAATGGTCTACATGCGCGGTCACCCATTGGATTATGACCGGTGGTCAACAGAACTTGATTTGCCATTATGGGACTTTGCACAATGTTTACCCTATTTCAAAGCCGGAGAGACTAGTGATCGTGGGGCAGATGAATGGCGTGGCGGGGATGGCCCTCTTTCGGTTTCCAAGGGGGCCTTTGTTAATCCATTATATGATGCCTTCTTGGACGCAGGTCGAGAGTCGGGTCAGGGTAGTTCGGATGACCTAAATGGCTATAAGCCAGAAGGGGTATCAAGGCTTGATTCAACTAAACGCAATGGAAGGCGCTGCAGTGCAGCTGTTGCTTACCTGCACCCAGTATTAGGACGAGATAACCTGACAGTATTAGAAAAAGCGTTCGTGCAGTTGGTTGTTTTTGAGGATGGAAGGGCTGCAGGAATTAAGTTTAAGCATCGGGGGAAAACACAGATAATTAGAGCTAAAAACGAAGTAATTCTTGCTGGTGGAGCAATTAACTCTCCTCAAATTCTTATGGTTTCCGGTATCGGCCCAGCAGACCACTTGCGGGAGCATGATATTAAATGCATAGTTAATTTGCCTGGTGTTGGTCGTAACCTGCAAGACCATGCTACTGTTATTATGAAATGGGCTTGTAAAAGACCCGTTTCAATTCACAAATTTTCTAATCCATTCTGGCAAGCTGTTTCAGGCCTTCAATGGTTAGTAAATCGAACTGGGGTTGCTTCTTCAAATATTTGGGAGGCCGGTGGCTTGATTCGAAGTAATACCCAGGTAGCCTATCCAAATATACAGTACCATTTTGGGCCAGTGGGAGCGGAAGAGAGTGGGGGACATCTCAAACTTAATCAAGCTTTTTCTATCCACATTGATCAGTTGCGCCCCCACAGCCGCGGATATATTGCATTAAAGTCTTCTGATGCAGCGACTAAACCTGCTTTACATTTTAACTACTTGAGCGAAGAATGCGATTTAAATGAACTTGCAGAGGGAGTGCTTAAAGCCCGTGAACTTGTTGATCAACCGGCCTTTAATGATTATCGCGGCGTAGAGTTGGTGCCAGGGCCCGACGTGAAAACAGAAAGTGATATAAAAAACGTGATTTCCCAATATGTCGGCACCGACTACCACCCATGTGGTACTTGCAGAATGGGTAACAACGCAGAATCTGTTGTAGATTCCCAATTTTGTGTGCATGGTGTAAGCGGTTTACGGGTCGTGGATGCTTCTGTCATGCCAACCATCATTAGCGGTAATTTAAACGCGCCCGTGCAAATGATGGCTGCCCGTGCAGCAGATTTCATTTTAAATCGGCCACAATTACGGCCAGTTCGGGCACGTTTTCATTTTCAGGGCAATCACGATTAATGGAAGAGAGAGAATATTGAACGTGAGCGTGAACTGCATAACCAAAATATTCCATCTTGGGTATTTTAATTTTTTAAATCCTAATGTTGGAGCCTGACGCTATGGAATTTGTGTATCTAGTTATTGGGATCGGGTGCTTTATCTTTTATCGATACTTGAAAAAAAAGTGGTACGACAAAGACTAAATAAATTTCAATTTTAGCCCTGTAATTATGAAATAAAGCGATACGTTATTATTTTTTGCAAACATTGACACTCAGTTTAAATAGTCAGATTGTATTTTTGAAAGTCCTTAAATATGAACAAGATTTGTAATGCCAGGAAGCAATGCAGAGTATATGACAAGCCAATATCGAATATACATTGATTAGGACAAATAGAATGAAACCGCTTTGCGATTTCTCAGCGACAACTCTCAGAAGGATGATCGGGACTAAAGAAATTTCCCCAGTAGAGCTTTTAGCTAGTTGCATAGATCGGATTGAAAGGTGCAACAAGCCTCTAAATGCCATCGTAGTGAAAAATTACGTAAAAGCTCGAAAGGAAGCTAAAAGGTTAGAGAAAGCGGTTCTGGCAGGTGAAGATCTTGGGCTATTACATGGATTGCCTATTGGGATAAAAGATCTGGAAGTCACCAAAGAGTTGAAAACAACTTTTGGTTCACGTCTCTACAAGAACAATATACCAAGAAGCGATCAGCGGACTATATCTTCCATACGTTCGTCTGGAGGGGTTGTTGTTGCAAAAACAAATACACCCGAATTTGGTGCCGGCGCAAATACAACCAACTTGGTGTATGGGGCTACGGGGAATCCATTTAACCCTGATTTGACGTGCGGGGGGTCATCTGGCGGATCGGCTGTTGCTCTAGCAACCGGCATGGTCCCTTTGGCAACCGGTTCGGATTATGGTGGCAGCTTAAGAATTCCGGCAGGTTTTTGCGGGGTCGTAGGGTTTCGGCCGTCACCTGGGTTCGTGCCAGATGAAACTCGCACGGTGGGACTAAGTCCGTATTCTGTTTTGGGTCCTATGGGTAGGACTGTAGATGACGCTATATTATTACTTGGCGCCATGATTGGATATGACCGCCGTGACCCATTTTCGCGATTAAGGGAGAATTCAATTTTGGAACCTCTTCCTATTGTTGATCTTTCTAAACTGCGGGTGGCCGTTTCTGAGGACCTTGGAGTAGCTTCGGTCGACAACAGTATTAGGAAAATATTTCGTGAGCGCGTTAAGTCGTTTAAACATGTCTTTGCAAAAATGGAGTATCGTGACCCTAAATTTGATCAGGATTTGCATGAGGCATTTGAAATAATACGCGCTGTTAATTTTGAAGCACAGCACGGAAAGCTCCTGCGACGTTATCGTCG
>PBKU01000013.1 GCA_002722175.1 Magnetovibrio sp.
CGCTTTACTTTATGAAGCTTGTTACTAGGTATTATAATTCTTTTGCCGGCGACCAAGTGAAAAGGAGGAGATAATTTGTTCGAATCAATTATCGCACTTGGGGTAACCCGGTAACGCCTCGCAACCGCAAAAACAGTATCGCCTTTCAAAACTACCACAGAATCTTTCAATGAAGAATCGTGGTTTCTAACACTGCTTGTCCGTTGATTTGGCGGCAATGGTGCATTTTGAGGCTGATTTATGTCTTTTAAAAGGTCTGGTGTCGTCCACACGCTCCCGCCACACCCTAACAGCAAATTTAGCAAAAGAATTAAGACCAAGCAGTTGATTTTTGTGCAGTGCAACCCCATCATTTCAAATGCTAATCTCTTACTACCCCAAGTTCCAGCGGAACAAAACTAACTGGCCCCAAATCTTCACTTTCCAAAGAATCTTTTTTTCGACGAATACGTGTTAAACGCTGATCTTTTTTATCATGGCCAATAGGAGCTACCAGAACTCCACTTTTACCTAACTGAGAAAGGAGGTTAGGTGGGATGTCAGCTGCCGCAGCTGTAACAAGAATTCGCTGAAAAGGTGCTTGCTCTACCCAGCCTAGAGAGCCGTCTGCATGGCGCGTGGTCACATTATTAATTCCTAGATTTTTCAGACGTTCGGTAGTTTCAACTAATAGTGGTCTATAGCGCTCAATTGTATAAACCCGACGACAAAGATAAGCTAATATTGCCGTCTGATAGCCTGAACCTGACCCTATTTCTAAGACTTTTGTCCGATCTGTCAGCTCTAATGCTTCAGTCATACGAGCAACAATACTTGGTTGACTAATTGTTTGATTGCAGTTTATAGGTAGAGCCACATCTTTGTACGCATGTGTGCGAAACGAGCTAAGCAAAAACATCTCCCGTGGGACCGCTTTTATTGCATCTATGAGCCTAAGGTCCGTAATTCCTTGCTGCTCAATATATAATAGTAAATCAGATAATTGCTTATTCTCAAAATTCATTGTATTCATATCAACCGCCGAACAACGCCTTCATTCGCTTTAACATTGTTACATCAGTCAGATCGATCGACAAAGGTGTTATTGTAATTGCTCCTAATTTTGAAGCATGTAGATCTGTGTCACTTCTAGTACGGTCTCCCTCTATCTGTGACCCAATCCAATAATAATCCTCGCCACGTGGGTCAGTTCTGCGCTGTAGCATGTGCCCAACTCGTCTGCGAGCTTGTCTACAAACCTTAACACCAATCACTTTGGAAGCATCACAATCAGGAAAATTTACATTCAGTAGAACACGGTCTGGCCAATCAATTGAAAAAAGTTTTTTAAGGATTTTTGGAGTCCAATTCTCTGCCGTCGACCACCTAATAGGCTGATTGTCAATATAAACTTGACTAAGTGCAACTGATCGAACTCCTAGCAAGGTTCCTTCGATTGCAGCGCCAACAGTACCTGAATACGTAACATCTTCCGCTAAATTTCCTCCGCGATTAATACCAGAAAATAAAAAATCTGGACAACGACCCTTGAGTATCTCTGTTATTCCTAACAGAACTGCATCCGTTGGCGTTCCATTAACTGCATACCTAAATTTAGAAATTTCTCGAATGCGTAAAGGTCTACGCAACGAAAGAGCGTGGCTCGTAGCACTTTGCTCTATTTCAGGGGCTACCACAAAAAGTTCTTTAACGAGTGGGCGCAAAAGTCTTTCAAGACATTTCAGGCCTGGTGCTCGGATGCCATCATCATTGGTTAGAAGTATTCGTGCATCCTTTAAATCTATTGGAATAGTCCGTTCCCTCAAAAATTTCATCGACGTTTTATGGTTTCCATGCCGCCCATGTAAGGCCTAAGAACAGTGGGGATGAGAACAGACCCATCTGATTGCTGGTAGTTCTCCAAAATAGCTACAAGGGTTCGCCCGACCGCTAGGCCGGACCCGTTAAGGGTATGCACATGACCTTTAATATTGCCATCCTTAGTGCAGTAGCGAGCGTTCATTCGTCGAGCCTGATATTCCCCGCAATCTGAACAGCTTGAAATCTCACGATATTGGTTTTGGCCGGGAAGCCAAACTTCAATATCATATGTTTTTTGGGCACTAGCACCCATATCACCAGCGCAAAGAGTGACTGTCCGAAATGGAAGTCCTAGCTGAAACAATATATTTTCAGCGCTCTTTGTCATACGCTCTAATTCGCCAGGTGATTCGTTTGGCAGGGTTATAGATACCATTTCAACTTTCGTAAACTGATGCTGACGGATCATCCCTCTAGTATCCTTGCCTGCCGCACCAGCTTCTGACCGAAAACACCAAGTCATAGCAGTATAACGTCGTGGAAGTAAATCTTCATTAATGACAGAGCCAGACACCATATTTGTCAACGGAACTTCAGCTGTAGGAATCAACCAGTAGCCACCTTCAGTACGGAACAAATCATCACCAAATTTGGGCAATTGGCCAGTACCGAATAGAGTTTCGTCATTCACTAATGCCGGGGGGTTAACCTCCGTGTAATCATATTTTTCTACATTATGATCAATCATAAAATTTGCCAGTGCCCGTTCCAAAAAAGCAAGCTGGTCTGTTAGCAGAACGAATCGTGCTCCCGAGAGTTTTGCTGCTATTTCAAAATTCATCATCCCCAGAGCTTCACCAATCTGGACATGGTCCTTTACATCAAAATCAAAACATGGCAACTCACCTACTCTGCGAATTTCAACATTATCGGCTTCTCCAATGCCACTGGGAACATCATCAAGTGGAGCGTTTGGCAACTTTGCCATATAATTTTCTAGATCTTTTTCAGCTTCTGCTAGTTCAGATTCAGCCATCACCTGGGCTTCCTTTGAAGCTTCTACCTTAGACAAAATATTTGAGGGGTCTTCCCCTCTTAGCTTAATAGCGCCAATCTCTTTTGAAAGAGCATTGCGCTCTGTTTGGATCTCTTGAGCCTTAGTTTTTGCATTCCGTCTTATGTCGTCAAGGTTGGCCAAATTAGCTGCAACCGGACCAATCCCCCGTCGTTCCATAGCGGCATCAAATTTTTTTTGGTTATTCCGAATCCATTTGATGTCAAACATCATTTTCTCATTTGATATTATTAGAAAATTTGGAACACTCGAAATTATAGCGTTCCTTAGTATTCATCTATTGCACACTCTTTATGTATACTCTACGAAAATAACAGTTTCATTTTCCTGTTACCGTGTTAAATAATAGTCAACATGCAATTTTTAACTTTTTTTACCGTTATTTGGATCAAGTTTTTCGTCAGACCGTCTTTCTACCAGTTTCACAGAATAGATTGAAATTTCATAAAGCAGTATGGTTGGTAAGGCTAAGCCTATCTGACTTATTGGATCAGGCGGCGTCAAAATTGCGGCTGCGATGAATGCCATTACGATAGCATACTTTCGCTTCTCAGCTAACCCTTTTGACCCAACTAGCCCCACTTTTCCAAGAAGCGTTAGGACTACTGGGAGCTCAAAACATATCCCAAAGGCAAAAATAAGGCGCATTACTAAAGATAAATATTCGTTGACTTTTGCTTCCAACTGAATCGCCATGGCCCCTTCGCTTCCGATTTGCTCAAATGTCAAAAAAAACTTCCACGCAACTGGTAAAACATAATAATAGACGAGAGCACCTCCAAGAAAAAACAAGACAGGCGTTGCAATTAAAAAGGGTAGAAAAGCTTTTTTTTCCTGCTTATATAGGCCGGGCGCCACAAACAACCAGACTTGTCCCGATACAAACGGAAATGCAATAAACATGGCGGCAAAGAATGAAACCTTTATATAAGTAAAAAACGCTTCATGCATAGCAGTAAAAATTAATCGTCTATCCTGCCCTGATTCCTGAAAAATATCAGCTAGAGGGCGAACAAGAAATCCGTAAATATCAACTGAAAAATAGTAGCAAATGAAAAACAACAATAAGATCGCTATTAGCGAACGCAACAAGCGTTGCCGGAGTTCTATCAAATGATCAAGCAATGGCATGCTTGATTGTTCTGGTGCTTCAGGTGAATTCACAAGAATTTTTACTCATTTTAACTATTTTCACTTTTAGTTGCTTCCCCTTTGATTTCGGATACCAACTTTTCGTCATCACTTCCAGTAGGTGTTTCCGTATTTTTCACAACATCAACTCCAGAAAAAGCGTTAGCATCCCTAATGTCCGGCTTTTCCCCTTCAAGCTCTTCTTTAAGGTCAGATCCCTCAATCTGGTCCCTAAAATCATCATCAGTTTCAAATGTGGATCTTATCTGTTCTTCAATTTCCTTGTTTTCCGTCACCTCTATACTTCTCTTTATTCCATCCAAATCTGCTTCTCTTGCCATATCATCAACACCACTTTGAAATTCGGTTGCTAATTCCCGAATTTTTTTTACACCTCTCATGACAGTTTTTAGCGCACGCGGAAGATCCTTTGGCCCCACTACTATCAGTGCCAAAACAGCGATGAGAAACAGTTCCTGCCAGCCAATATCAAACATGACAGCTTACAATTCCACAATTTAAGCGTACAATAAATTCAAGATTTTTTTTTATAGCTAAACACTTGCTAGCTGCTAGCCGCCTTGTCATTCTTCAGGTTGCTTGCATCGACAACTTCAACCTCTTCCGCTTGGATTGACTTGGGTTGCTCACCTGCATCTGTTGTCTCAGCACCCAATTTTTTTTCACCTTCTTCATCTTTCATGCCTTTCTTGAAGGATTTTAGACCTTTACCAAAGTCCCCCATAAGGCTAGAGATTTTACCTTTTCCACCAAATAGAACTAGTACGACAACTAGAACTATTACCCAATGCCAAATACTAAATGCACCCATAGTTTTTCAACTCAGCCTTTCCAATTAAGTTTTGCAAAAATGTAATCGAGCACCTACCCGCAAAACATATCAAAAAAAAAATTATCTGACCCATCTATCATATATTAATAAAAACAGTTAATAAATACAGTTCCGTTAATTTTCCAAATTTTAGACAAAAAAGCAATTAATAGTCTCATTTTTCTACAAATCTAGTTTGCTTCATTTTATTTTCTTATGGAACGTCAACACGTCATAGATACTTGAAAAACAATTAGTATTCTTTTCTCAATCAACTTGTTGGAATTATTCTCTACTATTTTTATCCCGCGAAGAATCAGTTATAGGCAAAAATACGTCATCTTCCTCATCTTTTTTGGACAAAAATAAGCTATTTTTCTCTTCCGCTTCCGTTCCTTCTTTTTCGAATAAGGGGGGGGCGTCCAGCAATCCCATTGATTTCAGCTCAGAAAGACCAGGTAAGTCTGTTATTTTCTTTAAACCAAAGTGATCAAGAAAATTATCGTTAGTTGCCCACAAAAGTGGACGGCCTGGTGTTTTCTTACGCCCTCGCGGCTTGATCCACCCATGCGCCAGTAGCACATCAACGGTTCCTTTGCTAACACTTACACCGCGAATCTCTTCTATTTCAGTTCTTGTTACTGGCTGGTGGTACGCAATTATAGAAAGTGTTTCTAATGCAGCATTAGATAGTTTGCGAGTTATCTGAATATCTCTAGAGAAAAAATCAGCTAAATCCGGTGCAGTACGAAATGCCCATGCCCCTCCCATGTTAACTAACTGTACCCCTCGCTCTAAATATTGCTTCTCCAACGCACGTAGCGTACTTTTTACATCAAACTCAGAAGGAATTCGAGCAGTGATCTGCCGCTCAGTTAGTGGTGCAGCAGATGCAAACAATAGTGCCTCAACTAACCTCAAATAATCAATTCTTTTTGACCGTAAATCATCTCCATTATCCTTAGCCGTGTTTTCTTCTGAGACTTCGGAAACGTTTTTTCCGTCATTTCCCTCTGACGAAGCACCATCAAACGCATTATTCATATTATGGTAATTCCTTATTAGATTTTGTCTTTTTCAGCTTGGATGATAGATATATTGGGCCAAAAGTAAATTTTTGCCTTATAACTAATTTTCCCTGCTTCACCATCTCCAAACTCGCTACCAATGTGGACGCAACTGCCGAACGACCAAAAAAATCATCAGTAATATTTTCTGGGAGATACTTCCACAAGCTTTCCCAATCCACCTCCATTTTCAAGACCCCTTCTAATCGATGCATTGCATCTTCTAATGCATACGTAGAAAAAGGCTCTATTCGAAGGGCGTTCCGCGTTTCCTTTCGCTTCACATGTGTGATATATGCCGTTAACAATTGAAATAAATTTACATCTGTAATTTCAATATAATTTGGAACAAAATCTTCTGGTCCCCCACGAGAAAAAAAATCAATTCCAAGCTGCTTCCTGTTAAATAATTCTTTGCCTGCTTCTCGCATTGCTTCAAGCCGCCGAAGTTGAAAGGCCAGTGCGTTAGCCAATTCTTCACCTGACGGCTCGTCGTCTCCCGGCAAATCTGGCAATAATAACTTGGATTTCAGGTAGGCCAGCCAAGCGGCCATCACTAGATAGTCTGCCGCTAGTTCTAGGTTTTGTTTTCTTATTTCACCTACAAAGGCAAGATATTGCTCGGCAAGTTGAAGAATTGAGATATGAATTAAATCAACTTTTTGATCCCGAGCTAATTTCAACAACACATCAATTGGCCCCTCAAAGCCTTCAATGTCTAACACCAATATGTTTCTGCCGGAATCAACTGCACTGTCAGAGTTTGTACTATCAGAATTTCTATCGACCTCGTCACTTGCATGCATTAGAAATTGTTTCCATTAATATCCTGCCTTTTTCAATAACTCTTGAAGCCTTTTATTCGCTGTAACGGTATCAAATGGTTTGGGTGGATTGCAAATGGCAATAGCTTTTGAAACACGGTCCAATGCAGATGAAGTCAGTGTTGAAACCCCCAACATCACCTCCCTCATTTCTTCTATATCCCCAGAACAATGCAAGACAAAGTCACATCCAGCGCTTAAACAATTTTCTGCTCTTTCACAAAAATTTCCCCTTAAGGCATTCATTCCAATGTCGTCTGAAATCAAAATACCGTTAAAGCCTATTATTCCCCGCACAATATCATTAATAACTATAGAAGAAGATGTCGCAGGAGCAAACTTATCAATATCCGCAAAAACGATATGTGCAGTCATCGCCCATGGCATCGAAGAAAGATCGTGAAATGGCTTGAAGTCAGTTACACTCAGTTTAGCAAGTGAGGTCTCAACTACTGGCAGTTCGTGATGACTATCAACACGCGCACGACCATGGCCCGGTATATGCTTGATAACTGGGGTCACCCCACCATCTAGTAAAGCTTTACAAGCAATCCCACCTAATTTTGTCACAATTTTTGCGCTGCACGAAAATGCCCGATCCCCAATAATAGGATGAGAGCTCGCTGAAGGAATATCAAGAACCGGTGCGCAATTAACTGTGATCCCCATCTGATAAAGAATATTAGCAATTATTCTATAATTAAGCCAACAAGCCTCCAAGCCAGCTTTTGGATCAATTTCAAACAAGTCACCAAACAACCTCACAGGAGAAAAGTTAGGCCAATGGGGTGCTTCCAAACGTTGGACTTCTCCACCCTCCTGATCAATCAAGATTGGCGTGGTCGGTGATTTTGTCGTCTTGCGAAGAGCATCAACGAGGCGAATTACTTGCTTAGGCTCTTGAATATTCCGAGAGAAAAGAATGAACCCAAACGGGTTGTTCTCCTGAAAAAAAGCACTTTCTTCAGATGTTAGTTCCGGACCAGCACAGCCAAATATTACAGCTGAAGGAATATTTGCACTCAAAATACAACTTTCACTTTTGCGGTCTGATCACTAAACAACCAACCTTACGGCTCTTAAGGATATTACATAGTTGCTGGGCCGCACCATCAGTTGCAATAGGACCAAGGCGAAGTCTAAAATAAACGCCTTTTGTACCGCCAAGATCAACCCTCGTAATATTTAAACCGAGATCACCTAATATGTCCAAATGAGTTTTCCTTAGGCGCCCCCATTCCTTTTTTGCTGCACCTTCAGACCTAGTAGCTGCTATTTGAATCTGATGCTTGAACTGCCGGTCAATATTTCTTTTCGCAATTAATACCTTATCACTCTTGTTTTCTATTGGGGATTGACCTAATGGTTTGGCAACTGGAAGCTCTGAATTAGAACCACCAAAACCTGGGGCAGGTGGAGGTATGGGCGGTAATTTCTCTTCAATCAGTTTTGAAGAAGGCACTTTATCTAAAGTAGGCCATGAATTGCCCTCTGGATTTTTCTTGGACCGCTTTGAATTTTTGTTCCACGCAGCCACCACCTTCGACTTAGGCACAGGGTGCAACAATTCTGCTTCTGTGTTTACCCGTGAAGTTCCAGAAAATGCCTTGGCTACCTTTTTTTCTTCTAATAGCGATATAGGCTCTTCACCAGGAGGCAACAAACGCTCAACGGGCACCTCGCTTTTGTTCCCCTCCAAAGTCTCATAAATAAATTTCCCTCGATTAGGAACATGCATCCCTCCTGGATTTTCAGGAATCACTTTAATTGGACTACGCTCAGCCCGAATCAGAGGAATTTCATTTTCTGAAAATTTAAATGCGCTTTTTATTGTGTTTCCGAGCAAGTCCCAGATGACTATTGACGTCAATGCAACTAACATCACTCCTCCAAACTTTTTTATATTTTTTTTTATTTTTGAAGTTAAAGTTACAGATGAAGGATCTGTTGAAATTTCCGAACCGTCAGATTGCACCTCAGATTCCGCAGATAAGACCATAACTAAACTCGCATAATAGGGATACTAGAAAAACCCGCTTATCATATGTCCTATTAGTTTCCAATTCATGAAGTTCTTGCCTGAACATCAAATAATTTTTTGTGTTCATCGAGCGCATATCTATCAGTCATACCTGCAATAAAATCAGCAACTATTTCGGCTGTTTTTTCACTCCTGGCCACCCCAGCAAGCTTTCGCCAGTCTGTTGGCAAACACTCAGGTTCATTAAGTAAAAGCCGAAAGAGATCTTTTATCACGCGCCGTGCCTTTGATGTCATCCGGTTCAACTTATAATGCTTATACATATTTTCAAATAAAAAGCTTTTTAAAAACACATCATTTTGGCGCATCGATTCTGAAAATTCGGCAACAGGAAATTTCATCGCACGAACATCATCGGATCCCTCCAATTTTAATTTAGAAAGCCTTAATTTTGTTTCCGAAATAAGATCATTAACCATGGTACCTATCATACGTCGTATTGCCTCATGAATGGTCCGAGACGTATCTAATTCAGGGTAATCTTTGCTTACTTGAAAAAATATTGGCCCTGCTAGTGGAACATCAATCAAATCCTCTATAGTGAATAACCCTGCTCTTAGCCCATCATCTATATCATGATTGTTGTATGCTATGTCATCAGAGATTGCTGCGACCTGAGCCTCTGCACTAGCGAAAGTATCCAATTCAAGATTGTGAATATCATTATATTTTTGAATGACAGCTGGTAAATCGCTTAAACTTCTATCTTCTGTAATCAAAGGCCCATTATGCTTAACTATTCCTTCCAAAGATTCCCAGGTCAAATTTAAACCATCAAATTCCGCATAACGGGCCTCTAGTTGACTTACGACCCGCAATGATTGTGCGTTATGGTCAAATCCACCATAAGGTTCCAACATCTCTTTTAAAGCATCTTCTCCCGCATGACCGAAGGGCGGGTGGCCTAGATCATGGGCTAAGGCTAATGCTTCGCCTAGATCTTCATTCAAGCCTAAACATCTGCACACTGATCGGGCAATCTGAGCTACCTCCAGGCTATGAGTAAGCCGAGTGCGGAAGAAATCACCTTCATGGTTTACAAAAACCTGTGTTTTGTATTCAAGGCGGCGAAAGGCTGCTGAATGGATTATTCGATCCCGATCCCGCTGAAAGGAACCTCTTGTTATACTTTCTTTTTCAAAGAAACGCCTACCTCGGCTCTGCGAAGAGCGACAAGCATAAGGTGCCAAACTTGGCCTTTCTGTAGCTACAGGTTCTTTTGCATATTCATCGATCATACTACCAACTTAGACCCTACTTCACCAAGCTTCAACCTTGGCAATTGACATAGTCGTAAAAAGAACTACATATTTATTTATATAACTGCGAGGATCTCAGCTATTATGGTTCAGAAGCTTTTAATTACAGATAGTGCCTCGGAACGCATTCATCAATTACAAGAGATTGAGGGAAATCCAGAGCTAATGCTTAGAATTGTCATATCAGGTGGAGGGTGCTCAGGCTTTCAATACAGTTTTTCCCTAGACTCGCAAATAAATGAAAATGACCTCACTTTTCAACAAAATGGTATCGGTGTAGTTGTTGATGAAGCTTCGATGGAATTATTGTCAGGTGCTGAAGTGGATTATAAACAGGAATTAGGCGGCGCATTTTTCCATATTAATAATCCTAACGCTACGGCTAATTGTGGCTGTGGTGCATCTTTCAGCATTTAATACATGTGTTGCCGATAAATTAGTCGGGGCATTTTTATAGCGTAAAAACAGTTTTCTAATGAATTCAACATGCTGAAAATTGCCACTTGGAACGTTAACTCTGTTAATGCACGCCTTCCAAATCTAATTGAGTGGCTAGAGTTCTCAAAACCTGACGTTGTTTTGCTTCAAGAACTCAAATGCCAAGAAAATAATTTCCCTAGAATAGAAATTGGTTCATTAAACTACCACGCAGAACTTGTGGGGCAAAAAGCCTATAATGGGGTCGCTATTTTATCAAAGCAACCAATTAAAATTCACCACTCCATGCTCCCAGGAAACAGCAATGACGAGCAGGCCAGATACATTGAGGTTGATACTTTTGGCCTCCGTTTCGCGTCAATTTATCTTCCTAACGGAAACCCATCAGAAAATGGGAAAAGCGATAAGTTTCTGTACAAACTCGACTGGATGAGCCGACTGATCGTTCGAGCTAAAAGACTTATAAAAAAGAACGAACCATTTGTTCTGGGCGGTGATTTTAATATTTGCCCAACAGATGACGATTTATATGATCCCAAAGCTTTTACCAACGATGCTTTATGTCTTCCTGAGGCCCGTTTAAAATTCTTCGAATTGATGAATTTAGGCCTAGTTAACGCTGTGAAAGCCCTTGATAACACAACAAGATTATATAGTTATTGGGACTATCAACGCGGTGCATGGCAAAAAAACGATGGCCTACTAATTGATCACCTTATATTGTCTCCGCAAATTGCAGACCGATTAATTGATTCAGGGATCGATAAAACACCACGAGGAAAAGAAAAGCCCTCTGATCATACACCTGTTTGGTGCCATATCTCGGAACAAAACTTAAATATACCCTAACTATAGTTTTTAGAGACTTCCCAGAGACTTTGCTCTTCCAAGGTTACTATTTTAAGATAAACAAATAAACCCAGGAGAAACCGATGCCAACAAGATCCTTTAATAAGTTAAATCTTCCAAGTCGTCATACATCCAGCGGCACAGACAGTGCGCCGCACCGAGCATTTTATTATGCTATGGGGATGACAGAAAAAGAAATTGCACAACCTTTTGTTGGGGTCGCAACAACCTGGAATGAAACAGCACCATGTAATATTACTCTCATGCGCCAAGCACAATCAGCCAAGAAGGGAGTTAAAGCTGCGGGCGGAACCCCAAGAGAATTTACGACTATTACCGTAACAGATGGCATTGCAATGGGTCACCAGGGAATGAAAGCGTCACTAGTTAGCCGAGATGCAATCACCGACACTGTTGAGCTTACCATGCGCGGCCACTGTTATGACGCGCTTGTAGGTATTGCAGGTTGTGACAAATCACTTCCCGGCATGATGATGGCAATGGTCCGATTAAATGTCCCAAGTGTATTTATGTATGGGGGGTCGATACTTCCAGGTAGGTATAAAGGTAAAGACATAACCATACAAGATGTGTTTGAGGCCGTAGGCTCTCATTCAGCAGGAACTATAACAGATGATGAATTGAAGGCTATTGAAGTTGCTGCCTGCCCTTCCGGGGGGTCTTGCGGCGGGCAGTTTACTGCCAATACCATGGCATGTGTTTCAGAGGCAATCGGGCTAGCGTTACCTGGGTCTGCTGGCGCACCTGCACCCTATGAAAGTCGCGATGCATATGCTGAAGCATCTGGAATGACAGTCATGGATTTAATATCAAACGGCATTCGCCCGAGAGATATAGTGACTCGAGAAGCTCTGGAAAACGCTGCTCGGATCGTTGCCTGTTCCGGCGGATCAACTAACGCCGGCCTACATTTACCCGCAATTGCACATGAATGCGGTATTGATTTTGATCTATTAGATGTATGCGAAATTTTTAAAGATACACCATACATTGCCGACCTTAAACCAGCCGGGAAATTTGTGGCTAAGGATCTTTTTGAGGCAGGCGGCGTACAAATAATGTTAAAAGCCCTCATGGATGGAGGGCTTCTTCACGGAAATGCCATAACTGTTACGGGTAAAACAATCGCTGAAAATCTAGAAGATATTTTATTTCCGGAAAATCAGAAGATCGTATACCCTGTTTCAAATCCCATCACAGAAACCGGTGGTGTTGTCGGCCTGCAAGGTTCTTTAGCCCCCGATGGGGCAATCGTGAAAGTAGCCGGCCTGGAATCCCTTGTTTTTTCGGGACCAGCCAGAGTTTTTGAATGCGAGGAAGACGCATATAAAGCAGTGGTTGAGCGCCAAATTAGTAAAGGTGAAGTTCTGATCATCCGAAACGAAGGGCCGAAAGGCGGGCCTGGAATGAGAGAGATGCTATCAACAACCAGCGCACTTTATGGGCAGGGGATGGGTAAATCAGTTGCTCTTATAACTGATGGTCGATTTTCGGGTGCCACAAGGGGATTTTGTATCGGTCATGTTAGCCCAGAAGCAGCCGTTGGCGGACCAATTGGCCTTATACAAAACGGTGATATAATAAATATTGATGCCGATAAAGGGATCCTTGATGTTGTCCTCTCCGAAAAGGAATTACAAGAAAGACACACTGCATGGCAGCCTGTTGAAAATGAATTTGGGTCTGGCGCCCTATGGAAATACGCCCAAACTGTCAGCAGTGCTAGAATTGGAGCTGTTACACATCCAGGCGGAAAAAAGGAAAAGCATACATACGCCGATATTTAAAGAATCTTGATTTCTGAGATTGAGATTCCCTATTAAAGAAAATTAATGTTGTTCTGAAAACGGTGCCGAGGCCTATAGTGGTTCTATCAATATCTACATTTAAGGGGAGAATCTAATATGGACTGTGGTATTCTCGACCTTGATTTCGTGCGAGCCCAGTTCCCTGACAAATGCTGGGAAATAGCATTCTTTGAAAATGCCGGTGGAAGTTTTGTTCCTAATACAGTCATTGAACGAATGGCCCAGTATATGACAGATAATCAGGTTCAACCCGGTTCGACTTACCCAATGGCGCAACTTGCAGAAAACCGAATTATGTCAGGCTATCAGCTAATGGCCGATATGATGGGTGTGGCAGCAGACGAAGTTGTCATCGGGGCTTCGACTTCAATGAACATATATGTTTTATCGAAAGCTCTGAGACCCCTATGGAAAGAAGGTGACCAAGTTATTGTGTCATTACAAAATCACGAAGCTAATTCAGGCCCATGGAGACGTCTTTCCGATACAGGTATAGAAATATTGGATTGGCCAGTTAATCCTGACACCGGTGAACTTGAATCTGAGATGCTAGAAAATCTTTTAACTGACAGAACCCGGCTCGTTTCTTTTCCCCATACTTCTAACATCACCGGTGGAATAAATGATGTAGCTACCATTACAAGGCAGGCGCATGACACCGGTGCGATGGTATGCGTTGATGGAGTTGCATATGCTCCACATCGTGCGCTCGAAGTCAAAAAATGGGATGTAGATTTCTATGTTTTTAGTTTTTATAAGCTATTTGGCCCGCATATTGGATGCCTTTATGGAAAGAAAGAACAACTCCTTAAAGCTCATGGACAATACCACTACTTCATTGGTGAAGATGAAACTTCAAAAAAACTAAATCCTGCCGGCCCCTGCCATGAGACAATTGCGTCGTTAGCCGGAATTGCTGATTACTTTAACATTTTAGCAAATCACCATTTCCATTCACCAGCTAATGACCTCAATAATCGTGTAAAAAAAGTATTTCGTTTATTTTCAGAGCACGAAGAAAAGTTGGCAAAAGAGTTTCTAGAATTTCTCCTTTCAAAACATGGAGTAAGATTAATTGGGCGACCAAAATGGCAAAAAAGTGAACGAGCTCCTACCTTTTCTTTTGTTGTTGAAGGCCGGAAATCGGCTGAAATTCCAAAACTTCTAGTTTCTCAAGATATTGGTCTCGGCCATGGAAATTTTTACGCCACGCGGCTTATTGAGGCCGTTGGTATTACCGACCTTGAAGATGGCGTAATCCGAGTTTCAATGGCCCATTACACCTCTCACAATGACCTAGAACGACTAATTTCGGGTTTGGATGCAATTTTGTAAATACAGATAACCTTAACTTGCTAAATCAAGCTTTATTTTGGAAAGCAATCAACCTTTCATAAACCAAAATATTCACCCTCGTAATTTTAGCGCCTTGGCAAGTAAAGTCTCCAATTCCTCCGCCTCTATTTCGAGATCTCGCTCCAATCGTTTGATCCGTCTATTTAAAGAGTTTATGCGCATAAAGGTGCTCCGGCGTTTTTCTGCACTCCGGATTGTAAGCCATCTTCTTACATGTAAGCCTCCAAAAGAGGTTAAGCCTATGACGCCTGCGATCCCAATAATTACTGCTCCAATCAAGTAATCTAATTTTTCCAAATTGATTATTGTTCCCCAAAAACCAATGGTCACCAGCGATGCGGAGGTAATAAACAGGACACGCTTTGAATTTTCTTTCTGAATTTCACAGCGACTCTCGGCGTCTGCTATCGCTATAATAATTTCCGATTTTGCCATTGTCTGCCATTTGCGAAACGACATTCCGGCTTCATCCTTTCGACCATCACGAATGAATTTTTCAAGCATTAGGACAACATACTCCGCCCGTTCTTCCGGTGTAGGATTATTTGGTGGTTTAGTGGTGGTCGTCTCTTCCGTCACAAAATCCTCGGTAATTAACTATATAAAATTCCTATCAACTGGAATCCCCAATAATTCGAATTTCGTGTTGCTGAAACGGTATCGTATAACCGGCTTCTTCAATTGAAAGTTTAGCATTTTTTCTCAGATCAAACGGCACGTGCCACGAATCTTCTGAACTGCACCAACATCTCAAACGTATATTCACTGAACTATCTGCTAATTCTGTTACCATGGTTTGGGGGGGGGGGTCAGCAAGTATTCGTTTATCACGCACCATGACAGCTCTTAGGACGTCCATCGCTCCTTCGAGGTCATCTTCGTAAGAGATACCAATTTCAAGATCTATTCGTTTTGTTCGATTTCGGGAATAATTAGTTATATTCGTATTCCAAAGGTTCGAGTTTGGAACCATAATATAAACGCCATCTGCGGTCTTCAATTCTGAAGTAAACAAACCAATATCCATTACTAGACCTGAAAGACTGCTAGCTTCAATAAAGTCACCAATCTTAAAAGGACGAAGGATCAACAGCATAGCTCCTGCTGCAACATTAGAGAGGGTTCCCTGAAGTGCAAGCCCAACCGCTAAGCCTGCAGCACCCAAAACTGCAATGATTGAAGTTGTCTGAACACCAAACTGGTTCAGGACCGCAACACAAACAAACGCAATAATAATCCACCACAGAATATTAGCGATAAGCGGGCGCAAAGTGCCGTCCATCCAGGGAATTTTTGCAAGACCCCGTTTTACTGATGAGCGAATCCAACGGGCAGCTATCCAGCCAAAAATCAATATGGCAATAGCACCAAATACCTTTAATCCATATTTAAGTACGATATTTACAGCTAGATCTATTATGTTGCTAAAATTGATTTCCACAGGACATTTCCATATTTACCGTAGTCAAAACTTTTGTTTAAATTATTTTTTTTCAGTTGAGATAGATGAAACAATCCTAGCTTGCGCTTCAAGTAGCTTATCCCGAAATAATCTTGCCTCGGATAATTTCTCTTTGTCTATTTCAATTATGCCTTCAGGAGCATTTGACAAAAACTTCTCGTTACTAAGTTTGCTTTCAAAGTAGCGGACCTCTTTCTCTTGCCTCAGAATCTCACGCTCTATTCTTAATTTTTCACTTCTTAAATCAACAACATCTCCAATCAACAAGATAATTGTTGCTTCATCCAACACATCTTGAACCCCACCTGCAGGAACTTCTTGATCATCGACCGCCGACAAAGATGATAGCTTAGCTAGCTGCTTGATTAAGTCCGAGTGCATCTGCATCCGTGTTTCGGCTAGATAACCGGAATCCTTCAAAATTAGAGTAATCTTGGCCTTTGGAGGAACCCTCAGCTCCGCTCTAACAGCTCGCACCTGAGAAATTAACCTTATTACCCAATCGATTTCGGCATTGGCAGCCTCGTCAAGCAAATCATCAGAAAATCGGGGCCAAGGTGTCGCTATCAGCTTGGCCTTTCTATCTGTTTTATTCATTTGCATCCATAACTCTTCAGTTATAAATGGCATAATTGGATGCAAGATGATAAGAATATTTTCTAAAACCCACCCTGCTGTTTTCCTTGTTTCCTCTTGGGCCGTGGTTCCTCCAGACATAAAAATAGGTTTTGCAAACTCTAAAAACCAATCACAGAAAGTCCCCCAGGTAAATTGATAAGCTATGGCTGCTGCATTGTTAAATTGAAAATTTTCTATCGCCATAGCAACGCTGTTGCAGGCTTCGCTTGTTTTCCCAACAATCCAACGATTAAGTGTTCCCGATACCAGTGCAGGATCAAAAGACGGGTCCATTTGACATTTATTCATTTCGCAAAAACGAGCAGCATTCCAAAGTTTTGTACAGAAATTCCTATAGCCTTCCACCCTGCTTTCGGAAAGTTTTACGTCGCGGCCTTGAGCTGCAAATGCTGTCAAAGTAAAGCGAAGAGCATCAGCTCCATACTTTTCAATAAGATGCAAGGGGTCAATAACATTGCCTTTTGATTTCGACATTTTTTGCCCCTTCTCATCACGAACAAGGGCGTGAATATAGACTGTTTCAAATGGAATGCTTCCCATAAAGTGGATGCCCATCATCATCATTCTTGCAACCCAAAAGAAAATAATATCAAAACCAGTAACTAGAACTTTAGTTGGGTAGTAGCGATTAAGTTCTCCTGTTTTCTCAGGCCATCCAAGCGTTGAGAATGGCCATAGTGCGGATGAAAACCATGTATCCAAAACATCTGGGTCTTGTTCAAGGACGCAGCCTTCCCCTAATACACGGCTAGCTTCGGCATAAGCTTCTTCTGCTGTCTCAGCAACGAATATTTCGCCATCCGTTCCAAACCACGCTGGAATTTGGTGTCCCCACCAAATCTGGCGCGAAATACACCACGGCTGGATATTCCTCATCCAATCATAATATGTGTTCTCCCACTGTTTTGGAACAAAGTTAGTTTTACCCTGTTCAACCGCTGTAATTGCTGGCCCTGCCAAAGTCTTTGCATCAACAAACCATTGGTCCATTAGCCACGGTTCGATGACAACACCAGAACGATCCCCATATGGAATAGTCATTGGATTTTTTTCGACCTGATGTAAAAATCCGTTATCCCTCATCGCTTCCACAACTTTTTCACGAGCAACGTAACGATCTAAACCTTGAAATGTTTCGGGAACATTTTTGTTAAGGCACGCATTCTGGTCAAAAATATTAATCATCTTTAGGTTATGTATTTTGCCAACTTCAAAATCACCAAAGTCGTGGGCAGGGGTAATTTTTACGGCTCCTGTCCCTTTTTTAGGATCTGCATAGACATCTGCTACTATTGGCAGCTTGCGTTCAACAATCGGCAAAAAGCAATATTTGCCAACTAGTTGCTTATATCTATCGTCGTCAGGGTGAACAGCAATCCCTGTGTCCCCAAAAATGGTTTCCGGACGCGTTGTCCCAACCGTGACAAACGTATCCGGTTGGCCATTGACGGGATACTTAAAATACCACATATTCCCGTTCACCTCACGTTGCTCGACCTCGAGATCAGAAATTGCGGTATGCAATTTAGGGTCCCAATTCACGAGGCGTTTGTCACGATAAATTAGGCTTTCGCGGTAGAGCTGAACAAAAACTTTCCGAACAGCTCGTGACAAACCTTCATCCATAGTGAAGCGCTCGCGTGCCCAATCACAAGAAGCGCCAATTCGCCTTAACTGTTTGGTAATATTTCCTCCTGACTCAGCTTTCCACTCCCACACCCTTTTTATGAACTTTTCCCGACCTAGATCATGACGCGTTTTCCCTTCCTGTTCCAGTTGACGTTCAACAACCATCTGGGTGGCAATACCAGCGTGGTCGGTTCCCGGTTGCCACAATGAATCACGCCCCTTCATCCGGCTATAGCGAATTATTATATCTTGTAACGTATTGTTAAGGGCATGCCCCATATGCAGATTCCCAGTAACATTAGGAGGCGGAATAACAATAGAAAACGGATCTGCAGAAAGAATTTTGCCACTTGCAAAGTCCTGATCTTGTTCCCATGTGTTGTAGATTTTTTTTTCAATATCGTGCGGTTGATAGATTTTATCAAGCATACTTAATTTCCATAAACATTGAATTTGATGACGGGGTAAAACGAGCGACCCTATTCGTGAATACCCACTCCCCAGAACAATGAAGGACGCTTATTGACATGCAAAAAGTTAGAAGTGCAGTCGCTCAGCTCTATTAATCATATGATCAATTTCTTTTTTAACCAACCGTTCTATCATATAAGGAAGGTTACGATCTAACCACTCACGCAAAAGCGGCTTTACCATCTCTCGCACCATATCTTCGAGAGTAGCATCTGTACCGGTTGCAATTCCCATATCTCGCCGATCTAGAATTGCCTTGGCCAACTCGGACAATAAATCTTGCGATGACTGAAATGTTGATTGCGACATAACATCAGGATTCGCGACCATTTCTGGGGTTAGCTCTAGTATGTCTTCCATTGGCTCCGGAACTTCCGGAGCGGCGGTCTCGGGAGCCTCTTCGATTTGCTCAGGACCAGCCAATTCAGCAGCCTCATCAGTATCGGCAACAGGCTCTGGATTTTCTTCGGGTTCTACCTCAGCCAACTCAGCTGTTCCATCTTCATTTTTATCGCCTTCTTGTTCTTGTTCCCGTTTTGGTTCTTCAGCCACCTCCGGTTTGACAGTACCTTTTACACTATCGCCACCTTCTTCAGCTTCCTCGTCAGACAATATTGACCTGATGGACGACAAGATGTCCTCCATAGAGGGTTCATTACCACTATTTTCTGTCTTTTCGCTTTCCTCACTCATAAATTCCCCATATTATCGACGGTTAATTTAAAAACTCACGCGCCATGCAAGTATACATGAACTGATAGGCTTCTGCCATCTAGTTATTCATTTGTATACGAATTTTTGTACTCACTGAACTTCACCTGTGCTATGACCTCCAAACAATTTACCGCGAATTTCATTATAATGTGCCCGAAAATCATATACGTCTACTGCAAACCCAAGCTTGCTTGCAGTCAGCTCACCAATTGCTGATTTTAATTTGAACATTGCAACAAATTGCTCGGTTTGAGCTTTAACATGCGATACGCGTGAATCTTGAAGTTCTTGTTCAGCGTCCAGAACGTCAAGAACTGTCCGCGAACCAACACTTGCTTCCTGCTGAACACCATCTAATGCTATTTTATTTGCATCGACTTGGCGCTGAAACGCCTCAACCCTAGCACGAGCCGCTATTAAGCTTTCCCACGCCTGGGTAGCCGCCTCAGATGCATTACGCCTTTGCAGGTCAATATTATAGACATTCTCAGCTACCTGCTGTCGGGCTTGTCGAAGTCGTGAAAAAACCGCCCCCTTTTGGTAAATGGGGATTGTAACATCAAGAGTAATTGTGTGATCAGTCTTACGGTTAATAGAAGTGCTTGTTTCTAAGTCTCGCCCAGTTCCGGCGCTCACCTCAACCGTTGGCAGTAACTCGCCCCACACTTTTTTAACATTTTCTTGACCTGCCTTCTTGTCAAATTCTGCAGCAACTACGGAATAATTTTTTGCAACAGCCAGCTTAACGGCGGCTAGCACGTCCTCGGGCAAATTAAACTTTATTGTTGGAAGGGTCAAATTAGGTGGAGCGAGTTCGCCCACAACTTTCAGATAGGTCGCCCTTGAAGTTTCCAGATCACCCTCCGCCTGGATTCGGTCAGCCTTAGATTTTGCCAGTCGAGCTTCGGACTGGTTAACATCAGTACGAGTAATTTCGCCCACTTCGAAACGATCGCGTGCTGCCTGCAGCTGACGTTCCAAAACCTGTTCGCTATTCACGTTTAACTTCAACACCGCGTGATCTCGAAATACTGCCAAATAGGCATTTGCAGCTTCGAGAAGTACTGTTTGTTCCGCATCCAATAATCTCGCCTGAGCAGCACGAACATTATTTTCGGCTTCACCTATAGAAGCTAAGGTCCGACCTCCACGATATAGCGACTGGGTAATGGAGATATCCAATGTCTTAGGATAACGTTGTTCGTAGCCTGTAGGAGTGCTGCTAGAACTGGTTTCCCAGGCTCCACCAACTGATCCTGAAGCTGAAACGTTTGGTCTCCAATTAGCCAATGCCTGAGAAACGGACTCATCAGTACCGCGCAAACTTGCTCGCTTTGCAAGGAGCTGTGGATTATTAATATACGCTTTTAGCAAAGCGTCTTCAATCGTTACTGCCAGTCCATCCATTGGAATTACAAAAACAGCGCTGACCACAAAAACAGCGGTTATTTTTGAGAGTACCTTGTGATAATTATCCATTATAAATCTCTTACCCATAAAAAAAGCTACATGGAAAAACATACGATACGAAACAATAACAATAACAATAAAATGTCTAACCTAATTAAGTAATTTAGTAATAGCATAATTGTGGTAAACAAAATCTAAACAAACCACTTCGTCAAGTACGGAATTAAAACATATTGCTCTACTTTCACCTTTATCCAAAAAGTTAATCATATGTTTTTTAATCATCTCCAGTTCGTTTTCTCAGTTATTTGCAACTCAGACCAATCTGATGATTTGCGATTAAGCTATGTGGTCCTTAAAAAATAAATTTATTGGGATCTTCAAAACCATCTAAAAGAGGTACCGAAGCATCGAACAATAAGCGTCTAGAGCAAATACCTTTGTGTCTCGTCATCAACGTTGCCTTGCCAGTTTTTCCCGTCTTAACTACACCAACCAGCCGCCCACCTTCTACCAACTGATTCGCTATTGTATTAGGGATCGCTGTTATAGCGCCATCGGCAAATATAACGTCATAGGGGGCTTGTTCTGGGTATCCAGTGGTGGGGTCACCAGCAATTATTACAACATTGTTTATGCCGAGTTTGTCAAAAGACCTAGCCGCATGATCAGCTAGCGCCTTATTATTTTCGACAACAAAAACAGTCGACCCAAGTCTAGCAAGGACGGCGACTGAATAACCTAAAGCACAACCTATTGAAAGTATAATGTCAGTGCTGATGATATGTGCCGACTGGATTAAACGGGCTAATACTCGGGGTTCCATGGAATATCGCCCATCTCCTACGTCAATATTCGAATCTAAATAAGCTAGTGCTTTCTGCGAATCTAAAAAAAATTCCTCACGCGGCAATTCTTTCATTACTGCAATGACACGTTGATCATAAACCATATTAGGTAATATTTGACCCTGGATCATATTCTCGCGCGCTACCTCAAAGTTCACATTTCACTCCATTAAAATACAACCCAAGACTTATGTTATAAACTTAGTATTTTTAAAACACAATAAATAGACATAATGTTTTCGACTGACTGAAAAACTGGTGGACTTGACCGTTCGGGAAACGCAGTCTAATGTCCGGCGTCGCTTCTTGATCATAATGCACATTGCTTCATCTTAATTTCGTGAAGAAGTGCTAAGCGCAGGGCGCGGTGGCGGAGTGGCTACGCAGCGGCCTGCAAAGCCGTGAACACCGGTTCGATTCCGGTCCGCGCCTCCAAGTGATCCGGCGTAGCTCAGTTGGTAGAGCAAGCGGCTGTTAACCGCTGGGTCGCAGGTTCGAGTCCTGCCGCCGGAGCCAAAACAAAATCAGTAAGGGCTGGAGGAGACATCCATACAGCCCTTATTTAATCGTTACGCCAATTCCCAACCTATTAGAGAGAATCAAGTCATTATTGACCTTCAATTGCGGAAAACATCGTTGAAAATTTGACATGTTAAATACAAACAAGTCTTGAACCCACATTTTTTGCTTTGTCATTCAAGAATTTCTAGATAGAAGAATACCGTTTTAGTGAATCCGCAAAAGTATTAAATACTCCAATCTAGCGCCTCAAATTTTCCCCCTTGGGTAGAATAGCCAGCTTTTTTCCATGCTCCAATTCCGCCTTCCAGGTAAAATATATTCTTTAAATTTGTCATCCTAAGTTGTTTGATCGCAGCAATTGAACGCGTTCCCATGGCACACATAAAAACAACTCTATTTTTATCTATCGACGGGAATACGCTCTTATCCAGAAATGACAGTGGTAATAGAAATGAGCCTGGAATGTTTTCATATTCAAATTCATGCGTTTCTCTTACATCGATTAATATGACATCACCCTTATCTATCAAGGATTTCAAGGAACTACAGTCAATCGCTAGAATACCAGAATTTAAATTTTCCATTTAAATATTTTCTTCTTACTGCAAAATATTACAATAATATTATGTATATTTATTATATTATGCTGTAAAATAATGCATTATACGTGTATTGAACTACATTAACAAGGGAGGCAAGAGCTTGTTTTTATAGTTAACAACCTTTACTCATTTCTGAGAGAACATGGCGCAAGACAATATTTTTTTTTCGTTATGGTCACAGCTGCATTTGGACAAATCTGTGAACAAAGCCTGCCTGGATATTTAATTATTGCTTTAAAATCATTACAAGCTACTTACATTCCTACAAGTTTTTTTCACGAAGAAAAATATAATATCCCGAACCACAGATAATTAGTCCCCCTGTGATTGTAATCCATTCTGGAATAACCCCCCAGATTGCATAATCAAAAATTATCCCCCAAACAATCGCCGTATAATTAAACGGACTTACAACGGAAGCCTCAGCTAATTTCAGGGCATAGCTCATCAAAATTTGGCCACAAGCCCCCGCAACACCAAGCAAAAGGAAAAGAAATAAAACATCTGAAGATAAAGGAACCCAAATTAATGGCTGCAACAAACCAGATAATATCGTTCCAATGAACATATAATAAAAAGCGATGGTATAAGGATTGTCTGTGCGACCCAAATCACGCACCAACAAAATTGTTATTGACCATAATAGTGGGCCGCATAGAGCAGCCAATGAGACAAACGAGATTCCTTGTGTGGGGTTTATAGCCAACCCAACTCCAATCAAACCAATTATGACTGCTGTAAAGCGACGCCATCCAACGGCTTCCTTCAAAAAGGGAACGGCAAATACCGTAACACACAAGGGCACACTTTGTGACAAAATCATCACATCGGCGAGAGGCAGGTGTTGATAGGCTAGAAAGTAACAAGCGTTACCGAGAACTCCTAGAAACGCTCTAATAAAGTGGCTCATCGGCCGGGAAGTTTGTAATGCAGAAATACCCCCAAAACCCAACACAAAAGGAATAATGATTAGACCAGCAACTAAATTACGAAGAAAAACAACCTGCAAAGGGTGGTAATCAGGTCCAATCACTTTTGCCAACAGGCTCATGCAAGACAATGAAAGAACGGCAATGACCATTAGGACCATGCCGACCCCGGAATTACCTGGATTCCTGCTCATTTGAAAATGGCCCCTTTAACCTGCCAAATGAATAAACGCCTTAAATGCTCTGATTTTTGTCAGCGGTTGTTTGCTTTACAAAATCATTAACGCCCCGTCCAACCTCTCCCTTTCCAAATTGCCTTAGCACCATAGCGTGCTCGGAGAAGATCCATCGCAGTCTCAACCTTCTCCTGTTTTTTTTGGTCAGAATCAGAAAAATCCAGTTGGTTAGCCGCCAAACCAAAAATTAAGTTATTTGCCATAATGCCAATCAACCGAAATCGGTCGCCACTCGCTTCATCTGACAACAAAGAATAAGCTGCTTGGTAAATCTCTTCAGCTAACTGTGTTGGGCCTATTAACTGTAGCGTTTTCGTTACCAAGTTTCGATTGACCTTCCGCATTTTTAGTGTGACTTGACTTGCGGAAATATCGGTCTTTTTTAACCTACCTGCTACTTTTTCAGACAGTTGCCACAATTCGCCCTTAAGATTTTCTAATTCGGATATATCTCGCTCAAAAGTCATTTCCGCTGAGATCGATTTTGCTTTCCTATGTGGTTTCATCATTCGATCATCGCGTCCACGAGAAAATCTATAAAGCCGACGTCCAATTATTCCATACCGATTAACTAAGTCTTTCTCATTGAAAGCCCTTAGATCTTTTATTTTGGTAATCCCATTTTTTTCTAACTGCTTCTCAAGCTTAGGGCCAACACCCCACAGCAACCGTACAGGCTTTTCAGCCAAAAATCTCTCTGCTTCTGCCCTCCCAATCACAGCAAAACCTCGAGGTTTGTCTAAATTAGATGCTACCTTTGCTAAGAATTTATTATAGCTCAAGCCAATCGAAACCGTTACACCAACCTCAGCTTCAATGCGCTTTGTTAAATAGGTCAAGGTCTTCGCTGGCGGGCCTTTATGAAGTTTATCGGTTCCTGAAAGGTCTAGAAAAGCTTCATCAATTGATAGGGGTTCTACCAAAGGGGTGTACTCCCGCATCAATCGACGTATTTCGGTCGCAACCTTTCCGTATTTCTTCAGGTTTGGTCGGATTACGACGGAATCGGGACACAGCTCAAGAGCTTTAAACATCGGCATCGCTGAATGCACTCCATTTATCCGTGCAATATAACAACAAGCTGCAACGACACCCCGTCGCCCACCACCAACAATCACTGGTTTACTGCGAAGACTAGGATCATCGCGTTTCTCTACGCTCGCATAGAAAGCGTCACAGTCAAGATGCGAAATATTGAGAGTGGATAATTCACTGTGTGAAAATATGCGTGATGATCCGCAATTCTTGCAAATTTTTTGATCTGGAAATTTTTCTACAAACGTTATACAATCTCGACAAATTACTGCCATTAACGTCATTAAATCCCAATTATTTTATTTACGCATAGATAAATTCTTCGTGAATTATTATAATATGATTTGTGAATTAACCAAACCTATTGGTTGATTTTATTGGTTTAAATTGTTTTGATAGTGGGGTTGCTTGACGCCGCCATGTTCCAATGCAACTATTTAGTTCTTATAGGGATTTTTTTGAAGGTTATTCCGCCTAATGATCAGTACTGTAGAGAGATGGCTCGCTTTCATGGGTGACGCAAATGTTGAAGACGCCATAAAAGACCAAGAGGCGAAGGGACAAGAACTAGTGTTGGACGCGCAAAGAGAAGTCCGGCACCTTAAAGAAACCCTTACATTATTGCGTGAACAACTTGAAAGTAAGGACTTTGAGAGAGATGCTGCTGTTCAAAAGGCAGTGCAGGCTTCCTTTGATGAAACCGAGCAACTTAAGAATACTGCTACTGACCTGCGCNANGAACTGGAAAGCCTCCGTTTNGANANGGATGCTGCCNTCCANCNGGCCGTCCAGCGCTCGGCCGATGAAATCCAGCAGCTGAAGAACACCGCAACCGGACTTCGCGACGAACTGGAAAGCCTCCGNTTNGANANGGATGCTNCCGTCCAGCGGGCCGTCCAGCGCTCGGCCGATGAAATCCAGCAGCTGAAGAACACCGCAACNGGACTTCGCGANGAACTGGAAAGCCTCCGCTTTGAAATGGACGCTGCGGTTCAGAGAGCGGTTCAACGGTCTGCCGATGAAATCCAGCAGCTGAAGAACACCGCAACCGGACTTCGCGACGAACTGGAAAGCCTCCGTTTCGAGAAGGATGCTGCCGTCCAACAGGCCGTCCAGCGCTCGGCCGATGAAATCCAGCAACTGAAAAACACCGCAACCGGGCTTCGTGACGAGCTCGAAAGTCTGCGCTTTGAAAAAGACGCTTCAGTTCAACAGGCCGTCCAGCGCTCGGCCGATGAAATCCAGCAGCTGAAAAATACCGCAACAGACTTACGCGACGAACTGGAAACCCTCCGTTTCGAGAAGGATGCTGCCGTCCAGCAAGCCGTCCAGCGCTCCGCCGATGAAATCACGCAACTAAAGAAAACTTCGTCAAGCTTAAGGATAGAGCTTGATAGTCAGAAATATGAATTCGAAGCACAATTACAAAAACAAGAGCAAGAAAACACAGACAATAACAAACACCTACAAGAAACAATCGCAACCCTCCGAACGAAACTGGAGACATTAGATGCCTAAGGAACAAATTACAAATAGCAATACTGAGAGCAACAAAACTGCTAAACGCAGAGGAAATGAAGACCTACCCACGCAGTTGGAAAGAACAAAAGCTAAGCTTTATCAGACTGAAATGCTTCTTTCTGTGACACAAAAAATTGCAGGATTAAAAAATCTTAGCGAAATATTGTGGACATTGATCGAAATGACGACAGAAGAGTTAGGAGCCGATAGAGGCACATTGTTCCTTAATGACCCGTTGACTGGAGAATTGTATTCACGTGTTGCGCAGGGAGAATTGACTCGTGAAATCCGTATTCTTAACACAAAAGGAATTGCAGGAGCAATTTTCCAGGGTGGAGTCGGAGAAATTATTCACGACGCGTATGTCGATGAGCGATTTGATGCAAGCGTTGATGAACAAACAGGATATACAACCAAGAATGTTGTCTGCGCCCCGGTAAAAACCGTACGCGAAGATGTGATCGGAGTAATCCAGATTTTGAATAAAAAGAAAGGCCGATTCACTAAGGAAGACCTCGAAATCGTTGAAGCTATTACTGCGCAGGCTGCTGTCTCTCTTCAAAATGCCCAAGGCGTTGAAGAAATGGTAAAAGCACGTGAAAAAGAGATGGAGTTTCTTGATATAGTCTCGGATGTAACAGCGGAAATTGATCTTGGAAGTCTATTGCAACGTGTAATGGTTGAGGCTACCAGAATGTTAAACGCTGACCGGTCCACCTTATTCTTAAATGATGAAAAGACTGATGAATTATTTTCACGGGTTGCAATGGGTGATGGCATCGGAGAAATTCGACTGCCTAATTCGGCTGGCATTGCAGGAGCCGTCTTCCAGTCACGCGAAACCATCAATATACCGTACGCGTATGCAGACCTTCGCTTTAATCCCGGGTTTGATAAACAAACCGGCTATTTTACGCGATCTATTCTCTGCGTCCCTATTATCAATAAAGACGGTAAGTGTATTGGTTGCACTCAATCGCTAAACAAGAAGGGTGGAGGGTTCTCCGATGAAGATGAATCTCGTCTAAAAGCTTTTACTCAACAAGTAGCTATTGCTCTCGAAAATGCGAAACTTTTTGAAGATGTAGCAAAGGAACGCGCCTATAACCATAGTATGCTGACTAGTATGTCTAACGCTGTTATTACGATTAATGACGAAGGAAAAATTATTACTTGCAATAAAGCTGGTCTAAAAATACTAAAAATTCGGGAAACTGATATTCTTGGCAAAACTTCTGAAGAATTTTTTACAAATGGGCGCTCTTGGATTCTTGAGAGAATAAAGCAAGTTGAAGAGACAAAAGAAGACGATATTTTAATGGATGCCGAGTTTGAAGTTGGAACCGAGGAGGATGACAATATAGAGACTGTCTCAGCTAATATTAGCTTCCTTCCTCTAGAAAATCAGGATCCGGACGGTCGCATGGAAGCGAAGGAAACTCACCTTGGAACACTCATAATGGTTGAAGATATTTCGGATGAAAAGCGCATGAAATCAACCATGTCGCGCTATATTGACCCAGGGGTAGCAGATCAGTTAATGGGTGATGGTGCGGATATAATGTCGGGACAAGATACAACTGCCACCCTCTTATTTTCAGATGTGCGCAGCTTTACGACGATTACTGAGCAACTAGGTGCTCAAGGTACAGTCACGCTACTTAATGAATACTTTGATATAATGGTTGAAGCAATCACTGAACAAGGCGGAATGGTTGATAAATTTATTGGTGATGCAATTATGGCTGCCTTTGGGATACCTTTCCCCCATGAAGATGATGAAGATCGAGGAGTCCGTGCGGGCATCAATATGATTGCGCGCCTATGGGAGTGGAATGCAGAGCGGGAAAAAGAAGGAAAACCTCCTGTCGATATGGGACTTGGTCTAAATACTGATCACATCGTCGCTGGAAATATCGGTTCGTCGAAACGTATGGATTATACGATGATTGGGGATGGCGTTAATTTAGCTGCACGGCTAGAAAGTGCCTGCAAACAGTATTCAGCCCGAATTTTAATAAGTGATTTTACTTATAAAAAACTAAAAGGGACCTATCAGATCCGTTATATTGATGATGTCGTCGTCAAAGGAAAAACGGAACCTGTCGGTGTTCGTGAAGTATTAGATTTCCATAACAAAGATACTTTTCCTAACCTAATGGATACGGTCAATCATTTCAACGAGGCGCGCGAGCATTATCGCGGCGGAAATTGGGATAAGGCCGTTAAATCATTTAAAGAATGCTTAAAAGCTAACCCCGAAGACAGTCTGTCAAAAACTTATATTGAGCGTTGCGATATCCTAAAAAAACAAAACCCCAAAAACTGGGACGGCGTATGGGTCATGACTTCAAAATAATACCGTAACTTCAAGATAGTGACACCCACGTTTATACCGCGCGTCACAAGAAAGATCCGCAAGTAAACTGCACCTAAGGCTATTTTGTTGTCGCAACAAAAACACCGTCCCACTCTTCTCCTGGCGCTACTGGTGGCTCAGCCTTGAAATCTACGTTTCGAGTTTCATATAGCTCATAAAATCCATCTATTTCAAATGGAGAATCCTTTGCAAAAGCTCTGCATTCTTTTGCCATCGCGAGTGATTCATCCCATTTCTGCGCTTTATAAAGGGCTAACATTTTATCATGCTTAGGCTTCAAGGCTTGGAAAAATTCAGTCTTTACCATTTCTTCATCGCCAACTAAGCCAAAAATTTGCACGGCTTCTGTTTTCCCTTTCACTTGAATTAAGTCAAGTTCCAAAATTGCTAGATCAGTCACTTGTTCTGCTGTGGTTGGGCCAAGAACAATTCTAACCCCATATCCTTTACTTTGGCCTTCTAGGCGAGCAGCTAGATTAACTGTATCGCCCAAAACAGAGTAATCAAACCGCTGATCAGAACCCATATTTCCGACAACACAGGGGCCCGAATTAAGACCAAGTCCAACCTTGAGAGGCAAGTGCTTTCTTCCCTCTTCCTTCGCTTCCTGCTCCAACCTATCGTTTAAAGGGTCCATGTCAGCAAGCATTGCAAGAGCAGATAAACAGCCATTTCTTGCATGGTTTTCGTCATCTAGAGGTGCATTCCAAAATGCCATGATACAATCGCCCATGTACTTATCAACAGTACCTTGGCGCGCCATGATTTGATTGGTTAAAGGTGTAAGCAATTTATTAATTAATGCTGTCAAACCCTGAGGATCAAATAATTCTGAAATTGGAGTAAACCCTCGAACATCACAAAATAATAAAGTCAATTCACGCTCTTCCCCACCTAGCTTCAGTTCAGCAGGGTTTTCAGCTACTCGGCTAACCATATCAGGTGATAAATACTTTGAAAAAGCATCCCGAGTTTTCTTTCGATTAGCCTCTTCGGTAGCATATCCCAAATACGTCATACTGGTATAAATCAATAGAATCCCAACAACAGCATAAGAAGCGTCCAATAGTAGTCTATGCTCGGCAAAAAGATGCCACGATGTGCCGCCTGCGCCACCTGAGACAAGGGCAAAAAGTAAAAAAGTCCATTTTGCACCAACCCATGGCACAAGAATTATCATGATAAGAGCACCAAAAAACAAGAACGCTAATTCTGCAGCATCCGCGTAGTTTGGCCGTGTCAGATATTGTTTCTGCAGTATTGTTTCAATCACTTGAGCATGCACTTCAACACCTGGGATATTGCGTTCGGTGGGAATTGTTCGAATATCACGGAGTCCCACCGCTGATGTCCCCAAAATTAACATTTTCCCCTTTATTTTAGCCGGATCGACCTTTCCCGTTACTAGATCCCGAGCAGATACATATTTGTTTGGGTCATGGTGAGAGAAATACGGCCAAATATTGCCGTTGCGATCCGTGTTGACTGATATTCCCTTAGCCACCTTTACCTGATTGAAACCAGCCTGGTTAACCACCGCAAGCACTGACTTCCGCCCTGTCGCAACCCGAAGCATTTCAATAGATAAAGCCGGGAAAAGTGCTCCTTCATGCTCAAAGAAAGAAGGCACGTTTCGAATAACACCGTCTTCAGCCGGGGTGACTGAAAACATCCCATGTCCTGCCATGCGATGCAGAGTTGCTTTCTCTAAAATTGGTAAATTTCGCACAAGGCTTGGAAATGATGGTACAATACGCTTTGGATCAGGTGCTTGTTTATGCTTCTTTAAAACTCCAACAGATTTTTTTGCCGGTGGGCCTTTTATACCTTCTGTTTCATTTGGTCTCCCGGCCTGACCAAGAACAACACGACTTTTTGAAAGTGTCTGGGCAAAAATTTCATCATTTGTTGGTAAAGCTGCTAATTTAGCCTTCATTTCACCATCAAGGCCAACAGCGGATTGAGCAAAAGAGGTAGGATTTAATCTATCTGGTTCTGCAAAAACAATGTCAAAGGCCATCAATACTGCGCCCATTTTCATTGCGTTTTGTGTCATTTTTGCGAGGGTAGTGCGCGGCCAAGGCCACTGCCCGATTGTTTCAAGGCTTTGGTCATCAAGGTCAATAATCGTAATTGGCGATGTGCCCGCTTGAGGAATTGGTCGGGGCTTCGCCTGGACATACCAGTCAAAGATTTTCAGTCTTGCAAATTCAATCTGTGATGGGTTCCAAATATAAATTGCTAGAAATAGCGCCATCAAAGCTAGACCAACTAAACGCTGCATATTAAATATTTTCTTTATAAGCCCCATGATTCTGCTACTTTCTCGCTTTCTTATTGCTAATTTTCTTGATCTAAATATAAAAATACAACCAAATATAGACACTACACATGAATTTTGCACACTTGGTCAAGTCGAATTTCGACATTACTATGTATTACATGTTAGAAGTAAGCTATGGAAAATGACTTTGCAGCAGCAGGTGATGGGCCTCGGGCCTGGTTAAAGCCATTTTTGGCGCCACTGAAACCAACGGTGCGTGAAGTCATTTCTATGTCAGCATTTGTCAATTTACTTGCTTTGGCCGCGCCAATTTTCACTCTTCAGGTATATGATCGCGTTGTTGGTTCTGGTGGTATCAACACACTATGGGGTTTAGTAATCGGCATGGTGGTTGTTGTCATTTTTGATATAATTCTTAAGCAGGCACGTTCCAAAATTATGCAAACTGTCGCTCTCAGGGTTGATGTGATTGTAGGGCGTCAAATGTTTGACAAACTCATGAATCTTCCATTAAACGTGTTAGAATTAAAGCCGGCAAACTACTGGCAAGCCTTGTTTCGGGACGTTGATACAGTAAGAAACACACTTTCGGGCGCGTCTGCAATTCTCATCTGCGACCTGCCATTTGCGGTCTTATTTCTAGGGCTTATTTGGATAATTGCCACACCACTTTTTTGGGTGTTAATGTTTATACTTCCAATTTTTTTATTTGTTGCATATCGATCGGGTACTGTTGTTGCTGCAGCCAATAACGCAGAAAATGAGACATCCATCAGCCGAGATCAGCTGATCGCAGAAATGATTATCGGGCGAACAACCATCAAAGCTCTGGCCCTTGATCGGGCAATGCGGCCTCTATGGGAAGACAAACATGTTAACAACATTGAACAATCGTTGTCTCGTGGAACTAAGACCGACTTCTACACAAATCTCGGTCAGAGTTTAACAATGACAACAACTGTTATTTTGACGACCATTGGTGCATGGCACATTATTCAACAAGAATTAACGATGGGCGCATTAATTGCAACCAATATGTTGTCCGGGCGACTGCTAGGGCCATTAAATCAGCTAGTGGGCCAATGGCGAAATTATAATAGTTTTAAGGAGGCAGTGGATCGATTGGGCGAGGTTTTTTCTCAAGAATCGGAGCGTATGCATAGTGAAGTTACGCTCGAAAAACCTCGTGGGGAACTCGTAATTGAAGCATTGACATTTGCATACAATCCCGACGTGGCCCCGGCTGTTGATAACATCGACGTACGCTTTGAACCGGGTGGACTACATGCTTTAGTAGGCCGTAATGGTAGCGGAAAATCAACCCTTTTGAAGCTTATTCAAGGACTGTACGTTGCAAGCAGTGGCCGTGTTCTAATTGACGGTGCAGATATAGCTCAGTTTTCCCGAGCTGAACTTGCAACTTGGATGGGTTATGTCCCAGAAGAAACCGTATTATTTGCGGGAACTGTTCGAGAAAATATCTCACATCGCTTCCCTAACGCATCAGATGAGCAGGTCGTAGAGGCTTCAAAACAGGCCGGAGTGCACCAATTTATCATTGATCTTCCTGATGGGTACGCTACAGAAATCGGTGAAGCTGGCGGTCGACTATCCGGAGGTCAACGCCAACGCATTGCAATTGCACGTGCCTTACTAGGGAACCCTGCTATCCTTTTATTAGACGAACCATCGGCTAGCCTCGATCGACAGGCTGAACATGCATTGCAGGAGACACTCATTGAAATAAGCAGAACACGGTCAGTTATAGTGGTTACCCATAGCCCCATACTATTGTCAATCTGCGATGATATACTTGCACTTGATAAAGGGAAAAAAGCTCTTTCCGGCCCGGCGAAAACAATCCTTCCAAAATTGTTTAATACCCGCAATGAAACCAAGACCGAGATAATAAACAAAACCGCACAAGGATCAGCAATCAATCAACCAAAAGACGTTTCGGCAACGGCCTCTCAAATAGAATCTATTGCTAAAAACGGTCAACTCAATCAGACGCCTAATCGTACAGAACCTGAATCAACTCCAGAAACACTCAATAAAAGAAATTCTTCTGCACCGAAACCTGACAGAAAATCTCCCCAGCAAGGGGCTGATGACCCTTATGCCGATTTAACAAATAACAAGGTCAACAATCCAAGAATTAAACTGCAAAAGAATGACGGGAAAGAGTCATGAAAGACAGCCCGTCTGAAACAAAAATGAAAATTGAACCTACTCAAATTAAGGTAGATCCCAGTCAGGCAGAACCGAATTCACAGATCCTACCAACACAGGAAGTAACCCCGAAGAAACACCGTCGCCTCGAAGATCTTTTGCGAAGTAATCCTCTTCCATCGTGGCGCGTATTCGCCTGGCCCGTCATGGCACTGATCGCCTTTGCCGTAGTATGGGCAAACTTTGCTTACCTCGATGAAGTAACAATTACCACGGGCGAGGTCGTTCCACAGGGCAAAATAAAGGTGGTTCAGCACCTTGAAGGAGGAATCATCGAGAAGCTATACGTCAAAGAAGGGGATACAATAAAGGTTGGACAAATTATCTTGCAACTCGATCTGGCATCATCTGGTGCTAATGTTGGAGAGCTGCAGGCCCGCTTAGATGGGGCAATTATCATGCGCGCTCGCTTAAAGGCTGAAGCTGAAGGCTTAAAGCTGCAGTTCCCAGACGCAGAAAGCATAAGGCAACCTTCCATTATTAAAGCCCAAAGACAAACATACAGAGCCCGAAAACGAGAATTCTCATCAACGCTTCAAGTATTGCGGGAACAGGTAAAACAACGAAAGCTTGAAGTCAAAGAATTGCTTGCTCGCCAAAAAGCAGTTAAGCGGAATTATACTCTTGCTAGAGAGCGTCTGAAAATGTCTACATCCCTTCTAGCAGAGGGACTTACCGCTAAGATGGAGCATCTTCAGCTTGAAGCCGAGGTAGAAAGTCTAGAAGGCGAGATGGAAAGCCTTCGCCCATCCATCCCGAAATCAAGAGCCGCCGTAGAGGAGGCACGTCAGCGTCTTCAGGAAGCAGAGATCCGCTTTCGTCGGGAAGCTAAGGAGCAGCTCTCAAAGATAGAACAAGAAATATCTCTTACCTATGAACTTGTAGGAAAAGCCACAGAGCAAGGGGTTCGTACGGAAATAAAAAGCCCTATTGATGGTGTAATAAAAAATATGCGCTACAACGCAATCGGAAATGTTGTCAAACCAGGCGAACCAATTATGGAGATTGTTCCTACAGGGGAGCAACTTGTCATTGAAGCAAAGCTCAATCCGGTAGATCGCGGATATGTAAACGTTGGACAGAGGGCAGTTGTAAAAATATCCACGTATGATTTTGCGCGCTATGGAGGATTAGATGCAAAGGTTGTGCGGGTTGCGCCAGATGCTAGCACTGATGAAAGTGGAGTGCCTTTTTTTCGCGTAGTTGTTGAAACCGAAAAAAACTATCTTGGAGACAGTGAGGGACAACTGCCAATCACACCGGGAATGCAAGCAACAGCCGATATACACACTGGCGAAAAATCTGTAATGGATTATCTAATAAAGCCGATTCTAAAGCTCCGCCACGAAGCATTTCGTGAGAGATAAAAGAGCCTATATGAATATTATGATAATGAGCTTATCCAGACCAGGACATCACGGAAATAAATTCCTTAAATTTTTAGTCGTCCGGTTTTTTAACTTTGTTTGATTTTGGAGCAGTTTCTCCAGATTCTGAATCTTCTGTTTCTTCGCCAGCACGATCCAGCATTGCTTGAATACTATAGTTTTCTTCGCAACGTTCCTGCTGTTCAAGACTCATCCGAAGAAGCCTCATTTGAATTCGACGATTCGTTGCCTGATTTTCCTTGATCGGCATGCCCTGTTCATCCCTGTTGGGAACTTTAGGCTGGGTATCAGCAAAACCGGCAGCCTTGAAACGAAAAGGGTCAAGTTCTTGACCAATATAAAATCGAGCTATCCGAGCTGCACGCGACGCTGACAGTTCCCAGTTAGATGGAAAAAATTTACTCTTAATAGGTACGTCATCGGTATGACCTTCTACTTCGATATTCCAACAACGATATTTTGGTTCAACTAACATTTTTCCCATTTCGCTCAATACTGGCACTGCTGCCTTTCGTAATTGTGCAGAACCAGGTTTAAAGAATGCAGTCCCATTAAGATTTATAACTATCCCATCTCTATCTTTAGCTACTTCCACCACCTCATCAGCCTGCATTTCATAAACCACATCCTCAATTTGATCCATTAGCATCTGAGTTGGACTTATCTGTGGTTCACCACCCACGCGTTCAGCTATTGCCGCTGCAGCTTCATCAAAAGCGGGAATATCATAATCGGCGAACGTGAGCAACATCACAAAAAAGGCCATAAGCAAAGTGATTGCATCTGCAAAGGTTGCCATCCAGGACTCATCGGGTGGCTCTTCCTGTGGTGGTGGCCGTTTTGCCATTCAAAAACCTTACAGTTCTGATCGTAATTGCATCCTAACTAATATATCCCTACTAGTCTGTTTTATCTTTATTCTGTTTTATCTTTATCGATATCAAAATGTATCGATGGATCTAAAAATGCGTTTAGCCCATCCTGAATAAAACGTGGGTTCTTTTGTGATGCCAACAGAACAAAGCCCTCAATAAGAATATAATTCCGAAACTTGTAGATGCTCTCCCTTTGGGCCATTTTTGAAGCTGCGGGTAGAAAAATCATGCGAGCAAAAATAACACCGTAGAGAGTCGTCAGCATTGCTACAGCAAGACCCGCACCCAAGTCTGCTGGGTCACCACCCATGTTACCTAGCATAATAATCAGGCCAACGAGCGTCCCAACCATCCCAAAAGCTGGAGCCCCTGCAGCAAAATCTTTCATAATATTCACTGGAGCCATATTTCTGCCAAAAGTGTTTTCAACAAGTTCTTCCAAAAGTGACCGGGTTTCCTCGGGGGTATAGCCAGCAATTACGCAATTAACACCGAATGTAGAGATAGGGTCCAGTGGCGCTTTCCCTGCTTCTGCTTCTAAACCAACCACCCCGTTTTTTTGCACCGCGTAACCCCATTTGATAAAACGACCAACCTCAGCCTTAAGATGATCACGAGTGATCGGAGGAGCCATATGAATTTTATAAAGAAGTTTAAGTGCTAAAATCACATAACGAGGTTCATAAGATACAAACATTGCTGCCGAGGTTCCACCACAAACCATAATGAAACTCGGAGCATCTAGGAATGCTCCAGGGGCATCGGTACTAATAAAAATAGCCCCGAGAAATAACCCCATCGAACAAATAAATGCAATAACTGTGGCTAACGACATTGGGATTTAGTTCTTTCTTTAAAACCCGTTAAAATTACTACAACAATTGATTTTATACATAATTTCTTCTCTTATTTAACAATTTTATCTGTAATGATAAAAAATTTCTTAATATCTTTACCAATGTTCTCTTATAGCACGGCAGATCGTGTATAGCATACAGAGTTTCATATTATTTTTCAGCAGATTTGTAAATTTTTACAATTTACCGAACAAACAAAAAAGGCAAAAATCCGTAACTACTTTCCCTAATCTTCATGCCATCTATCTGCGTGCCGATGTACCAAGGTATTCATACCGCCTATGTGCAAAAAAGTATATATTTCAATATCGTATTCCCCATAAACATAAATAGTGCTAATCTTCCATTACCTATTGTTAACTGAAATTTCTTAACAAAACTTTTTTAAAGTTCATCCAATATTTGTTTCTTCTTCTGTGCGTAATCATCTTCGGTTATTAAACCATTATTTAATGCATTTTTTAGAGCTGCGATTCGTAAAGAGAATTTTTCGACATCTGGATCGCCGGCCGATTTAACGTTTGCTACATTTTCTTGAACGCCACGATCTGTATTGCTTACCCAATTTCTAAAATCTGTTGGATTTGTGTTTTTTGTCAACTCCGAAAAATTCTGAGCATACGCAACCCAAGTATCCTCACGGGGTAGAGCCGAAACATCGATTCCATGCTCACTAAAGTAAGCATCTGTTGGTTTAAGAAATTTAAAGAAAGTGACCTTTACTCTGTAGGCCAGACTAAAATAAAACATAAAAAATGACGAAAACAGTATATTTTTAAAACAAAATATTAAAACTGGCGATTTTGAATGGGTAATTGCTAATGGATCAGTTTTATATCCGATATAAGTCGTAAAAACTCCTATAACGCATAAGACAATTAAATATTTGTACACATAGTGTATCGTTTTCTCCCTTGGGCTTTTTAATTCGTTCCCAAGCCAATAACCCCACATAAATAATAGGCTATCTATTCCTATACAATAGAATAGCCAGAGCTTGCCAAAAAATTCAAATTCCTTTGTTCCCGTAATCAGACTATAGAAGATACCCGCAAGCGGAACAGCTAGTAACGATAACTTAAAAAAATATAATCCGCCATTTAGCCCATATAGAGGGTGGTGTTTGATCATATCTGAACCAACAAACACGTATTTTTCAGAAATCGTTACATAAGTTTCAAAATTACCTGTCCTCCCTAAATATCCTGCCTCAGGCACCCCCAGATTTCTTTCCAGATTATTAGGTTCGACTTCTGGTGAAGAGCAGCTGCAATATGGACAGTTTCCAACAGAAGGCTCAAATGCTTTACCGCATTTTACACAATTCACTATTTCCAACATTGTTTATCTTTTCTCTAATACTAACAAGCTATCATAATAAACTAGGGGAGGTGCTGAATTAAAAAACTATATTTCCACCAAACTGAAACATTACTCCCTAAATTCTTAAACTCATCAAAAAAAATATCCTCTTTTGCGTTTAAGCTACCCTCCAGTTAGTTTTTAATAATATTAGATACGCTGTGAGTCCAATTCAACTTTTCCTAACTTTCTTTCTAGGTGATAAATTGGAAACACCTAGTTAAATCGCCAATGAACGTTCTAGCAATTTGTTCATTAGAAAGTAATGCTGAAATTGAATTTGGTATATTTTTTCTTGTATTCCGTTAATTAATTGTTTTAAATAACTTTTTTTATTATACTAAAGTAAATTACATCTTCATTCTGGCTATACAGTGTCCTGAAAAGTTATCGAACTCCCAACAAAAAGATTTAAAAATTCCGCAGCACGACCTTGATTCATCGCAATTTCAAGCAGCCCCATGGAATTTTCATAGCAAAATGGTGTTCCAGGAGGTAAATCGCTAAACGTCCGGCCTCGCGCTAAGTCGTGTCCGCCGATGATTATTCTCCAACTCTCTGCAATAAATTTCCAACGATATCCTATTATGGCGTTTGAAAAGGTATCTATATATACGATTTCAGCTAAGTCGTCTGGCCAATGTGCGTAATGCGATTCAGTTCCTTTTTTTCTTTTGCATCTCCCTTCATCCTCCGGGTTTCCTCCGATTGCAAGAAAGCTAGCAATAGGAGCAAATAAATCACGTCCATGGAAACTCGCCGATAAATGAGGCGGACTCCAAACTATTTCCCACCACCTTGACTGTTTCTTGGAACGACGCGAAAGTAATTCAAATATTCCGTTTCCCGGACCAACAAACCACCTACCATCGACTTCAAGGACACTTGCCGGACGCTCAGACCCCACTCCAGGATCAACTACACACAGAAAAACCGTACCTGAAGTGAAAGTCTGGACAAGGTTAGGTAATAGATATGCTAGAGCCTTGGCATTGTACTTTGGCACACCATGGAATAAGTCAATTATATTTATATCACCACATAATTGGCTGACAACCCCTTTAACTTGGCCAACATATGGGTCTTCCGTGCCAAAATCAGTGATGAGGCAAACCGTAGGAGACGCACCAGACATTTCTCTTAGCTCATAAAGGGAATATTCCTATTAGATCAGTTTTGGGCTGCTATAACGGCCTCTTGCACACGCTTAAAGGCGCGGGCTTCTAATTGGCGCACACGCTCTCGGCTTATACCATATTGGCCCCCCAACTCCTCTAACGTTGGCGGATCCTCAGAGAGGCGACGCTGATAAAAAATGTCCCGTTCACGTTCGGGGAGAGCAGAAACTGCCTTTGTCAGAATAGAGTGTTGAACTGCCAATTCCTCCTTTTCAGCACACTGGCTTTCCGGGCTTAACCCGGTATCCTCTAATATGTCTTGAAAAGTATCAAAGCTCTTGCCATCATTTTTCACGGGAGCATTCAATGACATATCACGCCACGACAGGCGCTGATTCATGTGGGTTACTTCACTTTCTGTTGCTCCCGAAAACTGAGCTAACTTTTGGGCTTCTTCAGGCTTAAGGTCACCATTATCAAGAATGCCAAGACGGTTCTTCATTTTTCGCAAACTGAAAAAAAGCTTCTTTTGGGATGCTATTGTCCCCATTTTGACCATAGACCAGGATTTTAAAATATATTCCGTTATCGATGCGCGTATCCACCAAATTGCATAAGTTGACAGCCTAAACCCTTGGTCAGGATCAAACTTCTTCACAGCTTTCATCAAACCAATGTTACCTTCTGAGATAAGATCCGCTACTGGCAACCCATAGCCACGAAATCCCATGGCAATTTTACAAACTAAACGTAAATGCGAGGTAACTAGCTTATGCGCAGCATTAACGTCTCCATGATCGCGCAGAGAAATAGCTAGAAGCTGTTCTTCTTCCCGCTCGAGAATTGGAAATTTCCATACCGCGTTAAAATATTTTGAAAGACTGTCGTCAGCAGGTACGACTGGAAGCGTTATTGCCGTCATGAATTTCTTCCCTCCGTGCAGAACAATTCTTTATCCAAGAATCTTAGATCCATATTACCCAGCACAAAACAGAGCCTCTGAAACCAGCTCTCCACACACAACCACTAACTGTTTGAAAAAATACAGACGAGAATTACCGCTGTATAATATTGACCTACTCAAATGCTTTACCCTCCAATATGAAGCAATAAGCGTGCTGTCCACAAATAGCCAGACAATGCACCTCAAACCTAAACTTTAGCGCCCAAGATGCTAAGATATATATTAGAGAGGTATAAAGAAAATGTCAAGAAATTGTTAATTTTTTATTTTATTTCAATGGTTTAGGCAAGGCAACAATTAATGGACCCCTGCTACTGGATCATCAACCCCTTCGGGAGAAAGATTTAGGTCGTAATCTGGAATCGGCGGCAACTCTAACGTTGAACCGTTCGCTATTTCTTTTTCCCTCTTTTGACGATACAGACTACGCACTGCGGCATAGAAGTCTACCGATGTCTTCTTTATCTGTTCAAGCTCGTCCACAATGCCAGCGTACTCGTCAAGAGCCCCAATCCCTGTTCGCGCATAGCCAATTTCAGTGTGGTTATTATTATCTATCCAGAGGCCTGCCAAATCAAAATACGGATCAACAACAAATTTTCCAACCACATCACGCGGGCTTGATGGACCAAAAATCGGAAGAACTAAATATAACCCTTCCCCAATACCATAGGACCCTAAAGTTTGACCAAAGTCCTCTTCATGTTCCTCAATCCCTATTTCAGTAGCTACATCCCCTAATCCGCCTATCCCAGCAGTAGTATTGACCACAACACGAGCTAATGTCTCCCAAGCGCGATAAAATTCAAGTTGTAGCAAATCGTTCGCTAATGTCACTGGACTAGATAGATTTGTCAAAAAGTTGCCTACAGCCTTACGAACCATAAGAGGGAAATAATCGTTGTACGCGTGAGCAATTGGCCTAAAAGCATAGTCCTGTAAGTACTCATTAAACCCAAACATGAAGCGGTTTACTGACTCCAACGGGTCACCCGTATCGTCAACCTCAGCTTCAGCCAGCTGAATTGATATTTTTCCCTTTTGTGTTAAATCTAATTCGGCAATTTGCCAGGGCAGATTCTCGCCGTGCCCCACCTGTCCAACATCCACAAGTTTTAACGGCCCTCTGTTTTCTTCACCCAATTGGTTTTCTTCGTTAACTTGGGGCTGCCCCACATATACGACTGATGTCTTCCACCCGTCATCTATCTCGGTAATTAGATCAACAGTGTTCGGGTCAATGCTATCGGATACTAGTATTTCTTCTTCTATTAAAACTTTGCCTCTTTCAACTAAACTCCAAGATTCATTCATTGCAATGCTTGAACCTACGATCGCTGCTGATTCATTTGCCCCGTGACCAACCTCATTTGCAATTACTGGTGACGAAAACCCTATCAATGAAGCGACTAACAGTAGCGTGGAGGCTACAAATAGCCTAAAGTGAGAAAACAGCATCCAAATTTGCCTCTCTATTGTCTTATTTTTTGGAAAATACCTTTTTTAACTAATTAGCATCAAGCTCTTTTTTTATCCTATATATTACCTATGGATTCACTTATTCTTTATTAACACTTCTTTATTAACCAAACTTAGCCCTGTATCGCAACCGATATCTCATTAATTATGCAACAGTGTTGCAAATATACACTATAAAATATAAATTTTTCACTTATAAAATTCAATTTTTTCCTTTATTTTGCTTTTTTTGTATTGTTTTCGTATTCTGGATAGCAGCGAATTTCTAGTGAAATACTTTTTTATAATGGCCTATATTTTTTAAGAACTCTCATGAAAAAATGCCTTTGTATATTGATAATGTTATGTTTTTTCACCCCTAATTGGGCTTTGGGAAGACCAAATAGTGCAAAAGACTTGGTTTCACGGTTCCAGTCCGAATTGATCGTTGTCATGAAACATGCAAAAGAACTCGGCGTCGAAGGTCGTTACAAAAAATTAGCCCCCTTACTTAGTGATACTTTCCATATACCGCTAATGACCCGAATCGCTGTTGGAAAATTTTGGAAAACTGCAACTAAAAAACAGCGTAATCGGTTGATCCATGCATTCCAGAAAATGAGCTTATCTACCTTAGCCACGTTATTTAGCAGTTACTCGGGTGAGGTTTTTAAATTTGTTGCTGAAACTTCAGAAAATCAGTCAAATACATGGGTAGTTTCGACGAAACTTATAAAGTCTGACGGCGATGAAGTCGATATTGCTTATGTCGCTACAAGATTCCAAAAAAAATGGTGGCTTATTGATGTTATTTTAGATAACGGAATTAGTGAATTAAAAGTAAGGCTTTCAGAATACGATAATATTCTTAAAGAAGGGGGAACTGAAGCTTTAATCTCTACTCTTGAACAAAAAGCTGCACAATTAATGACATCTGAAGGAAACTAATGCGCGCTAAGTTTTTCTATTTTCTATCTGGGATCATCGTTTTACTGCTCTTTCATAGTGTGCCAACGGTTGCACTTACCCCAGAAGAAAACGTTACCAAACTGCATCAGGCACTTATCACCATTATGAAAAAGGCTAAAACTGATACGCCTTTAGAGCGGTATGACTTTCTTGCTCCAATCTTGGAAGATTTATTCGACTTTGATACCATGATCAAAACTGCAAGCGGAATTGCATGGAAAAAAGCCAATGCGAAAGAACGCGGAAACCTGAGAAAAGCGTTTGCCAAAATAAGTACAGCTACCTACGTAACACGTTTTCCCTCCTATAACGAACACTCGTTTCAGTTTGTAAAAGCGGAGAGTGGCCCTAGAAAAACTATTTTGGTCAATACCCTTCTTGATACACCTAAAATTAAACCTTTTCCTCTAACGTACGTAACCATAGAAAAAAATGGAAAATGGCGCATAATAGATGTTATTTTAGACAAGGGAATAAGTGAACTGGCTGTTAGACGCTCAGAATATAGGGCAATCTTCAAAAAAGGTGGGATTGCAGCTCTTCTGGATGCTCTTTCAAAAAAAGCAACTGCTCTTCTTGGTGGCTGATGCTAACAAGTTCAAATTCTTTTTATGTTAGTTTGAGAAAAGAAAACTGCAAAAGCTACGCCTAGAATAATCCAGGTAAGTTCACGAAATCGGCGAACTACGGCCACAGCAAAGCCCAAAGATAAACTTCCAGTCATTGCCTCACACAAAAAAAGAAAAGCCCCCTCCTGAGCACCTAACCCTGCTGGGATAAAAAAAACAGCTGCGCGCACCATTTGAGCAACAGATTCAATTATCCAAGCTGTTTCCCAGTCAACAGGGTACCCTAGCAACTCCATAACGATATAAACTTCTACGACACCAAGAACCCAATTACAGAGCGCGAAAAAAATACCAATCATCGCTCGGATTTTATGTATAGAATAAAATCGTTTGAAACGTAAATCTAGCTCTTTTATTCGCTGCAAAACAGTTTTCACTCTGGATCCATAAAACAATTTAGCTAACCACGCGCTAAAACGGGTCGTTAACTCGAAGCGTTGAATCCCGAAAAACAATCCAGTTCCAACAACTAATGCAATCAATCCAATAGTAGCAACAAATTTTACGTGGTTAGATAATAGGGGGGTTTTAACCATTAAGACTAGGCCAATCAGAAGGAAAATTATGAGCGACACCATACTCAAGGTTTTAGCCAGCACCAATGAGACACCTCCCTCATCCAAACTAATCCCATACCGGTCTTTAAAAACCAGTGCCTTTAGCGGTTCGCCACCCATATTTGCAAAAGGTAATAGACTATTAAAGGCTTCTCCGGCAATTCGAACAGCAAAGATCCTATAAAGCCAATGCACGTTTAGCGGCACGGATTCAAAAGTCACCTGCCATGCTAGACAATCTACAAGAAAAGCAAGAAAATAAATACCAAGTACTTTGAAAAAACCATCTACACCAATTTCGGTGATACGTTCGACAACTTCTGAAACGTCGATTTTGCCGATAACCCAAATTAATAAAAGTAATCCGGCGCCAAGATAAATATATTTTAATAACGTCCTAATCATTAAACGTGGAAGCGCCTTGAAACACTGTTAAACTGAGTTATCCAGTAGACTTGAGAACCAACTGCCCCTAGGGGCAAAAGCACCCAAAGTAAATTAGCTAGACTTAATAACAATACTATGAAACAAAAATCTGCTCGGGAGAGTTCTCTAAAAATATATATAGCCCAATCAATATTCGTCTTTGGCTGGTGGTCACCACCTTCTCTAGCTACAACCGATTCTGCATCGAAACTGTCAAGGATAATTCCGACAACATAATTAACGGTAGCGCCAAACCCGGCAACCCATCCTAATACAGACCACGAGATTTCACCATTTGTTGCAGCTGCCCCTAAACCCAGACACACAAAAAAGCTAGCGTGAACAATCCAATCGACAAAAGAGTCATAATATAAACCGAATGTTGTACACTGGTTTTTTATACGTGCAATCTCCCCATCACAATTATCTAAAATATAACAAATAACTAACAAAATACTTGCAGCAATAGCAACGAAAGGTATAGGACGGCCCAATATCCAGGGACTCGCCAACAAAAACGATGCCCCCAGACCGGCGAACAAAGATAAAGTCGTAACAAAATTAGGTGAAATTGGCCAATGCCTTAAGATCTGTGTCACTGGTCGAGAAAGGCATCTGATTATGGGGAAGACATTTTGTGGAACACTATTTTTCATTATTGCGCACAGTAATTAAAATTACTCTTTCATTATCAAAAATATTGCAGGTATTAGACCTAAAGAACAAATCAAACCGTATATTATAGCTATTGTGAGCAACAGTCCCATACTAGCGGTTCCCGGGTGATTGGAAAGCATAATACTACCAAATGACCCAATCGTTGTGATAGCGCTAAGGATTACAGCACGGGTTGTAGATGTTGCAAATAAATTTCTAACCTCTGTACCTTCATGTATCCGCAAAATCAGATGAATACTAAAATCAATTGTTAGACCAAAAAGTAAAGGAAGCACAATAATATTAGCAAAATTCAGTTCGATCCCAAAAAGGCTAGTAGTACCAAAAGTTAAAAGCCCTGCTATGAACACTGGGATAAACGCAATAGCTACAAAGTCAAACCGCTTAAATATTAAGAACAAAATTATCGCTATAACAATGCAGGCGACAACCCCCGCTTCAATAAAGGCCCGAATCACGGCCCGCCCAGCTTCCAAAATCACAACCGGAGACCCCGTCGCATTAGGAGCTAGACGGCGAACCTCATTAACAAATTGTAGTAGCTCATCCTGGTTTCCTAGGTCTTTTTTTGGAATAACTTCCAGGCGCACTCTACCATCCTCAGCCAGCATACGGCTACGAATGTTGCCAGGTAAGTCATTTAAACTAAATTTTTCTGCTGTCAGAAGTTTTTTTAAGGTGACAACTTTTGCAGCAAACCCATCGATTATTCTAGCTTCAAAGCCCTTAACATGGCTAGGGATAGCAATCAATTGCTTATTTATAGCCATCAACCGGTCGGCTGTCATGATTAGGTTTTCATCTAAAGTCATTTTTCTTATTTTTTTTAAACTATGGCTAATGGATACTATTGCACTGAGACGTTCACCTTCGCCGAGAGGAGGGGTTTCATCTCTCTTGTGTAGAGAAGGTAACAGCACGAACGCCATATCATTTATTACGGCCAATTTTTCCTCTTGATGGGCAGGTAAAAAACTATCGAGGCTCCGGACATCTTCCACGATTTCCAGTTTTCTGATACGAGAAAGAAGCAGGCGCCCGCTTTCAAGGCTAGGTGCTAAAATTTTTATTGTGTATCGTGCTTGCCCATTTTTTTGAATATCTAAAAGAGTACTAACAGATTCTGTTTTTTTATCTTTCAAGTTTAGGGGATCAAAATCAAATTTAACACTAGGTATTATTGTTAATGCGAATATGCTAGCTACTGAAAATATAGCTATAATAGCCCATGCCACATCACGGGAAAAAAAATAAAAAGAATTAAATAGCAAAGTTTTTGTTTGCAACTGATTTGAGCTACAAGGAAGTATAGAAATCAATGCTGGTATTAGCGTAAAACTGGCCCCCAATGCTATAAACATTCCCGTTCCAGCAATTAGCCCTAATTCAGCTAATCCAATATAGTGAGTAGGCAAAAATGAATAAAATGCGGCAGCAGATGTTATTGCACAAAGACTTAATGGGCCACTCATGCTAGTGGCCGTATTAAAGAGGGCTTCGCTCCTACTTTTGAAAGTGTTTTTTTCCTCTTTGTATCTCAGGGTATAATGAATGCCAAGATCTACCCCTAAACCTATGAATAACACTGCAAATGCAACAGAAATCAAGTTTAGGGAACCTAGTGCCGCAATTGCAAAGGCCGAAGTCCAAAGCAATCCTAGAGCTAAGGTTAGAAAAACAGCTACAAATAACGAAAATGACCTCAAACCCATTAACAAGCAAATCGTAACAAATGTTAATGATACCAAACCTGCTATTCCCATTCCCTCTTCTACACTCTCCAATTCCTCGCTTGATAAAGCTGCTGATCCCGTAAGCCGAATGCTTACGCCGTTTTTTTTAGTTAATCCTAATTTTATTGCTGTAGCCCGCACCCTATCCATGGCAATTTTACCTGGTTGCAATGACGAGAAATCCAAATTTGGGCGAAGTACAATAAATCGACGTACATGTTCGAGTTCCGGGGTAGAGTCGCTCTGGCCAGAAAATAAGCCAGTCCAGGACAGTTCTAGATTGCTCCCGGCTAGTTGTGCTTCTCCAACGTCAGATACAGCATCCAGCATCCTAGATAACTGATTTGAGACAACTTCTGATACACTATCAAAATTCTCAACAGCAAATGATAGCATTCTTGAAAACCCACGCAAAGTAGGGTCTTGCCAAAGTATTCCTAGTAACGGCTGAGTTGTCGTAAGGTGTTCAGAAAAACTATAAAGCTCTTCAATATCCCAAAACAAAAGACCGTTTTTTTTAAAAAATTGATCGGCCTGTGGGTAATACACCTCTTTAAAAATATCTGTTTTTTTCCTTAGCTCATGTGTCAATCTAATTGCCGCACGATCAGCAAGTTCCGGCGTGCCTGCATCAATAACAACCAATAAATTATCAGAATATTGCGGGAATGCTGCACTTAAAACTATGGAATCCCTCCGAAAAGCTAATTCTGCCGAGAGCATATCTTCATTATCAGTATTAATATCAAAATTTTGGTGCAGGTATATTATAGAAACTATCGTCAATATTCCTGCGACAAAGACCACCAGCCAAGGCATCCGATTCACAAAGTTAGTCAACCAACAAAAAGCTTTTTTATAAGTTTCAGAAAAATGTTCCATGCTATTCAGTCTTATACTTTTCTATCTGAAAATACCATAATTGCCTTGACAAGGGTGCGTTATCTTCCAAATTTTTACTATGAAAAATAATATGACACCCTGGGACCAACGTATTGCACGCATCATTGTAAAGCCACTTGCAAAAACCCCTATCACGCCCAACCAATTGTCCTTTATTTCACTCGTAATTGCTCTTATTGGCGCTGGACTGATTGCAACCGGAGACACAACATTGGCAAATCTTGGTGCTGGGCTTTTTGCTTTTTCTAGGTTTCTCGACCATTTTGATGGAGAATTGGCACGCATCAAAAGCATGACATCGAAACTAGGTTATCTAATTGACTACTATGCTGGGGCATGCAGTTATAGCGTGTTATTTCTTTGTATGGGAATTGGATTTCGAAATCATCAATTTGGAAATTTGGCAATTCTTCTTGGATGTATCGGATGTACCGCATCAATAGTCTCCTTGTTTGCAAACCTCCGGGTGGATAAGCAAATGCATGGCGAGGAAACGGTAGATGCAATTGGTTACCCCGGGTTTGCTGGCTTCGAGTTAGAAGATGGAATATACTTGATTGCTCCAGTTACTTGGCTTGGTTATCTCTTCCCTTTTTTTGTTGCTGCGGGGCTAGGATCACTTGTTTACACCGCCTGGACAGTTAGCCTGACCATACGCACACGCCAAAGTTAGGCCTTAGAGTCATAAAAAAAACTCACATAATTTCTGCTCCATCCTACGTAAACCTGACCAAAATAGAAAACTATCTAACCAATTCGGAATAGTCTTGCTACAACATCAGTGCTACCGTGATCTTATTCTGTAACTTGCTATATAAGCAAAAATAATGGCAAAAAATGGCGCGCCCACACTAGCTGCAACTAATAGATAATCTGACCAACCACCCCATATTAGCACTGGAACAATAATCATAGCATCATCCGGATCAAAGCCGTCAAAACCTTTTATTTCTCCAGCATGGTCACCTTTTTTCTTCTCAACCCAAACCACTAAAATTAATACAACTGCAACCGAAACTCCAGCAATAACCCCCATAACTAAAGACCAAGGTCCAAAAACGCCATTCCGAAGACCAACTCCTAAACCAACAAAAATTAGTGAATTACAGATCGCGTCAGAAATTAGATCAAACTTGTGGCCTAATGCGCTAGTTTGCTCCGTGAGCCGCGCATAATCTCCATCTGCACGATCTAACAACATTGAAAAAATAAAAAGCCCTGCCCCAAGATCAAGCCAGAACTTTTCTCCAATCAAAATACACCCTGCCGCACCTAATCCAGTAATTAAACGAAGCCCAGTAATTTTGTTCGGCGCAACCGCTGTCTTGATTAACGGTTGAACAATAAGTGTCCGTGAAATTTTGTGTAGCCACGTATCATAACTCATGGAAAACTATATCCCATAAAATAGATAAAATTAAGGTAAAGATATATATCAGGTACTATTTAGATCAAATTCCCAAATTAGAAAATAAATGCTGCTTTAAAGTTGAGTTTAAATAATTCACGCACTTAAAACTTCATCTTGATTAAAAAAACATATCGCTAATTTTTTAAAACTCGCATACCAAAAATTTTTTATAATTATTTTTCAACCTAAATATTGTGAACTAGAACTTTTATTGTAAGGAAAATTATAATTAAAATCTTGTAAGTTTCTAAATCTTTGAGTTACAAACAATGTTTGGGTCACACAAAAATATCTTTGCTAAACGGCGCTAATTTGTATTAAAGCTAATTGCCTACAGCCAAGTGTTGACTCGGCTCTCAGATCCAGTATAGGGGGAGAACAATAATAGATAAGCGTATATAACTTCTCGATTTTTATTTTACGTTCACAATAAAAGATAAACGCCATGATTGTATTCCCAGATATTTCTGATGCCGAGTTAGCAACATTCTCTAAGTCTGGCTTTTTACTGATTCCCAAAGCTTTTGACGAAGATGCCATTAGTAAAATTAGCGAATGGACACATGAAGTTGCTGAAATGCCGGAAATTTCGGGACGCCAGTGGGTCTATCATGAAAAAAGTTTAGTGGATGGAATGGATATTGTAAGCAGAATAGAAAATATTTCACCGTTCCATACTGGATATAGAGAATTAACAAAGGTGCTTCAAAAGCCGGCGAGCCAACTCCTCGGAGAGAAAGCCGTGTTATTTAAAGAAAAAATAAATTTCAAAATGCCCGGTGGGGATGGTTTTAAACCCCATCAGGATTCCCAAGCAGGATGGGACAAGTATGCTGATTTTTTCGTAAGTGCCCTTATAAGCATTGATAGTGCAACCATTGAAAATGGTTGTCTTAAAATTGTTGACGGATATCATAAGAAAGGACTGTTTCGCTCCTGGGAACCTCTAAATGACCAAGAAATGGACGGCATGAAATTTACGCCCGTTCCAACTAACCCTGGTGATGTAATTTTCTTTGACTGCTTCGCACCGCATGCATCCGATGCAAATAGAACTAAGTCTGTTCGGCGTATATATTATGCCACATATAATAAACTATCAGCGGGTAATCACTTAGAGAAATACTATGCTGATAAGCATAAAACGTATCCTCCTGATATCGACCGAGAGATTGGAAAAGAATACATTTTCCGCGTTTAGACGTCCCCTCCTGCGCCATTTTAAACGTTACGCCTCCAAATAATAACTTTATATTCCAAAAAATTATTTAATTTCCTGTATCCTCAAAAGACAAAATTTTAGGCAAAATAACATCATTTGCCCGAATAACATCTTCAGGAAAGTCAATTTCGATCCAGGGAATTCCGGTTACATCAACAAAGCCAAAGGACCCTGCCGGTTCTGCTTTTAAGATGTCTCTAAAGGCTTCTTCATACGTGGCTGTTACTGGCTCCATACCAATATATTGCTCAGCTCGGGTAGCAATTTTTGAAGAAATTGCATTCGACATACGCATAAATCCTGGCCACTCACCAATAATATCGCAAGAACTAGCAATTGTCTTTCCAAAGTCCACAGGGCACCCTCCACGGATACATATTTTAACGGGATCGTCGCCATCTTCAAAATTACGGTCAAATGTAAAACAATTAGTACGATTTGAGTTTAGAAGTTTCTCAAGCAATGTTGCCTGATATAAAACGTCCGCATCCATGAACAAAATATCACCCCCCTCCCTCAAAATATCCCGCGCCATCCACAATGAATACATGGGAGACTTTGCAAAAAGAGGGTTAAAGACCCATCTGATGAAGCCATCTGGGGCGAATTTAAACGCTTCTTCGATCAACTCCTCCTTACGGTGGCCAACAACTAGAACTAGCTCGTCAATTCCGAGAGAATTCAAGATTTCAATATTCCGCTGCAAAAGCGTCTTTCCATCAAACTGGAGGAGCGCTTTTGGAAGCTCATTGTTATCCTCTCCAAAAAGTCTTCGGCCAACTCCAGCAGCTAGCATCAAGCTCTTCATATACCGAAAATCCTCATTTATTGGGGGGTTACAAAGACATACACTTAATTAAATATTTTCATCTATCTTCAAAATAACCATTGTTACGAAACCAGGTAATTGCATCTGAAATAGCCTCATATCCTGGTCGGTGAGCATAACCTAGTTCACGTTTAGCCTTAGTGCACGAAAAAAACATCTTCTTTTTCGCCATTTTTACTCCGTCAATTGTAACAAAGGGTTCACGACCGCTGAAATAGCGCGCATAAGCCTCAGCCAAATAAGCAATTGGAATGATCATGCCATGGGGCATACGTAATTTTGGTTTTGTGCGACCCACATTCAAACATATCAAGTCAAGTATTTCCTTCAGCGTCATGTCATCACCACCCAAAATGTATCTTTCGCCAATTTTTCCTTTCTTGTACGCAAGGTAATGGCCCATCGCTATATCATCAACGTGAACAATATTGAGGCCAGTGTCCACATAACCTGGCATAGCGCCAGTTGCTGCTTTAATAATAATCTGCCCGGTCGGCGTTGGTTTTATGTCAAAGGGGCCAATAGGCGTCGATGGATTAACAATAACGGCTGGAAGGCCTTTCAAAGCTATCAGTTCTCTTACCACTTCTTCTGCAAGATATTTGGATTTTTTGTATGGACCGATCATATCGTCAAACTTTACCGGTGTCGTCTCATCGGCAGCGTTTCCATCTATGCTAGTTCCCAATACAGCAACGCTAGACGTATAAACTACCCTGTTAATTCCTGCTTTAATCGAAAGTTCCATTAACTTTCTAGTGCCTTCAATATTAGTCTTGTACATTTTCTCTGAATCTGGAACCCATAAGCGATAATCTGCAGCAACATGGAATAAACCTTGACAACCTTCCAACGCCGCAACTACAGAATCATCATCGCAAACATCCCCCACAAATACGCTAACATCCATTCCTTCTAAATTTAGCCGACTGCTTTCTTGACGAACCAATACCCGAACTGATTCACCAAAAGCGATCAACCGACGCACCACGGCTGACCCCACAAACCCCGTTCCTCCAGTAACTAAAATCATACCTTCCTGGTTATATTGAGATGACCAACAATGCAATGTTTTACAACAATTTACTAATATTTCTGGATTGGCCGGTAAAAACGAGGTAAATATCTCCTTAACAACTTTAGGAATTTTACGATAAACTATGCGAAGTATTTTCTGATTAAATCCAATTAGGTTTTCTAAAATTCCTGGCCTATAATAAAGTGAATGATGAAAGCAAAAGATGAATAAAAAACTTGATATTATTCTTGCCAACCCCCGGGGTTTCTGTGCTGGTGTAGAACGCGCAATTGAAATTGTAGAAAAAGCTCTCAAACGTTACGGCCCCCCCGTTTTTGTGCGTCATGAAATTGTTCATAATAAGCATGTTGTAAAAAATTTGCGTAATAAAGGGGCTATTTTTGTGGGAGAGTTGGACGAGATACCTGATGGAGGGGTGGCTATTTTTAGTGCACATGGGGTTGCCCAATCTGTTGAAGAGGAGGCAAACCGTCGCAGTCTACCAGTTATTGATGCCACCTGTCCATTAGTGTCAAAGGTGCATGAAGAAGGGCAGAACCATGCCGCCAAGAATCGCCAGGTCATCCTTATTGGGCATGATGGTCACCCAGAGGTTGAAGGAACTCGCGGACGCATTCCAGGAGGAGTCCTTTTGGTGAACGCCCCAAAAGATGTGGAAAAACTTGAGGTAAAAGACCCAGATTCCTTATCTTATATCACCCAAACAACACTTAGCGTGGATGAAACCCGAGAAACAATCAACGCTCTGCGAACCCGATTTCCAAACATCATAGGGCCTGACGTAAAAGATATTTGTTATGCAACGCAAAACCGCCAACAGGCTGTCCGTAAACTTTCAAAAGAAGTCGATTTATTACTTGTGGTTGGGGCCAAAAACAGTTCCAATTCAAACCGGCTCCGTGAAATTGGAGAAGAAATGGGGGTACCTAGCTATCTTATCGACGATGCATCAATGCTAGATGTAGCGTGGTTAAAGGAAGTGTCATCAGTAGGAATCACCGCAGGTGCATCGGCCCCAGAAGAATTAGTCAATGGTGTAATAAGTCGTTTAAGTGAACTTGCCGATACTTCAGTATGCAATTTAGAGGGTGTAACGGAAAATATAGTATTTAAACTACCTCAAGAGCTTAGAGAAGCTCAAGAGCTTAGAGAAGATAAGGCAATGGCAGGGACTTTATAGAATTTTAGGAGATCAACTGTGGCTGTACCCCTAATTCAGCAAATAAGAGTTGCCGGATATATAATTAAGCAGAAACTTTTGGGTAATAAACGCTATCCCCTAGTGCTAATGCTTGAACCTTTATTTCGATGCAATCTTGCCTGCCCAGGGTGTGGAAAAATTGATTATGAAGATAAAATTCTGAACAAACGGCTTAATTTCGAAGAATGTATAACTGCCGTTGAGGAATGTGGTGCGCCTATCGTTTCAATACCTGGAGGTGAACCCCTTATTCATAAAGATATTGTTAGGATTGTAGAGGCGATTATTTCTCGCAAGAAATTTGTTTACCTCTGCACCAACGCACTTCTTCTTAAAAAGAAATTACCTGAATTTTCACCTAGTCCATATTTAACTTTTTCAGTCCATCTGGATGGTCTTGAAAAACATCATGATGAAGCGGTCGCCCAAAGCGGTGTTTTCAAGCGTGCTGTTGCAGCTATTAAGGAAGCACGAAAGCTTGGGTTCCGGGTTAACGTAAACTGTACTTTATTCAATCAAATGTCTGCGCAGGAAGCAGCTAATTTTTTTGATTTTTGCATGAAAGAATTAGATGTAGAGGGTATCACCGTATCACCTGGGTATGCCTATGAAAGGGCACCAAACCAAGAACATTTTCTTAAACGTAAACGCACAAAACTTTTGTTTCGTGAAATTTTCCGTCTCCAACAAGGTAGAAAATGGAAATTCAGTCAATCGTCATTGTTTATGGATTTTTTATCTGGCAATCAACAATACCACTGCACCCCTTGGGGAAATCCAACTAGAAATATTTTTGGTTGGCAACGCCCATG
>PBKU01000014.1 GCA_002722175.1 Magnetovibrio sp.
AAAAATATTTTTTGTTGAAACTCCAAATTCGATAGCAGACTTTTTGTTTGCTGTTATAGCTATTAGTTGTTTCTTTGTTTGTTTAACTCCTAAGGAAATATTAAGCCATTCATCAAACAACCTAGCGTTAGAAAGTGTCTCTGTTGTTTTGAAGGATTTAGATATTATAATCACCAGTGTTTTTTCTGGTTTTAGTGAGGCTAATTTTTCTTGGACTTCCAAGCCATCTAAGTTAGCGATAAAGTGTAAGTTAAGCCGCTTTTTGTTAAAGGATCTAAGTGCGTGTACTACAAGTTCAGGACCTAAATGAGAACCTCCAATTCCGAGGCAAACCACATCAGTAATCCTCTTGTTAGAGAATTCCGCAGTATCACCGTTTCTAATTTTTTCGGAGAAGAGTTGAATGCGGCTCAGTTCCGCTTTAATTTTTATCTGGAAGTTAGATTTATCAGTAAAAACTGTTGCATTAATATTTGAGCGAAGAGCAGTATGAAGAACGGCTCGATCTTCAGTAAAATTTATTTTTCTTCCAGATATCATATCTTGGAGAAATTCGTGGACATCGCATTGCTTGGCAAGTTCAAGAAGACTGGCAAGTATCTCAGTTGTAATTAGATTTTTCGAGTAATCTATGAATAGGGTTTCGAAGCGGGTCGAGAACTTTTCAAATCGTTTCTTGTCAGCTGCAAAAAGATCTCGCATATGGGATTGAGTGAGAGAATCACGATGGAGTTTCAGGTTTTTCCAGGCAGGTTTATCTATTAAGATATCCATCGATTATTACTAACAAACGTTTAGGTGGGTTTCTATATTGTAAAAACTTAATTCAGGAGGGCTGTCAATTGAAAGCATACAAATTTATTAGATGCCATTTTTCTAGCCCACCTTAACTATTTTTCTTAAAATGGTAAAAAGTTGACAGTTTTAAACGAAACAAGCTAAGTAGAAGTATTGGCTTCATCAAAATTCTAAAAGCCCTTTCTTAGCCTGTTTACGTTTTATCTTTGGAGTTTCCCCTTGATCAAGTGTTTTTCCTAGAGCTTGATTTTCTTGGATGCGTTTGCTTTCTTTATCAGCGTCTACCACGGTACCTTCATAAGGTTTGTCATCTACCCAAAAAATTAATTTATTTACAAAATGGGTATCCTCTTTTGATAGAATAGATGTTTCTTGGTTTATAACTTTCCGTATAGAAGGATGTGCGTCTAGCGCTCCTGTTTGCTTTAGGATGGCAAAAGTACCAGGCGTATCTTTTAATCCGGCATCAGCCGGGGTGTTAATTTGAGCCTTCCGTCCGGAGAGCGCTGCCGCCGCTTCCATTCCCGGGGTTACGGCAAGCCCAGTTGAACTTCCAGGTGACGGTGGGCGTAATCCAAAATTTGGGGGAAGACTCAGCGGTGGTCTAGCATATATAACAAATTCATCTGGAACTTGTTTTTTGTTTCCGATGATTTTTTTTGCCGACTCACAATTTGCAAGAACAATGGTGCATAACAATATTAGCACTTGTTTTGCATTTTTAGACATTAGTTTTACCTCCGCAGTTTAGGCATATCTCCCTGATTAAGTGTGTCGTATACTAGCTTCTCATTAGCCAAGAGTACAGGTCCTTTCTAATTTAATATGTCTTAACAGCCTCAATACAGCGACCACATAAATCATTATGTTCCTTATTTTTTCCAACCTCCTCTAAAATTTTCCAACAACGGCCACATTTGTTCCCAGTGGTGCTTTCAATTAAAACACACATGTCAGGTAACTCTGACGATCTATATGCCCCTTCTGGGGGGTCGGTATTTTTAAAAACCACATCAGACGTAATAAAAATTTCAGCAGGGTCTAGGTTTTTAAATAAATCTCGGTATTCCGTGCCACTGAAGATAGTAGGCCGTGCTTGAAGGCTAGAACCAATCTCTTTTGATGCCCGCTTCTCTTCAATTGATTGGGTAACTACTTTTCGTACCTGTCGGATCTTACGCCATTTTTTTGCTAATTTTTCATTTTCCCACGTATCCAGAATTTTAGGAAACTTCTGCAAATGGATGGAGTTTCTTGGATCAGCAGAAGAATTTCGGGATAACCAAGCTTCTTCTGCTGTAAAACAAATAAATGGGGCAAACCAAGCGGTTAAACATGTAAACAGTTCATCTAGTACAGTTCTAATAGAAGACCGGATAGGGGAGTTTTTAGGCTCGCAGTATAATGCATCTTTACGAACATCAAAATAAAAAGCAGACAAATCAACCGTACAAAAGTTGTGCAACTCAACAAAATAATTGTGAAATTCGAAAGCACTGCATGCATTGCGAAGGGCTTTGTCCATCTCCCATATCCGGTGCAAAACCCATCTTTCTTGTTCAGGTAAAGCTTCAAAAGGCATACGTTCCAAAGAATTAAAGTCGTGAAGATTTCCGAGGATGTAACGAAGTGTATTGCGAAGCCGCCGGTAAATGTCAACCTGTTGTTTTATAATCTCCGGCCCAATTCTTAGGTCCTCTGAGTAATCTGATGAAACAACCCAAAGGCGGAGAATGTCAGCACCATACTTGTCAACAATGTCTTGAGGAGAAACAATATTACCGAGTGACTTTGACATCTTTTGACCATCTTCCGCCATTACAAAACCATGTGTAAGGACAGCTTCATACGGTGCCTGTTTTCGTGTTCCACATGACTCTAGGAGCGATGAATGAAACCACCCTCGGTGTTGGTCTGTTCCCTCTAGATAGAGTGACGCAGGCCATTTTAAGTTCCAGTTTCCCTCTTCTAAACAAAAGGTGTGCGTACAGCCGGATTCAAACCAAACGTCGAGGATGTCTTTAATTTGTTCAAAATTATTTGAATCATATTTTTCACCAAGAAAACGCTCTGGGGGAGATGCAAACCAGGCGTCAGCGCCTTCTTGCTCAAAGATTTTTATTGTCCGATCAATTACGTTCTGGTCGCGTAGAGGTTTTCCTGTGCTTTTTTCAACAAACACTGCGATGGGAACACCCCAGGCACGTTGCCGAGATACGCACCAGTCAGGTCGAGTCTGTATCATACCGCGAAGGCGGTCCTTGCCAGAATTTGGTACAAAACGGGTTTTGGATATAGCCGCAAGTGCAATCTCCCTCAAACGTGTTTTCCCCATTGAGATAAACCACTGGGCGGTGTTACGAAAGATCAATGGCTTTTTTGATCTCCACGAGTGAGGGTAACGATGAAGAATGGTTCCTTTGCCTAGGAGGTTTTGTGACTCATTTATTATTTCCGAAATGTATTTGTCAGATTTGTAGACATGCATTCCCGCAAAAAGTGGTATGTGATCATAAAAGCAGCCATCTTCACCTACCGTATCCGGCACTTCAATATTGTGCTTAACCCCCAGGTCCCAGTCATCTGCTCCATGGCCCGGAGCAATATGTACAAAGCCTGTCCCTTCTGTCGTAGTAGGAAAGTCGGCGGCTAGTGCTGGAACATCAAACTCAAAACCTCGACTTCTTATTGGATGAGCACAGATTGAACCACCCAATTCTCTGCCTTTTAGCTCGCCAAGAATTTTTACATCCAGAATTTTACAATCCTTACAGAAAGAATCTAAGCGTGCTTTGGCAATTACAAGTTTTTTGCCCGGCTGTGCCAAACTATTATTTTCAATTTTGGTTGGTTGAATCACTAAATAATCGATGTCGGGACCATAGGCGATGGCTCTATTCCCTGGGATTGTCCACGGTGTAGTAGTCCAAATCACAATTGAAGCCGCCGTTGTTTTTTGTGTATTGTTTGTAATAATCGGGAAACAAACATAAATTGTATTTGATGTATGTTCGTAGTATTCTATTTCTGCTTCCGCAAGTGCGGTCTTTTCTACTGGAGACCACATCACCGGTTTCGCTCCCTTATACAAAGAACCGTCCATCAGAAACTTGCATAATTCTTTGGCAATTCTAGCTTCAGCTTCAAAAGTCATGGTGCTGTATGGGTTTGCCCAGTCACCTAAAACCCCTAGCCGTTTAAATTCGCTACGTTGGACTTCAATCCAATGTTCGGCAAATTCGCGACACTCTTTTCGGAATTCGAGAATAGGAACTTGATCTTTATCAAGTTTTTTTTCTCGGTATTTCTCTTCTATTTTCCATTCAATGGGAAGACCATGGCAATCCCACCCAGGTACATAGTTTGCATCTTTTCCAAGCATTTGCTGAGTTCGATTGATCACGTCTTTAAGAATTTTGTTGAGTGCATGACCAATGTGCAGGTGACCGTTAGCATAGGGCGGCCCGTCATGAAGGACAAATTTTTCGCGCCCGTTTGACTGCTTGCGTTGTTGAGCAAACAAGTTAATATCTGCCCAATGATTTAGAAGATTGGGCTCATTTATTGGCAACTGCGCTTTCATTGGAAAATCAGTGACCGGGAGGTTTATAGTATCTTTGTAATTTGCACTCATAATGGTTCTTTCTAAGAATAAATTCGTTGGGTATGGGTTAACCACAAATTTAGGCGAAAATCATCGGAAGATTCCCCGCTATTTTTAATAATAAAGACACGATTTATTGATTTCTTAATATATTAAACGGTGGTTAAAGCTTCAGCAACTGAACTGCAAATTGAAAGTTTCCGGCGGACTATACTGTGGCAAATATCGCTAAGCAAGTGGGGAAGCAGGTAAGATTTACTGGAAATAGGCGCGTCCCACTTCACAGTCTTTAGCTATTTGGCTTGCCATAGCTTTAACATCAGGAAATTTCTCTTCTGGTCGGATAAATTTAAGAAGCTCTATATTTAACCTTTGACCGTACAAATCACCTTTAAAGTCAAAAAAGAAACTTTCTAATAGTTCTTGTTTTCCATTGACCGTCGGTCGCGTCCCGATATTTGCAACTCCTTGGAGGGGAGGTAAATCTGGATTTAGTTCAAAGAAGGCGCGGACGACATAAATTCCAAAACGTGGTCGAACGTATGAGCCAAGAGAAATATTTGCGGTCGGATAGCCAATTTTGCGACCCAAACGCGCGCCCGATTTTACTATACCTGAGATAGAAAAAGGGCGACCCAAGATTTTCCTTGCCCTAACAATATCGCCCTCTTGCAGCAATTCGCGAATTTTTGTTGATGCGTAGATACCACCCCCATCGTCGGAGGCTGCACTTACAGCAGTAAAATCATATCCTAGCTTTTTGCCAAATTGGAGCAGCATGCTGCAATCGCCTTTTCGTTTGTGCCCAAAGTGGAAATCGTATCCAGCAATAACATGACGTGCAGCAAGGCCATCTACCAATACATGCTTAATGAACGCCTCTGCTTCGCAATGGCATAATTGAAGGTCAAATTTTAGCACCACTATTACGTCAACGCCAAGTTCTTTGATACGCTGCACCTTTGCCCGGAAGGGCGTTAAACGAAATGGAGGAAGGTTGTTTCTGAAAAATTCACGTGGGTGGGGTTCGAAGGTTAAGACGGTCCAGGGAATGTTTATGATTCGAGCAACGTCTCCAGCCTCCTTAATTACCCGTTTATGTCCTAAGTGAACGCCATCAAAGTTCCCGATAGCTACAGCACCCAATTTGTCTCGGGTTAAAATATCTGGAAGGTGGCGGTAGATTTTCATATTACTGAGTTAGATTAATGTGGGCAAAAAGGCTAGGCATCTAAGTAATTCTTATGGTTATTAAGGTAATCATTTTATCTCTGCTAAGATCTGTTTGGGACTTTGACAATAGCCTGTCCATCGAGGACTACAGTGTTATCAACTAAGCACTCCGTCTCTAGTGTTGCGTGATATCGGTCAGGGACTAAACTCGTTATAGTGCAGTGGGCTAGGATTGTGTCTCCAGAAAACACAGGTGCTCTAAAATTCAAGCTTTGACTGACATATATTGAACCCGGGCCTGGTAATTTAGTGCCAATCACAGTGGAAATTAGACTAGCTGTTAAAATACCGTGTGCAATTGTTGATTTAAATATAGTCTTTTTTGCAAATTCATGGTTGAGGTGGAGTGGGTTGGTGTCACATGAAACTCCAGCAAAAAGAGTTATATCGGCATCGGTTATTGTCTTACCAAAAGACTCAGACATGCCAAGATCAAGTTCATCAAAATAGTAACCGTGCAACGTATCGTTAGACGCGCAAATATTTTCCATCACCAAATAAATCCGAGTTGGGAAAGAATTGACTATCTAAATACTACTATCGCAATATAGTCCCGAAAAAATTAGGCTTCAAGAGGGGCATATGCAACAAGAACTTTATCCTAAGGCTATAGAAAAAATGTTTAGAAAGATAAATAAAACGACCTTTTTCCCAGGTATTATACTTTTTGTCTCTATGTTTGTTTGGGATGCAGCCGCAAAGTCCGGTTCAAAAGTGAACGGAGTTGAAGAAAGTATAGAGTTGTCATTACCAATTAATTGTAAGGTCGGCTTGAATTGTTGGATAGTAAATTATGTTGACCATGATCCCACCAAAAATGCTAAGGATTTTCGTTGTGGGGGGTTAACCTACGATGGGCACAAAGGGACGGATTTTGCGATCCGGGACATAAAAGAGATGGATTATGGGGTCTCTGTTTTAGCTGCGGCAAGTGGAAAGATAATAGCGGTTCGTGACGGAATGCCCGATATTTCAATTAAAAAAAGGAGAGCCAAAACCATTAAGGGGAGAGAATGCGGAAACGGAGTTCGGATAAAGCACAAAGGGGGATGGACTACACAGTATTGTCATTTGCGAAATGGAAGCATTCAGGTTTTCAGAGGGCAAGAGGTTTTTGCTGGCGATAATATTGGCTTTGTTGGACTTTCTGGGAAAACGGAATTTCCGCATGTACATTTTGTCCTTCGTCTGGAAGGGCAGGTTGTTGATCCGTTTGTGGGCCTTTCAAAGGTATGGAATTGCAGAGAGAGTGATCAGGCCAACTGGTCTTTGGCATCCCGATCCAGACTTAAGTACGATCCACCTTATATTTATTCTACAGGATTTTCTCATGTTGTCCCAAAGGCAGAAGCCATTCGACGAGGTGGGCAAAACGCAAAGATACTGTCAACAAAATCAGCAGCCATCGTTTTTTGGGCAGACATATTTTCGATTAATGTAGGCGATGTGGTCGAAGCATATATTAAGGATACTGACGGACAGAAATTAGCGTCAAGCAAAAAGACCATAAAAAAATACCAAGCGAGGTACTTTTTATTTATTGGTAAAAAACGGAAAAAAAACTTTTGGCCACCAGGAACCTATACAGGTCATATAACCATTCACAGTTCGAGTAAAAAAACCATTACTCCAACAAAGATAGTTGTGGAAAAGCTAATCGTTAAGTAGATGAAATGACAACAAAACCAAATATCTTCTTTGGTTTTTGTCAAAAATCTCAATACTCTGTTTTTCTTTTATTCTGCGAAACTATTAAGTCTAGGGCCCGACAATATCTTTAAAATAGTTTATGGTTTTATAAAGCCCGTCTTTCAGTGCAATTTTTGGTTCCCAATTAAGGATTTTCTTGGCTCGTGAAATATCAGGGCATCGTTGTAGCGGATCATCTACCGGAAGTGGTTTTTTTACTAATTTGGATGAAGATCCAGTGATTTCAATGACCAGCTCAGCAAGTTGTCTGATACTAACCTCAATTGGATTTCCTAAATTAAGGGGGGTTTGTAGAGTTTGAGGGAGCTCCATCAACTTGATTGCCCCTTCAATTAGGTCATCCACGAAGCAGAAGGATCGGGTCTGAGTGCCTTCACCATAAATAGTGATTGGTTCATTTTTTAGGGCTTGTACGATAAAATTAGATACTACGCGACCATCATTAGGGAGCATTTTAGGGCCATAGGTGTTAAAGATGCGACAAACCCGAATATCCATTTTATATTGACGGTAATAGTCAAAAAAGAGTGTTTCAGCGCACCGTTTTCCCTCATCATAGCATGCCCGGGGGCCGATTGGATTTACATATCCTCGATAATTTTCAGTTTGAGGGTGAACTTCAGGATCGCCGTAGACTTCACTAGTTGAAGCTTGGAGAATTTTTGCCTTGGTGCGTCTTGCGAGGCCGAGCATATTAATAGCCCCATGCACAATGGTTTTTGTAGTTTGAACAGGATCAGTTTGATAGTGTACTGGAGAAGCCGGGCAGGCGAGGTTATATATTTCGTCTACTTCAAGATATAGTGGGAAAGTGATATCGTGACGTAACAAATCAAAATTATTAAAATCTAAAAGATGCGCAATGTTATTTTTCTCGCCTGTGAAGAAATTATCAACACAAATCACTTCATGTCCATTTGTAATGAGGCGATCACACAAATGTGAGCCGAGAAACCCAGCACCACCAGTAACCAAAATTCTTTTTTTATTAAGCATGAAACAAGCTATATCCTCAATTCTGCATAGGGTATGCTACCATCTTGGAATATTTGCAAAAAGTAAAATTGATTTGTTTGGTTTATTTGAATTAAGTTCAAATCTTGTTAATAGTTTATAATATGACAAGTTATCCCAATAATAAAATCAATCAATTTAGTTTTGGTGCGATTAACATATGGAAACAGTGGATACTAGAAGTTCTTCTTAAAACCCGCTGCGGATGGGATGCTAGAACAACAAGGAACGGGTATTTTCAATCGGGTAATGTTTGCAAACTATCTATTTAAGATGTTGAAAATTAAAACAAAGGAGGAGGTCTGTTTTGGCGTTATTAGAGTATGCTACCCCAACGGTTCAAGCAAAGGGCTTAGTTAAAAAATATGGAAAAATTCTAGCAGTGAATGATATTTCTTTTACTATTTCAAAAGGTGAAACAATAGGCTTATTAGGTGGAAATGGGGCTGGGAAAACTACAACAATTGCGATGTTGCTTGGACTCCTTCTACCGACGGCCGGACAGATAAAAATTTTCGGCGAGGACATTGAAAAGGGTCGTAACAGGGTACTCTCGAAGATGAATTTTTCTTCGCCATACGTAGATTTCCCAAAGCGATTGAGCGTCGTTGAAAACTTAAATGTATACGCGAGGTTATATGGGTTAGAAAACGTAACTGCTGTGATAAACCGAGTTGCTCAAAATATGGAGCTTGAAGAATTTCTACAAAGACCCACAGGAAGTCTATCGGCTGGCCAAATGACCCGGGTATCTCTTGCAAAAGCGTTGCTTAATGACCCTGAGCTTCTCTTGTTAGATGAACCTACCGCATCCCTTGACCCGGATACCGGTGATACAGTCAGGAGCCACATTGAAAATTGGAAAACTGAGAAGGGCGCGACAATACTCCTAGCTTCTCATAATATGAACGAAGTTGAAAGATTATGCAGCAAAGTAATGGTTATGGCGAAAGGGCAAATTATAGATAAGGGCTCGCCCAGTGAACTTGTTGACCGGTATGGACGTTCAAGTTTAGAAGAGGTGTTTTTAGATATTGTGCGTCAAGAAAAAATAAATAGAGAAAATTAGAAGCAGTGCATTTTTTAAGATGTTAGGTAGTTCTCTCACACGAATAAATGCTATGGTTCTTCGTCACCTATTTGTACTGCGTCGATCATGGCTTCGAATTCTAGAAATTGTTTATTGGCCCACTATGCAGCTATTCTTGTGGGGTTTTATTACATTATTTTTTCTTAAGCATTCTACCTGGCTGGCGCAAGCAGCAGGAGTTTTAATAAGTGCAGTTTTATTATGGGATGTCCTTTTTCGTTCGAACTTAGGGGTAACTTTACCATTCATCGAAGAAATGTGGGCACGGAATTTAGCCTCCTTGTTTATTACACCACTTCGCCCAATTGAGCTCGTACTATCGCTCGCTATACTAAGTTTTATACGAACTACGATTAGCGTTACTCCGGCAGCATTAATTGCTCTTCCACTATTTCAAGTTTGGGTTTTTGATGTAGGCTTCGGGTTGATTGCGTTTTTTTTGAATCTTTTATTCATGGGATGGTGTATAGGTCTTACTGTGGCTGCAATTGTATTAAGGTTTGGCCTTGCGGCTGAAAGCTTGTGCTGGCTTGGTGTGTTTCTGTTGGCGCCGATAAGTTGTATCTATTATCCAATTACAACTTTGCCTGAATGGCTTCAAGCGATAGCAGTTGCTTTGCCTGCAGCCCATGTTTTTGAAGGAATGCGTTATGTTCTTTTCGATGGCGTATTTCGTTGGGATTTGTTTGTTAGAGCGACTACTCTCAACGGGATATATATGGTTCTATCAACAGTTTTTTTTCTTAGAATGTTTCATGTTGCTAGGGTCAAGGGCTTGCTCTTGCAACAAGGTGAATAGGGGAACAATCCCACAGCTAAAAGTTTTTCCTTAGCGTTTATTTCTAGGTAAGGTTTTAGGATGTTTTATGGCAACTTTTAGGTAGTTAGAGGATTTTAAAAACGTAATGTAATAGTAGCAACCTATTCAGAGTGTGTAGCGTCAAGCTCTAATGTTAAGTGATTGCCAATAACAAAGATGTCAAATACTGTGTCGCGAAGTGACACTAATTTTTTAGTTGGAGCCTGGTATGGAAAAGCTTACACTTAGTGTTCATGAATTTATGTCCATCATGGGCAGTTTTGATGAACAGGCTGAAAAACGTCCGCAAAATTCGGTTTATAATCATTGGTTTGAGCAATATCGTGTTTTGGACGAGCGGCTAGAAGCTCTGCAGATGATGGAGCGAGCCGATATGCTTTTTGATGGCAAAGTTAATCTTGAAATTGTTTCAAAAGATCATTTGGCTGAGGTGATTAGTTCAATAAAAGAAAAGATTGATTTCCAAAAAGATTTAATATCTGGAGAAGATGAGGATGCAGATCCTGAGGATCTGATGATGTGGGAGAGCCGACTGAATGAGTTGGTGGGAGTTAAAGACAGGTTGGAATTATAAAAAAATTAGGAGAGAAAACAGCTTAGGTAGTATTAGTTAAAATAATCCATGTGGAAGGGTATTATCGTAAGCTAGAAAAAAAGTTTTTTAATAACAAAATTGAATCCGTTTCACAGAGACCGCCAATAATCTCGGGTCGATGGTGGCAGCTTGGTTGCTCAAAAATACGGGGACCGTGGTCAATCCCCCCCCCTTTCGGGTCATAGGCTCCGAAATATACGCGACGCAGTCTAGCAAAACTGATAGCTTGGGCACACATTGGGCATGGCTCAAGAGTTACGTAAATGTCACATTTTACTAAACGAGTTTCGTCGACAATAAAAGCAGCTTTGCGGATAGCTTGCATCTCGGCATGAGCGGTTGGATCGTTTAATTCTTCCATGGAATTTCGAGTCTGTGCTACAATGTTTTTTGTCTCACTATTAACAATAACAGCCCCTACGGGAACTTCGCCATGACGCCCAGCAATAGCTGCTTCCTCTAATGCTATCTCCATGTAGTGATGGCTTGTATTATCCATTTCAAAAAAAACCCCAGCATGCAGTTTCCAGTCAAATGAATAGTCACACAAGACAATTTTATACTTTAGGTTCGGTCTAATGAGTGTTGTTTTTAATAAAAGTGAGCGGATAGCAAAGGTATTGGCCCGTGCTGGGCTATGTTCCCGTAGGGAGGCGGAAAGGTGGATAGATGAAGGTCGTGTTGCCGTTAATAACAATATTATTTGGAGCCCTGCGTTGGTAGTTCAAAGTGCAGACCAGATTACGGTAAATGGAGACAAAATACCTCCGAGGACAAGTGTAAAACTGTGGCGTTACTATAAGCCCGCAGGCCTAGTCACAACACATAATGATCCAGAAGGGCGCCCCACGGTCTTTGAAAACTTACCTAAAGGGCTTCCACGCTTAATTTCTGTTGGAAGATTAGACCTTAACTCCGAGGGATTACTATTATTAAGTAACGATGGCGATTTAACCCAAAAACTTGAGCAACCAATAAATGGAATGGTTCGTCGATATCGTGTGCGAGTCTTTGGGAAAATCGATAAACTTGTACTTCAGGATTTAAAAAAGGGCATTACCGTGAACGGTATTCGTTATGGTGGTATACTTGTGCGAATCATTTCAAGAAAGGGCTCGAATTCATGGTTAAGCTTAGAGCTTAAGGAGGGCAAAAACCGTGAAGTAAGGAAAGTAATGCTGCATCTTGGCCTTAAGGTGAATCGTCTTATTAGAGTATCATATGGGCCTTTTGACTTAAAAGGATTAGTACAGGGCGATGTAAAAGTAATTCCAGAAAATGTTCTTAAAGCGATGATAAAAGGTTTCCAGTAGGTAGATAGTTATGCGAATAATTGGCGGTGAGTATAAGGGGAAGAATCTTTTAACTCTTAAGGGAAAAGATGTTCGACCAACATCAAACAAGGTGCGCCAGTCGATTTTTAATATTCTGGAACATAATATCAATTGGTCAGGTTTTGGGGAAAAAAAAGTTATAGATCTATTTGCAGGGACAGGTGGGATGGGCTTTGAAGCGTTGAGCCGAGGCGCGGAATCGGTTGTTTTTATAGATGTCTTGTCGACGGCTCTAGAAATAATTCAGATTAATGCAAAAAAATTACGTATTCCAAGAAGTTTTATCACAGTAAAGTGCGACGTTAGAAATCGGCTGCTGCAACCAATTAAAGGATTTTGCCCTGCAAATATAGTATTTATCGATCCACCTTATGGGAAAAATTTGATGACATCCTCATTAAATTCTTTGTCTCATCAGGGGTGGTTAGAGGAAGGTGCTATTTGTATATGCGAAATGGAGGCAAATAAAAATCTAAAAAGGACCGCTCAGTTTGGCGTTGTAGATCGGCGTTTTTATGGAAATACGCAGGTTTATTTCCTTAAATTTAATTGCAGAAAATAGTTAAGAACACTGTTAATAATAAAAATAACTAATTGGGTAAGAAAACACTTATTATAATACTGTGTTGGTTAGGCATGGGTTTATGCTGGCTATAGTGATCCCAGTTTTAGTTCCTCCGTCTGCAATAACTTGTCCTAGTGGGTTAACTGCTAAAGAATGGCCGTAAGTTTGCCGGCCCCCTTCATGCGTTCCGGTTTGGGCCGGAGCTATAACAAAGCATCCTGTCTCTATTGAGCGAGCACGGAGCAAGACGTCCCAGTGAGCAATTCCTGTAGGAACTGTAAATGCCGAGGGAACAGTTAAAACATTTGCTCCGGCATTCGCTAATGATTGGTAGAGTTGAGGAAATCGAAGATCGTAACAAATAGTCAAACCGATTTTCCCCCATGGGGTTTCAGCTATAACTAATTGGTTCCCAGGGCGGTAAATATCAGATTCTCGGTATAAATGGCTACCTCCAAGGTTTGCGTCGAACAAATGTATTTTGTCGTAGCGGGCAACAATACCACCTTCGTTATTAATAATAAACGAGCGATTTGCTAAAAATTTTTTATTAGCTTGAATTACTAAGGAACCAACTAATAACCAAATTTGATATTTCAAAGCAAGTTTACGGAGTATTTTAAGTGATTCATCAGATTCTTCATACGTCGCCAATCTAAACTGACATTTTCTATCTGGCTCCATGAAATTACATGTTTCTGGCAAGAACGCAAAATTTGCTCCATTTTTGGCCGCATCGCCGATCATTTTAGATATATTCTTCATATTGCTTTCCGGGCGTCGGCCAGTGGTTGTTTGAATCAGTGCAATGTTAAGTTTCATTGGATCGCCTACACGCTAAAATAAATTCCGTTCGCAATTGTATATATATAGAAAACAAGCTATTCCATTATATCTAGAGATTATGTGTAATTTAACAGCCAATATTACGGTATTCTCTATAGAAGTATTAAGTGGATCAGTCCAGTGATGGGCAGTTAACAGTTAAAGAGAAAGTTAGCGTAAAGCCGTAGAGTTTCTTCATTGAAATCTATCTACCAAATCTAACAACAAAACTTCGTGTATTGTACTTTAATGAAGCATCACAAAACGATTTCTAGCATCGTATATTAAAAGGGTTACGGAAAGACGCCAAAAGAAGTATTTCACTTTAAAGATTAACAAAAACTTTTTTTATAACATTCAAATCGTTGAATAAGGCAGTTTGCAAATGGAAGGAATGCGGTTATTTAGCCGTCAATCTATTGTTAATCATCGTGATCGAGCCGCTTTAGATCTAAAAAACTCTAGTTTCTTATTTTCTGAAGTTGCAAAACAACTTGTCGAACGCCTAGATGAAATAAAACGCCAGTTCCCAACAATGCTTGAACTTGGTTGTCGTAGTGGCCAGATATCAACCTTATTAGATCCTGAGAAAAAAATAGAAACTATAATTCAGGCGGATTTATCATATTTAATGGCAAAAAATGCGTTGCGGACGGGTAACCCAACACTCGTTTGTGATGAAGAATATCTTCCATTTAGGCAAAAATCATTTGATGCTGTGTTATCTAACCTCAGTTTACATTGGGTTAATGACCTGCCCGGCACCTTTAGTCAGATTTGCCATGTTCTTAAGCCGGATGGTTTGTTTTTAGCTTCAATGTTTGGTATAGGGACGCTCTTTGAACTTCAGGATTCTTTAGCTAATGCAGAAAAAATAACAAATAGAGTTATTAGTCCGCGCATTTCGCCTTTAGCAGATATTAAAGATATAGGACAGCTTTTACTTAGGGTGGGATTTAAAATCCCAGTTCTTGATAATGAAAAAATTACAGTTCGCTACAGTAGCCCGATAAAGTTAATGCATGACCTTCGGAGTATGGGAGAGACTAATGCATTGATAAAGCGTCAAAGTTCATTTATGCGTAGAGACATCCTGGCAGCAGGTCTAAAGCACTACTTAGATGTTTACGGAGATAATTTTGGTCGAGTTCCAGCTACTTTTCAGATTATTACCTTGGTAGCTTGGTCTCCCGGCCCAGACCAACCCAAGCCCCTTAAGCCTGGCCACCCTTCTGTTAATCTGGCCGATTTTTTGAATAGCTAAAACCCATACTAGCTTAACAATGTTATGGTGACTTTATTTTTATTTTAGCAATAGATAAGCAGTTGAAATATTACATTAAGAAGGATTTAACGAGCTGGTTATCTTGGAGCAATGACCATGGTCATCATACGACCTTCGGTTTTTGGAAACTGTTCAATCTTTGCAACTTTCTCAACTTCTTCTTGCACTCTGTGCAAGACTTGCAAGCCTAGGTCTTGATGTGCCATTTCACGCCCGCGAAAACGTATTGTCATTTTTACCTTGTCGCCATGATCAAGAAATTTACGGACATTTCGCATTTTTACGTGATAATCGTGATCGTCGATACCAGGCCTCATCTTTATTTCTTTTACTTCTATTACTTTTTGTTTTTTACGAGCTTCATTCGCTTTTTTTTGTGCTTCATATTTGTACTTTCCGTAATCAATAATCTTGCACACAGGGGGACTGGCATTTGGAGAGACTTCCACCAAGTCCAGCCCGCTATCAAAGGCCAATTGAATAGCCTCTGAAACTGAAATTACTCCTACCATTTCACCGTCAGCGTTTATTAAACGAATCTTGTCCGCATTAATGGCCTCGTTGATTCTTGGTCCCTCCCGGGATGGGGGTTGGTTGGTTGGACGTTGGGCTATGAATGTTCTCCTTTATATTGTTGGAACTTGTTATTGGTTTATATTAATTTAACGAATTAGCTTCATATGGACCATTCGCCTCAGCCTTTAGTGTATCGACTGCCTCTTCTAGCGCAAGTATTTCTTGGTTTTTTCCCCCAAAATGACGCAAGGAGACATTTCCTTTTTCGGCTTCTTTTTCACCAATAATGGCAATTACTGGTACTTTTAGCTGGCTATATGCCCGAATTTTATAGTTGATTTTTTCGTTGCGTAAATCAATTTCTGTCCGGAATCCAGCATTTAAAAATTTTTCTTTTACCTGGATAGCATATTCATTTGACGCAGAAGTAATAGTTGCCACAACGATTTGCGTTGGTGCAAGCCATAATGGGAAACGTCCGGCAAAATTTTCTATAAGAATTCCAATGAAGCGTTCAAAGGACCCTAGGATTGCGCGGTGCAAAATAACGGGCTTATGCTCTTTTCCATCTTCACCGATAAACTTCGCACCCAAGCGGTCAGGCAGAACAAAATCAACCTGGAGCGTTCCGCACTGCCAGTTACGGCCAATAGCGTCGCGAAGAACAAATTCAAGTTTTGGGCCATAAAAGGCGCCTTCTCCAGAATTCAAAGTAACGTCAATTCCTGCGGCATCAGTTGCATCTAATAACGATTGCTCAGCTTTATCCCAGACTTCATCTGCCCCAGCTCTGATCAGGGGGCGGTCAGCAAAGTTTATGGTGAATGTCTTAAAACCAAAATCTTTATATATTGAAGCAAGAAGATCGATAAATTTCTTTGTTTCTGATTTAATTTGCTGCTCGGTACAAAATATGTGAGCATCATCCTGCACAAATGCGCGTACTCTCATCAGTCCGTGCAAGGCGCCCGAAGGTTCATAGCGATGGCAAGAACCAAATTCAGCCATTCGCAGAGGCAAATCGCGATAACTTTTGATTCCTTGGCGGAAGATTTGAACGTGACAGGGACAGTTCATTGGCTTTAGGGCCATTACTCTTGCTTCCTCATTAATTATTTCTTTTTGGTCACTCGGTTGTACTTCACTGTCAATTTCTGTAATAAACATGTGTTCTCGGAATTTTTCCCAATGCCCTGAACGCTCCCAAAGCCCCCGGTTAACGAGCTGAGGCGTGTTAACCTCGACATATCCCGCTTGCTTTAATCGGTAACGCATGTAGTGCTTGCAGGTCTGATATAATGTCCAGCCTTTTGGATGCCAAAACACAGACCCCTGTGCTTCTTCCTGGAGGTGAAAAAGTTCCATTTCTTGGCCTAGTTTTCTATGATCCCGTTTTTTTGCTTCTTCGATAATAAGTAAATATTGGTCTAGTTCTTTTTTATTGCGCCAGCAGGTACCATAAATTCTCTGTAGTTGAGGCCGAGTTGGATCACCTCGCCAGTATGCACCTGCTAGTTTAACAAGCTTAAAAGCCTTACCGAGTTTTCCTGTGCTAAGTAGGTGTGGACCACGACAAAGATCAATCCAATCACCTTGACGGTACATAGTAATTTCTTCACCTTCAGGTAATTCCCCTATCCATTCAGCTTTGAACAATTCTCCTTTTTTTATAAAAAATTTGTGTACAGCAGTGCGGTTCCAGACTTCTCGCGATATTGGGAGGTCTAACTCAACGATCTCTCTCATTCGTTTTTCAATAGCAGGAAAATCTTCAGTTGAAAAAGGAGTTTCCCGATAAAAGTCATAGTAAAAACCATTTTCCGTTGGAGGGCCAAAAGTTATTTGGGTGCCAGGGTAAAGTTCTTGAACCGCCATGGCTAGAACATGAGCAGCATCGTGGCGCAAGATTTCTAGTGCAGCTTCGCTCTTTCTGGTAATAATTTTTACCCTAGCATCTTGCTCTATGGGGAAGGATAGATCTTTTAATTTTCCATCAATTTCTAGAACAAGGGCATCCTTTTCAAGACTTGGTGCAATTTTTTTTTGCTAGTTCTAATCCAGTTATGGGATTGTCAAATTTACATGTGCTTCCATCGGGGAGTGAAATTGAAATCATTCGTTTATTTTTTCTTTCGCTAAAAGATGATGTTTTCAAGTATTGGGGAATTTAGAGGGAAGAATAGTTCTGTCAAGCAAGCTGCATTAAAAGGCACTTTTTTTAATTCGAAATTGCCACCAGAAGGTGAATAGCACGAAACTCACGGTTGTTATGCAGAAAAACCATATAAGTCCATCCGGGTTAAGAAAATCAATAGCGATCCCTGCTGCTGGGGGTGACACCAAAGTTGCAATATTTACAATGATAACAAATGATGTATTTGCGATCGTTAACTCCTTTGTTTTAAAATGTATGCCAATTAGCACTAGGCCAATTGTATAGATTCCCCAGAAGGCCCCCCCCCAAACAAATAAGATTGCACCTTGAATAAGAGGTTTATTCATAAAAAAATGAACTAGAGGAGGAGCGCAGAAAGATAAAATACCACAAATTATCAAAATATTATATTTGTTAAAACGATCGGCTAGAGCACCAATAGGGATTTGTAAAATAATATTACCTGTTACTAGTATTGTAAGCATTGCAATAGCTGAACTTTCATACATACCATGGCGTAGTCCCCAGATTGGAAGAAAAGTAAAGGTCGTTGAGTCGAGCAATCCAGCGATAAACGCTGCTGCTGCAACTATAGGTAAATGAAAAATAAAATTGAACTGGAACTTATATTTATTCTTTAAGGATAGGTCAGGGGCCAAGTTATGTGCTAGTGTTAAAGGTATGAAACCACCTAATATTACGCCCGCACAAATAAAAAAAGGTGTTATTCCTTGGTAACCAAGAATGGCGGGGACGAGAGGGCCTATTGCGAAGCCAGACGCCAACACAGTTGAATAAATTCCCATAATTTTTCCGCGGTTTTTTGGGGTAGCAACCATGTTAACCCAAGTTTCGGTGACTATCCAAATAACGCCTAATCCAATACCAAATAAAAAGCGTAGCGCTAACCACATGTTAACTGTTGTGAATATTGGTAATAAAGAAAAGGTGCTTGTGAGAACAAGAATACTGCAAAAAAGAGTGTTAACTGTTCCCCAACGGTCCAAAATAGTAGGTAAAAATGGCGCAATTAATAAAACACCTAACGGGGGCATGGCAGTGTTTAACCCAATTAACCAGGGTTCAACCCCACGACTTTCAAGATTTAGTGAAACTATTGGTATAATTCCTCCTATAGAAAAGCCGGCAAGAAAAGAAAGCACTATAATAGCAGCTAGGCTCTTTTGGTTTTCAGGAATTGGTGACATTCGGCTAATGCAGTTTTTTGTGAAAGTGGAAGTGGGGGATTTGAGCGAATAAATTTAGAAAAAGACTTTCAATAGATTCTCCGCTGTCTCACAAAAATACTTCAAAGTCAATGAAGTGAAGCAAACAAAATTTTAACAAAAGTGCATTTAAAATTTGAAGTAAAATTCGTCAATAAATTTTGCACACTAGGGGTCAGAGATATATGTAAGCCAACAAGACCTATTAGAAACTAAGAGTACCTTTTAATGCCGTTAACACTTCCTCCACGCTAATATCACTTATGTTAGGTTTTTGAAGAACCCTTACATCTAGCCCTCTTGGCGCACAAAGGTTTGGGTTTGATGCGTTGGAATAAAGGACGACACTAGATATACCAATAGTGGCAGCAATGTGCATTGGTCCCGTGTCATTACCAACGGCGAAGCAAGCGTCGCGGGCGAGAACGCATAATTGTGACAAATTAGTCTTTCCACACAAATTAACTGCTTTAGAACAGCTTTTTAGAAGCGGAGCAACCGTATCTATATCAGAGTTTGTTCCAACAATGACTGAACAAATTTTTTTTGCTTTTAATGCCGTGACTAGTTGCCCAAAAAAGTTGGCGGGCCACCGTTTTGATGGCCGATGCCGAGCGCCGCCTGGAGCAATTAAAGCGTAGTTTTTTGGCAGTTCAAATATTGATAGGTCGGCCTTTACCCAGGACAATTCGCTTAATGGGACGTTATTTATTCCGGTAATGGCAAGTTGTTCACTCTGTCGATCAACCGTATGCATTAAGTCACGTTGATTGTTAAAATGGGGGTGAGAGCAGTTCAGTGCGATACCGGACCATTCAGGACGCACTCCGGGGCGTAAAAGTTCAAAATAAAGCGAGCTTCTTGTTGATGTTTGAAGATCGTAAATTCTGCTGAATCTACCTTTTAGCATTTTTTTTCGAAGCAATAACCAGTTCTTAATGTCCCAAATTCGAGGTTTATTATCTATCCAAATTTCTTGAAACAAGCCAGATTCTATAGCGAGTGTTTCAAATGGGTCAGTTGTTAAGAGTGTAATGTGTGCTTTGGGGTGAAAACGACGAATCGCTAGGAATGGCCCGACGGCTTGAATAAAGTCACCAAGTGCTCCTAATTTAATTATCAGAATACGGGTGTTTTCGGCCACTATGCATTACCATCATGTTACTAAAGCAACTCATTATACACTCCTAGGGTAAGATCACACATCCGAGTTATGGAAAAATTATTTTGGATGTGTGTAATTGCCCTTTCAGCTAAATTGGATCTCTCTTCTATACTAATAGATAGTGCCCTTTGAATTGCTAAAGCTAAGGCAGTGGGATCGTTGGGTTCCACCAACCAACCAGTCATGCCTTCTAGAACAGTTTCTTTTGGCCCGCCATGATCGGTCGCTATTACGGGTCTCCCTAGTGCTTGGGCCTCAATTACAACTCTACCAAACGCCTCGGGAGAAGTAGATGCGGAAACTACGACGTCAGTTAATTTGTATGCTGCAGGCATGTCTTCGCAGTGGTCAATAAAACGCACCACATTGTTTAGCTTGCGAGCCGCTACCAGAGCTTCCAACTCATTTCTATAGTCAGCCCGCCCCTGGTCGGCCCCCACTATTAAAGCAATCACATCGCTTCGTTGGAGTTTGCTAATAGCCTTAATAAAAACAGTTTGTCCTTTCCATCTAGTTAAGCGCCCTGGTAACATAATAATAGCTTTCCCATCGGGCAGGCGCCAATCCTTTGCAAGGGAAACCACACGTTCTGCACTCACGTTGCTAGGGCTAAATTTCGTAATGTCAGTGCCCCTATGTATAACGCGAATTAGATCAACGGGAACTCCATAATGTTGTCGCATATACCCGGCGATAAATTCTGAAATTGCAATTACACGTGCACCTCGGGTCATTATTTTGCTATAAGCGTGCTTCAGAAAATTGTTTGTTGAGTAAGTACCATGGAAAGTAGTAACAAATGGTATTCCAATTTTTTTTGATGCATAAAATGCACTCCAGGCAGGAGCTCGCGATCTTGCGTGAATCAAGTTCACTTTTTCGTCCAATAACAAGCCAGCGATCTCACTAATATTTTTATAAATTTTCAGAGGGTTTTTAGAATGAACTGGCATAGTGACGTGTTTTGCTCCAATGCGCGCAAGGTCATGCACCATGTGCCCACCTGAAGAAGCAACTACAGCGCGACCCCCAGAATTCATAATTGCTTCCGCTATTTCAATAGTACCCCTTTCTACACCCCCACCTTGCCCTAATGCGGGAAGCACTTGTAGTACTGTTGCCCCGGTATTAGTAATGTTGTTTTTTTGCATAAAATAATCCATCTTGTTTGAGGAGCATTTTTTTATTGTCTTTCGGAAAGCACTATGACCTCAAGAGATATAGAGAGTCCTTCCACAAAAGGTTACCTTAACCTTCCCGATGACTCGACAATCACTTATCACAGAACTTACGGCAAGCCTCCCGGAGTTGTTTTTTTAACCGGTTTTAGGTCTGACATGCAAGGGAACAAGGCTCTAGCTGTAGAGAATTTTTGCAAAATAAATGGCCAAGCGTTTGTTCGATTTGATTATTTTGGTCATGGAGAATCCTCAGGAAAATTTGAACATGGGAGCATTAGTCGATGGTTAGAAGATACAATAACGGTTATTGATGAGCTGACTAAAGGGCCTCAAATATTGATTGGATCTAGTATGGGTGGTTGGTTGATGTTGCTGGCCGCTTTGCGGCGCAAAAAGCGGATTACAGGGCTTATTGGTATTGCTGCTGCGCCAGATTTCACTGAAGATTTAATTAAACCAAACCTTTCAGCAGACCAATTGCTAGATGTGTGCAAACTCGGGTATTGTGAGGTGCCCAATGATTATGACGATGTGCCATATATAGTAACAAAAAAACTGCTTGAGGATGGGGAAAATCACCTTCTATTAAGGAGTAAAATAAGCCTCAATATTCCACTCAGATTATTACATGGGATTCAGGATAGAGATGTTCCGTGGGAAACAGCTTTACGTATAATGGAGAAATTTGATGGTGATGATATTGAAATTCACTATGCAAAGAATAGTGACCATAGCTTGTCAACGGATAGAGATCTAAAACGGATTTTTTCTACTCTAGAACGATTGTTGAAGATTGAAAGTTAACTAAATGTTTTGGCGGAAATATCTGTCTTAAGAATTCCACGTAGGCCTTCTCTGAAAGTTGGGTATTTTAACTCCCACCCGAGGTCTTGCTTGATAAAAGTGTTGTCTATGGTTCGGTTGTCATTCCAAAAGCTTAGGGCCATTGGGGTCATCGTCTTTTGAGCCTCGGCCCAATCGATTAACGGAGGTACGGGAGCGTCTAGCAATTTACATGCAAAGGCAGTTACAGTTTCCGGAGCAGCCGGCTCATCGTCGCAGACGTTATAGATAACCCCAGGGTTTGGTTTATTTATCGATGCGGCTAATGCTGAAACAATATCATCCACATGTATTCGGGAAAAACGGTGGTTTTCTTTTCTGATGCGCTTATGGGTTTTAGCTCTTACTTGATCAAGTGCTGAGCGACCAGGGCCATAAATCCCTGGAAGACGAAAAATATGGAGGGGGGTATTATAAGCCTTATGGAGGTCACTCCAAGCATGTTCCGCCTTTAATCTGCGTTTGCTTCTGTCAGAAGTGGGTGCTGGTGTTGACTTCTCATTCACTAGATTACCTCCAGTATTACCATATACCCCAGTTGTCGAAAGGTAACCTAACCATTTAATATTATTCATGTTTTTTAAATCATGTTGGTGTAAGTCTATCACTATATCGCCATTTTTTTCAGGTGGAATAGAAACTAAAATATGGCTGGCCTGGGAAAAGGCATGATAATAGGAGCTTTCCATCTTGTCTCGATCGAAGAGATGAGCTGGGAAGCCGTGTGATTCAAGAGCCTTTATTTTTTTTGGGGACCGTGAGGTGCCTGTTATAGACCAGTTTTTTTTTTCTAAAGCTTTTGCAAGGGCTAGTGCCGTATAACCAAATCCAAAACAAAATAAGCGTTTAGCAATATCAGGTGAGTTTTCCATGGGTTAAGTCATGCTTTATTAGACGTTTGAATTAGCAAGAGTGGGTTTTAAACTACTAAAAGAATTATTAATAATATTTGGAAATTATTATAATGAAAATTGTTTTTATGCTTTTTCTGTTTGGAGTTTTGTTACACGGGGAAAAAACAGCATCTGAAGAATTGGGCGAAAGCACAGAATACCGGAAATGTATAGAGCTTGCGGAGAGCAAGCCACAGATTGGTCTTGAACGAGCAAAGTCCTGGATGGATTTAGGAGGTGGTGTGGTTGCAAATTATTGTGCTGCGATTTCACTTCTTAATATGGGGTTAGAACAGGATGCTGCGCTAAATCTAGAAAATGTAGCAGAACGACTTTATGACCATGAAAATTTTAAGAGAAAAGTTTTAATCCAAGCGGGACACGCTTGGCTGTTAGCAAAAGACTATAAACGAGCATTTTCTATTTTTTCAAATGCCCTAAAACTATATCCAGGTGATGCAAGTATTCTGCTCGATAGGGCCTATGCCCGAGGTATGGTTAATGATTATTCTGGAGCTGTTCTTGATCTAAATTTTTCTATAGCAATTAAACCTAGTGAGCCTCTGGGATATGTGTTGCGAGGTACCGCTTATCGATATTTAGACAAGATGATACTAGCCCGAAAAGATATCGAAAAAGCTTTAGAACTTGACCCTAATTTTGTTGAAGCTCTTTTAGAGCGGGGAATCTTGAAGCGCTTGAGCAATGACAAAGATGGTGCCCGGCGAGATTGGGTTCGTGCAATTGAGTTGGCGCCAGATAGTGAAAGCGCTGCTGTTGCGAGGCAAAACCTGGTAATAATGGACTTGAGAGTTGAGTGAGGTAATTGCGATCAAAACTATAGTTTTTGGAAAACAGAATTGATGGTTTTTATAAACACAATAATATACAGTCTTAACCCCTAGAGTGCTCTGATGGATTTTATACATTACTATGACCATGGTAAGGTCGGGTCGCTTTTGCTTTTTGTTGTTGCCATGGTGCTGGAAGCCTGTTTTTCAAACTTTCAATTTGTTTTTCGTTATTTTCGACATCCGATAGTTATTATTGGGAACTTTATTAGTTTTCTTGACAACAAATTAAATAGGCTAAAACGGAGCGAAAGAGACCGCGCCATTCGTGGTTTTATAAGTGTTGTAATAGTAACGAGCGCAGCAATTAGCTTTGGATATGTAATAATGTGGCTTTCAGCAAACCATCTGTTTGGTTGGATTGTTGAATTATCGCTCTTGGTTATCCTTTTGGCAGGACGGGAATTATACAATGCCGTGAATGACGTAAGAAATGCTTTAGAAATTGGAGATATTGAAAAAAGTCGTTCAGCAGTGTCAGAGATTGTTGGTCGCGATACAGCTCTCTTGGATCACTATGGTATTGGTCGCGCCGCAATTGAAAGCTTGGCGGAAAATTTTGCAGACGCGGTGATTGCCCCAACATTTTGGTACATGCTTTTCGGTTTTCCGGGGCTTTTAGTTTCTAAGGCAATTAACACAATGGACAGCATGATCGGTTACAAGACAGAAAAATACAAGGCTTTTGGAATGTCGGCTGCCCGTCTTGATGACATCCTTAACTTGATACCAGCTAGATTAGCAGGTGGCATAATAGTTCTGGCTGCTATATTCGTCCCTAAAGCAAACCCAATAAAAGCATTGTTCGCAATGTTAAGGGATGGTTCAAAACACCGTTCGCTTAATGCTGGGTGGCCAGAGGCAGCAATGGCCGGTGCCCTTGATATAGCTCTTGCTGGGCCCCGCCGTTATAGGTCGGGCAGAATTGAAGATAGCTGGATGGGAAATGGTAGCGCCCGTGTTACTACCTTAGATATTGCAAAAGCGCTCTATGTTTATTTAATTGCATGTCTGATTAACTTGGGTCTCATCTTAGTGCTTATTATACTGATGGCAAATTTGCCATAAAAACAAAGCTTGTACATGAAGCTTGCTTCCCATCACCTCAACTAAAGGAGCCTTGATTTTATGTATCTTAAGTATCGTAGCCTGGATTTTGACGATCCAGTTTTCTCTTCAAAGCAGGCCATTCAGTAACACCAATTGTTCGGTAGCCGTCGGGGCTGTTAGCTTTTATGTTGCGGTTAATGGTGATTCTTTGGACTTCATCATTTATAATTTTTTGTGCAGCACCAGACTGTTGAAATGCAAGTTGGAACCGACAGGCTCGTTCAGCGCGATACATCCACATGAATGCTTCGGCAATCGATTCTCCCACCGTTAAAAGCCCATGATTTCTTAATATAAGAATATTTTTTTTGGCGAGATCTCTAAGCAAGCTTTTACATTCTGATTGATTAAAAGCAATCCCATTGTAGTCGTGATAACCAATATGAGCGATGACCGAAAGAGCCTGTTGGTTTAGAGGAAGCAAACCCATTTTTTGCGTAGCAATACCAAGTCCGGCCGTTGTATGGGTATGTATTATGCATTTGATTTTTGATGATTTAGCGTGAATAGCTCCGTGAATGCTTAGACCCACTGGATTTATTTTGCAGTTGGAATCTGAAAGTTTTTGCCCTTCTTGGTCAACCTTAATCAATGATGATGCTGTTATTTCATCAAACATCAACCCAAATGGATTTATTAAGAATTCTCCATTGGTGTTTGGTACACGGGCTGAAAGGTGTGTTGCAAGTAAATCTGACCATCCAAAAAGATCAACCAAGCGAAATGCAGCTGCCAAATCAACGCGTGTTTTCCATTCTTCTTCTGATACAGTTTTTTTATTTTTCAACATCTGGGGTAAATTAAATCCATTTTACCTTAAGTGTAATTTTGCAAATTCCGAGAATTTTTCAAGGCAATTACCATCCAGCCATCTCGGGTTTTTTTATATAAAACTTTTGTGTGCCTGCTGCAAAAAGCATTTAATAGCCGATTGCCATCTTTCGTCAAGAAACCAGAAACCACTATAATGCCCTGTGGCAATAGCTGGGTTAGTAGGGTTTGTGACATAGTTATAAGGGGAACAGTAAGAATATTTGCAACAATCAAGTCATAGGGGCCGTGATCTCTTGTTGATGACAGGGGATTGGTAGAACTGGGAATGGAACTAACTAGATGAGATACCCCATTCAGCTTTACATTATATGAGGTAACGCGAATAGCTTCAGGATCAATGTCAGCAGCAAAAACCCTTGTTTTCCATAGCTTTGCCGCTGCGATGGATAATATGCCCGAACCACATCCTAGATCGAGAATGCGGGAAAAGTGTTTTTTTTTGCGAATCTGTCGAGAGCTAAAATACAAAGAGCCGTTGTTGGATGTTTGCCGGAGCCAAATGCGGTTCCTGCATTGAGACATATGTCGAAAATATTTTTATTTTTATTTTCATTGAAGGCCTCTCCTTTAACTCGGAAACGACCAAGTTGGATAGGGCAAAAGGTTAAAACATGAGTTTTAAGCCAATCAGATGGGGTGAGAGTATCAATTGTCGGGCTTAGTTTGGGTGTAAAGTTTTTTAAAACAGTATGCAGGTGATGCTTTATGAGTACTAGGTCTGGCTTTTTTTCACTAAGGCCTTCGATGTTCCAAGTTTCTTTTTGTTCGTCCCGAAAAAGTGATATGCTTGCACAGTGGGGAGTGAGAATACTCTCAACTTCAGAAACACAAAACGATGGAACGTCCAATTTTATTCGCCATACTTTTTTTGTTGATGTCTTATTTTTCATAGCGCTTCAACAAAAGCCTTTTTTACACGCTTAACCCCAGCTTTTTCGAAATCTACTCTCAATTTGTCCCCGTCAATTTCGGCAATGGATCCATAGCCAAATTTTTGGTGGAAAACCCGATCCCCAAGTTTCATTGGCGATTTATTGGTATTGTCACTTGCCATTTTACTTTTTTTACCACTATTACTTCGATTTGAGGCCATTAAAAAATTTTTCCGGTTATGGATGTAGCTATCGTCAGCTAACATATTTTTCTTTTCCATCCGCGGGAAATTGTTTCCATACACACCAGCATCAGAATGCCATTCAATGTTCTCAATAGGGAGCTCGCTTATAAATCGGGAAGGAAGGGTGCTTTGCCATTGACCATAAATTCGTCGATTAGCAGAAAAACAAATAAAAGCGTTGTGTTTAGCTCGAGTTAAGCCAACATAGGCTAGACGCCTTTCTTCTTCCAGCGCTCTAACACCTCGTTCGTCTAGAGCGCGTTGGTGGGGAAACAAACCTTCTTCCCACCCCGGCAAGAAAACGTTATCAAACTCTAGACCTTTAGCCCCGTGAAGTGTCATTAGGTTCACCTTATCAACGTTAATATTGTCGTCATTATCCATGATAAGGCTGACGTGTTCCAAAAATTCACTGAGACTTTGAAACTCTTCGAGAGCTGTGACTAGCTCTTTCAGGTTATCAAGGCGACCTGAGATATCGGGGTGGTCTTTTAGTTTCCACATATCTATATATCCAGATTCATCCAAGACTACACCGGTAAGCTTAGAAGGAGGCATGGAGTCCTGAAAGTTACGCCACCGATTAAGGTCTAGAAATAGATTTGAAAATGCTGCTCGTGCGGTAGGACGAAATTCATCTGTCTCTAACAATTCGCTAATAGCATTTGTGAGCGAAAGATTTTTTTCTCTGGCATAAAAGTGTAATGTTTGCATTGTCCTTTTACCAATGCCTCGTTTTGGGAGATTGACGATCCGCTCAAATGCCAAGTCATCGTCCGGTTGGGCCACAACTCTAAGAAATGCTATGGCATCTCGAATTTCTTGACGTTCGTAAAAACGTGGGCCCCCGATAACGCGGTAAGGTATCGCCTGAGTTATAAAGCGTTCTTCAAACTCGCGAGTTTGAAAACTTGCTCGTACTAGTATGGCTATATCATTGAAGCTTTTCCCTTCATTCTTCAATTGCGCAACCTTATCCCCGATCCCGTATGCTTCATGTTCACCATCCCAGTAGCCAAAGACTTTTACTTTTGTGCCTTTATCGGCGTCAGTCCAGAGCGTTTTACCTAGTCTGTCCGAATTATGTTGGATTAGTCCTGATGCTGCAGCAAGTATATGCGGTGTTGAGCGGTAATTCTTTTCAAGACGAATTATGGTTGCTCCAGGAAAATCCTGTTCAAAACGCAGAATGTTTTCGACTTCTGCTCCACGCCAAGAATATATGGACTGATCATCATCGCCGACGCAACAGATGTTTTGATGAGATTGGGCGAGAATGCGTAACCAGAGATATTGCGCAATATTAGTATCTTGGTATTCATCCACCATGATATAGCGGAATCGTTTTTGGTATAATTCTGCAATTTCTGGATATTTTGAAAATAGTGTTAGGCAATGAAGGATTAAATCTCCAAAATCTACAGCATTAATTAACTTCAGTCGGGATTGGTAGTCACTATAAAGTCGAGCAATTTTTCCCTCTAAATTGTGTTTTTTTTCAGCGTTGGGAATTTTTTCCGGAGTAATGCCTCTATCCTTCCAACGCTGGAGTACCCCGGCAATAATTTTTGGCGACACTCGTTTTTCATCAATCTCATGAATATCTGTGAACTGCTTAATTAAGCGCACTTGGTCATCAGTATCAAGAATTGTGAAAGTGCTGCTCAGCCCCAAGGCTTCAGCGTGTCGTCTCAAAATTCTCGCACCAATAGAATGAAAGGTTCCGAGCCACCACCCTTCAAGCGACTTATTCAAGATACTTGAAACACGGTTTTTCATTTCCCGGGCTGCTTTATTTGTAAATGTAACAGCAAGTAATTGAGATGGATTTGCAAGATTGAGCATTAGTGTGTGGGCTAAGCGAGTTGTTAATACTCGCGTTTTACCAGTTCCGGCGCCGGCTAGGACTAAGACCGGACCTTCAGTTGCCTCAACAGCCGCTTGTTGGGCATCGTTTAGGTTTTTTAGATAACAAAGCTCTTTATTATCGGATAACAGCTTTTGAGGTGCAATATTTGGTTGGGAAGCTTTTAACTGGTCGCGCATACGCGGATTCTAACATCCCCCTATAATTTTTAAAGTATTCAATTGTATTTTCCTTCAAAAAGAATGTTCTGGGTATAAAAAAAGTTTTTGTGTTTTAGCAATAGGTTTAGATTGGTGTCTGCAACTTGATCTATTAGAGAACTTCTAAAGAGAGAAATGTTTTTCTTTTGTTTTCTTTTGTATCAAACTAAAAGGAGTAAAACGCAAGCGGAATGCAGTTGACTTTGCAAGTTCATGCATTGTTATCTGAAAGAATTGCTCTTTGAGAAAATTAAAACTAATATCCTCTATTTGGCTGGGGCGCCTGGATTCGAACCAGGGATCACGATACCAAAAACCGTTGCCTTACCGCTTGGCCACGCCCCAAATGTCGCTTTAACATAGGGCTTATCGCCTCTATTCGCAAGCCGATGTGATTATGAAACCATTCAAGCTTTTTTCATGGTATTAACCGTGTTTTTTTTATCCACCAAGCAGGATGTTCTTTTTTTAGAAGCTGTTCCGCCAATTTCGCTGAAGAAGGGTCTCCAAACAAACCAAAACATGTAGCCCCACTTCCTGACATTCGAGAGATCAAAATATTTGGAATATTAGCAAGCGAGTTCAATGCTTCAGCTATTTCAGGAAAAAGGCTTATAGCTGAATTTTCAAGATCATTTTGACGCTCAGAAAGTAACACAGCTAGTGATTTTACGTCTTTAGGTGGTTTGTTGAACCTAGAAATTGGGGAGAACTTTGGTAAGTGGGACGAAAATACTTTAGCTGTTTCAATAGGGATCCCGGGGTTTACCAAAACTAGCCAAAAAGCTGGTATAGTTGGGGGTGAAATAAGAACTTCCCCTACGCCACCGATATAAGATGACTGTCGTTTTAGGCAAACCGGAATGTCAGCGCCAAGCGATAGAGCCAAGTTCATTAATTTATTTTGATCAAGCGAAACATTCCAAAAACGCCTTAATAGCGAAATTACCGTAGCTGCATCGCTTGATCCTCCCCCAATGCCTGAAGCGACAGGCAAATTTTTGCAAAGGGTGATTTTAGCGCCGACTTTTACATTTGCGAGAGCCTTAAGCCATTTGGCTGCTTTCACTACAATATTTTCTGAAGTTGAGGGTAAAAAGTCTGAAAAAGGGCCATGTGATGATAGCTCAATACCGTCTGCTTTTTCAATTGAGATATTGTCACCAATCTCTGGAAATACAACCAGGCTATCTAATTCATGGTATCCATCTTTCCGTTTGCCTGTGATATGAAGGTAAAGGTTGATTTTTGCAGGAGCGATATCAGTTAGCTTGTTTTCCAATTTCTTCAACCTCAACGGTTTTAGATTCATCAGATAGGCCATTGTTTAATTTTTGTACTAGTATTTTTTTAAGGTCCGGTTCTGGATTGAGAGCGAGGGCATGATTCCATTGAAATTTTGCTTCTAGCTTGCGTCCAACTTTCCAATAGGCGTCCCCTAGATGGTCGTTGATGATAGGATCCTCAGATCTCAGCTCAACAGCACGCTCTAGCTCTGGGATGGCTCTGTTATATTTTTCAAGTTGATAATAAGCCCAGCCTAAACTATCAATTATATAGCCACTATTCGGTCGCAGCTTTACGGCAGTCTTTACCATTTCAAGTGCGCGCTCTAGATGTTTCCCCTTTTCAATCCAAGAATATCCCAGATAATTTAAGACATCAGGTTGGCTTGGTTTTAGCTCTAGGGCCTTTAAGAAATCGATTTCTGCCCTAGGCCAAATTTTTGCTCGTTCAAGGGAAATAGCACGGGTATATAGGTAACGCCAGTGATGTTTTTTTGGCGTTCCGAGAACAGAAAAAGCACGGTCGTAGGCGTTAATTGCGTCAGTCCAACGTTTATGACGGCGAAAAATATCACCGATGGCAAATAGCGATAAATAGTCGGTTGGATTTTTCTTGGCTAGCACTTCTAGCTTTTTTATCGCAGTATCAAATTGACCCATATCATCCAGATTTCCAGCGACTCTCAATTGAGCAGTTTTAAAAAAAACTGAGCTTTGATTTATTTTTTTTAGTAACTGATTGGCCGACGCATATCGCTTTTCATTTATCATAATGTCAGAGACCAGTATAAGTGCAGACGGGAAGTTAGGCTTAATGTAAAGAGCCAATTGGCCAAGCAGTAAAGCAGTGTCCATACTAGCTTGGTTATAAAGCATGCTCGCTATTTCAAAAAGTGCTTCAGCAATCCCATCGCTAGGTAACGTTGAGATAACTGGAGGTTTCTTTTGAGTTTTAATACGCTCTATGTTTTTCTGCAGTGTATTTGAAGAAGGACGTACCGCTAAAAATGCATTATAAATTTCAAGTGCTTTGTCTTTTCTTCCTTGTCGCTCGTAAATTACTCCCAATAATTTAGCTATCTTATAAGAACCGCTTCCAGCCCCGCTGAAAACTTTGACAAGATGGCTTTCGGCTTCTGACAATTTACCTTCGTGTTCTAGCATTAGGCCCGTATGCAAGGCAAACATAGCCACCGTCGTTTTATTTTCTCTGAGAGGCTCTAAAGCCATTAATGCTGCGCTTTTTTTCCCAGAGGCAAACTCGGCCCACCCCCTAGCTGGTGGTAAAAGAAAAGCAAGTAATCCCTTGGGGTCAAGTGTCTTTGCTCGAGCGAGTAGATCACCCCACCTGCCTTCTTTTGCAGCTACTGATAATAACACTGTATTGGCGATCTGGGCCTTTGGTGATGCTTCAAGCGTACGCGCTGCCAGGGCTCTTGCTTTTTGAATTCGACCTTCCATAATATTCAATATGAATGCACGCCTTAATATATCTTTGTTGTTAGGTGCACGCTTTAAAGCCGAGCTAAGATAAGTTGCCGCATTCGGGATGTCTCTAATTGATTGGGCAAACTGTCCGGCTAACAAAGTTCCGGATAAGGACCAATGCGCGGGTGTATTATTATTTTTGGCGGAGCCCTTTAGGGGTGAGAGGAAAGTAATTATAAAGCTAATACTTATGGAAATTACCGTTAGAGATTTCAGAATCCTCATTTTACTAACCTAACCAGTTTAATTTATGTAAGGTGTAATTTTGTTAATCGTTTGATCCACAGCGCCCGAAGGCTTTAGTAATTAGTATCCAATTATAACTATTTGGAATTAAACTTGCTATGTGATAGATGACATAACGCTTATTTCTTGATTTCTACATGTTTGGATAGTTTGGTCCACCACCGCCTTCTGGAGCAATCCATTGGATGTTTTGCGTGGGGTCTTTAATATCACAAGTCTTGCAATGAAGGCAATTTTGGGCGTTGATGTGCAGAATTTTTTCTGCTTTTTCTTGTGAATCAACAAATTCATAAACCCCTGCTGGGCAAAACCTAGCTTCGGGGCCGTGGTACCTTGCTAGGTTGGTGCTTACGGGAACAGCTGAATTTTTTAGGATCAAATGGACAGGTTGATCTTCTTCGTGGTTTGTTCCTGAAAAGGACACATTAGTTAACTTGTCAAACGTTATTACACCATCTGATTTTGGATAATGAATTTTAGGCGAGTTTTCCTTTGAGTCCAATTGTTCATGATCATTCTTGTGTTCAAAGGTCCAAGGGATTAAAAAACCAAGCATTAGATTATTAATCCACATTTCTATTCCTGCATACAGCGTCCCCCAAAAAACACCAAACTTTGAAAGCGCTGGTCGCGCATTTCGAACTTTATGTAGCTCTTGATAAACCCAGGATTCTTTAAATCCCCTTTGATATTGATGTAACACTTTATTTTTTTCACTTGAGAAAATTGCTTTAAATGCACTCTCAGCGGCGATCATTCCAGATTTCATTGCGTTGTGAGTTCCCTTAATTCGTGGGACATTAAGAAAACCGGCTGAGCAACCGATCAACGCTCCTCCAGGGAATACAAATTTGGGGATAGATTGAAATCCACCTTCATTAATAGCCCGGGCTCCATAGGCAACCCGCCGACCATTTTCCAGTAAGGGCTTAATTGCGGGGTGTAATTTATATTGCTGCATCTCCTCATAAGGAGACAGGTAAGGATTCTTGTAGTCCAACCCAACAACAAAACCAATTGAAACTTGGTGGTTTTCTTGATGATAAATAAATCCACCGCCCACAGTGCTTTTTAGAGGCCACCCTTGGCTATGGATAACGAGTCCCGGTTTGTGAACGTTTGCTGAAACATCCCAAAGTTCTTTAATTCCAATGCCATATGTTTGTGGCTGGCAATCGGACCGTAAATTAAACTGTTTCATCAATTGTTGAGACAAATGTCCCCGTGCTCCCTCTGCAAAAAATGTGTATTTAGCATGCAGTTCAATCCCTGCGGTAAAGTTGCTGTTTGGAAGGCCATTTTTGTTTAAGCCTGTATTTCCGGTGGCTATGCCCTTTACCGTTCCCTCATTATCGAACAGTACTTCAGTTGCCGCAAAGCCAGGATAGATTTCCACTCCCATTTTCTCGGCTTCTTCCGCGAGCCAGCGGCAAAAATTACCTAAGGAGAGAGTAAAACAGCCTTTGTTAGAAATCATAGGAGGAAACAAAAAATGGGGCAGTTTGTATTTTCTAGTTTTAGTTAAAAACCAATGTTGATTTTCTACTACAGGGACGCCGATAGGTGCATCTTGCTCTTTCCAGTTAGGAATTAATTCATTTAAGGCTTTCGGATCAAGAATCGCCCCTGACAAAATGTGCGCACCAATTTCTGACCCTTTTTCAATAATGCAAACCGAAAGGTCTCGTTTTTCTTTATCTGCCAACTGCTTCAATCGTATTGCCGCGGCTAAACCTGATGGGCCGCCCCCAACAATTACAACATCAAATTCTAAAACCTCTCGGTCAAGATTATTAAGATCAATCAGGTTATTCATATTATATGTCTCCAATTCCCAAAGAAAGCTCGACACATAGAACAGGATATATCAGGATTACATTTTCCACCAGATTTTGGAAAAGGTAAAATATTGAGATAACCTATACCTATCATATTATGATTTTTGTGGAAAAAGAATATGGATATAGATAAAAAACTCAATGATCTATTAAATTGGTATTTAGTTGCTGGGGTTGATGAGACAATAGGGGACCAGCCTACAGATCGATTTGAAATTTTAGGGCAAAAAAAACAAACGAGCGAAGAAGTTCTCCCTAATACAACGCAACCTAAAGATGGTGGTTCAATAATCCCCAAAAACCAATCAGACATGTACCATCAAGACAAAATTGCAAGCTCAGTCCAGTCTTTGAAGGAACTAAAAGCGGAGTTGCTGGATTTTGATCAATGTCCTTTAAAACGGACCGCCACTAATCTAGTGTTTGTAGATGGGAGCATCAATCCATCTGTACTATTCATTGGAGAGGCGCCTGGAGCCGAAGAAGACAGGGTTGGACGGCCTTTTGTCGGACCAAGCGGTAGATTATTGGATCTGATGCTGGCATCTATAGGCCTTGATCGCGGGCGGGTCTTAATTTCAAATACGGTCTTTTGGCGCCCTCCAGGGAATAGGACGCCTACAGCATTAGAGGTGTCTTCATGTTATCCGTTTATAGAAAAATTGATTGAATTAACGCTCCCAAAGTTAATTGTAGCCCTTGGTGGACCGGCTGCCAGAACCCTTCTCAACCAAAAGGTTGGAGTAAGCAAGATACGTGGCAAGTGGTTTGCTTTTGGGTCACCGAATCTAAAGCAAGAAATACCGGCAACCGTTATGTTCCATCCTGCTTATCTTTTACGTTCACCAGATCAGAAGAAGTTGGCCTGGCGTGATATGCGAATGATAGAAAAAAAATTAAAAGAGCTTAATATGCGCTGAAAAAAGCCAGGCACTACAGTGTAATTTTACCGTCAATGTATTTTCTTGATATTGGGACCTAGCTTGTACTTCTCAATCAACAATAACTTATTTTATCTTTTACTCATCTGGCTGTATTGATTTTTTGCCTGTTTCAACAATATAGTTTGATTAAAGTACGGTTTAAGAAGCGAAAACGACAGTGTTATGCAAAAAAAAAATAAAGAGAATGGTATTGAATTTTTTGTTGAGTCGGAAAAAGATACAGAACTGATAGCGAGACGTCTGGCAAAAATAGTTCAGAAGAAAGACATAGTCGCTCTTTCAGGTGACCTTGGTGTAGGTAAGACAGTTTTTGCTAGGGCATTTATTAATGCTCTTCCAGGTGCCCTAGAAGAAGTATTGAGCCCAAGCTTTCCAATTCTCCAAATTTATGAACGGGCCAAGGTTGAAGTATACCATTTTGATTTTTTCCGATTAGAAAAGCCTGAAGACGCCTTCGAATTGGGCATTGAAGAAGCTTTTGGGTGTGCAATTTCTTTAATCGAGTGGCCTGAGCGCTTGGACTTTTTCTTGCCAAAAAAATCATTAGAGATTGAGATAAGCTTTTTAGGGGGTGTTACGGAACGGGTAATAAAAATGTCGGGCTCGAAGGTTTGGTCTAAAAGGATAAGAAATATTTAAGTGTGGATTTATGAAACATTTAGGGAAACCATAATTTGATTATTCCAAAAACAGCAATGCTGCTTGCGGCTGGTCTAGGGACACGTATGCGGCCAATTACAAAAACAATACCAAAGCCAATGGTTAAAGTTCTTAATAGAAGTTTGATAAACCACATTCTTGACCGCCTTATTGAAGTAGGTGTTAGGCGCGTTATTGTTAATTTATATTATCAAGGAGAACGTTTAAGAGGTCATTTGTCCCATCGTGACGATATAGAAATTCTCTTTTCAGAAGAAAAGGAGAGGCTCGAAACGGGGGGAGGAATTGTCAATGCTTTGAATTTGATAGGGAATCAACCATTTTTTGTTATTAACACAGATAGCCTATGGTTAGATGGACCTGCGAAAGCCCTAGAGAGATTAAGTGAGGAGTGGAGGCCCAAAACTATGGATGGGATATTACTACTTCATTCAACAGTGAATGCCCACGGTTATAGTGGGCTAGGTGATTTTGTGGTTACGCCAGATGGAGTTTTGTTTCGGAGACCTGAATCATATGTGTCGCCATGGCTATTCACTGGGATTCAGATTTTACATCCTCGGGTTTTTAAAGGCGTGTCCATCGCCAAATTTTCTCTAAATATTATTTATAATGAAGTGATAGAAAGGAAGAGATTATTTGGCTGCATCCATGATGGCGAGTGGTTTCACATCGGGACACCAATGGCATTAAAGGAAGCAGAATTGTTTCTTGGCAATCGCTACTCCGAAAAGAAACACCGGTAATATTTATGGCGGGAAAGAGCCCAATATCCAAAGTATTGAATATTCCGCAAGAGGTTCCGTTCCTTGATACCTTGGCGGGAAAATTAATTCTATTAGCTAATAATTCGAAAACAAGATTAATGGATATTCGAGTTTTTTTGCCAACCCGGCACGCATGTCATACATTGAAGAGCGCAATTTCTTGCAAAAAAAAAGGGGAGTCAGTTATTTTCCCCCGCTTAATCCCATTGGGTGATATTGATGAAGATGAGTTGTTTATATCCGACTGGGGGGGGCTGGGGTTAGACCCTGGAAAAAAGTTTGATTTTAGGCCACCAGTCGAGGAAATTAGGCGACATTTAATGCTTGCCCAGTTAGTTCGGGCAAAGGATCCAAGTATCTTGCCCGATCATGCGCTTAAGTTGGCAATTGAATTAGCTAGTCTATTAGACCAAATCTACACTGAAAGACTTGAATTTAAAGAGTTAGATCGTTTAGCGCCTATTGAATTGGCGGATCACTGGGAGGTTACGGTTGGGTTTCTAAAAATATTAGAACGATCTTGGCCACAAATTCTTGAAGAAGAAGGCGTGATAGAAAGTGTAAAGCGCCGCGACCAGCTTCTAACTACAGTGGCAGAGAATTTATCAGCTCAAAATCCGCATTCATACGTTATCGCAGCTGGATCAACTGGAACGATTCCAGCAACAGCAGATCTATTGAAAGCGATCATCGATTTACCAAACGGCCATGTTGTTTTGCCTGGCTTAGACCGTCAACTTTCAGACTTTTCTTGGGATAATATGCATCCAGCTCATCCGCAATACGGAATTAAAAGGTTGTTGAATTACCTTAAGATTGAGCGTGATAAAGTAGATGATTGGGTGCAGTCTCACGAAAAAAGAATATCACTCCGTTCGCATGTAATCAATAAGGCACTGGGGTCAAATGATCTGGGTAATTTAAAAGAAGAACTTCAGCCAACAGAGATTCACCAGTCGATGAAAGGCGTAAGTATAGTCTCTTGTTCTAATGCACAAGAGGAGTCATTAGTTATAGCCCTTGCTATGCGACAAGCTTTAGAATCCAAAGTGCGCACCGCAGCTTTAGTAACTCCGGACAGGCGCCTTGCTAGGCGGGTTGTAGCCCAGTTAAAGCGGTGGAATATAAATATCAGTGATTCTGCAAGTCGATCACTTAACGATTCATCTCATGGTATATATCTTAAATCGATTTTAGACGCGGCTAGCAAAATGATGTCCCCAGTTTCTATGCTAGCCTTGTTAAAACATCCGCTCTCGTCCGGCGGAATGCGATCTGAAAAATTTCGAGAATGTGTGAGGGAAATAGAATTAATGGGATTGCGCGGACCACGCCCAATTTCGGGTGTAGATGGCCTGAAAAAAACAATTAGTCGCATAAATCTAGATGACCAAAACAATAATGAAAAAGTCAAAAATATTTCAACAGAAGATCTTTTACATGTGACTTTATTGCTCGAAAAAGCTTTTAGCCCCCTACTTTCTATCCTTAAAAGACATAAAGTTAGGTTTCGTGAGATCGTGAAAGCTCACATTGCTGCTGCTGAGCGTATTGCGGGGGATCATCTCTACAAGGGTGAAGCTCGACTATGGTCAGGAGATATAGGAGAGCAGGCTTCGAGCTTTATGTTTGAGCTTATGGAGGGAAACGGGGATTGGAATATTGAGCCCTCAAGCTATCTATCAATATTCGATACATTGATAAAAAAATATATTATCAAACAGGGTTCTGATATTCACCCACAACTTTCTATTTGGGGTTTACTTGAAGCCAGGTTGCAGCGTGCTGATACCATGATACTTGGAGGCTTGAATGAGGGTACATGGCCGCCAGATATCAAAGATAGCCCATGGATGAGCAGATCGATGATAAAAGCATTTGGCTTGCCGCCGATAGACAGACGTATTGGTTTAACTGCACACGATTTTGTTCAAGGGATGTCTGCATCTAATGTCTTGATTACTCGATCCCTGCGTTTTGATGGGGCTCCTACAATAAAGTCAAGATGGTTGACACGTATTGAAAATTTTCTGGCCCGTCTAGATTGCACTGATGTGTTGGTTAAAGAAGACTATTGGCTTAAGTGGGCTATTGCTCTTGATAAACCAAAGAAAGAATACAAAAACATCCCTCCTGCTCCGATACCACCTGTAAAAGTGCGCCCAGCTACTCTTACAGCAACACAAATCGAGACTCTTATTAGAGATCCTTACGCTATCTATGCTGAAAAAATATTGAATCTATCCCCATTGGATAGTCTGGATGCCGACCCTAGCGCACCAAAACGAGGTATTTTTGTTCATCTCGTGTTGGAAAAATTTATCCGGGCTTATATGAAAGATTTGCCAAAAGATGCAGAAAAAGCGTTTTTGGAAATTGGCCAGAATGTTTTTACCAGAGAAATTGATCGGCCGGGTGTATTAGCTATTTGGTGGCCTAGGTTAAAGCGGGTTGCCAGGTGGTATGTGGAAAACGAGCGTATTCGGAGAAAGTCCGGTTACTTGCCTGCGGCCCTAGAGGTTAGTGGGATGTTAGAGTTATCTGTCGAGGGCAAATGTTTTAGGATAGTAGCAAAGGCCGATCGCATCGATTACGCTCCTGATTCAGGGTACACGGTTATTGACTATAAAACAGGACTATTACCTACAGATAAACAAATTGAAATGGGACTTGCCCCCCAACTGCCAATTGAAGCTGCTATTTTGTCTTCTGGTGGATTTAAAAATCTCAAAATTGGAGACGTAAAACAAATGGTATTGATGCAATTATCAGGGGGAAAGGAACCAGGGGTTGAGCACGTGGTCAAGCTGGACCCTCTTGCTGTATCCAGGTCAATAGTTACGCAGATAAAAGATTTATTAATTTATTTTAATGACCAAAATACGCCCTACCGATCCAATCCAAGGCCAACATTATCAAACCGATTCAAAGGTTATGATCATCTTGCACGCGTTAAGGCTTGGCAAATTGGGAGCTAGATAATTGGACTCAACACAAGAGAACCGTGAGGCTCATGGGCAGCGGTCAGCTATTAATCCAGAGTATTCTGTTTGGGTATCTGCAAACGCTGGGACAGGAAAAACTCATCTGTTAATCGACCGGATTGCTCGGTTGTTGTTGGCTAATGTTTCACCAAGTCGAATTCTCTGTATTACATTTACACGGGCTGCAGCTGCAGAAATGTCAACACGACTGGAAGGCAGGCTAAGCAGTTGGGGCTGTATACCGGAAGAAAAATTAGTTAACCAACTAACAGAGCTTCTTAATCGAAGCCCAAACTCTCAGGAAATTGGAAAAGCGAGGGGTTTAATTACAGAAATACTTGATACTCCCCAGGGAATTCATATTAGAACGATACATTCTTTCTGTGAATCTCTCTTATCTAGGTTTCCATTAGAATCAAACTTGCCACCACATTTTGCTGTATTAGATGAACAAACGAGCCAAGACCTTCTTCTAGAATCTAGAGAACAGCTATTACTGGAATCACTCAGCAGAAAGGATTTAGGTCTGACAACGGCATTTGAGCACTTAATGGGGCTAGTGAGCGAACAGAAATTTGATAATCTCTTATCAGAATTGAACAATCAACGGGCTAAGCTATCAAATTTATTTGCCAAGCAGGGAAGCATTGCGAACATAATATTATCCGGGCACAAACTTCTAGGGCTTCCGGAAGATGCAACCAGGGAAACAATTCTTTGCTCAGCTTCCAGTGACGATGCTTTTGAGTTCTCGTTGCTTTGGTCTGCTGCTGAAGAACTAAAGAGAGGCAGTTCTGGCGATATTAGGCGCGGAAAAATAATTTTAAAATGGTTGACACTTGATGTGCAGGGGAGAGTAAACAGTTTTGAGGGAGAATACAGTTCAGTGTTTTTGACGAAGAAAAATCAAATACGTTCTGATACTAAACTCGTTACGAGCAAGGTTAGGATGGCTAGGCTTGATATTCCTCATGTTTTGAAAACGGAAGCTAAGCGTGTGTTTAATGTTCAAGAACAGTTACGTGCGATTCGAATTCTAGAAGCTACCCAATCAGTTTTAACAATCGGTCAGGTATTATTAGAAAACTATAATAAGTTAAAAGAGCAAGGTGCGTTTCTCGATTATAACGACTTAATTGACCGTGCTCGCCATCTCCTTTTCCGAAAGGGTGGGGTGAGTTGGGTTCATTTTAAATTAGACGAGGGCCTAGATCACATCTTAGTTGATGAAGCCCAGGACACAAGTTCAACTCAGTGGGACGTTATTTTTTCACTTGCTTCTGATTTTTTTTCTGGCGAAGGGCAAAGGAGCAAGGGTCAGCCTACAATATTGGGCGTAGGTGATGAAAAGCAGTCTATTTTTAGCTTTCAAGGCGCTGAACCAGAGCTTTTTCGTATAAAAGGCCAGGCATTCGAAAACTTAGCGAGGTCGAGCGGGCTTAACTGGCAATCAGCTCAATTGCAGAATTCTTGGCGTTCTGTCTCAGCAATTCTAGAAGTAGTAGACTCCGTCTTCCAGGGGCAAGATCCAAGAAGTGGCCTTTTGTTTGGAGCTAGTGAGAGTAATCAACACAAGACCATGCGTATAGGGCAGGCTGGGCTTGTTGAATTATGGCCGATAGAAAAGCCAGAAAATATTCCAGATATCAATCCATGGGATACTCCTTTCAGTCAGCTTGAGTTTGAAACCCCGGATGCTCGACTGGCAAACAAGATAGCTGAGAAAATTAATAAGTGGTTGACTTCTGGTGAAAGACTTTTGTCTGCCAATCGGCCTATTGAGCCAGGCGATATATTGATTCTTGTTAGGAGCCGCGGGAGATTTTATGAGGAAATGATAAGGGCAGTGAAGTCTCGTGATATTCCTGTTTCAGGTCGGGATAAAATGATTTTGACGGAACACCTAGCGGTGATGGATTTAATGGCCTTGGGGAAATTTTTTCTTTTACCCGAGGATGACTTGAATCTCGCTACAGTATTAAAAGGGCCTCTCATTAATTTGACAGAAGATCAGCTTTTTCTTCTAGCAAGCTCAAGAGAAAAATCGCTTTGGAAGGAACTACTAGCAAGGGGCGATGACGATAGTGCCTTTAATAAAGCAAGGACTTATTTAACTAATATGCTTGAATTTGGAGATAAGCTACCTCCATTTGAATTCTTCTCGAAGATACTGAATCAAGGGGGGAAAGAAGCTATCCATTCGTACTTGGGAGCTGATGCTGAAGAGCCCATGGACGAATTTCTTTCATTGGCCCTAGAATTTGAACGAAAAAACGTACCTTCACTTCAAAGCTTTCTACATTGGATGGAAAAGGGTGCTATAGAGGTTAAAAGAGATCTAGAGCAAGAAGGTAAGAAAGTCCGCATTATGACAATCCATGGAGCAAAGGGGTTGCAGTCCGAAATTGTTTTTCTTCCCGATACTTGTTCTGTTCCGACCCAGCATTCTATAGATCAATTTTGTTGGTTTGAGGGTGACTGTAACACTGAAGCTGGCGTCTTATGGCCACCTTTTGTTTCAGATGAAACGACTGTGACGCAAAGGGCCAAGAATAGTGCTAAACTTAAAAAGTTTTGTGAATATCAAAGGCTACTTTATGTTGCGATGACGCGTGCTCGCGATAGGCTTTATATTGCTGGGTATCAAGGAAAAAGAAATCCGCCTAAAAACTGTTGGTATCATTTAATCGAAAATGGAATAAATCAACTTGAAAATGTTATGAAAATACATGGCAAGCGTGGTGAAGTAATCCTTCGATATGAACATCAGCAAATAAATTCCCCAGAGGAAAGGGGTTCAGAAAAAAAGTCAACTTTCCAATCGGAAAGTCTTCCAAGTTGGGTATTTAAATCGATCGATGACTTGCCAAAGGAAATGCCATTGACCTTTGGCTCGCAGTTAGATGATAAATCTCCAACACAGTCACCGCTTAGAGATGGTGGGGAAAAACGCTTCAAAAAAGGACTCCTGACACATAGTTTGTTACAATTGCTTCCTGAAACTTCTCTAAAAAACCGTCGTATGATTGCAGAAACATTTTCTAGAAAATTCTCAAAAAGCTTTAAAAAAGGCACGATAAAAAAAATAATAGATGATTGTTTAAGTATTATAGGAGACAAAAAGTTTTCTGAGTTGTTTGGACCAGAGAGTCAGGCGGAGGTTTCGATTGCAGGAACAATTAATACTAAGAGGGGTCCAATGCGGTTTTCTGGCCGCGTTGACCGTTTGTTAGTAGAAAAGAAGAAAGTTACAATAATAGAGTTTAAAACAGATCAGTTGCCATCGATTTCAATCAAGTATGTGCCACGACAATATCTACATCAACTTGCTTGTTATCGTGCAGTGTTATCAAAAATATATAAAGGATGTAAAATTGTTTGCTTATTATTGTGGACCGACAAATTAAAGGCTATAGAAGTGCCAGAAGAAATTCTTGTTCAGTTCAAACCTTGACTGGCCGAAATGCCGCACCTAAATTTTACGGAGTTATTGGTTATCTGTCGTACCATTTTGGATTACAATTATAAAGGAATGCTTATATGCAACTACAAGTTACTGATAGTTCGTTTGATGAAGATGTTCTTAACGCCCCAGGTCCTGTTCTTGTAGATTTTTGGGCTGAGTGGTGTGGCCCCTGCAAACAAATTGCGCCGGCGTTAGAGGAAATAGCAAAGGAATTGGATGGCCAGATTATTGTTGCTAAGATCAATATTGACGAGAACCCTGAAACACCAGGTCGTTACGGTGTGCGCGGCATTCCAACTTTAATGATTTTTAAAGATGGTGAAGTTGCTGACACCAAAGTTGGCGCCCTCCCGCAAGGGCTGCTATCTACTTGGGTTAAGGAAAATTTATAATCGTTTAAGAAATTGTAGACCTATTTTGAACAAAGCCGTCTTTCAGTTATAAAATAGAAACCAAAACTATTTAGCATTGAATTGTTAGAGGACTAGAGTTTAACTTGCAGCTTGTGTTTCGTCCTGCGGTCCAAGGATAATTTTTTGTTTGCCAAGTATCCTCTAGGTATCATGACAAAAACTCTTTATTATAAAGAGCGAAATTAAACCACGTACACAAAAGTTTGTGCTGGGCTTTTTCAGTTTACCTAAGAAAGAAACTTAATTCTTAACGAAGGTACAAATGAACCTCATTGCTCTTGATTTGTGCTTCTGTTTTTGCTGAAACAGCAACGCGTGACGGTGGGAGCCCCATTTCAGTTAAAGACCGGAGTACATCTTCGGCGTGGCGTCTAGCTTTTCGATTGTTTTGTGTAATTTGTCCCTGACCTCCAATTGTTGGGGCAACTGCAACCAGGTCAAACATTGCTCTTGGGCGTTGTTCTAATACTTTACTTACAGTAGCATATAGCGCCTGTTGATAAGGTACATCTGGACGGTCAAACCGAACAACAACCAAGGGGCGTCGGCCAACAGTATTCATGGGAGCACCTGCGGATGCAATCTGATTAAGACCGGCACTAAGTACGGCTTTATTAACTAGGCTTCCCCCAAACATTTCTCCTGTTTTGATTCCAGCGGACAAGAGGTTTAGATTTGCGCGTTCAGTAGAGATATATGTAGTTTGCCGGCGGATATCTTCCGTGGTTTCCTTAAGCAATCGATCTATAAGTACAGCTGTACGATTTGTTTCATCTTCAAGAATCGCTAGTTGACGGTGGTCCTCGTCAACTGCACCTGAAACACTGAAAGCCGCGCGCGCTGATTCTGACATATACGATGACAAAGTTGAATTGTTGGAAATTGCTGCCGCTAACAAATTCATTCGGTCAATGTCTTTGGACAACCTATCTAATTCTTGTTGGGCACTCTGAAACTGTTGGACTAGTATTGGATTGCCAGGCGTTGTTCCAACTTGCAAACGCGCATTTACTGCTGCGATTGTGCCGTGATACTGCTGCGACTCATTTACAAGAGAGCTACGAAGGCGCTGCAGTTCATCGTTCTGCTGCCCTATCGAGCTTTGAAGCCTTTGTAATTCTTGTCGAAGCTCTGCAACCTTTGCGCCAACAAAGGTGCCAGTTTGTTGCCCAGGCGTAACACCCCCTGGAATAAAATTAGTTGTACCGAGTCTTGGCTGTGCAGTAGCTACAACTTCTGGGTCGGGAGAGCGGGATGGAGGTGTAGTGTCGCCCTGTACAGAAGATGAAACAGTGGCTGCCGGCTCTTCATCCTCAAAAGATGGCCAAAAATCACTATCACTAAACGAACACGCCGGAAGCCACATAAGGGCTCCAAATATTGCGATTGGGAAATATGCTGATCTCATTTTTTTTGTTACGTCCAGAGTAGTTAAAGGGCTTTCCCTCGAGTATAATGTAATTATGTGGGCTAAAAGTCTAGGTATTTATATCCTGTCGGAAAGTAATACTATAAAATTTTAGGGCTAGCAACCGATGGTAGCGCATTCATTCCCATTATTTTTGTATCATCGCTAAAGCGAATGTTGGCTTGCCAACTATCAGGCCTTGGAGTAATTTCGTCAGTCTTATCAAATTGATGTTTGGAAAAGTCTAGCGGCGTTTAAAATTTTCTTGCGCCCGTAGCTCAATTGGATAGAGCGTCTGACTACGGATCAGGAGGTTGGGAGTTCGAGTCTTCCCGGGCGCGCCAATAAAATAACGGGTTAGCAGATGTCTGCTAACCCGTTATTTTTTAATAGCTAGTTAGGCAAAAAATAGACGAAGGGGGGCTATATAATGTCAGTATATAAAAAATGATTAGATCATTAAAAGATAACGCTCTCGACGTATACTTAGAGTTACTTACACCCAGATTATCTGTTTGAAAGACATCAATCTGGTGAAGAAGTTCCCCGGGAAAGGTGGGTGCTAGTTAGTTGTCGGTATGTTTAATGCCATGAGTGAGGGAAAACTTACTTTTTTTGATTATAGGTGTTTGTATGAAAATGAAGATATTCTAGTTTTGTTCCATCTGGCAAATTTTCCAGATAGGACTAAAGAAGCAATTTTAGCTGTCCATACTCTTCAAGATGACAAAACAGTAAGAACGGGGAGTGGCGCAACACCTACCCAATAGATAGGTCAGTGAGATGCACTGTAGAGTTTTTTTTATGTTCGTTTAAAGAGTATTATTGAGGCTTTTCGTTTGATGTTGCACAGCTAGCATAATTCCCTCGGCAAAGCATCTTGCGTTAAGCATGCCAACTTTTGAAAAAGGGTTCATTTTCATATGAATAACCTAGTGGTCTTGATTATTACGTTGATATTATTAAGCACCGCTGCAATGGCAAAAATGAAAAATGAGACCTTAATTTATTGGTCTTATACAACAAATAGTTTTTCGCAGGTGTTTGATGGAAGCTATTCTAAGCAAAAGAGAGTGAAGCACAAAGTTAAATTATGGATGCCTCAGCAAGAAAAGATGCGTGTACCGGTTATTGTTATGCAACATGGCACCGCCCCTCCAAACAAATACAAAAAGTGGCTAAATATCTCACTTCCAATATACCTCTCAGAGGGGTTTGCCGTTGTTATGAATGACAGTTATAGCGCTAGGAAATTGAAACGTTCAAAGCAGCTATCTTTTAGCGCAAGAGTGATAGACAATATCATGTTATTTAACAGGTTGTTTGAAGACAAAAGATTTGATCCGGATAATATTAACATCCAAGGCTTCAGTTATGGTGGTATGGTAGCATACCACATGGCTTATGAAGCATATCAGCCATTGTTGGCCGGGACTTGGAACTCTCACTTGTCCATGTATGGTGCCTGTGATGTAATTTTAGAGGACAGTGAAATGACGGGAGCACCGGTGCTAATGTATTTAGCAGGAAGGGAAAATCGTCAATCAAATAATGATTGTTTTAAATACCGAGAGCAGGTTGGCGGTTTTGACATTGTTGTCCTTGAAAAATCATACCATGGATTTGCTTTGGACGATGGTGTGACAAATGAACCGGACACGGGCGTCTTCACAAGATGTGATACGGGTCCTCAGAATACGATTAGCAAAGGTGGAGTTTGGAAATACAATAAGACGCATTGGTCAGGGTCATATAATGATATAATATCTGGTATTTGGAAAGATTGTGGTACCTACGAAAAAACAGTTTTTGGCGGTTCTGAGGCAACCAAAATTCGAGCAGTTAAGGACAGTATTTTGTTTTTTAAGCGAAATAATGCCCAATAAGCTTGGGAACAAATATGTTTTCTAGATGCGGTAGTCTAACTTTGTATCATTTTTCGATTATGCTATTTTAATTAGATGAAAATAGGTAAGTCGTTAATTGTTTTATTAATTACTCTAATAAATAACAAAAGTTTGTGCGAATATTAATTTTGAAATTTTGGACATCCGGTTTGTACTGAAAGCAGCATTTATGGTGCTAGAGTCAGAATAGAAGGAAATAATTGTGCTAAAACCTGTTACTATAGATATTAATGGCATATATGTAACAGCGTCACTCAAGAAAGAGTTTGATTCTGGTAAGGCTGAAAAGATTGCTGAAGAATTTCTAGAAAACAATCTCAGTGAGCCAATTCAGGTGCGTCAAGGAAACGGGCGTTTTGTACTAATCAAGGGGGTGCATCGTCTAGAAGCAATGAAAGCACTTGGGGAAAGTAAAATAGAAGCGTTTATAGTAAGCGCTCGGCAACACTAGCGTTGCCAATTAACAGTAAGTTAATAGGTGGGGGCAGGTGAATTGAAATAGTAGAATAAAGAAGGGACAATCTTTTTCTACTATAATTTTTTAATATAAGGTTTCTTAGTGGAGTGAAGTGAGTAGATTTAATTGCAGTGGATGCGCCAAATTAGCTATTTATGTTTGATAGCAATAGTTTTGTGAAGACATAATCAGAGTAATGAGAAATGCAAAAAAAAAATGTTGTCCGCAAAATATTCCTTCCTTTTTTCCTTCTTTTTCCTGGAATTACTTCAAATAGTTTAGCATCGGAAAATATAATAGCAAAGCTTCGGGCGAGCGGATGGCAGCAAGTTGAGAAATTTGAAGAAGTTCGGCGATTAAATGGACAGGGTCAGTATAAAAATCTAGTTCGGGTTATCCATGTGAGCCATTTCGTGTTTGTAAAAAATGATCAGCGAAAAGCGTGTTGGATGTCTTATGATAGTCAGCAAGACCAAATAAAAGAAGGTTGTCGAGGAGTTGATCAATAGTCTAGTTTTAAAAAAAGGCAAACTAACCCTGCCACGTTCTAACGATCTTCACGTAGGGGCGTTCACTTCATACCAATCAATTAATAACATTTGGGTGATAAAGTGTGACAAATCAAACCAATACACTTAGTGAGAATATTATTAAAGAATTTAAGGTTAATGGCGCGGTATTTTTACCGGGTATTTTTTCTAACTGGGTTAGTTGTTTGAGGAAAGGTGTATCCGCTGTTATGAAAGCACCGAGTGAGCGCGAACGGAGCTATGAAAAAAATAAGGACACACCAGGATTTTTTAATGACTTTTGTAATTGGCAGCGGATTAACGAGCTGAGGGATTTTGTATATAACTCTAATTCCGGTGAGGTTGCAGCTCAACTAATGTGCTCTAGGACAGCGCGTTTTTTTCATGACCATATTTTAGTTAAGGAACCAGGCTCTTCAACCGTCACCCCGTGGCATCAAGATCAACCTTATTACCCAGTTGCAGGTTTCCAGTCAGTTAGCTTTTGGATACCTCTTGATCCAGTGCCAAGAAAGAGAAGTATTGAATTTATTAAAGGGTCTCATACATGGGGGCAATTTAAGCCGAGACGTTTTGACGGCACAGATTTGTTTCCAAATGATCCTCGTAATCATTTTCCAGATATTGATGAGTTGAACTGTTCACCAAAATTTCTGGGGTCAGAGATGAGGCCTGGTGATGCGGCTGCCTTCAACTTTAACATTTTTCATAGGGCCCCAGCGAATAGCTCAAAGCGTCGTCGTCGCGTCATTTCGATGCGGTGGGTCGGTGATGACGCAAAGTTTGCTGTGCGTTTAGGAAGGACATCACCCGATTTTTCATACTTGAATTACCGTGATGGTGAGCCGTTTAGTGCTCCAGAATTTCCTTTAGTTTTTGGCAGGAAAACAACTGAATGAATGTTGTTTTCAATTAAACGAAAAAAGTGAAGCCAACTTATTTTTTGGGGGATTAATAAAGAGAGCACCTAGAAAGATACAGAAAATTTTTTACGCAAAATTACTTGGGTTTTATCAATGATTATAAGGATTGTATACTATTAACAATTAAAAAAAGTTGTTAAGGGTCTAATACAGAAGTAGAAAAAGAAAAGATTTTTGGGTTAACAGAAGCGCGTTCTTTGTAAAAACAGGGGGGGAATAGTGAATGACCAAAAGTCAGTATGGTCAAACAGGGATGCTTTGGACATGGGCAAACGATAAGTGGTATCAAGGCAACCCAGCTGTAATTGGTCCTAATGACCAAGGTTTCTGGTTGTCAGCAACAGTATTTGATGGGGCCCGGGCGATCGCTGGCAGCCTACCCGACCTTGACTTGCATTGTCAGCGTGCGGTCCGTTCGGCCGAAATTCTTGGTTTGAAAGCCCCTGTTTCCGTTGACCAGATAATGGAGTTAGCACGGGAGGGGACAGCTAAATTTCCTTCAAATGCTGAATTGTATATAAGCCCAATTTTTTATGCTCAAACAGGATTTGTTGTGGAACCAAACCCTGAAAGCACTCGGTTTTTAATGGTTGTTCAAGATGCCCCCTTGCCTGAGCCTGCAGGTTTTTCTGCGTGTCTAAGCAAATTTCGCCGGCCATCTAAAGATTCGGCCCCAACGGAGGCTAAGGCTTCATGTTTGTATCCAAATGTTGCAAGAAGCGTCGCTGAAGCGAAGTCTAAAGGGTTTGATACGGGAGTAGTGCTTGACCCCAATGGAAACGTAGCTGAATTTTCATACGCTAATTTGTTTATGTCACGAAACAACATTGTATCTACGCCATCTATTAATGGTACCTTTCTAAATGGGATTACTCGTCAACGCGTTATTCAACTTCTTAAGGATGACGGGATTACTGTGGAGGAGCGTGCTATTGATATTGAAGAATTAATTGAGGCAGATGAGTTATTTTCGACAGGTAATTATGCTAAAGTAATGCCTTGTATCCGTTTTGATGATAAAGTCTTTTCAAGAGGGCCAATTATGAAACGTGCTCGTGAACTTTATTTCAAATTTTCGTCTGGCTAAAATTCAAATTATTTTAATGAAGGAGTTTTTCCTGACAATATCCTACGAATTAGGTCGATGGTTTCGGTAAGGCCGTATAAAGCGATAAACGATCCCATTCGTGGGCCCTCTTTTTGCCCTAATAAGATTTCATATAATGCTTTAAACCAGTCCCTCAAGTCAGAGTAATTCTGTTGTTTGCCAATTGAATAAAGAATAGTTTGAATATCTTCAGCAGAGGAATTTTTTGGTAGATGTTCGAGATTGGTTGCTAGCTCCTGGAGTGCTCTTAACTCTTTTGTGTTTGGGAAACGATAATTTTTGTTCGGTTTAACAAAGTCTCGGTAATAGGCAATAGCGTAGTCAACTAATCTATCTAAAAATGGTGCATCGACAGGATTTGCATCAGGGCGGTAACGGCTGATGAAGTGCCACAACATTTTTTTTTCTTCACTATTACACACACTTGCAAGGTTCAAAAGTACATTAAAACTTAAATGAATGCTTTCAAAGGGTGGGGTGCCGCGGTGAATATGCCAAACAGGGTTATCAATGCGTTTTTTATTTTCTTGTTCGATATAGCTAGTAAGGTGCCGCAAATATTCATCTACTTGGCGGGGAATAATATCAAAATAAAGACGTTTTGCTGTTTTAGGCTTTGAAAACATAAAATTCGAGAGACTTTCAGGAGGTGCATATTTTAACCATTCTTCGACTGAAAGGCCATTGCCTTTTGATTTAGAAATCTTTTCACCGTTTTCGTCCAAGAATAGTTCATAGCTAAAGCCTACTGGCGGTGTTCCTCCCAAAATCTTGCATATTTTACTAGATTGTATCACAGAGTCCACGAGATCCTTGCCTGACATTTCGTAATTTACGTCTAGTGCAGTCCATCGCATTGCCCAATCAGGCTTCCATTGTAATTTACAATGTCCCCCAGTAACAGGAATCTCCGTTAATTTTTCCGATTTTGGGTCTTTATAGATAATTGTCCCGGTATCTATTTTTCGTTCAACAATAGGGACTTGTAAGACAATGTTAGTTTTTGGGCAAATGGGTAAAAACGGGCTATATGTGACTTGCCGTTCTTTGCCTAGTGATGGAAGTATAACGTCTATAACAGCTTCATAATTTTCAAGAAGGTTTATTAACACAGAATCAAAATAGCCTTTTTTGTATAGTTCGGTCGAGCTCTTGAATTCATAGTCAAAGCCAAACTTATCGAGAAAAGTCCTAAGTTTAGCATTGTTGTGATCGCCAAAGCTTTTATGGGTTTTAAATGGATCAGGGATCAGGGTTAAAGGTTTTCCCAAGTGCGCGGATATCATCTTTTGATCTGGGACATTGTCGGGTACTTTTCGAAGACCATCCATATCGTCAGAGAAGGCAAAAAGTTTAGTTGGGATATCCGAAAGTTTTTGAAATGCATTTTGAACCCATGTTGTTCTGGCAACTTCGCCAAACGTACCAATATGGGGTAATCCAGATGGGCCATATCCGGTTTCAAATAAGACAAACCCTTTTTTAGGTGTCTTGCCTTTAAGGCTTTTTAATATGGTTCGGGCTTCAGCAAATGGCCAACTATTGGAACACTTTGATAACTTTTCATATTCATCCATAAGAAAACCCATTAAGTTGATTTTTTACTAAAATAAGAGGGCGTGATCGGTGCTATCTTTAGTGAGGTTATATAAACAAAAGAATAAAAAAATTTGTTAACGCAACCCGTTTTTCTAGAACAAAGCGTTTTAGACATTTGTTGTTGGCCTTGGATAAAGCATACTAAATTCCAGTCTTAGTTTTACACTTATGAATTTTGATGGTGAGCTAGAATTGCATGATTGTAGGTAGACATTATCTCGTGGAAACTTACGTAGCCTAAAAAACGCATAGATCGATCATTATTCACAACGGCTATAAATTCTATCTCCGTATCTTTCATGGTTTTTAGAGCTGTTTCAATGTTATCTGCTTCAACCAAATATGGGGGATGTAATTGCGCAATATCTGCGGCAGTTACCAAATTATCTAAATTTCGGTCAAAAGCAAAGTCGCCTATACACGTAAGAGTTATAGTTCCATGGAGGATATTTCCTTCCGCGAGTACAAATAACTCGCTGAATTTTGAGGATTTCATATGGTTGCGGATTTCACCTAATTTAGTATTTTTTTTGACAGTAGGGGACCTTGAATTAAAGTCACTCTTTACTAGTGTTGCAACCTTTATTGAGCCCATGATTTCGGATTCAAGTCCTTTTTGTAGATTTATATTTCGCCTAGCTAATTGTTTTTGAAAAAAAGACTTTCCAAAAAAGTGATTGGTTAATTCTGTCGCCGTCACAATAGTTAGCAATACGGCTAACGATAAGGCGTAGTCGCCAGTTATCTCAAATATGATTAGGGTCGTAGAGATTGGGGCTCCAAGAACAGCGGCAGCGATTCCCCCCATCCCTACTATTGTGTATGTACCAATATTCGATGCTAATTCTGGAAAAACCGTTGCAGCTGTTAAGCCAAATGTAGCTCCTGTCATTGCGCCTATTACAAGCGAGGGTGAAAAAACACCTCCACTGAAGCCAAAGCCCAAGCACAGTGCGGTCGCAACTATTTTTCCAATGCCTATCATAATCATCATTTGGAAGGCTAGTTGCCCAGTCATTGCAAGTTCTGCAACTTCATATCCAATGCCAAGGATTTCTGGAAGCGGTATACTCATACCACCAATAACAAGACCTGCAAATGCAGGTCGAAGCCAGACTGGCAGCTTAGTTTTTTCAGCAAATTCTTGGGTCAAAAAAGTAAGGCGCATAAAAAGAATTGCAGCTACTGCGCACATACAGCCAAGAAGTATAAACGCTGGAAACTCCCAAAAGGAAGTAATCGTATAGTCGGTTAGAGTAAAAGACGAAGAGTTACCAAAATAGAGCCGTGAGACTGCAGTTCCAAAGACACTTGCAATTACAATGGGGGTCAAACTGCCAAGCGCATAATTGCCTAGTATTACTTCGCTAGCAAACAATGCTCCGGCTATGGGAGCACTAAACGAGGAACTAACAGCAGCGGCAACGCCACACCCGAGTAGAGTTCGAATTGATTTCCGTGAAAAACAAAATTGACGACCCACCCAGCTTGCCAAAGAAGCACCTAGATGCACCGCAGGCCCTTCCCGTCCTACTGATGCTCCGCCACCAATCGAAAGTGCGGAGATGCATGCTGAAATAACCCCAAGACGGGATGACATGGCCCCACCTTTTAGGGCTGACGCTTCGATTACATCAGCGACACCATGAGGTCGGTTGAATGGAACAAAAAAATAAATCAAAACACCGACCCCTAGCCCAGATAGAGACGGGATCAATATGAGCTTCCAAGGCGGGAGTGATCTTGACAGCTCTATTAAATGATCTGCCTTTCCGTGGAATATAATAATTCCAATTATATCTATTGCTTCGCGAAAAATTATTACGGCACCCCCTGACAGAATTCCAATAAGAATTGCGAAAATAAAAATAATTAGCTGTTCATTTTTCATAAATCGAGCAATTGCTTTTAATCCAATTATGTAATTCGAATCCATTTCCAAAATGGACATATTTCTATAAATATTCGAAAAGAATGAAAAAAAGCTTTATTGCTATTGTGCAAAAGTTTTTTACTTAATTTAGGACATGTTTTTTTGACGCTACTTTATGGGGTGGGTAGTAAAATATGCATGATTATAAATTATAACAGACTATGATAGCTTCAAGGATATACGCGTGTTTGGGCGGTTCTAGCTGCTTGGTAGACATTCAAAAAGCGTCCTGATCAATGGTCTTGCGTGGATACGCGAAGTGGCCGGCAGTTTGGGGGTCTGGATATATTAGATCATTGCGCAGCTGGAACTTATATTATGTACGAAAACTTAGTAATACATCCTTCTCCAGGCACAGAATTTTTCAGGAAATGTAAACTAACTTGAATGGAAAGGAAAAATAGAGCGGATTAAACTCTTCTTTATTAAGAATTAGAATAATGCTTTTGCACTAGCAAATTTGACGGTGTAAAAGCAGGATTGGCAACAAAGGGTTGTTAATTAAAGATAGTTTGGATTTTAAACGTTTTGGTATTGTAATGACTGCTGATTCAAAATCTTCTCCACCGATCGAGTTCTCTATAATTATACCGATGAACAATGAATCTGAAAATGTTTCTCCGCTTATTTGCGAGATAACTGGGATACTAGATAATCACTTTATCTATGAGATCATCTGTATTGATGATGGATCAAAAGATAGCACACTGTCTAATCTAATTACATTGAAAGGTGAGCATAAGAACTTAAGGATATGTCATCACAAAAACTGCAAGGGTCAAAGCTCGGCTATTATTTCCGGGGTGTGTGCCGCAAGGGGGGATGTAATTGTGACTTTGGACGGTGACGGGCAAAACGATCCTGCAGATATACCAAAACTTGTAGGGCAGTATAATAAAGAAGCTGAATTTCATGAAACGATGATAGTTGGGTGGCGGACCCAGCGGCAAGATAATTGGGTGCGGAAATTGTCTTCGGGAACAGCTAATTGGGCTAGATCCGTTCTGCTTTCGGATGCGACCCCAGATACTGGTTGCGGGCTAAAGGTGTTTGGGCGAGAGATGTTTCTTAAACTGCCCCAATTCGACCACATGCATCGCTTTCTTCCTATTTTAGCAGTTCGCGGAGGTGGGCGTGTTTTTTCTTTTCCAGTAAACCATCGATCTAGGGTGCATGGAAGTTCAAGCTATGGTATTTGGAATAGATTATGGATTGGTATCGTGGATGTTATTGGTGTAATGTGGCTTGTGCGACGCCCCATAAGTGATATCCCCGCCTTCGATCATGAGCGGGCTAAATGAAATTTCACATTTTACTTAAATCGCTATTTCTATTTGCTGCTATTTTGGTGTTTGGCTTGGCCTTCAAATGGCTTGATTTACAACTATTTTTTGATAAATCCTGGGTGGACAATGCGATTCGAGGACGTGGTTTTTATGGTGGGCTGACCTTTGTTGGAATTGGCGGAGCACTCACAGCAATTGGCTTGCCAAGGCAGGCAGTAAGTTTTATGGGAGGTTATGCGTTTGGTTTTTTGGATGGAGGTTGCCTGGCTTTAATAGCAACATTACTAGGTTGTGTCATTTCTTTTTCGTTTTCAAGGTTTTTGGGGCGTGATCTGGCTATTCGGATCCTTTCAGGAAAATTCAGACAAGTTGATGCTTTTGTATCCGAATACCCATTCTCTATGACGCTGCTTATTCGTTTCCTTCCTATAGGAAATAATTTAGTTACCTGTATTGCTGCAGGAGTATCAAGGGCTAGTGCCTTCATGTTTTTTATGGGATCAGCGATAGGATATATTCCACAGACATTTATATTTGCGTTAGTTGGAAGCGGAGTGCAGCTTGATGCAGGTTATCGTATAATTATTAGTGCAGTTCTTTTTTTAATTGCAGGCCTGATCGGGATTTACTTGTATAACAAATTTCGAGTCGAAAGGTTTCGTGCCGAGGGCGTAAAACAGATGTCAAAAAACAACTCTCTGGAACAAAGGATGCAATGATTTTTAAGCGGTTGGATTACTTGTTGATTGGATTTATTTGGCTCTCTGTCCTCTCTGCCGCTTTATTCCTTCGTCCAATATTACCAATGGATGAAACGCGTTACTTCAGCGTAGCCTGGTCTATGTGGAGGGAGGAAAATTGGCTGGTTCCGACGTTGAATGGTGAAATCTACAGTCACAAACCCCCCCTCTTATTCTGGCTAATAAAATTAGGGTGGTGCTTGTTCGGTGTAGTAGACTGGTGGCCTAGGGTCATAGCACCGTGTTTTGGGCTAGGTTGTATTTTCCTTGTATTTAAACTTTCCCGTCAAATTTGGCCTAAAGACTATTTAGCGTCCCATTTATCAGTATTAATCTTATTAGGAACACTATTTTGGATGCTCTTTGGAACGCTTACAATGTTCGATACGATTTTAGCATTTTTTTCACTAGTGGCTCTCAACGGGATCGTTTTTGCGCGGCAAGGGGGGGGGTGGAAAGGCTTTTTTTTAGTGGGGGTTGCATTAGGCTTTGGCTTATTAGCAAAGGGCCCCGCAATTTTTCTTCACGTATTCCCCGTTGCCCTGTCAGCACCTTGGTGGGGGGCAGGTTTAGTCTCTCAGTCGGTTGTGCCAGGAAATCGGAATTGGTATCTTGGCATATTATGCGCTTTAATTTTAGGTCTTAGCATAGCACTTGCCTGGGCGGTTCCCGCTAGTATAAATGGTGGTGCAGAATACAGGGATGCGATTTTTTGGGGACAGTCAACGGGTCGATTGGTTGACTCTTTTGCTCATGCCCGACCGTTTTGGTGGTATGCTGTTTGGCTTCTTCCCTTATTATTTCCATGGGTGCTTTGGTTGCGGACCTGGAATGGGGTAATAGTAACATTTAGAAACATTGATGGTGCAGTTCTATTTTGTCTCATTTGGTTCTTTTCAGCGTTTATCATTTTTTCAGCAATTAGTGGAAAACAATTCCACTACTTGTTACCGGAATTTCCTGCAGTCGCTTTACTGATGGGGCGAGGATTAAGCAAAATCGGCAATACAAAAGTAGGTCAAGGAGAGCGACTAAAATTGGCATCTATCTTTATTTTTCTTGGGTTAATTATTTTGGTTGTGTTGACCGTCTTACCGTTGGCTTCTGTATTTCAACGGCTCAGTGATTTTTTACTTTTTAGCAAGCCAGTTTGGGCTGTTGCTATAGTTATTATTGGCGTTATCGTTGTGATTCCTCACCAATTATCTATTAGGCGAACTGTTCTAATAGTTACAGCAGCTTCAGCCGTAACAGTAATAGCTGCACATTTAATAATCGAGGAGGTGTTGAGGAAGCAGTATGATTTGACGCCTCTCGCACGCGAGATTCGTGACCTTCAAAATTTAGGATTTGCGATAGCCAATGCTAACAAATACCATGGCCAATTCGATTTTTTAGGGAGACTTTCTAAGCCAATTTGGGTAGTGGGTCAACGTAACGGTGACTTATCAAACTTTTTATCGAAAAACGACAAAACCCGTGTGATTGTTTATTATGCGAATGTGCCGGCCCATGCTCAGCCACTATCCTCGTATAGATTCAGGAAATATACTGTCGCAATACTAGATGGCAAAGATGTTGCTTTTGACCCCGAACTAATTAATCGAAATTAAATTTGCTCGAAAGACTTGACATATGTACAGGATCAAACTAAATCCCTAGCACTCGCAACGTGTGAGTGCTAACAATTAAACTTTTGAGTAATGAATATCAAATACTTAGCGGAGAAAAAGCAATGAAATTCAGGCCGCTTCATGATCGCGTGTTAGTGAAACGCGTTGATTCAGAAGAAAAGACAGCGGGAGGGATTATTATCCCCGACACTGCGCAGGAAAAGCCAATGGAAGGTAAAGTCGTTGCCGTTGGCGCCGGTGCCAAAGCTGAGGACGGTAAAGTTACGCCTCTTGATGTCAAAAAAGGTGACAAAATCTTATTTGGCAAATGGTCCGGTACAGAAGTCAAAGTTAATAATGATGAACTGTTGATTATGAAAGAATCCGACATTCTCGGTATTATCGAGAAATAAGGAAGGAAGAAGAAGATGTCTGCTAAAGAAGTAAAATTTTCGACGGATGCGCGAGATAGGATGCTGAGGGGCATTGATATTTTAGCGAATGCCGTCAGAGTAACATTAGGCCCAAAAGGGCGAAATGTTGTTTTAGACAAGTCATTTGGAGCACCGCGTATTACTAAAGACGGTGTTACAGTTGCAAAAGAAGTCGAGTTGTCTGACAAATTCGAGAATATGGGCGCCCAAATGGTCCGTGAAGTTGCCTCAAAGACAAACGATGAAGCCGGAGATGGGACTACAACAGCAACGTTACTTGCCCATACAATAGTCCAAGAGGGAGTTAAAGCAGTCGCGGCTGGTATGAACCCTATGGACTTGAAACGGGGTGTTGACCTCGCTGTTGACGCTGTGGTTTCGACTGTTCAGAAGAGTTCAAGGAAAGTTTCTACCTCAGCTGAAGTTGCTCAGGTGGGCACGATCTCAGCTAACGGTGATACAGAAGTAGGTGACATGATTGCTAAAGCTATGGAGCGTGTAGGTAATGAAGGTGTGATTACGGTCGAGGAAGCAAAGAGTTTGCATACAGAGCTTGATGTTGTTGAAGGTATGCAGTTCGATCGCGGTTACACATCACCATATTTTATTACAAATGCTGATAAAATGACCTGCGACCTAGAAAATCCATATATCTTAATCCATGAGAAAAAGCTCTCCGGGTTGCAGCCGCTCCTACCAATCCTGGAAACAGTTGTTCAATCTGGGCGACCGTTGCTCATTATAGCTGAGGATATTGAGGGAGAGGCGTTGGCAACGCTCGTTGTCAACAAGCTGCGTGGCGGACTTAAGGTTGCTGCCGTTAAAGCACCTGGTTTTGGTGACCGGCGTAAGGCAATGCTTGAAGATATTTCAATTCTTACTAATGGTCAGGTTATCTCGGAAGACCTTGGGATTAAACTTGAGAATGTGACTATGGATATGCTAGGTACAGCAAAGCGAGTCAATATAACTAAAGAAGAAACAACAGTTATTGAGGGTGCAGGAAAGAAAAAAGATATTCAGGCTAGATGCACTCAGATTCGCCAACAAATTGAAGAAACCTCATCCGACTACGACCGTGAAAAGCTGCAAGAAAGACTAGCAAAACTAGCTGGTGGGGTCGCAGTAATTCGTGTTGGAGGGGCGACCGAAATAGAAGTTAAAGAACGCAAGGATCGGGTAGATGATGCTCTGCATTCAACCCGTGCTGCTGTTGAGGAGGGTGTCGTCGCAGGTGGCGGTGTTGCTCTGCTTTACGGAACTCGTTCGTTAGCGAAGCTAGAAGGAGCTAACGCCGACCAAAAGGTTGGCGTCGAGATTGTCCGTAGGGCAATTGAGACACCAGTTCGCCAGATTGCTGAAAATGCGGGTGTTGACGGCGCTGTTGTTGCTGGAAAGCTTCTGGAGCAAAGAGACTTAACAGTTGGATATAATGCACAAACTGGCGTGTATGAGAACCTAATCAAAGCCGGGGTAATTGACCCTGCAAAAGTTGTTAGAACTGCTCTGCAGGATGCAGCTTCGGTAGCTGGTTTGTTGATAACAACTGAAGCCATGGTTGCTGAAAAGCCAGAGAAAAAAGATCCGCCAATGCCCCCTGGTGGTGGCGATATGGGTGGCATGGGTGGTATGGGCGGAATGGGTTTCTAGCCGAAAAATAATATCCAAATTCATCTTAATTTTCGAGAAAGGGCTACACCGATTTAGTGTAGCCCTTTTTTTGATATAATAGCTTAGTTACTTTTATTCTGGTTATAGAAAAAAGGAATGCCTGATAGGGGAAATTAATCTGGGGCCCCAGTTCCTGATGGTGATAGCGTGAATACTTCGTAGCCGCTTTCTGTTACGCCTAGAGTGTGCTCAAACTGCGCCGATAGGGATCTGTCTTTCGTTACTGCCGTCCATCCATCTGCCAGAATCTTGACATCAAAATTTCCAATATTAATCATTGGTTCGATAGTAAAAAACATACCTTCCCTCAGCACCTCGCCTTCACCAGGGTTTCCGTGATGCATTACATTTGGAGCTTCATGAAAAATTTTTCCAACGCCGTGGCCACAAAAATCACGGACGACGGAAAAACGTCGTTCTTCCGCGTGGCACTGGATTGCATGTCCTATGTCGCCAAGAGTTGCACCTGGACGTACCTCCTTAATACCACACCACATAGCTTCAAAAGTGGTTTCAACGAGTTTACGGGCTTTTTTGTTAGGTTTGCCGACATAATACATTCGGCTAGTATCCCCATGCCAGCCATCAAGTATTGGGGTAACGTCTATGTTGATGATATCACCGGCTTTAAGTACTTTTTCGCCTGGGATACCGTGGCATACTACGTGGTTAACTGATGTACAGATAGATTTTGGAAAACCACGATAATTTAAGGGTGCGGAGATGGCGCCTCTATCAGCGATAAATTCGTGACAAAGCTTATCTAACTTTCCCGTTGTTACACCTGGTACGACAAAAGGTTGGATAAAATCCAAGCATTCAGCAGCCAATAGGCCAGCTTTGCGCATTCCTTTAAACGCCTCTGAACCATGCAATTTAATTAACCGGCCGTCGATGGCTTTAATTGTTTTAGTGGTGTCATTCATGTATTTTTCCACAAGAACTATACTCGCATTCAAAGCCGACAAAACTACTTTTTTGTTAGCATAACATCAATCGCAGAATTGATTTTTATGCGTTCCGTGGTCAAAGAACACGTGTAACATAGCACTTCTACACCACACTTTATAGCTTCTTTAAAGGTAGCTCCGTACTCCGGGTCAATATCCTCAGCAATACAAAACCTGTTTGCATCTTCGCGTTGAACTAAAAAAAACATTATAGATCTATTGCCGTGTTTAACCATTTCAGCAAGTTCTCTAAGGTGTTTTGTTCCACGTTTAGTAACAGCATCGGGAAACTCTACTAGCCCCTCCTTATTCCACTGGCGTCTGAGGGTTGTATTTTTGACTTCTACATAGCAATCAGGTTTGTCAGGTGATCTTAATAAAATATCAATACGTGAATTCTGGCCATATGGAACTTCTTGCGTTAGGATTGTATAACCGTCTAGTTCTGGTATAAGTCCATTTTCAATACCTTCAACTACAATTTTATTTGATAAGTTGGTATTGATTCCAACAAGAGTATCTCTAACTTGAATCAGTTCCCAAGTGAACTTTAGTTTTCGATTTTTGTTTTTTGCAGGGCTTAACCATACTTTAGCGCCAGGGGTTTTAACACTTTCCATTGACCCAGAATTCGGGCAATGGGCGGTAACTATAGTTCCGTCCTCTAATTCTACGTCCGCTAGAAACCGCTTGTAGCGTTTTATCAAATGGCCAATAATTAATTTGGTCGGATAGTGCATTGTTAAGTCTTACCTATAAAACCCTATATCATTGTTGGGAAAACTTCTTGAATTGCATGTCTAGATTATTTTTAGCAACACGGCATGGTAAAAAACAGAACAAAGAAATGTTAAACTAATAATTCTCCTAAAAGCAAAGCTCTTTTCAGCTCTTAGTGGTAGAAAGTAGAATTTACATCCCATTCATCCAGGCTCTTATATAGAGCGGCGTTTTACTTGCATAGAAAACTATGGAAAAAAAGAGGCGCTATTTAAAAGCTTTTTTGTTCGCATTTTTCCAGTAGTATCAAAGTCGCAGTGATTCTGCAGGTATATCCTTTTTCTCTAACTTTAATTCAATTTTTTGGTAACTTTGACCCAATTGTCCCTACATAATGAACAAATCAAACTTGATGCATTGATTGACAAAGGCCTTGACCGGCAAAAGGCCGGGGATTTAGTGACTGCAGAAAAACTTTTTCGTTCTGCTTTATCCCTAAAGCCTGATTCAGCCGATGCGAATCATTTTTTAGGTTTGGTATACTATTCTTCTGGAAAAGTAGCAGAAGCAGAAAAATTTCTTTCCCGAGCATTCGAAATTTTCCCCAAATCACCTGATATTACTGCCAACTTTGCATTGTTTCTGGCTTCTAAGGGAGATGTAACAGGATCAATTGCAGTATTTAAAAAAGCGATACAGCTTAGACCAAATGACCCCCAGTTATTTAATGACCTTGGTGTGCAGTTGCGCTCCCATGGAATGCTAGAAGAAGCGGAGAAATACTTTCGTTTGGCAATTAAATTTGGAAAGGGGCACTTCAATCCGTGGTATAACCTTGGCAACTTGCTTTTGTCCAAAGGAGAATTTTGCGGTGCCTTGGAGGCCTATAAAAAAGCTATGTCAATATGCCCGAATAACCCTGACGTAGCGGTAAACCTAGGAATCGTATTAGTTCACCTAGGATCGTATAAAGAGGCTCAGAGTCTTTTAGAGAATACACTCAGGAATATCCCGGGTCATGCGGGTTTGTTGAATAACCTAGGTATTTTGCACAGAAGGAGAGGCGAACTCATAAAAGCCCAAGAATGTTTAGAAAAAGCCCTAGGTATAAGCCCAAATCAACCCGATGTGCTATACAATCTAGGGCAGACGCTTTGTGCAAATAATAATATTGTTAGCGGGAGAAAACACCTTAGATTGGCAGTGGATTCTAACCCCCATTTTACAAAAGCGTTTTGGGGACTTCATTTAACGTTGCCACTTATCTACAATTGTGAAGATCAAATCATTGAAGAGAGAGAGCGTTGGAAAGCCGGCTTGGGAGAAGTTGTTGGAAATATTCGTTTAAATACTCAGGCAGAGATCCAAAATGCGCTTGAGACTATTTCTGAATTAACAAATTTTTTGCTGCCTTATCAAGGGAGGGAAGATCTGGAAATCCAAAAGATTTATGGTAATTTGATTTCCCGAATTGCTACTGCTGCATTTCCCCAGCACACACCAAGTGCGAATCTTAAGCCACCTAAGCGGCAGAAACCCATTGTGGTTTTTGCTTCGTCTCATTTTCGGAGGCACACTGTTTTTAATTTATTTTCAGCCTGGATAATGGAACTGCCGAAAGCAGAATTTGAAGTCCACGCGTTAAGCATTGGTCAGCACAACAAAAAAGAAGTAAATAAGCTTAAAGCTGCTGGCGTAGTTGTTCATACCGACTGTATAACACTGAAAAGCCAGATAATGCGGCTTTCTAAATTAGAGCCAGACGTTTTAATTTACACCGATATTGGCATGGATCCACTAACACAGGTTCTCGCAGGACTTCGTTTTGCACCGCTCCAATGCGCGGCTTGGGGGCACCCAGTTACATCCGGGATGCCAGGAATTGACAGTTTCTTGTCGAGTGAACTGATGGAGCCTCCAAAAGGGGATAACCATTATTCAGAAGCATTGGTTCGGTTGCCCGGACTGTCAATTAATTTTGAACGACCTGATGTCCAGGTTGAAAAAATCAGCGCTCATGGGGCGCCAGTTTTCTTCTGCTCTCAAAGTCTCTTTAAGATCTCACCAGTACAGGATAGATTTTTTGCGGAGCTATTAGCGGATTTTTCTAAAGCAAAACTCCGCTTTATTGAACACGACAACGTGCATATTACCAGGGCTTTTGTTTCTCGATTGACCTCTGTTTTTAAGAAATATCAAGTTAGCTTTGCTGACCGCGTCGAAATGTGCCCTAGGACTAGTCGAAGAGGCTTTTTTGAATTGCATTCAGATACCACATTAGTGCTCGATAGTTTTAGGTGGTCAGGGGGCAATACTAATTTGGAGGCTCTTGCTTTAGGAGTTCCCGTTGTAACCCTGCCTGGCAGTTTAATGCGAGGGCGTCATGCCCTTGGTATGTTAACTGCCCTTGATTTACCCGACCTGGTAGCAAATAGTGGTGATAACTGGGTTGAAATTGCGATTGCGCTTGCAAAGGATCATTCTTGGCGCACTAATATAAGATGGCAAATTGTTCAGAGGTCGCAAAAATTATTTGGGTGCAATTTGTGGTTTGATGATCTAAGAGCTCATTTAAGAGCTCAAACTAATTGAACGGAAAATATTTCTAAGTTACGACCCGCAGTTATTAATAACCAACTAACGTGAGTAATATTCAATAACTAAGTTAGGCTCCATTTGAACAGGGTAGGGGACATCCTCTAACTTTGGTATTCGGACAAAGGTGCCTTCGAGTTTCTGGTGATTAACAGTAACATATTCAGGCACATCTCTTTCAGGGCTTTCTAAGGCGAGAAGTACCATTGGAATTTTTTGGGCTTTCTCTCGAACAGCAACAACATCTCCTTCGCGGATTTGATATGAAGGAATATTTACGCGCTTATTGTTTACCGTGACGTGCCCATGGTTAATAAATTGTCGAGCAGCAAAAACGGTAGGTACTAGTTTCATCCGGTAAATCACAGCATCTAAGCGTCGTTCTAAAAAGCCTATTAAATTCTCAGATGTGTCTCCATGGCGCGCTTGTGCGGCCTTGTAATAATTACGAAATTTTTTTTCAGAAATATTGCCATAATAACCCTTTAATTTTTGTTTTGCCTGCAACTGTGCTCCGAAGTCAGAGGGTTTTTTGCGTTTTTGGCCATGTTGTCCGGGCCCGTATTCTCTTTTATTAAAGGGGCTTTTTGGTCGTCCCCAGAGATTTACCCCGAGACGGCGATTAATCTTATATTTAGCTGCGATTCGTTTAGACATAGACGACTTTCTTGCTAGATTTGACGGCGCAGAGCACTACGATGAGCGCTTGGACCACGACCTCTAAAGTGGTTAGTGGTTTAATTGCGCGAAATATAGGCTTCATTATAAATTTGTCAAATTTTAAAACTTAAAGTGAAGAAAATTTTGTCTGACTATAAGGAGCAAAAATAGATTATTTAACAATTGTTTAGTTATCTGGAATTGTAGGAGTAGTCTTAGGACTAATAAGCGATTTTGCTGTTTTAGCTTTATGATTCCAATTCACAATCCCAATAGAGAAAATCTCGCCAACTTTCATGAAGATAGTTAGGAGGGAAGCAGCGGCCACACTGTTGCAGCTCTTGAACAGTCGGGCGTTTTGGTGTTTTTTTTAGTCGTACGCGAGCATGTTTTGGTAGTCTGTGACCTTTTGATAGGTTGCAGGGGGAGCATGAGGTTACAACATTTTCCCACGTTGTTTTTCCCCCATGTGCCCTTGGGATCACATGGTCAAATGTCAGTTTTTCTGCAGGAAAGTTTTTTCCGCAGTATTGGCACGAAAATTGATCACGCAAAAAAACATTAAATCTGGTAAAAGTAGGTTTGCACCGGATTGGGATAAACTCTTTTAACGCTATTACACTTGGTACAAACATTTTGCAGCTAGGTGATTGCACAGTATAGTTGTATTGGGAAATTACACTTACTCGTTGCAGAAAAACAGCCTTTATAGAATCCTGCCATGACCATAGTGACAGCGGAAAATAGTTAAGCGGCTGAAAGTCTGCGTTAAGTACTAAACTTGGGTTGGATTCAGACATAACCATACCGTTAAAAAAGCTCATCATGTGATATCGAACTAGCTAGTTTCTCTTAGCCGTATTGCGAAATTAATTTTCCAATAATCAACGCCTTAACGACTGTAAGTCAATATCAAAACAATCAGCTAAAAAAAACATTCCAGCTTTTATACCATCATCATCAAGATTATGGCCAACTTCTGGCCGAGCTAGTCCCTCCGCTTTCACGCCAAGATTTCGCAATGTGTTCAATGCTTGTTCCATGGCATCAAATGGGACGACCGAATCCGCTTGCCCATGAATTAGCAACACAGGTGGTTTTGATTTTAATTCTGTCAATAACTCCGTATCCCCTATTAAAGCTCCCGAAAACCCTAGAATGCCGGCAAGCTTGCGGGGACGACGAAGGCCTGACCACAGGGCTAGCATGGTGCCTTGAGAAAATCCAACAAGGGCTGTTTCTTTTTCACTTAAACCCGTGGCGGCTAGTTGGTCATCAATAAATTGATTGAAGATTTTAGAGGCGTTTCGTAAACCTTTTAGTTTTTGGTCATAGGATGGATCACTTAGGCTAAACCATTGATAACCCGGGGGGCCCCCGTCAAAAGTTTCCGGTGCATTTGGCGCGACAAATATAGCGTTAGGTAGAACTTTTTCAAAATAATTAGCTAAATTTATAAGGTCATTTCCATCCGCCCCTACACCATGGGCCATGATTACGAGCTGTTCAGGCTTACCACCTGTTATTGGTCCTCGACTGGCTCCGCTGAGCTTGACATTTTTATCCATAATTTAATGTTCCTATAATAAAGACTATATAACTTTTTAATGATAGTTATGAAACGCTTGATATGAAAATTACGATTTCTGTGTATAAAGTAAGGTCATGACAATTATTACCCGATTTGCTCCTAGCCCAAGTGGTTTTTTGCATTTAGGTCATGCATACGCAGCTATTTATGCAGCCAATTGTGCAAATGGATCAAGCGATCGTTTTTTGCTACGTATTGAAGATATTGATCAAAGTCGCTGTAATCTGTCATTTGAAAAATCGATTTTTCACGATTTATCTTGGCTTGGTCTTGATTGGGAAAGCCCAGTTCGGCGGCAATCGGAACACTTTGATGATTATGATGATGCGCTTCAAAAATTAAAGGTTGCTGGATTTGTATACCCTTGTTTTTGTACTCGGAAGGAAATTCTTCATGAAGTGATTGCGGCCGGCAATGCGCCACATGGGAATGATAAGGTTATCTATCCGGGAACTTGCAAAAACCTTGGAGAATCGGAGCAGGAAGAGCTTATCTCTTCTGGGAAACCATATGCTTTTCGTTTGAACATGAAAAAAGCTGTTGAATATACGGGGGGCCTGGCCTGGTATGACCGGATAAAGGGTAAGCAAATTGCACGCCCAGAAATATTTGGTGATATCATTGTGGCTCGAAAAGAATTTTCAACGAGTTACCATCTAGCTGTCACTATTGATGACCATCTCCAAGGTGTTTCCTTGATTACAAGGGGAAGTGACCTATTTGATTCGAGCCATATTCACCGCCTCTTGCAAGCACTATTAAATTTAGATTCACCCTGCTATGAGCATCACCGTTTAATTACGACCCCAATAGGTAGGCGGATTGCAAAGCGCGATAAAACTAATAGATTGGCGGATTTAAGGGAGCGCGGAATGTCTCCAATGGACATATACAAAATGATTGAACTGACGCCATGGTAAAAGACCTGGTTATAGGAGTCTTGTTCGAATGAAACTTGAAGGGCAAAAAATTGGTGTGATTGGAATAGGGTTAATGGGCTTTCCCATTGCAAAAAATCTTCAAGCTGCAGGTGCTGAAGTAATTGTTTGCAATCGCTCAAAAGAATCCATCAAGGCACTTGTAGCTGAAGGAATGGTTGATGGAAAAAATCCGGCCAATGTTACAAAATTAGCTCGCACAATAATCCTACTGCTTCCAGATACCATGTCTGTAAAGGCCGTTATGGATGGGCGAAGGGGGGTGCTAAAGGCGCTTGGCTCCGGGCAACTTGTGATAGATATGGGGACTACGGATGTATTGGCAACTAGGGGTTTCGCAAGTTCCGCAATCAAAAAAAATGCCATGTATGTCGATGCCCCTGTTTCAGGCGGAGTAATGGGGGCGAAAGATGGTTCGCTTAGTATTATGGTTGGAGGAACTGACTCTGCGTTTTGTGTGGCAACACCAATATTATCCGTTCTGGGGAAGCATATCACTCATATTGGCGAAGTTGGTGCGGGACAAATAGCAAAACTTGCGAATCAAATAATAGTAGGATTGACTATCCAAGCTGTTGCAGAAGCATTGACTTTAGTGAAAAAGGCTGGGCTGAAACCAGAGGTGGTAAGGAGGGCTATTCAAGGTGGGTTCGCTGATTCCCGGGTACTTGAAGTTCATGGGAAGCGGATGATACAGGAAAATTTCATTCCTGGAGGCAAAAGCATTACCCAGTTAAAGGATTTGTCTCAGGCCATTGATTTAGCTGAAACTCTAGACCTTCAATTGCCAGCTACAAGGTTGGAGCTTGAATTATATAAGCGCCTAGTTGAAATGGGGCTAGGGGAACTTGACCACTCGGCTGTGGTTAAAATATTGGAGTAATTTCCTTATCTTGAAATCGTAAAGAAATAGTTTTATTATCATCTGTTGGTTTATTTTATTTCAAGCAAGTCACTATAATCTGTTTTTTCGCTTTGCTCGGCGAGAAGTGATAAATCGGAGTGATATAATATATCCTGATATAGCGCCAACTAGTGCATATGGAATACATCCGATAGTCATAGACATGCCAAGTTCTTCAAATATAAAAGTTCCGATTTCAAAAAAATTGGTCCAAGCACTTGTATCTTTTGAGTATGACGCCTTGAATGATGTGGAGAATTTATTATAACCGAGCAGGTTATCCCACTGGCCTACAAAAATTTGTCCAGTTACAAAAAAAATATAATACATTGGGATTGCAGTAAAAAAATTACTTACCCAGGTCCAGGCAAAGGCCAAGACAAGGCTAAAGTTGGAATGTCTAAAACGTTTCAGAGCAAACCAGGTCAATAGGCAAAGGGGCATCTGAATGCCAACAGTCGGTGTTAACCCCCAGAATAGGCCAACGGCGACTCCTTTAGCTGAATATTCTGGTGGGAATTTGGATCGCTTAATTGGGATTATTAGTTTTAGGTTCGCGTATCGGTAGAATTTTACCCAATAACTTTTATTGTTTTTATTTAAAGACATTGTACGATTCTTATTTTGATTTAGCCATTATTATGAATTTACGAACTCATTAGTTTTACATAACTGTTCTAACGATATTAAAAAGACAATTTTCTTACTATGCTGAGAACCTAAAAAAGCAATTTAGAATAGGTGATAATTTTTTTCACCAATTTATGTGATGTTACAGGGGTGTTTAAGGTTAGACTGAATGTTTAAGGTTGAACAGTTAAATGTCTTATCCTAGTTAGATTTTCTTGGATGATTAAAAATTAAAGGTAAAGAACATGATAGAGCGTTATTCCCGAGCTGAAATGGTTAAAATTTGGGAGCCGGCGAACAAATTTAAAATTTGGTTCGAGATTGAAGCGCATGCGTGTGATGCCTTGGCAAAGCAAGGGGTGATTCCCAAAAAAGCGGCTCAGGCAATTTGGGAAAAAGGTAATAAGGAATATACTCTAGAGCGAATACGCAGAATTGAGGCGATTGAAGAGGAGACAAGGCATGATGTAATTGCATTTCTCACTGAGCTAGCAGAACATATTGGCGATGAAGCACGTTATGTGCATAAAGGGATGACGTCATCAGATGTGCTGGATACCTGTATGGCGTTGCAGATGAAGCAGTCGTCTGATCTTATTCTGGCAAATATCAACACTTTAATGTGCATTCTTAGGAAAAGAGCAGAGGAGACAAAACTAACCCCTATCATGGGGCGCAGTCACGGAATTCATGCCGAACCCTTAACGATGGGCTTGAAGTTTGCACGATACTACAAAGAGTTTTCCCGAAATCAAAAACGCTTATTAATAGCGAAAGATGAAATATCGACCTGTGCAATTTCAGGTGCAGTAGGAACTTTTTCAAGCATTGACCCTAAAGTAGAGGGTTATGTCGCATCAAAACTCGGATTAGCTCCAGAACCTATTTCAACGCAAATTATTCCACGAGATCGCCATGCCTACTTTTTTGCGACACTTGGTGTTATTGCAAGTTCAGTAGAAAATCTAGCAACTGAAATACGCCATATGCAGAGGACAGAAGTTCGGGAAGTTCAGGAATACTTTTCCCCGAATCAGAAAGGCTCTAGTGCCATGCCCCACAAGCGAAACCCTATTCTTTCAGAAAACTTGACAGGTCTTGCCCGACTGGTTAGGGCCGCTGTTATACCTGCCCTTGAAAATGTAGCGCTTTGGCATGAAAGAGACATCAGTCACTCTTCAGTAGAAAGAGTTATAGCTCCGGATACGTTAATTACTCTTGATTTTGCTCTTGTACGACTTTCAAAGATCCTGGAAGGACTTATTATATTACCTAACAATATGTTAACCAATTTGAATGCCTTTAGAGGAATTCACGATACCCAGCGTGTGTTGTTATACTTAGTAGAAAAAGGTGTTTCGAGAGAAAAAGCGTACAAAATTGTGCAACGGAATGCTATGAAAGTATGGGAGTCTATAGAGGCAGGAGATATGTATAAGGGCCATATAGATGCGCCATTGGAAAGGAAAGTCGAGTCTATTACCAACAAAAATTGCTTAACTTATTTTTTAACCCAAGACGAGGAATTAAGAGAACTAATTACAGTTTCAGAATTAGAGTCGTTATTAAACAAGGAATCGCTTTCTTATTATATAAAGTGGGTTGATTTTATTTTTCAAAGGGTATTCCCTAAATAGGCATTTAATATAAGGCAGGAGAGAACGACCAATGGCATGGGCCAGATAGAAGTAGCCTTTGATTCGCAGTAGATAGATAAAATTAGAAACCATTAGTTATTATCAGCTGACCGCTGTACTAACTGAAACTAAGCAGATTATTCTTCATTTTTCACTTGATTTTCGGCAACCTTTTGCAACTCAGCAATTTTTTCGCGTAGTAATTGCTCGGAAAGCTTACAGGCACGTTTTTCAACATCTAGCATTATTTTTTCAATAACATTTTCGATACCCGGAGCATCTAAGTCAATCATTACCAGTTCATTGGCATACTCTTGTGCTGCAGCCCCTTGAAGGCCGAAATGCTGTTCGCTTAACCATAGGCCAAGAAGTTTGTTGCGACGCGAATTAGCTTTAAACAGCAGTTCTTGAGATAAGTTATATTTTTGTTCTTCGCCTTTTCCTTTCTCTTTAAAGGTGTCAGCCATAGGATACTCCTCCGCAATTTTCGTTGTGTTCTAATAAACGTGAATTTATTAATTCTAAATGTCTCCAACTTTTGAATAAAACGAAACAATGTTATTCTACCTAATATTGATAGTTTGGAAAACATATGTGTACTTTTGTTATTCTACGTCGTCCTAAGCATTGTTGGCCAGTATTGATTGCAGCTAACCGAGATGAAATGGCTAATCGATCATGGCAATTTCCTAGCCGGCATTGGCAAAACCAATTGAATATAGTGGGCGGGCTGGATGAAGATGCAGGTGGCACTTGGCTAGCAATTAATGACCGAGGGTTGATTTCGGGAATTCTAAATAGGAAAACTGTGCTTCGTGCTTCTGCAAAGAAGACTTCCCGCGGTAAAATACCATTAGAGGCTTTAGGATATTCAGCGGCTTTAGACGCCGCCAATGCTTTATGTGACCTTAATCCAAAAGACTACAACCCCTTTAATTTGATAATTATAGATGCAAATAATGCTTTGTGGCTTCGTGCAGCTGAAAATGCTTCCGAAATAGAAGTTAGGCAAATTCCTGAAGGGTTTTCAATGATCACTGAACAAGACCTTAATGACATAGAAAAGTCGGTCAGGATCAAAAAATATTTACCACAGTTTAAGGATGCCAAGATACCAAACCCTGGTCAGGATGATTGGCAAGATTGGGAAACAATATTGGCTGATACTAGTAGCGAGTCAAGTGAGGAGCTTGCCGATTCCATGTTTGTCAATAATACGACTAATTTTTGTACCGTTTCCTCAAGTCTTTTGGCATTGCCAATCAAGTCAAGTCGCGCTTATAAACCTATTTGGCGTTTCAATTCTTTTTTGTTAAACCAAGGTGAGTACTCTCATGTTTTAAAATAAAATATTTACGGATCACCTCAATTTTGCGAATGTCATCACTTTTTTTAAGTGTTTTAATATGAAACTAAAAATTCACATCAGGCTGAAGGCCGGCGTCCTTGACCCTCAGGGCCAAGCTACAAGGAATGCACTGCATTCCCTAGGGTTCACAACAGTGGAAGATGTGCGTCTAGGTAAGTTTATTGAATTGGATATTGAGGAAAAGGATCCTCAGAGAGCTAATCGTATAGCAAAAGAAATGTGTGATCAGCTTCTCGCAAATGTTGTTGTTGAAGAATATTCAATAGATATAATTTAAGGAAAAGTTACCCCTTATGAAAATAGCGGTTATTATTTTCCCCGGTTCAAACTGTGACCGTGATACCAAGAAGGCAGTGGCACAAACGTTAGGGTGTCCGCCTATAATGCACTGGCATGCAGATGTGGAACTCCCAAAAGTCGATTGTGTTATTTTACCAGGTGGATTCTCATATGGCGATTACCTTCGTTCTGGGGCTATGGCAGCACATTCGCCAGTAATGCGCGAGGTAGTCGGCCAGGCTAAGAAGGGTATTTTAGTGATTGGGATTTGCAACGGTTTTCAGATATTAACTGAAGTAGGGTTGCTGCCAGGAGTATTAATGCGAAACAAAAATTTAAAATTTGTTTGCCGTAAAGTTTGGTTATCGATTGAAACAACCAAAAATATTTTCACAAGCCGTTATAGGAAGGGGGAGATCATTGGTGTTCCCATCGCTCACCATGATGGCAATTATTTTGCTGATGAATATAATCTGAAAATGCTCCAAGATAATGATCAAGTAGTACTGCGTTATGTTGATTCAGCAGGCAGACGAGGCCCGGATACAAATCCAAACGGCTCTGTCGATGATATTGCGGGAATCTTAAACAAAGGAAAAAATGTTTTAGGAATGATGCCGCATCCGGAAAGGGCTGTTGATGAGGCAATAGGCGGAACATCAGGTCGAAGATTTTTTGAGTCAATCACTTGAAAATTAATTATTTTAGAGAACGAAGCTTGAAAAAAATACGGAGCAATCGTTGTAGGGTTGCTAAAGTATTACCTTCTGTTAATTAAAGCCCATGAACCAAATTGGCATTGCAGAAATTAAAGAACACGGTTTAACTCAAAGCGAGTATAAGCTGATTTGTGAAATCCTTGGGCGAGAGCCCAACGTTACTGAGCTTGGCATTTTTTCTGTCATGTGGTCAGAGCATTGTTCCTATAAATCTTCAAAAAAATGGCTAAAGATATTGCCGTCAAACAGCCCCAGAGTGATTTATGGGCCAGGTGAAAACGCGGGAGCAGTGGATATTGGAGATGGGCAAGCTGTAATTTTTAAAATGGAAAGCCATAACCATCCCAGTTATCTGGAACCTTATCAGGGTGCAGCAACCGGCGTTGGTGGTATATTAAGAGATATATTTACAATGGGGGCCAGGCCAATTGCAAATTTGAATTCGCTACGTTTCGGTGCACCTGAACACCATAAAACAAGACATCTTGTAGCTGGGGTTGTTGCCGGCATTGGGGGATATGGCAATTGCGTTGGCGTCCCAACAGTGGGAGGGGAATGTGAATTTGATGCGAGCTATAATGAAAATATTCTAGTGAACGCAATGACAGTTGGAATAGCAAATAAGGAAAATATTTTTTGTTCAACTGCTAAAGGTGTTGGTAATTCCGTTATTTATGTTGGTTCAAAAACAGGGCGCGATGGGATCCATGGCGCAACGATGGCATCAGCCGAATTTTCTGACGATTCAGGATCAAAGCGCCCAACAGTTCAAGTTGGAGACCCATTTACAGAGAAACTGCTTATCGAAGCGTGTCTTGAACTAATGGACAGGAGACTTTTAGTCGCAATTCAGGATATGGGGGCAGCTGGGCTAACATCTTCTTCTTTTGAGATGGCATCTAAAGGCGGGTTGGGAGTGGAAATTGAACTGGAAAAAGTTCCACAACGAGAAAAGGGAATGACGCCTTACGAAATTATGTTGTCAGAGAGTCAGGAACGAATGTTGATGATCGTAGAGCCCGATTCTGAATCGCAAGCTAGAAAGATTTTTGAAAAGTGGGAATTGAACTTTGCGGTTATTGGGAAGTTAACGGATACAGGGCATTTAATTCTGAAAAACAATGGTGAGTTAATAGCCAATTTACCAATTGACCCACTTGCATCAGCTTCGCCAGAGTACGATCGACCTTGGGAGCCAACAACCCCTCAACCGATAATTCCTCGGGATGATGCAGAGTTTTTGAGAGACCCCTTAGAGGTTCTTGAGCTGTTGCTGCGTTTGCCTAATCTCTCTTCTAAACGCTGGGTTTGGGAACAATACGATCATATGATTATGACGGAAACAGTGGTTCCACCTGGGGGTGATGCTGCCATAGTTAGGATTCCGGATACGCAGAAAGGGCTAGCACTTACTGCAGATTGCACGCCACGTTATGTGCATGCTGATCCGGAGGAGGGAGGTAGGCAGGCTGTTGCCGAAGCGTGGCGAAACTTAACGGCTGTTGGCTCTGAGCCTCTCGCGATAACAGATAATTTGAACTTTGGAAATCCTGAAAAACCTAGAGCTATGGGCCAGTTCGTTGGCGCTATTAAAGGTATTGCTGATGCATGTGATTTACTTGACTTCCCGGTAGTTTCGGGAAATGTTTCACTGTACAACGAAACGAATGGAAAGCCTATTTTGCCAACACCTACGATTGGGGGGGTTGGATTGCTTTCTGATTTTAGGAAGCATGTGACTATAGCCTTTAAGGAAGAAGAGGAAAATATTGTAATTGTCGGGGAAACCCTGGGTCACCTAGGTGCTTCACTGTTGATAAAGGAAATCAAAGGCTCATTCGTTGGCCCCCCTCCCCCTGTCGATTTAGTAAATGAGAAAAAAAACGGGGATTTTGTCAGGAAAGAAATCATTGAAGGGAACGTGACAGCATGTCACGATATTTCAGATGGGGGTCTTTTAGTTTCAATTGCTGAAATGGCAATTGCGGCTAATATTGGCGCCAAAATCTCTCCCCCGAGCAATTTTCTGGCTCAAGCCTGGGCCTTTGGTGAAGACCAGGCGCGATATGTAGTAACCACGAAAAATGTCGAGGGGCTGCTGTATCGCGCATCCAAAGCCGGTATTGTTGCATGTTGCATTGGCATTACTAGTGGAGAGGCAATTTCTGTTTCTAATTTTGGCGAAAGAAAAGTAGCAAAACTAAAAAAGTTAAACGAATCCTGGCTTCCGAGTTTTATGAATGGATGAGTTTAGTACAATACCCATAAATTATAAAGGGTTGACCTGGGGTCCCGTGAGGTCCATATCACCAAAGGTATCAAGAAAGGGCGGCAAAGTGTCGATGAAAGCGGAAGAGATTGAACGTTTGATAAAAGAAGCTTTGCCAGATGCACAAGTTAACATCAGCGATCTGGCAGGAGACGGGGATCATTATTCAGCGCTTGTAATCTCACGCCAATTTGAAGGAAAGACACGGGTCCAGCAGCATCAATTGGTTTACGACGCCTTGCAGGGGAGAATGGGGAATGAATTGCATGCGTTGGCGCTTCAAACGAGCGCTCCAAAAGCTTTATGAAATATAACGGAAGGGCTAGAACATGAGCGATAATCCTGTATTTGAGCAGTTGCAGAACGAAGTTGATGACAATGATGTCGTTTTATTCATGAAAGGTACCCCAATGTTTCCACAGTGCGGTTTTTCTGCTGCTGTTGTTCAAACCTTGACCATGGCAGGTGTGAAATTTAAAGGGATAAACGTGCTTGATGATATGGAAACCCGAGAAGGTGTTAAACAATTTTCTAATTGGCCAACTATTCCCCAACTTTACGTAAAAGGAGAATTCGTCGGGGGTTGCGATATTATCCGTGAAATGGAGAGCTCTGGCGAATTAAAACAATTGTTTGAAGAAAAGGGTGTTGAGTACGCAAATTAATTGGATAAAGCCCAGAAAGAGGCTTTAACGCTCCGTTTCCTAGGGAGCGAAAATGGGGAAGCGTCAGCAATGTGGCGCTTCTCTCATTTTAAAGCTGTTATGTTTGAAAAGCCAAGGCGTTCTTAGTGCAGAAAACAAGGTGTCCTATGGAGACACCGGGAAAGTATTATTCTCTCAATTGACCACCTGCCAGGTCTTTGACACTAGCAATAATTTCTTGTGCTACGGTCTCTATTTCTTCATCAGTAAGGGTTTTTTCTAATGGTTGCAGTGTTACGCTCATTGCAACGGATTTTTGATTTTGACCAAGATTTTTCCCTTCAAATACGTCAAATATCGAAACATCTGAAACTAGTTTATTATTGGAGGCCCAGACGGCGTTTGCAAGTTTTGCCGTTTCTAGATCCGCGTCAACTACAAAAGCAAAATCCCGTTCGACAGTTTGGAAGGGCGCTAAATGGAGTGTTGGTCGGTATGCGGAATTCTTTTTTCTCGAGACAGGTAAGGCATCAAGGAAAACTTCAAAGGCTGCAATAGGGTAATCAATTCCCATTTCATCAAGGATTCTCGGATGTATTTCACCAAAATTAGCAAGTATATGTTTTGGGCCTAGCTTTATCGTTCCGGAACGGCCAGGATGGTACCAATTTGGTGCATCTGCTACACTGGTTAATCTATCTGTATTCACCTTTAGTTCGGCAAGTAGAGCCAGTGCATCGGCTTTAGTATCAAACAAATCTATTCTCCGATGATTTACTGCCCAGTGACGCATGTTTGAAAAGCCAGAACGGATTCCGGAGCCAGCAAAAAACTGTTCACCTGGGTTGCTTCCTGTGAACTGTGGGCCTACTTCAAAAAGGTCAACATTATTAATTCCGCGGTCTGTATTTCTCTTTGCTGCTAAAATAAGGGTAGGAAGAATAGATGGGCGCATTGTGTTAAGTTCTTGGCTAATAGGGTTTTCAATTTGAAGATCTTTTTTTGCGCCACCAAAGAGGTTAGCGTATTTGGCTGAAACAAAAGAATAAGTTACTGCTTCCATAATGCCACGAGCTGCGAGAATTCTGCGAGCAAGAGAACGGCGACTTTGTAACGGCGTTAGCACGGGCTTTGATGAGTGTTTTTTAATCTTTATGGAGACAGGGGGAATACGGTCGTAACCATTTATTCGGAGGACTTCTTCAACCAGGCAAGCTTCGCTGGAGATATCGGGGCGCCAGGGAGGTACTGAGACACGTATGTTTTCATTGTTTTTCTCAGTCGAAAAGCCGAGGTTTCCTAAGATATTGATAATCGTTTTTTCTTCAATATCGATCCCCCCAAGAAAATTAATTTGGTTTGTTTTAAAGTTAACTTCTCGCTTCCAGTTTGGCTCTGCCCCCGCGGTTACTAGCACTGAAAATTCCCCGCCACATATTTCCTCAATTAATTTGGAGGCAGTTTCTATCCCCTCCACCAGGAATGAAGGGTCGACCCCGCGCTCAAATCGGAAGCGGGCGTCAGAGTGCAAATTTAATTTTCGTCCCGTTGCTGCTGTCCTAATAGGGTCAAAGTAGGCAGCTTCTAGAAACAAATCACAAGTTTCACTGGTTACACCCGACCTTTCACCACCCATGATGCCCCCAAGTGCTTCTAAGCCGTTGTCATCACAGATTACAGTCATTTCATTATCCAGGGTGTAGTGCTTGCCATCCAATCCCAAAAACTTCTCGCCTTTCTTAGAGAGCCGGACTCTCAAATCTCCATTTATTTTAGACGCATCAAAGACATGAAGTGGTCTAGAAAGATCAAAAGTCATCCAATTAGTGATATCAACTAACGCTGAAATAGGCCTTAGTCCAATAGCTGAAAGCTGTTCCTTTAACCATCTTGGGCTTTGGACATTTTCTACACCCTTAATGAAACGACCTACAAAATAAGAGCATGCTTCCGCATTGTTCCTATCGAAATCAAGGTGAACGTTTACAGGGCTAATAAACGTTCCTGGAATAGGCTCTGCAGCTGTATCATAAAGAGTTCCGAGTCCAGTAGCTGCTAGATCGCGGGCGATCCCGCGGACACCCAGACAATCACCTCTATTTGGAGTAACTCCGATTTCAATGATAGGGTCGTTTAATCGCATCACCTCGACGGCAGCTACCCCAATTTTTGTCTCTTTTGACAGCTCAATTATCCCCTCATGGTTATCAGATAAATTCATTTCGTGCTCGGATAATAACATGCCATTTGATTCGATACTGCGAATTTTAGCAGATTTTAAATTAATGCCCGTGCCTGGTATATACGAGCCAGGTCTTGCAAAAATACTGATTAATCCGTTACGAACATTTGGTGCTCCGCAGACGACTTGAAATTTTTCTGACCCTGCATCGACTTTACACACACTTAATCTTTCAGCGTTAGGGTGTTTTTTTACATCAATTACTCTAGCGGTAACGAAGCTTTCTAAACCAGAAGCGCGGTCCAGTACCTTTTCAACCTCTAATCCAACCATAGTCAGCGTCTCAGCTATTTGTTCAAGGTCAGCTTCGGTATTTAGATGTCGTTTTAGCCATGAAAGTGTAAATTTCATTGGACCGCTTCCCTGATAAAAGTAGGGATATTTAGTGCGCTAAAACCATAGTGACGGAGCCAACGCAGATCTGATTCATAAAATGTCCTTAAGTCAGAAATGCCGTATTTAAGCATTGCCAGTCTTTCCACACCCATTCCAAAAGCAAACCCCTGATGTTGACTTGGGTCGACACCGCAATTTTCAAGTACTTTTGGATTTACCATCCCACTTCCAAGGATTTCCATCCAATTACCACCGCGCCCAATACGAAATTCTCCAGAATTATATGTGCACCCAATATCAACTTCAGCAGAAGGTTCAGTAAAAGGGAAATAGCTTGGCCTAAATCTTACAGGCAAGTCGTCAATTTCGAAAAATTCACGGCAAAAATCAATGAGACAGCCCTTAAGGTGTCCCATATGCGTTGTCTTATCTATCAAAAGACCTTCAACTTGATGGAACATTGGGGAGTGGGTGGAATCGTGATCGCAGCGATAGGTTCGACCGGGAACAATCAGTTTAAAGGGTGGTTTGGAATTTTTCATAGATCGAATCTGTACAGGTGACGTATGCGTCCTCAAAACCATCCGTTCATCGTCAGGCCTACTTGGGGATAAATAGAAAGTGTCGTGTTCTTGCCGGGCCGGATGGTCCAATGGTATGTTCAATGCAGTAAAATTATGCCAGTCATCTTCGATATCTGGCCCTTCGGCGACCGTGAACCCCATTTGGCCAAAGATTGTAATTATTTCATCTATAGTCTGGCTAATTGGATGCACAAAGCCATTCTTTTCGGGTCTGACAGGTAATGTAATATCGATTCTTTCTTTGAGAAGTCGATTGTTCAACTCGATAGATTTTAGTTCGGATTCACGTCTTTGATGCGCAAGCTGCAAAGAATGCTTAATTTTGTTAAGAGCCTGGCCCATCTTTTTCTTTGCCTCGAGGTCGCCGGCACTCAGGCTCTTCATTAATAAGCTTATTTTTCCTTTCTTTCCGAAAATTGAAAGTCTTATCGTATCCAACGATTTGATATCATTAGCTGCGTTGATTGTCTGGAGTAATTCAGCTTCAAGTGTTTCTAATTTTTCCGTGCTCAATGCCTTTTTCTCCGAAACTACTCAATCCGCAATCCAACAAGGTGCAAATAGGAACTATGGATATTAGGCGGGTTTTCCAAGGGCATCCTGGGCTTGGTCAATTAGTGCCTTAAAAGTATCTGGTTCACGCACTGAGAGGTCAGCAAGAATTTTCCGGTCAACATTAATACCAGCTTTTGATAGACCGTTAATGAATTGAGAATATTTTATACCATGGAGACGAGCACCGGCATTAATCCGTTGAATCCAGAGATTCCTGAATGTGCGTTTGCGAACTCTTCGGTCGCGGTATGCATATTGTAAACCTTTTTCAACTCTTTCAATAGCAATACGAAAACTACTTTTGCTGCGCCCCCTGTAACCTTTAGCCATTTTTAAAATTTTCTTGTGACGAACGTGCTTGGTAATTCCGCGAGAAATGCGTGCCATTTCGGTATCCTTTTACTTATCGATAGGGTAAGTAGCTCTTAACAATACGAGCATCTACTTCGGAAAGTATCATAGTGCCTCGCGTATTCCGTTTCATCTTGTTACTGCGTTTTCGAAGGTTATGCCGTTTGTACGCATTGCCAACACGTACTTTCCCGGATCCTGTAAGGCTAAATCGCTTCTTTGCACTTGATTTGGTCTTTAACTTAGGCATTTTTTGTCCCTTACCGAGATTGTCCCCTTTAAGGTTCCGCTTTAAATATATCCTCAAGCCGGATTACTGACGGGGAGGCGGGGTTTATAGCTCTCTTGGCCAGATATAGCAAGAACATCAATACACCTTATTAACTCTTTTGGGACAATAACGATCATTCACTCACTATTTTACATGAAATAACAAAGGGTGTTTAGCGAAAGGTATTTAATTATAGAACAATATTACTGAGTGCTCCTAACATTGAACAGGGGGTATCTTGAATTTCAGAAAATCAAGCTTTCCAATTAGTGTGTCGGTTTCGTTTTGCGGAAGCTCATTTAAAGGAGGCCTTACCCGAGCCCATTTATTGTCATTTCTGTAATAGGCGATGACTTTTTTGATGGCGGGTATCATTTGATAACCTTCTATTATCTTTCGAATTTCACTAATTTCATTTTGCATGTGTTCTGCTTTTGCAGTTTTCCATTCATTAAACAACCTTACTATTTTTGCAGGGTTTATATTTGCTGTTCCTGAGATGCAGCCAGCACCGCCAAACCTGAGCGTCGACAGGAGAAGGCTTTCAGTTCCGACAAAGACTTTAAACTCGGGAAAGTTATGCAAAACTACTTTTATATTTTCTATTTGCCCCGAACTATCTTTCATGCCGACAACCGTTTCAGGAAATTCTCTTAAAAAGCGTTCAATCAAATCAATACTGAAGTGTAATCCCGACATTTGAGGGATATGATAAAGAAAAATCTTTAGTCTAGAATCTCCAACGCGCTGTATGACCTCAGAAAAGTTTTTGTACAAACCTTCATCGTTCACACCCTTGTAATAAAATGGTGGCAGCATTAACACGCTGCTACAGCCAAGATTGACAGCTTTTTTAGTTAATTCAACTGTTTCTGGTATGGAGCAGCAGCCGGTTCCTGGCATCATTCGTGTCGGCTCTAGGCCTCTATCGACCAGGAATTCAAGCAACTGAAGGCGTTCATTTACGCTTAGCGAGTTTGCTTCAGAATTAGTGCCAAATATAGCAAGGCTACAGTCTTGAGATAGAAGCCACTCGCAATGCATAAACAAACGCTCTTGATCAACGGTAAGGTCGGGGTTGAAAGGTGTTAGAACAGGAGCAAAAACTCCTTTTATTGGGGAAGATTCACGCATTTTTTATACCAAATAATTGATAAATTTAATTTTACTAACATACTGCAATGTATATTATACGCGACGAATGACAGCTTGCATTAAATTATTTTACAATTTTTCCTTAATTTTGTTTGTTTTTGCCCCATTATCTGGGCTTGCTGACACGTACGTATTTCATACACAAAAACATCGGGTAAAAGTAGAGCAGCTAGTGGAAGGCCTCAAACATCCCTGGGCCCTAGCCTTTCTTCCGGGTGGCTCTATCTTGATTACGGAACGAGAAGGTTATTTAAACATCCTGTCCCCTGATGGTGAGCTAAGAAAAGTCAAAGGCTTGCCTGACATATCGGTTGCTGGACAGGGAGGGCTTCTTGATGTTGCTGTTGATCCTGGATATCCTGACAATAAAAGGATTTTCTTCAGTTTTTCAGAACCTTCAGCTGACATGATGCGTGCAGGAACAGCTGTAATCAGCGCAAAACTGATTATTGAGCCTCAACCTGAATTAAGAGAGCTGAAGGTCATATTTGCCCAGAACAAAAAAACACGTGGAGGGAGACACTTCGGATCTCGGATTGCGCTCCCACCCAACGGGACAATGTTTATTTCAGTAGGGGATCGAGGTCAGAAAAATCGAGCACAAGATCCTTTTGACCATGCGGGTTCTATAATATCTATTAACCGGAATGGAACTATCCCAGAAATTAATCCTTTCAAGGAAGGGAAAAGGGCTTTGCCGGAAATCTGGTCCATAGGGCATCGAAACCCACAGGGTCTCGCATGGATTCAGGCGACAAACTCTATCTGGGCCGTGTCTCATGGCGCCCAGGGCGGAGATGAGATCAATCGTGTGCTGCCAGGGAAAAATTATGGCTGGCCCGTAATATCATATGGAAGGGATTACTCGGGTAGAAAAATTGGCGAGGGAACGGAAAAAATTGGTTTAGAGCAACCGATATTTTATTGGGATCCGTCAATTGCTCCTTCCGGCCTTGCCTATTATGAAGGAAATGTGTTTCCCCGCTGGAAAGGAAATTTATTTGTTGGTGCGCTTAAACTTGAATTGCTGGCTCGGCTAGAAGTTATTAATGGGAAGGTGGTCAGTGAGGAAAGATTATTTACCGGGCGTTTTGGCCGCATAAGAGATGTTCGACAGGGATTAGATGGACACTTGTATTTTCTAACCGATGAAAATCCCGGCAAGCTTCTAAAAATAACCCCGATGGAAAATTGAAATTTTTCTATTGCCATGTTCAGCGGTACTCCACGGTTAGAGGTTTGGGACTAGTTTTTTGATTGTTTGTCGATAGACGCTGAAGATCTGCTAAATACCTTAGGTTGCTCGAACCTAGAGATCTATTTGTTCTCTTTTGAATTGAGAATTAGAGAAACCGTCAAGGGGTTGGCGACCTGCCTGATTGCAGATTTTTCAAAGCTTCTTTAAGAACAAGTTTTCTGGGCCTTATTTTCCGGCTTTTAAGATGACAGATTCTGTTTTATTTTCTTGCGGAATTTTCGGTCGTGTTTCAGATGCCATTCTCGTTTCAGAGCGTCGCTCCGATCAACGTAACGCTCTGCGTAAAGGAGGGCCCAGCTTCTCCCGCGGGTCGAACGTGCGCCATGTCCTTTGTTGTGCTCCTGCAAGCGCCTGTCTAGGTCTGTGGTCCAACCGACATAGGTGCGGTTTCCATTCTTATTTTTGCAGCCTAGAAGGTATACATAACAAGGCATAAGTTCATTCCGTATTTCTTAAAAACATTAGAAAGATTAGTGCAAAAAAAAAATAAGTTGTAAAAACTTTGAATCTGGCCAAACAAAGAGTTTAAAGGTAGTTACCATTTAGGCTTCAAGAGGATATCAATAAGCCATTCAATATGTTTAAAACCGAGTTATATGCAAAATCAGGTATCTAAAATAAATTCAGGTGTCCTAAAATTTTCTAAATAGCTGCAGGTTTAGGTCGAGCTATTGTCAAATTGTTTTTCCCGAAACCGTATGATCGCAGATATTACGTCATTCGTTGGCGTCGGTAACCCCAACTTTTTCCCCATATAGGATACCATGCCATTAATGAATTCTATTTCAGAGGGTCGAGAGGCAAGGTGGTCAACTAGCATTGATGGTTTGGCATCTGGCATCCGGGCGCCAAAGGATGTTATATAGTGAACTGGGTCGTCAAAAGTAAAAATCACCCCCTTAGCCAGGCCTATTTCATGGGCCTCAACCCCGCATCTTAGAGCAATTTCCCAGGAGTCGGAATTTTCCATTAGTTCGCGCACAGAACAATAAAGTGCTGTGCAGGGGCCACTGAAACTTACATTGCAAACAAATTTTTCCCATATGAGCTGGTTGATGTTTGTGTAAGCTTTAGCTCTAAAACCTGCAGCTTGCCAAATAGAGATTAGTTTTTCTAATCGTTCTGAAGGGGCATTATCTAATTCTCCAAGTCGGATTAGGTTCATGGCATTATGATAGACATGACCGGGGCCTGTTATTGAAGCGCCAAATCCGTCAGCCACACCAGCTAAGATATTTTTTTTGCTTATGTATTTTGCAGTTAAATCGGTTGATCCAAGACCATTTTGCATGGTGAGTACTATCGAATCCGACCTCATGGCTGCTTTGATGGCTGGGGCTACCTTTTTAACTGCTGTTGCTTTTGTTGCTATAATATAGAGGTCGCAGGGATCAATTGATCCAACGTTTTGGCCGGTGTTAATGTTATAAAAAATTTTCCGACCATTTTTCCCTTCGATTAGAAGTCCGTTTTCTTTTATAGCATTAAGATGTGTTCGACATATATCGACGGCCCAAACCTCATTTCCAGAATTTGCTAACATCCCGGCATAAATTGATCCCATTGCTCCTGTGCCGACAATCGCGATCTTCATACTGTTCCTTTCCCAGCGCACATTTGTTATTTTACTTCGCAGTAAGTTGTCGTGAGAAACAACATGACAGATACATCATTTTATCCTTACCGCAATGAGAAAAATTACTTATAATTCAGGAATAAACTGCAATAATCCAGTTTTAATGCGCCCATTATTCAAGCTTGTTAGATCTGCCTTTTATTTATTTCAACCATATTCTAAATACCCCAAGGTAAACTACTTGCAGATGAAGCGTCCAAGTTTTTAAGAAAACAGGAGAAAAGTTAGTGGGAAAAAAAACCATGCCTCTAGATGATGTTCGTGTGCTTGACGTTGCGACGTTTGTGGCGGCTCCATTTGCCGCAGCTAGCCTGGCCGAGTTCGGGGCTGATGTCATAAAGATTGAACGGCCGGGTGTCGGCGATGACTTGCGCCGCCTAGGAACAAAAAGTGATGAGGGAGATACCTATTGGTGGTTTAATGATGCTCGAAACAAAAAGTCAGTTACTCTTAATTTGAGCGAGAAAGAAGGGGCTGGCTTGTTTCTTCGACTGGCTGAAAAAGCAGATGTGGTTGTTGAAAATTTCCGCCCAGGGACCATGGAGCGTTGGGGTCTGGGATTTGCAGATCTGATTGCAGTTAATCCTGGATTGATTATGCTGCGTGTTTCTGGGTATGGTCAAACAGGACCGAAATCTAACTTGCCAAGTTTTGCCCGCATTGCTCAAGCATATGCAGGGCTGTCTTATCTTACTGGTCAGCAAGATACGCCGCCCCTTATTGCGGGGTCAACAACCTTGGCAGATTATCTCGCAGGTCTATATGGAGCGTTTGGAGTTTTGCTTGCACTTCGTGCGCGGGAAAAAACGGGTTGTGGCCAATATATAGATATAGGTTTGCATGATGGGATTTTCCGATTTCTTGATGAAATTGCCATTGTTTATGATAAAACGGGTTACGTACGTGAACGGAGTGGCGCCGAGACTTCTACGGCGGTTCCGCATAGCCACTATTTGTGTGCAGATTCGCGCTGGGTGGCTATCGCCTGCACAAATGACAAAATGTTTGCCCGTCTGGCGGATGTGATGGGCCAGTCGCAGCTATCAGATATTGCACGATTTGGAGAAAAGAGAGCACGCATAGAAGCGCGGGAAGAAGTCAATAGTTTTGTAAAAGCCTGGACAAAAAAATACGATAGAGACGAAATCATCCGTAAATGTTCAGAAGGAAATGTTCCGTGTGGACCAGTGTGCAGTATAGCGGATATTTTTAATGAAGAACAGTTTTGGAGCCGAGAAACACTGACAAAAATACTGGATCCCCGTATCGGGCAGGTAACTGTCCAGGGAACCATACCAAAGCTTTCTGAAACACCAGGCTCCATTAGCCATCTTGGGGTTGAGCTTGCTTCCCATAATGAAGAAATCTTCATGGGGGAGTTAGGGCTGAGCAGGAAAGAAATGAAAGAGTTGATGAACGACGGGATCATTTGATTTGATTAATTTTCTTGAAAACATATAAATTGTTCGATTGCATGCTTGCCCAATATATGTTTTCATACCCTTGTTAACAGCAAGTTTGCTGGGTGTTTGATGAAGCAGCGAGCTGTGTGCAGTTAATAAGTTTTAGGGATTAGTGAGGGAAACGCGTTAGTATCTAGATGGGTTGAGAGCTGCAGATGAAGACAGCACTTTCGCTGATCAAAATTAAACAGGTATTGGAATACTATTTAATTTAGGGAGGTTAAAATCCAATGAGTTATAAGAAAGAAAAAGAACATCCTTACGTTCCAGAACTAAAGGACCAGTTTATTAAAGGGGAAGTCAGTCGTCGTGAATTTCTTAGAACGTCGACACTATTGGGACTTTCGGCGACCGCCGCTTATTCCTTTGTTAATGTTTTTGAAGGGAAGTCTCCTATTATTTCAGCTCAAGCAGGATCCCATGATGGGGGAAAGCTTAGATTTGCCATGAGGGTAATGGAATGTGATGATCCGGCCAAATATGACTGGACTCCTAAAGCAAATGTTTCCCGCCAAATGTGCGAGTATCTCACAATTATGGCCTCCGATGGTGTCACCAGACCGTACCTTTTGGAGAGCTGGAAGCCCTCAGCAGACCTTAAGACCTGGAACTTAAAGGTTCGGAAAGGGGTAAAGTGGTCAAACGGAGATACATTCAACGCAGACGATGTAATTTACAATTTAAAGCGTTGGTGTGATTCCAAAGTAGGCTCTTCAATGCAGTCGTTAATGGACCCGCTAATAACGAAAACGCCGACTGGGAAGAAGGATAAAAAAGGCAAGGAGATTGTTAATAAGACCCTGACAGAAGGTGCTATCCACAGAGTTGATGATTACACAGTCATGCTGCATCTTAATCGGGCAGAGCTCGCCTTGCCAGAATCGTGGTTTCACTATCCCGCAGGCCTTGTTCACCGGAAATTTGAAGAATGGGGATCAAGTATTGTAAAGAAACCTGTTGGAACCGGACCCTTTACGATAGTTGAGCATAAAGTCGGTGAAAAATGTGTGCTGAAGCGGCGAAATGACTATTGGGGCAAAAAGCCGCATCTTGATGAAATTCATTACATCGATACAGGTGATGATGCAAATGCTAAATTAGCGGCGCTTGCGTCGGGCCAGGTTGATCTTATCAATGAAGTAATGGTGGACCAGCTGTCTGTTGTAAAAGAGATGCCAAACATGCAAATTTTCAAGGCAGTGACCGCACAAACGGCAGTAGCGCGGATGCAGCCAAAGGCGCCTTTTGATGACGTTCGTGTCCGTAAGGCTCTTCGTATTTGTCAGGATCATGCTCGGTTATTAGAACTGGCGCATGGAGGGCAGGGGGCTCCAGCAGAAGATCACCATGTTTGCCCATTGCACCCGGACTATGCTGAATTGCCTAAAGAGAAACAGGATTACGAGCTTGCAAAAAAACTGCTTGCCGATGCTGGGCATCCGAATGGGGTTACAGCAACGCTTGATGCCAATAATGACCGTGCGTGGGAGCAGAAAGCATGCCAAACGCTTGTGGAAATGTGTAAGCCCGCTGGCATAAACCTAAAATTAAATATCATGCCCGGGTCTGCTTATTGGAAAATTTGGACAAAAACCCCATTTGGGTTTACGCGTTGGAATCACCGGCCACTTGGAACCATGGTGCTTAACCTAGCTTATCGTTCAAATGTACCTTGGAATGAAAGCCAGCACAACAACCCGGAATTTGATAAGCTTCTGGATGAGGCCGGGGGAATTGCTGATCCAAAGGCCCGCTCGAAAGTAATGGCAAAAGTTGAAAAAACGATGCAGGATGATTCGCCTATAGCCCAGCCACTTTGGCGCGGTGTGTTTGATGCCGGCTCAACCAAAGTAAAGGGATATTCAAAGCATCCACAAAACTTTCATTTGCTTAACGATACCTCAATCAGCTGAGCAGAATGAGGTTTTCGGGGGACGGTTCAGTCGAACTGTCCCCTGCGTTTCTTTTAAGCAACTTTTGTCGTCCAGTGCCAGGATATGAAAAACAACCTTAAACACTCTTTCGGAGTGGTGCGTACTGCAGCTGGATGCAGATACCTGTGTTAGTCTTCGTATTAAAGCGAATAGGCTACATGGTATTCACGATGGTTGCAGTATCGCTGTTGGTCTTTCTGCTTCTAGAAGTAAATGTCGAGGGTGTTGCAGTAGGTGTTTTAGGGCCTTATTCAACCGAAGAGCAACGTAATTTGTGGCTCGAAGCGAATGGGTATTTCCGTCCGGCGTATGTCCGCTATTTTGAATGGGTTAGTAGATTTTTCACGGGTGATCTCGGACACTCGGTGCGTTTCAATGTCCCGGTTGCCGATATTATGTGGCCTCGGCTCTGGAATACGGCCATTCTCGGATTTTGGGCGATGGCCATTATCATTCCCATGTCGTTGGTGTTAGGTGTCCTTGCCGGCATGAAAGAGGGGAGCCCACAAGACCGGGCCGTATCGCTTCTTTGCATCCTGACTGTATCGGTACCAGAATTTGCTACAGCTACCTTTTTCAGTGCAGTTTTTGTTTTTGGGCTGAAATGGCTTCCAGGTATCAGTGCAATGACTGATGGGTTTGACTGGGTTCAGCTAATTTTACCGGTGGCTGTGCTTGTAACATATGACTTTGGATACGTTGCGCGGATGACCCGAGCGTCGATGGCTGAAGTGATGACTACGGCGTATATTCGTACAGCCTTCTTAAAAGGTCTTCCTTACAGAATCGTGATCAGCAAACATGCTCTCCGCAATGCTTTAATTGCCCCCTTTACCGTAATATTACTGCAATTTAACTGGCTCCTAAATGGGGTGATTGTTGTCGAATTTGCATTTGCATACAAAGGCTTTGGTGCATTGCTTCTCGAGGCGTCGCTCAACGAAGATATTTATCTGATCGAAGCTTGTTCCATGGTAGCCGTATTTGTCGCTGTATCTACCCAGGTGCTGGCCGATATTGGGTATATGTATCTAAACCCACGCATAAGGTTTAAGTAGAAGTGAAAAAGAATAATGAAAATTTATCTGGAAAGATTGTTCCGGCAAGTTCAGTTGGTTTAGCTTTTAAGCGGGCCGTTAAGTCATTTGCCCTTTTGAAAGAAAGCCGCATCGGGATGGCTGGATTGTTTCTAGTCGTGCTGTGGATTCTTATTGCAATTTTTGCCCCGCTAATAGCTCCATACGATCCACTTGCAAATTTTCAGCCATTTTTGAAGCCGGGTATGGTTGATTCAAAAGGTAATTTGTTTCTGCTCGGAACAGACCAGATTGGCCGGGACATGCTTTCGCGGCTAATATTTGGCGCGCGCCGGGTATTGATCTTTGCGCCTCTAGCGACATTCAGTGCGTATCTAGTCGGCATTGTAATGGGGCTGCTTGCAGGCTATCGGGGGGGATGGTGGGATATTGTATTGACGCGGGTGGGAGATGTGATCCTTTCTTTCCCTCCCATCGTTTTGTACATTGTTATAATAGGTGTAGTTGGTGCAACAGCCATAAACATTGTTGCGGCCATAATTCTAGCAAGTGGTCCAGGTATTATGCGGATCGTACGCGGTCTGGTTCTAGATATTCGGACCCGTGAATACATAGCGGCTGCAGAAACCAGGGGTGAGTCAGATCTTTTTATTATGCTCGTCGAAATTTTGCCCAATGCGCGTGGCCCACTGATAGTGGATGCCTGCCTCCGCCTGGGTTTTGTAACAATTACTATTGGCATCCTAGCATTTCTGGGGCTCGGTCTTCCACCGCCTGAACCCGATTGGGGCGGCATGGTCAACGAGGCACGCGTTTTTGCGTTAGCGTTCCCGCATATGACACTGTTTCCTTGCATTGCAATTTCTTCATTAGTGTTAGGATTTAATCTTCTGGCTGATGGTCTTCGGGAGATCTCGTTAAGGGATTAGGATGGAATCTATGACTATTGATTATAATGAAACTGTGTTGGAAATTGAGGGACTATGCCTTAGCTATTTCATCCGGGCAGGCGAAGTTCCGGCTGTAGTTGACTTTGATCTCAAGTTGCACCGGGGTGAGGCGGTTGGTTTGGTAGGGGAATCGGGCTGTGGAAAATCCACCGTAGCAAATGCCATCATGCAGTACATGGGTAATACTGGTGCTATTGTTAAGGGCAAGGTCAAATTTATGGGTAATGACATGTCGGAGATGTCCGGTGAACAAATAAGGCAGATTCGAGGCAAGGAAATCGCTATGGTGTATCAGGAACCCATGGCTGCGTTAAATCCCTCACTTTCAATAGCCACTCAGATGACGGAGGTTCTCGTTTTTCATGAAGGGGCAGCTATTCATGACGCTTATGAGCGTTCATTGAATATGCTACGAGATGTGCATATACCGGATCCAGAAAGACTAATGGAGTCCTACCCACATCAGATCTCCGGCGGCCAGCAGCAGCGAGTGGTCATTGCCATGGCTTTACTATTAAATCCCTCGTTACTCCTGCTGGACGAACCCACAACAGCTTTGGATGTGACGGTTGAGGCAGGTATCGTGGAACTAATTGCTGAGCTTTCTTCAAAATTTGGTACATCCCTTCTTTATATTTCGCATAATCTAGGGCTTATGCTCGAGGTTTGTGACCGCATTGCCGTAATGTATTCAGGTGAAGTGGTCGAAGAAGGAAGCGTTGAATCTATCTTTTCAAACCCAAAACATCCATACACACATGGTCTGTTTGGGTGCATCCCAATGCTTCATACAGATAAAAATGCGCATCCGCTAGTGGCGATCCCAGGGCAGCTGCCCCTGCCGCATGAGCGACCTCAGGGGTGCTATTTTGGCCCTCGCTGTCATTCCTTTAAGGGTGCGGTCTGCGATGCTGAAGAAATTTCCATGAGCAAGATTGGTGGCGAAGATAGAAATCACCGTGTTCGCTGTCCTCGTTGGGAAGAAATTAAGAAAGATGATTCTATTAATAGAGTTGTTGCAAAAAAACCAATCGATACTGGAAGCACAGTACTGGAAGTAGAAAACATGCAAAAGTACTACGTCATGCATGATAATTCCCTTGGTGCTTTAATGACCGGCAAGAGGGTTAAGTATGTCAAGGCAAATGAGCAGATCAATTTTCGGGCTGCTCAGGGTGAAACGGTGGCAATCGTTGGGGAATCAGGTTGTGGAAAATCAACTTTTGCGAAGGTGCTGGTAGGCCTTGAAACAGTTACGAAAGGGGAGGTTCGCCTTGAAGGGGTAGATATTGGTAGCATGCCTGTAAAGTCCCGTTCGCCTGAGTTATTATCATCTCTACAGATGATCTTTCAAAACCCAAACGACACATTGAACCCCTCTCTGTCGGTCGGGATGCAGATTGGTCGGGTTATTAAGAGATTTGGCCTCGAGAGCGATCCTGCCAAAATTAAAGATCGGGTTCTTCAGCTTCTTGACAGCATCAAAATGCCTCGGGATTCTTATTTTCGAATGCCAAGGCAGCTTTCTGGAGGACAGAAGCAGCGGGTGGGAATTGCGCGGGCATTTGCAGGACAACCAAAAACCGTCATAGCGGATGAACCGATTTCGGCTCTCGATGTTTCTGTTGCGGCAGCTGTTACTGAGGTCTTAATGGATATGCAGCGAAACTATGCTACGACCTTATTATTTATTAGTCATGATTTGTCGACTGTGCGTTATTTGTCTGACCGAATTGTAGTGATGTATTTAGGGCAGATTATGGAAAGAGGGACGACAAGTGAAGTCTTTTCCCCACCTTACCACCCTTACACAGAAGCGCTGCTGTCAGCTGTGCCGATAGCAGACTTGTCGGTAGAAAAGCGGCGAATTGTTCTTGAAGGAACTTTGCCATCTCCATTGGATCCGCCTAGAGGTTGCCCATTCTCGACACGATGCTTTCGTAAGGTTGGTAACATTTGTGATGAAGAACTTCCACCGGTGCAGTTCGCTGCGGACCGCCATGCAATTGCCTGCCATATTCCACTTGAGGAACTAGAAGCGGTTGAACCGGTAATAAAGTTACCTGATCGTGATGAAAACGTGCACCGGGACGTTTAATCTTGTCTATTACGTATCGAATATCAGGTCAAAATCAAGGGTCAAAGTCACGCATGTAAATAGAATTCTGAATTTCATGTATTGCTTTCATGCGTTTGACCTCTTCTTTTGCAAAAATTCCCCGAGGGCGGGGCAGAAGCCGAAAATTTCGATGTTTGTCTTGTCCGCAGGCTAAGATGGCAAAATCATGGCTGAATTGCGTTTGACGCATTCTCGGTGTGATATACCGGATAGCGAACCCGATCCGACGATCTTCCGATCTGTTGGGCGGCGAAGAATGAAAGGTATGTCCATGATGAAGCGAGCACTGCCCTGCTTTAAGCTGAACGTTAATTATGTCTTTTACTCTGGCCTTGAGTTCTTGTCGGCGTGATAAAAGATTGTTTTTGTTGCAGGTATCGAAGTGGGGTACAGCTTTTTTATGCGACCCCGCAACAAATTGCATGCAACCGTTCTCTAGTGTTGCGGGTGTAATAGCGACCCAGGCGGTGACTTCTTCATTAGAATCTAAACCCCAGTAATATAGGTCTTGATGTAACCCTACAAAAGTTTCTGCTTTCGGCTCTTTTATGAAAATTGATGTGTTCCACACCAACAGGTCTGGGCCAAGGAGGTGGGTTACAGCATCTGTAATTATTGGATGGCAGGCGAGGTCATATAATATGGGCATTACCAGATGTGCGTGACCACGGAATATGTCCTCAAGATTATATGTCTTTCCATACTTTTCTTCTACGGATTGAATTTGACCGCGAACAGAATTAACTTCTCGTTTTCCGAGTACATCGATAGGAAAGTAAAAACCATCACGAGAAAAATCGACAACAATTTTATCAGTATCAACTTGCATTCCATATTCCAACTGCTTGTGTGGTCCTCAGGTAAGCAGGAGTGGCAAAATATAAACCCTTAGCCAAGAGTGCCATAGCAGGTTTCGTTGATCCCCATCCCTGTGTAGGAATGAGGCCCAATTCTAACTGAAAGTCTGCAGCAACGCTGTTGTAGCAAGCTATCCATGCCCGAGGATTGCAGAAGCGCTGAATAGTCTCCAAGTGCGTCTAGCGTAATGCTCACTTGGGCGCCATCAATGACCGCAAAAGCCGAGTCCTGACGATGGCAAGAGGTTGCCGGCTCAGATTCCAAAATATTACCGTTCGCCTCAATTATCTTAAAGTAATCGTACTTGGATGAGCCGAATGTTGCCTCGGCTGTCCAAATATTCATCTCAGCATCACCGAGATTTCCCTGGATAAAACGATATCCCCAATAGTGGGGAGCTGGAGACCAGGTATAGCGTTTGCAGTATCCGACACCGGCATGGCGTTGACCCCTTATAGTGAGCTCTCCAGTCAGATCTGGTTGATGAATAACAGTAGAAATGGTATCAGGCCACTTCAGTTCGGTTTTTTTGTTCAGCTTGAGGGCTAAAAAATCTGATCCTTTAAGTGAAATCAAAGTTGACTCGTTATCCACCTCTAACTCTAACCCATTCCCTTTTATATTAATATTGTCACCAGACCCCTGCTTAAGTTTTGTCTCTTCTCTATAGATTTCAGTAACCTTATTCCCATCATAAAACCATGCTGACGCATGATTGAGGGTTTTTGTCTGGAATAGGCGCAAGCCAAAGACTAATTCTCCAGAAAAAAAATGATACTGAAGACTATCATGGTCGGAAAAACCAAACGGAGGACCAGCCATTTACTTCTCCACTTGCATTTTTAATTCATATTATTTTCATTAAACAGATTGAAGGAATATGGCAAGCATGTATGTTATTTGGTGTTATGTGTCTTTGAAAAAAAATCCGAGACAGCTGAAAATACCTGGTCCCCAAACTTGCTGGTTAAATTATTATGTCCGCCACCCTTGACTTCGTAAAAAAACCTGAGGCTCGTAGCTGCCTTGAAAACTTTCAATCCAAAATCGATTGGGATAATTTTGTCTTGATTGCCATGAATGACAAGGAGCGGTGCTTTTAGCCGTCGCACTTTTTTTTCGTTTTGAAAGGCGTTGGTAGCTAACTGGGCCGCAAAACCCAGTCCCATGAAGGAAGCTTGATCTTGACCACTGCTCAGGGGTGAGATCAAGATTAGACCACCTATATCTGTATCCTGGGCTAAATCGACAGCCACAGTGGTGCCAATGGAGCGACCGAGAATATAGATATTTTTTTCTGAAACCTTAATGATATTTTTGACAAAATCAAAGGCAGCTTTACCATCAAGATAGATGCCAGATTCTGACGGATAACCTTCACTCTTTGCGTATCCTCGATAACTTACTGCTAATATGCTGGTCCCCAATTTATGGAGTTTCTCATAATCGTGAATCCGATGATATATGTTGCCAGCGTTGCCGTGGAAATAGATTGTAAATCTTTTAGAGGAGGGGTGTGGGAGATATAGAGCCTGAATCGTGACCCCGTCTTTTGTCTCTATAAAAACTTCTTCCATCCCCTTGGGTAGAAGGGTTTGCGGAATTATATAACGATCGTCCGGGTGAAAAGACAAAAATGTAATAACGGGATTGCACGCTGAAACAAGGAAGAAAACAAAAAATAGTTGAATAATAAAAAGATGTTTGGTGTAACTAATATTTCTATGACGTCTGTTTTTGTTTTGAGGGCGTATCATGGTCAAATTCTTGCTGCAGTAAAAGGTCAATGAAACTATGGAATATCCAGCTTTAAGATGGCATCGCATTGAAGCGTTTGAAAATAACTGGAAACATTTTGGCAGCATTTCGCGTTATCCGAAGTTTTTCAAGGACGAACTTGGGCGGGTTTTTCTCAGTGGAACCATTACAGGAGGAGTTCCACAGGACGGGGAGGCAGAAAGATCACGGATTTGCTATCTGCCAGAAGGGTTTCGCCCACTTTATGCAACGCATTTTGCCGTTGCAAGTTCTTCACGGAATGAAGATGGGGCAAAAGCTGTTCCGGCCATACTTGTCGTTCGCCCCGATGGGGAACTTTTTGCCAAAAATTACGATCCTGGCTGGATGTCGTTTGATGGGGCGGTTTTCTTCACTACCGAAGATTAAATTAAAGCAGCTAGTACAGAAGTAGCTTAAGAANCGCGTATCGCTGCGTATTAGCATTATTTTTGTGCTAACTTTGCCTTTTACGGCAGATTTGACTGCAAGAAAAAGGTTACAAAAGCCTATCGTCTAGCGGATAATCAGACAGCACCTTTGCGCCATCTTTCGTTATTACTACCAGTTGTTCTAGCTTTACCCCTTCCAACCCGTCTTCCGGCCCAAGGTAGCTTTCAACGCACAGGGTCATATTTTCTTCAATAAGGCCGTTGTACCCTTTTTCACGAAANTCCTGGGGGTAAGGCAGGTAAGGATATTCACCACATAGACCAGCGCCATGAATGATAGACATATAACGGTTTTGCGCGAACCGGGTCGGTATTTTCCAGCTTTTCTCGACAATTTCCTGAAAGCTTCTTCCAGGTAAGAGAAGGGCCATATTGTGCTGAATTTGTTCGATTGCGAGCGAATAGATTGACCGTTGCTCAGGNCTACCCCGTTCATCNCCACACAGAAATGTTCGCGACATATCGGCAAAATACCCGTCAGGTCCGATCATGTCAGAATCAACGGCTACTAGCTCCCCGGCTTCAATTTTGCGACTACCAGCCTCTTGGAACCATGGATTGGTTCGTGGACCTGAGTTCAAAAGACGGGTTTCAATAAATTCTCCGCCCATAGAGGCATTAGTTTGCCCCAATAATGACCAGGCTTCATTCTCGGATATACCTGGCGTTAGACTATTCCGAACTTTGTCAAAGGCGAGTCCACACACTTTAAGGGCGTTAGAAAGGCCATTAATCTCATCCTCTGATTTGATGGCCCGGGCCTGCTCGGCTACTTCTTGCCCATTTTCAATTCTGATGTCGTGCTCTATCAGCGCATGAAGTCCAAATGGATCTAGTTTATCAATAGCTAGCCGATTGTTGCCTCCCCCGTGTAGCTTAACGAGGTCAGCAATTTCATTGGCCCATATTTTTGCGCGCTCTTCGACCCGCGGTCCTGATGTAAAATAAAACCAGCTCGTTGCAGGTCGGATTTCATCAATTAAAGGTGCATTTTTGGAGAGATGAAAGCACCCCTTGAATTCAAATAAGATGACCGGACCCGATGTAGCAATGAACACGTAGCGTACTGGCTTATGTGCGCACCAAAGCACCATGTTACGAGTGCCGGTTGCGTAGCGAACATTGAAGGCATCGACAAAAACAGCCCCTGCGTAATCCCTCTCTCTAAGTTGGTCTCGAATTCTTGAGAGTCTATATTTTTGGATACCATAGTAGTCAGGTCCTACCGCGGNTTTTACGACNCTTTTATCTTCAGGAGGTTTTTCCATTAATTTGCCTTTATCTTCAGGGGGTTTTTTCCATTAATTTGCTGTATTTGAAAAGGCCGGTTGCTTTTCAAACACCTTTCTAACCANTGGNTCAAAAGTTTCAAGTGGAAGTGTATCGTAGCCNGGATCAAAGGCTGGCGCATCCCAGAAATCACAGAAATGGCATGTCTTCTCATAGGCCGGATGATTTTGAAAGGTATTTCGGTCATCGCGGTTACGCCCAATATGGTGATAAAAATGGTAACCTTGAAATAGTGGGTGATGGAGAATCATCCAGTGGTTTTCAGGTGAGATAAAGGGTTCCAGTATCGCCGCTGCAACTGTACCATGATTATCTGGTGCTATCTTGTCGCCAATATCGTGCAAAAGTGCGCATACAACAGTTTCATCATCTGCTCCATCTCGAAACGCTCGTGTTGCAGTTTGAAGACTATGATCGAGAAGAGAAACCTGCAAAGGAGGCTTCCCTGTTCTGCCGACGGTTTTTAGATAGTTAATAATATACTGACCAGTTTCTTTTCGGTCCTTGAGATGGTCATTGTTGATAATGTCCCACTCAGTTTTAGTAGCGTTACCGATATGGGTAAATGATACTTTCTTCATAGCATTCACTGTTCCCCTTGGAAGATTAATATACCTTGAGGCGACAAAATGTCACACAAAATTATTATCGGAAAAATTTTACCCTTTTCATTTTCTGACTCTACATTTTGATTATAGTAGCAAAAAGATTTCAGTACGCACCAGTTTAGGGTATTTTGTGAACGATTGTAACATATGTGGATATAGACTGATATGAAAAAAGGTTTTCTTGACTACAATCAAAAATCGCTCGACGAGCAATATAATTTGCGCCCTCTGGTTCCATATCATGAAGAGATTTTTAAGCGTTATATTCGTGACAGTGAACTCACGGTTGCAAACAACCCTTGTGCATTAGATATTTGTTATGGAAAAACAAAGGCCGAACGCCTTGATATTTTTACTACTTCCGGGAGTACGGGAAGAAATCCTGTGTTGATCTTTATCCACGGAGGGTATTGGAGAAATAAGGACAAGGCTGATTATCGTTACTTGGCACCGGCATTTACCAGAGTTGGGGTAAATTTTGTNCTCTTTAACTATACTCTNGCTCCTAATGCTACAATGGATAAGATTGTAGAAGAAAANCAAAACGCAACTCTTTGGGTTTACAACAATATTCAGGAATTCGGAGGTGACCCTGAGCGTATTTTTATTTCAGGTCATTCGGCNGGTGGACANCTTGTTGCCATGTTGATGGCAACAAATTGGAAAAAGATTTCCAACGGTATGATCAGCAAAAACATTATTCGAGGAGTAACAGCCGTAAGTGGAATATTTGATCTTGAGCCAATTCGGCAGTCCTATTTGAATGAAAGCTTACAGCTTACCGAAGCGCAGGTCTCGAGGAACAGTCCAATAGGCCTNGAACCATATTCAGACATNCCCTTGATTTTATCNCTTGGGGGTGAAGAAACGGACGAATACCATCGTCAGCAAAAAGNGTTTTTNAAGGCTTGGGNAAAGAATATTTCTGATCTGAGCGAAATAACTATGCNNGGTCTAAATCATTATGACGTTATTGACCATTTAAGTATGCCTGGGAGTGCCCTTCACTCTGCCGTTTTAGAACAAATCGAAAGCCATTAAAAATGATAGAAACTTTCCTAATGTTTATCGATGGGGATTTTGTTGAATCGGGAACACAAAATTGGATTGAATCGTTTGATCCTTCGTCGGGGGAAGCGTGGGCACGAGTACCTAGCGCCACTNAAGNGGATGTAGATCTTGCNGTAAAAGCTGCCCACCGTGCAATGACAGTTGGCCCTTGGGCAAGAATGACNGCATATGAACGTGGCCGTTGTTTAGAACGACTTGCTACAATAGTTCGTGAGAAGTCAGAACAGCTTGCTAGACTGGAAACTCGCGATACAGGAAAACTTTTAAGAGAGACACGTGGTTCCTGTAATTATGTTCCTGCATTTTTTGAGTTTTTTGGTGGTGTGGCAGATAAAATTGGCGGAAAAACATTTCCGATAGATAANCCNGANCTACACGTATATACCCTTAGAGAGCCTATTGGAGTTGTGGCGGCTGTTGTTCCATGGAATTCACCATTGATGTTGATGTCGGTTAAACTGGGTCCCGCACTGGCCGCAGGAAATGCTGTTGTCATCAAACCGTCAGAACACGCGTCTGTTGTGCTATTGGAGTTTGCTAAACTAGTAAAGGAAAGTGGAATTCCAGATGGTGTGGTCAATATTGTAACGGGATATGGAACTCCTGTTGGGGACAGATTGACAAGGCATCCCCTCGTTCGTCGTGTAGCATTTACCGGTGGACCTGAAACAGCAAGGGANGTTGTCCGCAATTCTGCTGAAAANTTTGCTTTTGTGACATTGGAGCTAGGTGGAAAATCACCCCAGATTATTTTTGCTGACGCCAATATCGAAAGTGCCGTTAACGGGGTGATTGCAGGGATNTTCGGTGCTTCGGGGCAAAGCTGTGTTGCGGGTAGCCGGTTGTATATTCAGTCAGATATATATGAAACGGTAGTACAAGAGATCATTGACCGTGTAAAGAGTATTCGAATAGGGCATCCTCTTGATCTTAGCACGGAAATGGGTCCTCTAGCGACTGAAGCCCAGTTAAAACGTTTCGAACAATATCTTGACCTTAATGAAAGTAAGGGTGCGACGACGCTCTCGGGCGGGTCTCGACCGAAGGCCCTTGACAAGGGATGGTATGTTGAACCTACAGTCGTTGAGTGTAAGAAATCAGGCGTACCCCTTCTGGAAGATGAGTTGTTTGCGCCAGTGCTTGCCGTTATGCCTTTTATTGATGAGGAAGACGCTGTCAAGAAAGCAAATGATAGTCGATTTGGCCTTGCATCGGGTGTTTGGACCCAAGATATTGGTCGATCTCATCGCATGGCAAATCTACTAGATAGCGGGATAGTGTGGATAAATACGTATAGGGCTGCTTCTCCCGTTGCCCCATTTGGAGGTTACTGGGATAGCGGTCAAGCTCGGGAAAGTGGTGCCGATTCCATTTTGGATTACAGCCAGACAAAAACGGTGTGGGTTAAAACCTCGGATGCTCCAATGGAGGATCCATTTAAAGTTCAATAAATATTATGGCTGTGCATTAAGAATAGCTAAATAAGTGAGCGGTGTTTTGGCGGTAATAGTATACTGTTCCCCATCCGTTGTATGCCATAGAATGCCGGGCAGTAAAGTATACTCTTGTTTCGTGTGCGGTATTTTTAATATGCCTTCGCCGACTAAAATATAGATAGCAACATTTGGGGATTTATCGTTAACGACAATTTTTTCCCCAGCAGGGAGAAGCAGCTTTTTCAGTAATATGCTAAGATGATCCTCTTTTCCCACAAGGGGAAAAATCAGCAATTGATTGGGCGGGCTAGTTGTTTCCTCAGAATTTCCATGTGTTTTTATGCGAGTTCTGACAAACATTTTTTTTGGGCCGATCGGGATATCACCTGTCTTTGGATACGAGCCATCTTCATCGTGAACTTCGTTACCATAGACAGCCGGACAGAAAATGCTGACTATTTTGAGATTAGTATTAGCCTTTAACTGATGTCGGTCGCGAGGGCCAACGCAGTAGATAGTTCCATCGGTTAACCCCCAACATTGCCCGTTTTCTTTATCCGTAAGCTCCCCGGAGCCGGAAACTATATAGTTAGTTTCCCAGTGGTTTTTGTACCAAAGATCAAATGCTAAACTTTTATTTAATGTGACTATACTGAGAGAAAATCCTATCCGATCAGCTTTTGTAAGCAAACGGACGGATGTAGCCTCTCCACTTGCTAGCATAACAGTCTTCCCATCATTTTTGTAGGATTGGTAGTTTCGGAGAGGCATTTACTAAAGCTTTCTATTTGTTACTATTATAAACCGGACTTTGTATTAGTATTTTGTGCATTTGTCAGGTTCCTATTTTAAAAAAGATCAAAGGACTGCCTGCTGGGCTAAGTTATCATGACTAAAATCTAACTTTTCAGGTGTTATAGATGAGTAGTGTGTATCTAAAATCCCAAGCGCAACAAACATGCTTTCGGTCGGGATATTTTTTGCAATGAGCGACTTTATGTACCATGGTTTTGAACAAGCACCTCAGTATAGTGGGTTTAGAAGTTCAAGTGAAATTATGACTGCTGAGAATTTGAGCGCCACTAAAGCGTACCGGCTAAGTTTTGCTCGTTCACTCATCCGCAAGATGACAACAGAAAACTGGCAGATTAACCTGGAGGAGCTAGAGGTTGATGCTGATGGGGTTGGTCTCGCGTTATACAAAATAGATACAAAAAACAACTGCCTCAGATTTTTAATTTTTTCTAATCAGGTCTCAGAAGAAGAAAGGACAGGTCGACTGTCGGAGTCAAAATTTGACGGGATGGCTGTTATTTTAGATGGCGTGTTTTTGAAGGATAAGGTTCAATTGGAGTATGCGGAGATGCTTAGGCGGTCAGAGGGGCAGACTTCTATGGACGCTATCGCATGGACACTTTCTACTCGTAGTTCTCGTTTTTTTTCCCATACGGTTGGTGCCCTCGCTGAAGGCAAGCAACCTAGATTTCTAGGTGAAGATATAGGTGCTGCTTATCTGCTGAGGAATAATGGGTGTTACGGGAATGGGCGCCATGGAACCCGGATGTGGGGTTCTCTAGAAAAAGATCACCCTCTTGCAAACACTTATTACCCGGAAATGTTTGCTTTATATATGTGGCGCCAGTTTGGGTTCGACCTTGTTGAGGAAATGGCACGGCAGATAAATCCAATGGCTTCGCGTCTTCGCCCAGAAATAAAACGTTATCTTGGCATTGGGAATTCTACGGGTCAGGGGATGTCGACTTTTGTTGTAAAGTGGCCACGGTGGATTAATGCTTGGAACGTCGTTAGAGAAAAGGCAATAGCAACCGCGTCTGAACAACAAACTACCCATGAAGCTAAATTAAATGCAAAGCTCCTCATTAAGAAATATATATCGAACTTAGAAGCACAAGGGCGAATTTCCTCCCCCCAGTTTTTGCCAGCACATAAGCTGGCTCTGGATTTAAAGAAGATAGATGGAAATTTGAACCTTGACGATAACAATCTGGGGACCTGGGTAGATACTATCTGTTGGTGCAGAAAAAACACACATCGGGAGGCGGTGGAACAGTTTCATTCAATACTTACAGAGGTCCATGGAGATAGGATAGACCCACTGGAAGAATTGTTTGTGACAGAAATGGGAAAAACGGGGCGATCTGATCCCCAAATGACAATAGCCCAACTTAGAGAGCTTATTCATACATATTACAGCTGGGCTTTCAGTGATAAGTTATGTGGTCCTGATATGACGCATTATTTTTTTTATCGTTCCGAGGAGCATGGCGAACAGCGACGAGGGCAGCGTAGAATCGATGCCGGTTCAGCGAACGAGACTTTTACAGGGGTGCCAACAGCTGTGCGCCAACTGGACGAAAAATTAAAACAACAAAGCGACTCAAAATACATCGCAGTTTTTCTAGCGGAGTATCCGGAATACCGTTTTATAGTAGAGAGAATACAAACGTTTTGGAACGAGCCTTATGCTGAAATTAGAACTAGCGTTCCGGGATACGCTTTCCATCCGGCACACGTGATTCGCTTTGTGCTGGCTACCTTCGGCATGGAAACTGTCCATTTTTCTACAAAAAAATGGGTTCAGGGAACATTTTTTCAAGGGGCACCGATATCTGAACAACTCAACTCAAAATTGGATCCAGACTGGTTTATTCCCGAGGTTCCGGGTGGAAGGTAAGGGTAGTTCATTTAAGAAGCTTTCCGAATGGGAGTTAAGAATCCACTCTCATTCGGCGTTTCGTGTTCTTGGCGTCCCCTTTGGTATTGCAGAAAGTGCATCCCGAATTTTTTGCATGGCCGAAATGGTAAGAGGGGGTGCAGTAGAATATTTGGTGAGAAGTCAGGAAAAAATTTTTTCCTCAGCGGAAGACAGAGTTGCCATCAACAAAATAAGTGAAGAAATTTTCAGCGTTGACGCACATGACCAAACAATATTTACGGTTGGGGAGAGTATTCTTGATCTTGCAACACTGGGTGCATTGAAAAACGGATTAGGTGCGGTAGTTGTTGAAAACATCAATGCTCCAAAATTTTCAACCTGGATTTCTTGTGCAGCGTCAAAGAAAGGATTTTTCTCAGTTGTCAATTACCGATCAGGAGACGAAGGTGGCATGTATTCGATTTCCAGCCCGGTTACTCCAGGGGAGATATATGAAGGGCCGGCAAAATCAATGGTTAAATTAACTGATACATTACAGGGTATTTTTGATGAAAATATTTTTAATACAGGTAAGGTAAATATGTTAACTTTGTTTTGCCTTAGCTTAGATAAGGGAAAGTCGATTGTGCATGATATTGAACAAAAAAATGAAGAAGGAAAATTTGTAAAGTTAGATGTTGATAATCGTTATTCAAAGGCATATCGATATGGGATATTCCTAGAAACAAAGACGGCTGATAGTTTTCTTAATCTTGGGCGCTCAATTTGGTTGCCTACTTCAGATCGTTCGCGTAATCAGGGTTCAATAGGAATACAGGAATGAAGTTTAAGCACAGGGAAAATGAATACGGGTACCGAAAACCATCTTGGTTGGCTTTAGAGCAATGATTATTGCTGTGAAAAGTTTAGGTATTTTAGATCGCGGTTTTATGTAATGGAATATGTCCGGTTTGGAAAATCTAACCTGAAAGTTTCAAAACTATCTTTTGGAGCGATGGGCTTCGGTTCAAAGAAATGGCGGGAATGGGTTCTCAATAGAAGCGAGAGTCGCCCTATCATAAAAAAAGCACTGGATAGTGGTATTAATTTTTTTGATACTTGCGACTTTTACTCTATTGGTGAGAGTGAAAAAATCCTTGGAAAGATTCTTCTTGATTGCGTGCCGCGAGACGAAGTCATTATTGCAACAAAGGTTGGCAACCCGATGGGTAGTTACCCAAATGCCGGGGGATTTTCGCGAAAGCATATCTTTGATGCTGTGGATGCGTCCTTAAAACGTTTGAATACAGAGTATATTGATCTTTATCAAACCCATATCTGGCAGCCAGATACGGAGTTGGAGGAGCTTGTCGATAGCTTCGGAGACTTAGTGAAGTCGGGAAAAGTACGATATTTAGGGGTTACAACACTTCCTTCCTGGACTTTTTCAAAATTAATCCAGAATGCCGAAAGAAAATCTTCTTCTCCCTTTATTTCCATGCAATGTGAATATAACCTATGCCACCGTGAGGCTGAACGGGAGCTGATTCCTCTTTGCAGGGCCGAGGGGATAGCTTTAATACCTTTTAGCCCTTTGGCTCGTGGCTTCCTTTGTGCTGATAGGCGTTCCCACAAGAAAAAAACACTGAGAACAAAAAGTGATAGTTACACGCATCAATATTATTATAGGGATAGTGACTTCTTGGTTTTTGAAGCAGTTAAAGCAATTGCTGATAGGCGTAATCTTAATGCAGCACAGATTTCTTTGGCATGGGTTTTACAGCAATCGGGTGTTACATCGCCCATATTTGGTGCAACAAAGATAAAACATATTGAGGATGCAGTAAAAGCGCTCAGTGTACACTTTGATGATAGCGAAAGAGCTGCCTTGGAGGCTGCATATGAATCACGTTTCCCCTGAGGCAATTAGCGTTAGAGTGCGATGGATTGCAATAAAAGGTTTGTTTTATGCTCAGCCAGGCAAATTTTTTTAAAGGTAGAAACAAATGGGGTGCAATATCTAGGCGACTAGTATGAAATTTATCTTAATCATTACAATTATATTGGGAATACCTGGCGAACAGTCTAAAGAAATTGAACTACGAATTCCCCATCAAAACCGCACAGAATGTCAGAAGGCAGCTGAAAAATTTACTTTTTCATTACCAGTTCTTTCACTTGATACTAGATGTGAACCGAGCAAGGGAGACCAGGAACCAGAAGTTCGTGGCGTAAATCTGTAGAATTAAAATATAGCGATTAGCTGCTATTTTCCCCTTACAGTGGATCTGTGTCCTACATAGGGTTTTCAAATTTTAATCTTCTGGCCTACTGTCAAAAAATAGATGACAAAGACATGCTGCAATTTGCTGTTGGCCCTACACACAATATTTAGATATAGAAGCAAGAAAAGTCATGAAAATTATAAGCATTGAAACTTTTTCTAATCGCCATGTAGGATTCGTTCGGGTAACGAGTGAAGATGGGCACCAGGGGTGGGGACAGGTATCTACCTATAACTCAGATATATCATCGCTTGTTTTGCATCGGCAAGTTGCCCCATATGCGTTGGGAGCAGATATTTTTCAACTAGATGATTTGGTGCAAATTATAACCGAACGGGAACATAAGTTTCCTGGTTCTTATCTACGACGGGCAATCGGCGGTTTAGATACGGCTGTTTGGGATCTCCACGGAAAATTTTCTAGGAAAAGTGTCTGCGAATTATTAGGGGGAACGCCTCGACCTTTGCGTGTCTACGGATCAAGCATGCGAAGAGATATCAGACCAATAGATGAGGCTGCCCGTCTGGTCAAGCTTCGTGATCAATTTGGTTACGATGCGTTTAAAATAAGGGTTGGGAGCGAGTGCGGGCGGGATGTAGATGAATGGCCTGGCAGGACTGAAGAAATTATTCCAACAATTCGAAAGACAATGGATGATAAAGTAACATTACTGGCCGATGCAAACAGCTGTTATTCGCCTAAACGTGCCATTGAAGTTGGTCTTTTGCTTCAAGATCATGGATTTTCCCACTTTGAAGAGCCCTGCCCTTATTGGGAACTGGAATGGACCAAGGAAGTGACCGATGCACTGGATATCGATGTAACAGGAGGAGAACAAGATTGTGATCTGGCAACGTGGTATCGGATAGCGCGAACAGGTATAGTCAATGTACTGCAGCCCGATATCTGCTATCTTGGGGGGCTTGGCCGGACACTAAAGGTTGCGGAATTAGCAAAAAAATATGGATTGCCTTGTACCCCGCATGCAGCCAATTTGTCACTCGTTACTATTTTTACCTTACATATGATGGGGGCCATCGAATCTGCTGGTCCGTATGTTGAATTTTCAATTGAAGGGCTTGATTACTACCCTTGGCAGAATGATTTATATGAGCCCTTGCTAAAAGTCGTAGACGGTAAAGTCGAGGTTCCTGCGGAACCAGGTTGGGGGGTGCATATAAAACGAGATTGGTTGGAACGGGCACAATATCAAAAGAGCGAGCTTGACTAGACAGATTGAGGCTTTAGCCGTGCTGATTGATACGTGTTATTTTGGTTAAAGGAGGCAGGAAATATAGACATGTGTCATATGTACATCAGCACTCTTTATATTTTTTTATACTACATTCACGGGCAAGATACTTTGCCTTGGCTAGCGCCACAGGCTTTAACTCTTTTTCGAGCAAACGTTTATGCTTTCGGGCGTGATCGTATCCCAGTGTCCCAGAATTATGCCACCACATATAAGCACGGACCAAATCCTTATCGACCCCATGTCCCTTGCTATAAAGCCACCCTAGATTAAATTGGGCGACTGGCCACCCTTGTTCCGATGATCGCTTATACCATTTGAATGCAGTTTGGTAATTCTGGGTCACACCATTCCCTTTATCGTATAACCATCCCAGATTGTTTTGGGAAACAGCATCTCCTTGCTCTGCTGCAAGTGAATACCAATGAACTGCAGTTTTATAATTTTTTTTAACCCCAAGCCCGTTGTCGTACATCCATCCTATATTGTTTTGCGCGAGAGGATAATTTTGTTTCGCGGCGAGTGTATACCATTGCAGCGCAAGTTGATAATCTTGCTGGACTCCGCGCCCGAAGAAGAACATGGCCCCCAGACCATTTTGCGCTCTCATATTTCCATTGTTTGCGAGGGGTTGCCATATTTCGATGGCCTTCTTGTAATTTTTTTCGCGATACGATTCTTGTCCGATGAAAAAATCTGAACCAAAACAGTTTTCTGTCCAAAGAAAAAGAAAGCATAGGATTCCTAGATAAGAAAAAAAGGAACCTGAAGATTTCAGTTTTTGAGTAGGGGATAAATGGGCAGGAAGCATTATTGTGTTCTCGTTTGTTGTAGGGTTAAGTTTTTTAAAAAACACATTAACTGGTAACCACCGTCTGTTTTAGGGTAATTCTTCATGTACGTATAGCGTAATTCTTTTAAATAGGTGGCCTGAAAGACATGTTATACTGAATCCAGTGATGCGCATGAACGTTACCTAGTGTATATCTTTTTTTATTGGGTAGCTCTAGTTTTATATTTTGCATGTATCCTTAGGACTTGCGCGATGGCAATACGAGTGGGAATTAACGGATTTGGGAGAATAGGTCGTACAGTAGTGCGGGCTGCCTGGGGACTTGACCCAAGATTACAAAGCCAATCATTAGAAGAACCAGGAGGTTTTTGGGGGAAAGGGAATTTTGAAATAGTACATATCAATGAATACAATGGAGGGGTTGAGTGTGCTTCCCATTTACTGAAATTTGATAGTTTGCATGGTATGTGGCCAGTTAGAATTAAAACAGAAAGAGGTGGGCTTCGTATTGGCAGTAGAAAGGTGGGTTTTTCAGAGAAGAGGGAACCAAAAGAAGTTAACTGGGACTCGATTGGAGTCGATATAGTTCTCGAGTGTTCAGGGAAGTTTAGGACCATGAAGACATTGGCTAAATATTTTGATTGTAACATAAAGAAAGTTATTGTCGCTGCTCCTGTTAATGAGCCAGACGCATTAAATGTGGTTGTTGGAATAAATGATGATTTATATGATGTGCATCGACATAAAGTTATTACAGCAGCTAGCTGCACGACAAATTGTCTGGCGCCAGTTGTCAAGGTGATTCATGAAAATATAGGTATTTTACATGGGTCAGTAACAACAATACATGATGCAACGAATACCCAAGTAGTCCTTGATGCCCCGCAAAAAGACTTGCGAAGAGCACGTTCATCGCTGCTAAACTTAATCCCTACCTCAACTGGTTCAGCAACAGCCATAGGTTTTATTTTTAAAGACTTGAAGGGAAAACTTGATGGTATGGCTGTACGTGTTCCAGTCCTTAACGCATCATTGATTGACTGTGTTTTCGAAGTGTCCCGTGCAACCACTTCTGAAGAGGTTAATGGGTTGATAAAAGATGCTGCCGAAGGAACACTTTCAAAAATACTCGGTTACGAGGAATTACCTCTTGTTTCTACTGATTACTGTAATGATACCCGCTCTGCCATTGTTGATGGTCTCTCGACTATGGTTGTAGACAATACCCAGCTAAAAATATTAGCGTGGTACGATAATGAAGTGGGTTATGCGTGTCGTATGAGTGAACTTTTAGAGAAGGTGGCGGTAAGCATAAAGGACTAACCCCGCAATAATTGAGACAAAGCGTTTAGCATCGAATAAGATTCTTTCTTAAACATTCCTTAGTTAACTTTTTTGCTTCATTAACTTCATTGGGGGAAAGTTTTTTCTCAATTTCTTTCTTAAGTTTTTCTGCTTTTGAATCACCTCTAGAAGCAGCTATGCTTGTCCACATATAGGCTCGTACCGTATCTCGGATAATACCTGCGCCCTTCATCTTCATGATAGAAAGATTAATCTGAGCGATAACATTTCCTTGTTCTGCGGCAAGTTTAAACCACTTATGCGCAAGCTTATAATCCTTTGGAACTCCATCGCCATTTTCATACATTAAGCCTAAATCATTTTGGGCATTTGGATCTCCCTTCTCAGCTGCTAATAGATACCACTTTAATGCAGTTTTATAATTCAGAGAAACTGGTCGACCTTGATAATACATGGAGCCGAGATTAAATTGAGCTTTAGTGTTACCTTTTTCGGCAGCTTTTTTATACCATTTGAAGGCTGTTTTATAATTTTGGGTAACACCTTTGCCATCTCTATACATCCAGCCAAGATTATGTTGAGCCTTTACATTTCCTTTTTCAGCAAGCGGCTTCCATTCTCTAAACGCAGTAGCATAATCTTTATTTCTAAAGGCTGTTAACCCCTTTTTATAATCAGCAGAAAAGGCGCTATTTTGCGAGAAAATAAAAATGCTAATGCCAAGGAGTCCTAAATAAGATATCGTAAATATTTTATACATTGAAGAAAATTCTTTTTGCCATCAGAATTATCGAGACCTTGATCCTACGAATTTTTTGCCGGCTAAGCTCCCATTATAAGGGTACAAGTAGTTTCTAGTCAGGGTTATCAAAACTATCTTATCATATTTCTATGATTTGAAACAGGAGTTGAGATAAATTTTGGGGCAGTTTAGGGTGATTGTCCTGACTAAAGGCAATATACTTCCTCGCAAAGGGTTGCAACGCCAGCTAGAAAAATCAAAATTTATAGGAAAGACTCTATCTATTTTTCCAGCTTTATTTGCTCTATACTGCCATTTATCAATTTGCCTGTGTGCCAACCGATCGTATTGAAAGATTGATGACTGTACTCAAATCAATATTTTCCCATATTGGGGGGTATTTCTGTTTTCTAGGGGTATACTTTTTAATAGTTTTTTGTGCCAACTGGTTGTCTGTTCAACCTGGGCAAGGGAGCCTGGTTAAACCAATCGTTCCTTATTTTAGCGCAGGGGCGGCCGGCATATTGGGTGCGGGATTTGGACTCTGGATTGTGAAAAGAGTTTTCGTGGGGGTGAAGCCGCGCTCTATATTTTGGATCCACTTGGCAGTAGTATTATTAGTGCAGGTAATTCCTTTGGTAGGAAGCCTTTATTATTTTGCTGGTGTTTTTAATATAGCATTTCTAGGCTTCTTGTATGCGTCAGAGTCGCCTACGGTTTTTATCCATACTTTAATGGCATTTATAACCTCTTGGAGGCTAACAAGGGAACATGGTTTTCTTGGTTGCGACTAAAAATTTTATCAATAGATAAAAAAGCTCATCTAAAATACTCCTTTATGGCAGCTCGATGGGCGTTTAGTGAAGTGTGGTCGTAACAAGAAAAAAATACTCGTGAAATATGATTAGTGCTTTCTAAAAATACAGCGACCGTGTTGATAGCGATACGTGTTGCGGGTCTTAATGGAAATTTGAAAGCCCCAGTTGATATGGCAGGGAACGCTATTGTACAGATGTTATTTGTAACAGCAATCCTAAGGCTTGAGGTATAACATCTCGATAACAAGTCGTATTCATTGTTATCACCTCCACTCCAGACAGGGCCTACAGTATGAATAATTTTTCTTGCAGGTAAATTGTACCCATCTGTAATCCTGGCTTCACCGGTTGGGCACCCGCCAATAGACCTGCATTCTTCTAGCAGCATCGGTCCTGCTGCACGATGAATTGCGCCATCAACGCCACCTCCACCAAGCAGACTTGCATTAGCGGCATTAACTACAGCGTCAACCTGGAGTTGGGTGATATCGCATTCTATAATTGCGAGTCGTTCCTTTATTTTGTTCATGAAGCCCATATATCTTGTTTTGGGTTTTATTGAGCACTAATAATTGCATGCAAGAAGCTATAACGCTAACAAGCAACCGAGTTTTTTGATCTCATTATATGATTGAGTATCTTTTTAGGTGAAAAGGGACCATTTGTTTCTAGCGCCCAGCCGGTGTCTCTTGTTATTTTCAAGAACGATAACCAGGGTCCATTTCATCAAGCATACGTTTGAGCGCAGAGAAATAACGAACAGCCATTTTTGGGCGATCTTTAGAAAATTGTTCTCTTGTGTTTTTTTGTATTTCTTTTGGTATCGTACGAAGAGTTTTTCCAGTTGAACTTGCTATGACCTGGAACATTGATGCTCGTTCAAGGTAATACAGGTCGGTGAATGCCTCAGCAGTATTTTGACCAGTGACAGTAACACCGTGATTCGCCATAAACATAATACTATGGTTTCCAAGCTTTGATGCCATGCGACTGCCTTCAGCTTGATCAAATGCGAGCCCAAGATAAGTACCGTCATAAGCAATACGTTGATCGAACATTAGAGCACTCTGTCCACACATTTCCAATCTGGTATTTTCTAGCATGGATAAGGAAGTTGCATAAGGCATATGTGTGTGCATGATGACTTTTGCGTGCGGCGCTGCAAGATGAATTTGGCTGTGAATGATGAACGCTGATCTTTCAACTTCATTAGTTCCTTCAAGCACGTTTCCATTTTCGTCGCACAAAACCAATGAAGATGCTGTAATTTCTGACCAGTGCCAACCACAGGGGTTAACTAAAAATCGACTTCCTAAAACAGTCCCTTTTTCGTCTGGTACTGCAACGGAAAAGTGATTGCTCACTCCCTCGTTCAGGCCGAGCTTATCTGCCCATCGAAGAGAACAGGCTAAATCTATTCGTAAATCCTTATGAGATAAGGTCACTGGCTTAACATCCCATATTAGACGTTTTATGATGCTATTGATTAATTTGATCTTAGAGCATTTTCTTCGTTTTTCCAAAATCAAACTGTTTTTAAGTCACAAAAATTCTTTTGGCTCTGTTGTTGTCTCTGCGTCTTCTATTAAAGGTTTGGGAAGAGATTTGTTCGTTTTTGCTCCAAGTTTTTTTAGTTCTGTCGCACGCTTAATTAGGTTTCCTCTACCTTCCGAAAGTTTGTTTAACGCACTCTCCTGTGCGGCTTTTGCTTTTTCAATTTGTGTGCCAATCTCTTGTATATTTGTTAAAAAACCAACAAATTTGTCATAGAGCTGGCCAGCTTTTGTTGCTATTTCCTTTGCATTCTGGGATTGCGCTTCGTATCGCCAGATATTCTCAATGGTTCGAAGCGCTAACAACAATGTTGTTGGGGTAACTATGACAACGCCTTCACCCAATGCGAATGTGACTAGATCATGATTTTCTTCAACGGCTAGGCTGAATGCCCCTTCGATTGGTAAAAACATTAGAACATATTCAAGAGCGTTAATATCTGTGAGACCACAGTAATTTTTATTTGCGAGATCTTTTACATGGGTGCGGACCGATCTCACATGAGCGCTTTTGTGTTTATTGCCGTCTTCTTTATTTGCTGTATCGCAATATAGTCGGTAAGCGGTCAACGAAACTTTCGAATCGATAATGACGTCTTTACCTTCGGGCAGTCGGATGATTACATCTGGCCTAAGTCGTTGGCCTTCGTTCCCCTCTCCAGAATGTTGAGTTTGATAATGGACCCCTTTTACGAGCCCGGACTGCTCCAAAAGTGTCTCGAGAATCATTTCGCCCCAGGCACCTTGAGTTTGACTTTGGCCGGCAAGTGCATTTGTAAGACTTTCAGCCTCGTCTCCTAAGCGCTGGTTTAACTGGGCAAGTCTGTTTAATTCTTCCTTTAAGACGACACGTTCTTTTGTTTCTGCAACATAAGTTTCCTCAACCTTTTTTTTGAAGCCGTTAATGTTTTCTTTCAGGGGGCTAAGAACAGTTTCTAAGCTCTCTTTATTTTTTTCTGTAAAAAGTTTTCCTTTTTCTTCAAATATTTCGGTTGCTAGAAGCTTAAATTGACTGGTTAACGTGTCTTTTGCCTGAACAAGTAACGTTAATTTTTCATCAGATCTTATTTTCTCGTGCTTTAGCTGTTCTTCTAGACTCGATATTCTACTGATCTTATTTATCAAGTCGTCTGATTTTTTTTCAAGGTCTCGCTCTATTTTTTCAAGGCGCTCGGATTTTTCATTGTTTGACCGTTTTTCCTCATTAAGCTTAGCATTTTTCATATAATGTAAGCGTGATTCTGACCTTAACCTAATGGTTAATAATAAACCGATAATCACTGCACCAATCAAAAACCCTGTCCCAAAGCTTATCGCATTTAGCATTTTATTTTTCCATTAAACAAGTTAGGCAACTATATGTTTGTTTTTTTAAAGCTTAATCTCATTACCTCAGGCATTGAAATGCGTTAACAAAGAAAGATAAATGGTGATTTTCTAGCAAACCATGCTGGGTACGTTAGCTAACAATCGTTTAAACCCAGTATTAATCTTAGCGTTAAATGATAGTCTACCTGAAAGCAACGATTTTTGAAAGTTGGGTTGTTTGGCACAGTTATTAAAAATTACGTTTTCGGCAATTAAGAAATCTTTATGTTTTTTTAACTCTGGGAGATTATATTTAGCAGCGAAAACACGATTCATAAAAAGTTCTTTGATTAATTTCCTCCCTATCAACTGACGCCGCCCTTTTGGGCGGCTCTTTTTTTGGAGCACAATTTAATATGCGACACACCTCCACACTAAGGTCTTTAGCGATGAAAAATATGAATTGGCCTAGAATGGCTTGAGGCTTTGAAGAAAAACACTTGGGTAGCCAACAAATTCTGAATTGAAACCCAGGTGGTTTGGCATTTTAATTTGTCTTTCAAGAGTGGGTTTCGACTGTGGCGATAAGGCTATCGACTTCTTGTGGTTTTGTATTCCAGGCTGTAACGAACCGTGTAGCTAAACAGTCAAATTGAAATGTATTTATCGGGACCCCCCTGGCATTTAATTTTTCGATAACAGGATGAGGCAAATGAACAAATACTTCGTTTGATTCTGTTGGGTATACCAACCTGACGCCCGAAAGCTCCGAAAGGCCCTTGCTAAGCCGGTCGGCCATTTCATTTGCGTTTCGGGCATTTCGAAGCCATATCCCATTTTTCAAATAACTTTTCAGCTGAGCTGAGACAAACTTCATCTTTGAAAGAAGCTGACCTGACCGTTTATGAAGGTAATGAAAGTCTTTAACTTCTTTGGGATTGAAAAAAATGATAGCCTCTGCTGCTAAGCAGCCGTTCTTGGTTCCTCCGAATGATAATATATCAACACCTGCCTTCCACGTAATTTCTGCGGGTCTTACATCTAGCCTTACCAGGGCATTAGCAAATCGTGCGCCATCCATATGGACACGCAGCCCGTGTGCATGTGCAGTTTCTGAAATGTCGGCAATTTCATCAACTCCATATATAGTCCCAGCTTCGCTAGCTTGCGTTATGCTAACCGTTGAAGGCTGCGTATGATGAACATCACCCCTTCCCGAAATAGCAGGCACAAGATCTTTGACTGTTATTTTCCCGTTCTTACCAGGTATGGGAATTAACTTTGCCCCTCCAGTAAATAATTCTGGTGCACCGCACTCTTCAGTATTGATATGAGAAAAACGGTGGCAGTAGATGCTTCCATAAGATGGAGTCAACGCGGCCAAAGCCAAGGCATTTGACGCGGTCCCAGTTATTGCCGGGAATACAGAAACCTCAGTTTCAAAAACATCAGAAAACTCTTTACTGAGCTCAAGCGACAAGCTGTCTTCCCCATACGGCAGGGCAGGGGTATTATTGGCATCCACTACACCTGCAATCACCTCTGGGCATGCTACCGTAACATTATCTGATAAGAAGTTGGTCATGAGAGTTTCTTTTGTTGCTTGTTGTTCTCGTACACTTGGACTGTGTATTCTATTCTATAATTAGAATATGAGCCTTCAACTTAAATGTTACGGATTTAATCATCAATGTTGTTAAGTCAAGATTTTAGCAAAAATATTAATGAACAGGGTCTAGCCTAGATTTAGGGCGAGTGTCTCGATCAATTTCGTATTTCTCTTGCTATAAATAACGTGGTGTCTTTATATTGTTAGTGGCTTCAAGTTTATATATTTTTTGTTCAAGTTGCTCTTAGTTTTATACTATCGAAGCGAAAGAATCTGGCTGTCTAGGCTATTAAGTAGTGGAGAAAATAATGAACGATCAAAAAAATAGCGGTATAAATACATTAGCTGGTATAGTTAAATTTGCTGATGTAGTTCTTTTATGTATTGTCGGGATAGCCACTCTAATTGCAACAGGCCAGGAACTGTGGAGTATAACCCAGTCCGGAACAGTCAAACTAGCAGATTTGATGTTATTGTTTATTTTTGCGGAAATATTAGGGATGGTTGGCGTAAGCATCAAAAGCAGCAGAATACCGATTACACTAACACTATTTATTGCAATGACGGCATTAGCGCGATTCATAATTCTTCAAGATAAAGAGATGGAAACTGTCGCACTGCTATATGAATCAATCTCTATACTTTTAATTGCTGGGGCTGTCTTGGTTATTAGATTTGCGGACAAGAAATATTCTGACCATCATTAGGATAATGAATTTTTATTAATTGATGTAACTTCTTTATGTGCGGAGCGTTTTTTTAAGGTCTGCCAAAACTAAGGGATGGAAGAATAGTTGGATTTGGTCCATATATGCTTCTCTAATTAATAATATGACAGAAATGACAGCAACGGGAAGGAAGTGATATCCATTAATCAGCACCTTCTATAATCCGTATGTCCCGAATTGCTCCATTATCTAATTTTTTTAATGCTCTTATATATTTTTCACTTGTGTAGGCGTTTACTGCTGTTTCTAGGTTTTTAAACTCTGTAACAACCGTCCGTTGATTTAAGCCGTTTTCAAAAGTTTCCGTTGGAAATCCCCGAACTAAAAACTTGCCGCCTGCCTCCATTATTGCAGGGGCAGCATCTTTTGCATAGGCCTCAAGCTTTTCTTGATCCAGAATTTCCCTATAAGTTACAACCCAATACGCTTTTTTCATCAGTTACATCCTTCGGTATTTTTCAAAAAAGAATTGCCTATCCGTAGTCTGCGGGAATGTCGCGAATTCACATTCGGTTTCTCTAGGTTTTCCATCAACTATTCTCGTGCAAACGCAGAATCAAGATGTTTCAGCTACATAAATCCAGTTTTCATAAAATTGTTTTGCTAGGCTATTAAAGGTGTGAATATTTTTTGCGCAGTCAGTTTGTAATTTTTTTGCTCCATTTTCACCCAACGAAGATTGCAGGGCTTGAAGGTAAGTAGGTATTTTGGACCAGTTCTTTACTGTATCAATTTCAACCTCAATATGAAATTGAACTGAATATGCCTTTTCCCCCCACCGCATCGCCTGTATTCTACAGTCTTTTGACGTAGCTAGATTCGCAGCACCTACAGGTATTTTTTGAACCTCAGCACCATGCCATTGGAGGCAGATTAGAGACTGGGGCATGCCCTTGAAGAGTGGGTCTTTTACACCTTCAACTGTTAGATCAATATGCTGGACACCAATTTCTGGCGTATGACCCTTACCGCACTTCCCTTCGAGGGCTTCGGCTAACAATTGGTGGCCTAAGCATAGGCCTAAAAAGGGCATTTCGTTGTTTTTAACGGCATTGTGTATAAAAATTTTTTCTTTCAAGAGCCATGGGTATTTGTCCTCCTCCCAGACGTCCATGGGACCACCAAGGACCCAGAGTGCATCAAAGTTGTTAAGGTCGGGAAGTTTTTCTCCTTCATCAAGATGTACTGAAAAAAAGGCATGATTATCTGATTTTAAGAAATTTCGGAAGCTTCCTGAATGTTCACTGCGCGCGTGCTGAAGGATGAGAATTTTCATAGGCCAATACAAAACATTTCTACTTTGCTATTTCAACTCTGACACTTAGTTTTCCAATGTACCAGCTTGTGACTACAAGTTTTATATAACCAAGATTAGCGCTTAGGACGCTCAAATTTTATCAAAGTATACAAAAAACTGTATGCTGAATTATAAAATAAAAATCGAAAATAGGTTTCCCGGCAGGTTAGAACCGCTTTTTCTAAATCTTAAGTAACCCAGCCCATTAAGTTAAAGAAAAATGCCTCAAGGTTTTCAATTGTCAGAAAGAGCCCTGCGCCAGCAACTACTGCTCCAACAAGGCGCGTATTCACAAAGCTTGGTTCAGTTGCCCGCAAAACGTGTAAATGCACCCAGCCTGCGGTAAGGGCAATTGCATATTGGATTACACCCAAGCCTAGCAGATAACCCGTCAATACCTGATTACTTACGCTAGCTTCCTGAGCAGCGATTGCATCACCAAATGCCGAACCATGGAAGAGACCGAAGACAAAAAAAGTAAGAAGGGCAGGAAAAAAACCTGGTGTTTGACCTGATAGAACAAGAGCTCCCAGTCCAAGAAGAGATAATCCGACCATCGCTTCTTTGACAGGCAGTTCAATCCCGGTAGCCATCATCATACAACCAATTAGCATTGCTGTTATATATGCCACTGGGGATAAATATCTTCGTCCTGTAAATAATGCCACAACGCCAACAAGGGCAACAAAAAATAGGTGATCAAAGCCAAGCAGTGGATGGCCAACCCCAGAGAGAATACCGTCTGAAAAACTCTCCATCGGCACCCCCGCAAGGGGATGATGAGCAAAAGCAATTGAGGGGAGAAGAATAAAAATACTTGATATAGTACTAAATAAAGCCTGCTTCATACAATACCTCCTGTTTGTCACACCCGACAAACTCTTGAAGTTTTAATCCAAGTGGCAGGTCTCCTGGCTCGCGCTTATTGCCTAACCCCAACCTTCCCAGCAATGCCAGTGGTTTTTGGGGGGCACACGCTCACAGTTGCGGGGGCAGCTGCGGTTTTGGTCCCTGATGGGTACACCTCACCGCATTCCCTTTTCATCTTCCCGTTCTATCGATTGGGAAGAACCACACGCAACAACTACTACGAGCGGAGATGGCTTGCAATAAAAATATTTTTCCCGTAAGGCAGACAATACAGGTTAAAGTTTATACGGAAAAATTAGATGGATAATGTTTTCTACCTGTATATCGGCTTACAGTAACTATCTCCGGTCTTGGTTGTCACCAAAAGGATCAATAGATATTTTTGCAGTGGAAGCGCTGCTAACAAAAATATTATTTTTCCATGCACCCTTTAGATACCCCGTTCGCAGAATTGTCGCGTATTCATTCGCAAACGCCTTGCTGAAAACTTTTGTTCCTTCAGCCTCTAATCGCAATAAACCGTTTGTTATCTTCTTGGTTTTTGAAAAGAAGAAAGTCCCATTGCCATGTTTCTTGAAATTTTTGAATACCCCAATGTATTTGTTTCCATCAGGGTAGGTCAAACTCCCACTCCCTTGTGGTTTGTTGTTTCTGAACTCTCCAACGTATTTTGCTCTTCCAAACCCTATGTGTTCCTTTTCAGAGAATATTTTTTCCTTCTTTAAGAGTAAAATTCCAGAACCATCTAATTTGTGCTCTTTAAAATCTCCAATGGCAATCACCCCGTTTTTTGAAATCATTGCTCCTTTACCATGAGCTTTCATAATCGTTCCACCAGAGCCCCCGGTCAATGGACCAAAATACTTTCCACCATCCGCCTCGCTTACAACAAATTGTCCAAAAGGTTTACCGTCCTTAAACTGTCCATCATACCTAGTCCCTTCAGCATGTATATAGACTCCCGCTCCATGATGCTCAAAATCTTTAAATTCCCCGATATATTTGTCGCCATTCGCATAGAGCCATGATCCTTTAACGAGGTTATTTTTCTTATATTCGCCGATTATTCTCACTCCGTCTGGACAACTGGCATCGCCAATTCCATGGAAAGTACCGTCTTTAAATTTTCCCACAAACTTACATCCATTAGAAAAAGTTTGGGTGCCAACACAATTTGTCCAGGTGTCGTGGGCATTGTCATCAGCACATTTTGGTAGATCTTTAATGTTGATAGTTGGTTCATCAACAAATTTGCGCTGGTCTAAATGAAATTGTTTTAACCAGAAGGAAATAGCACCTTGAGATTCCACTTTTTCTCGATCTTCGATATGGAGGGTAGCCGCAACAAATATAGCATCTAAAAAGCTTGTTCCTTGGAGGTTAGATTCTATGAGATTGGCTTCCTGAAAATTAGCGTAGCGAAAATTTCCTTCTTCCAGATTGGAATGCATAAGGTTAGTTTTTTGGAAACTAGCGTAACGAAAGTTACCTCTAGCAAGGCTTGCGCCTCTAAGGTTGGCATCACGCAAATTAGCTCCTTCGAAGTTCACCTTTTCAAGTTTTGCGCCTTGGAGATTGCAACCTCGGAGGTCGAGACTGCGTCCTTCACTTTTTTGTAAGTTCGCATTTGACAGGTTAGCTCCTTTCAACTTTGCATATTTTAAGAACGCCCCTGTAAGATTAGCACCTTGAAGGTCTGACCCTGATAAGTCAATTCTCTGGAGGTATGCCCCTTGTAGATTACATTTTGGGCACCGTTTTGTTTTTATTAGGGTTTGTACGTTCTTCTTCAGATTGGGAGAAAATTCTTTTTTTGGTGGGGTTGGCTGGGTTATCTCTCTAACTTGAAGGGTTACATTTTGAAAATATTTGAGCAAACCATTTTCAAAAATACCCTCCTGACCGACAGTACCGTTTGCGAAGTATCGAATAATTTTGCCATGCATCTTATCATCTTTCCACTCACCTATATCTTTCCGTCCGTCAGCAAAGGTATAGGTGCCCTGTCCATTGAACTTATCACTCTTAAATTCACCCACGTAAGTATTTCCATTGGCAAAATGAGCGGTTCCATATCCATGGAATTTTCCGTTTTTAAATTGGCCAAAGTATCTGTTTCCAATAGAATCAGTTAAAGTACCTATTCCGTTGTATTGATCATTTTTCCAGTCACCCTCATATTTATTTCCATTTTTATACGCATAAGTACCGTGACATTCTGACCAAGGGGAAGTAATCGGGTCGCGGTCAAATGGACAGGAGGGTAATGCCAATCCGTTTTCTGGAATCACAATTGTTATGCTGAGAATAATAACAACGGGTATCACCCTTCGAATTTTTCTACTAGAAACCACGATGTCCATGCCTAACTGGATGCCGGCTAAAAAGGGGATCACAAATTTTTGAATAGCGTAATACAGTAGGGTTTTCAATCAATTCAGTTTTGCGCTCTAATTTTTGTAGATATACTATCTTGGTAAGATTTTAATTGAATAAAATTTTAAATTGCTCGTTACGAGCCATTATTGAGAGTGTAAGAAATCTGATGAAGAACTAATATTGCTGCTCTTGGTATTTTAACGTACTTGAAAAAAATCACAATTGGGTAGTTAGGATTTTATCGAGTCAACAGCCCGCCGTGCACCTTAAAGCTTATCCTGTATCGAAACAGCACATTATATCTTCTTTGGCGACAATACTGACGGCAAATTACTCTATTAAATACTAAGTAGCAGGACATAGAATGCTAGGATGCTTTATACTGTACAAAAAATACTAGACTTAATAACTACAAAGCTCATCATATGCTTGGCAGATTGAAACAGCTTAGTTACGGCATGCACTAAAACCTTAACCAGGGGAATTTCATGAAAATTGTGTCGTTTGAAAAAAATGGAATAAAGGGCTTTGGCGCCATTAATGATGAAGGAATCATAGATCTAACAAATCAAATCGATGAAGCAAAAACACTCAAGGAGTTAATTGAAAGAAATTTGCTTAAGGATGCAGGTGAGTTCTCAGGTTGCCACCCTCCTGGCATTAAAAGTGAAGAAATATCATTCCTTCCGGTTATACCAAATCCGGGAAAGATTATTTGTGTTGGTTTAAACTATTTTGATCATGTTAATGAAACAGGACGAACTGTTGGAGAATATCCTTGTATATTTCATCGATATCAAGCGAGCCAAGTAGGCCATCGTCAACCAATGATTCGTCCGATTGTTTCGGAACATTTTGATTTTGAGGCGGAAATGGCGGTTATTTTGGGGGGTGGCGGGCGTCATATTGATCCGGAAAACGCACTAAGCCATATTGCCGGTTATGCGTGCTATAATGAGGGTACTATTCGGGACTGGCAAGGTCACACGAGCCAGTTTGCCATGGGTAAAAATTTTCTGCATACAGGCGCTTTTGGACCTTGGATGGTCACTGCTGACGAAATTCCTGATTATAAAAAAATGAATATAGTTATGCGACTAAATGGTAAAGAGATGCAAAGAGCCAGTCTAAAACAGCTAATTTTCGATATTCCTACCCTTATATCCTACGTTTCGCGTGCGCTGCCTTGGGAAGCTGGAGATGTTCTTGTAACGGGAACGCCTGGTGGTGTTGGATTTAAGAGAAATCCTCCGGTATTTCTTAAACCAGGGGATGTGGCTGAAGTTGAAATTTCGATGATTGGTACGTTGATAAACCCAGTTGCTGATGAAGAAAAGAAATAGAAGACGACAAGATTATTCGATTGCATAACAATCCGTTCCTTAGTACGGAGAAACCCAGAATCCAGTTAATTGAGCGTAGAAAAAGAATTGTCATTTACTTTCAGTTTCGAACAATACGGAATGGGGTGGTAATCAAACCGGTCCGGTCTGTGATTTTTGCGCAGTGAAACCCGTATAAAGAAACCTTATAAGAGAACCCGATCTTATGTATTTTCATTCGACAATAGGTTAGAAAATATAAAATAATTAAAAATTCCTAATTATTAATAGGAGTTCCAGAATACTGGGCGTGAAATACAACAATGTTCTTTGATAGTTTGCGGCATTCCGGCTTAAGACGGTACATTGTTCGGGCTAATACAGGAAGTTGTTTCCTGGGACGCAAACTACCTATAGGTGAATTTATGAAAAGAAAAATTTATCAAGCCGGATCAGATGTTTTCATCGGTAAAATAAATCGGCCAGTATAATCCATGGTGGGCTGCTAATAGGTAAATCACGAGTGATATGATAGGTCAAATAAACAGAAAGATAAAAGTATATAATCGTGTAGCCATATTTTACGATATACTAGATCTACCGTTTGAGCATAGTCGCTACAAATCTTTGCGTAAAATTGTGTTTGATGGCTTATCTGGAAGCCTGCTTGACGCCGGCGTAGGGACAGGAAGAAATTTTCCGTTTTACCCAAAAGACAGCAAAGTTACCGGTATTGATCTCAGTCCCGCAATGTTACATCGTGCCAGAATTCGTCAAAGAAAGCTTCGCATATCAGTTACGTTGAAAGAAATGAATGTAACAGCGCTGAATTTTCCTGATAATACTTTCGATAATGTAGTTGCAACCTTCCTGTTTTGCGTGCTTGAAGAGTCGCAGCAGGTTTTTGCTCTTAATGAATTGCGACGAGTTTGCCAGGCTAGAGGGATTATCCGCATATTAGAATATTCAATTTCACAAAACCCGATTCGGCGCTTTATCATGAAGCTCTGGGAACCGTGGGTGAAGCATATTTATGGTGCAGCGTTTGATCAAAGGACAGAGCAATATGCAGAAACGGCCGGGTTAGAACTAATTGAAGAAAGGTGGCTTTACAAAGATATCATAAAAATGATCTCTCTATCTCCCAAATCATTATAAAATCAATTAAATCAAGACTTAATACAGGAAATTCTGTAGAAGAGTTGTGACTGTATTAGGGGTGAACTGTCAGTTAGGGTTGCCAATCGGAGAGACGAATTATATTTATTGGAAAAAAAATTAATACGGGATGTCATTTATGTGCAGGTGCAAATCCACAAAATTATCAAAGTCACAAAAAAGGTGACTGCAATTAGTTTGCAGCCACCTGGTTAATCTTAAACAGAGAATGGTCCTATATTTCTTTACTTTGGAAGCATTGCACTGACTTCAGCGACCATCTCTGCTTGAAGTTCCTTCATGTCATCTGATTCCCCCGTCACAATCGATTCAAGCATATCATAGATCACTTGAGTGATCGCCAACCCTTTGTCGCCAGGATATGCAATCCAGTCTCGAAGAAGGCCCGCCTGCTTAACCGCAGTAAGTTTATTTGGATTCTTTTTATAAAATTCATCAAGCATTTCATTTGCTGCTTTGTTTGGAGGCATGTATCCGGTGGTTTCCGCCACTTGAGCTGCTCCGACACCCGATGTAATAAATTTCAGAAATTTCCATGCTGCTTCAATCCTTGCCGGATCCTTTGAAGTGGAGACAAACATGGCCGAATTTCCGCCAGCGGGTAGACCTTTTGGCGGACTTCCCATGCCTGGGTACAACCCTGTTTCCATTACAAAGTCACCTTTTGCCCGCTCAATTGCTCCAACTGCTGAAGTGGACCAGAAAAACATGGCTACTTTGCCAGCATTAAATGGCTTGCCGGCATCACCAGCTTTTAGGTTTTTCATTTTGCAGCCGCGGAACAGTTTCTTCATAGTTTCAAGCGCCTTTAACCCTTCTGGGCCATCAAAATTAACTTTTCCGTTCTTGATTATTGGAGTGCCTTGGCTCCAGAGCAGTGCTTGAAAAAACCAGTTTCCGGTGACGTTCCATCCCCAAAATAGCGGGTTATCATAGCCAACCTTTCTAAGTTTATCGCAATACGCTACAACATCATCCCAGGTTTTTGGGTGGGACGTGATCCCGGCTTTCTTGAAAGCATCCATGTTATAGTAACCAACGGGGAGCGAAACTGAAAAGGGCAGCCCATAGACTTTTCCATTAAACGTCCCTAAATCAAGCATCGCTTTATGATACCCGTCTTTGGAAAAATTCTTCTCTTTTGCTATAAATGGCTCGAGGGATTTTGCAATGCCTTTCTCTACAAATAGGGCTTGGCGATTTAGCCCCTGCAAAGTGACATCAGGCAGCTTGTTTGCCACGGCTTCCCGGAGGATAGTGTTTGCAGCGTCCTCATAATTATCATAGGTAGCTCGGAACTTAACTTCAATATCGGGATGAGCTTTTTTGAATAGAGGCATCATCCGCTGGAAGGTTGTATCAAATAGTGCAGAGTACGGATAGGCCACCTCGATTGTTACGGCTTTTGCCTGGAAGCTAAATACTGCTGCGACCCCAACGGTTAGAGCAAGTAGAGTCCGTTTCAATTGCATAATCTTTCCTCCTTGGAGTTGACTTGATTGACCAACCAGAAATGTTAGCTGGTCCATTTTGCTGTCTTGAATCAGTAATTTATTTTTAAAAGAATAATTAATTACTACATACTGAAGAGACAGATAAACTTAATTTGATTGCGTTTTAAATACAATAGCATAACAAAGATATTTCAATTATAAGAAAAGTCTATTTCATTCCAGTGAGTGTGATTCCCTCAATAAATCGCCGCTGTGCCAATAAGAAAGCGACCACGAGAGGGGCAACTATTACTGTTGCTGCAGCCATCATTGGCCCGTATTCATTTCCATCCATGTCAGATTTGAACATTCGAAGGCCAAGTGGTGGGGTCATTAAGTCGCGATCCCCCGTGATAACTACTCGAGGCCAAAAATAATCATTCCAATGGGCGACTACTGAAAAAATACCAAAAGCTAAAAGAGCGGGGATAGCAGTGGGTAGCATTACTGTCCATACAATACTAAACTCACTCATCCCATCCATTCGCGCAGCATCAATCAGATCATCTGGAACAGTTTTAAAAAATTGTCGCATCAGAAATATACCGAATACTGATATTGTCCAGGGTATCACGAGTGAAGCATAAGTATTGGTCAAGCCAACTTTTGCTAACATCAGATAAAGAGGAAGCGCTATGGCGTGGACTGGAATTAAAAGGCAAAAAATCACTAGACCAAAAACGACATCACGGCCCCAGAACTTTAATTTGGCCAAAGCATATGCGCAAGGGAGCGCAACGATTACTTGAATAAAGAAAATTGACAGGGTTACAATTACACCGTTGAGCAGATAGCGTAAAAGGGGTGCTTCACTAAATGCTGCGCTATAATTGTATATAACTGGGCGCATTGTACAAGCTTCCTTTGATTTACCGGCTTTTAGACAGCGATTATCTGTCATCAGGGCTTGGTTGCCAAAGAATCCGCCGGAAATACTTTGAATTTCTGCTGGAGATTTAAAAGAAAAGGAGAGCATTAGATAGAATGGTAAAATGACAATTATGGTGCCAAAAAGCAAAATCATGTGTTTTGAGAATTCACTATACCAATTTTCTGATTTGTTCATGAGTAGTGTACTCTCCGATTTACGAAATAAACCTGGGTGAGGGTAAGTATTAAAACAAACGCGAGAAAGACAATGGTAATAGCGGACCCAATACCCACCAGGTTTTGCTTTATTCCCTTTTCAAACATTGCGTAAACCATTACATACGTTGCTTTGCTAGGCCCTCCCTGCGTGAGTGCTTCTACCGTGTCAAATACCTGAAAAGAACGAATTGAAGTAATGGTGACAACAAATACATGGCTTGGGCCAAGCATTGGCCACGTCACAAGCCTAAAGCGTTTCCAGGCAGTATCTGCACCATCCATCTGAGCTGCATTATACAGTTCTCTCGGCACAGCGGTCAGCCCCGCTAAATAAAGGACCATATTAAACCCAAATGCCTGCCAGACACCAATAAATGAAATTGTACCTAAGGCTAGTTTTCTATCACCAAGCCAATTTGGCATTCCTTCGACACAGCCTAACCCATACCAGCTATCAAGAGGCTCACCTCCTCTCCAGGAACCTGTCATCAAAGAATAAAACCATTTGACTTCACAGCCGCTTTTGAGTGTTGCGTTTGCAACCCCGATAATTGGGTCGACGGTAAACTCCCATGCAATAGCCATTGCGAGAAGGGTTGCCATCACGGGCAAAAAGAAAATAGTCTTGTAGATTTCACTGCCAAAGCGCAATGAGGATAACAGCAAGGCCGAGCCGAGCCCTAGAACTACAGAAAAGGGGACAACAATGAAAACGTAAGTAAGGGAGGCCGAGAACATTTTTTTGTAACTTGAGCGCTTTAAAAGGGCTTCATAGTTTTCCCAGCTAACCCAGTTGAAAGTCTTATTGCCTAGGCTATAGTCTGTGAAGGAAAGTGTGGCGGCAACAAACACTGGAAAAATCAAGATTACTAACATTAAAATTATTGCGGGTGCTACAAATGCAATGTGGGTACGAGAGTTGGTCATAAGTTATGCAGTTCCACCATTTAAACGAGCTGAAGCCGATTGCCGTCAGCGCTGAACACAATAATTTTATCGGGCACCAGGTAAAGCCGTACGTCATCACCAATGGCTACATCGTGGCCTTCAAAAGGTGTCGCCCGTGCAATAACTTGGTGGGCCTCGTCATTTATAGTAACGTAGAGAAAGACGTCAGAACCAAGGTTTTCTTTATATGTAAGGCGCCCCAAAAAACAATTCTCGGCATTTTTCTTCTGTAAAGAGAGGTGCTCGGGACGGAGGCCTATAGATACGTCGCCTGCAACCGATTCTCTGAGGCGTCGAGAAAGGTTGACATTAAGACACGATAAAACGCCCGAAGGATCAGTCCTGCCCGGCAAAATGTTGATCTTTGGGCTGCCAACGAACTCTGCCACACGAATGTTTTTTGGATCATTGTAAACGTCATTAGGGGCACCAACTTGAAGAATGTCACCATCTATCATCACCGCCATCCGGTCAGACATGGTCAATGCTTCAGCCTGATCATGTGTAACATATATGAAGGTTGTTTTCAGACTTCGATGCAAACCAGCTAGTTCGGCTCGCATATGCACACGGAGTCCTGCATCAAGGTTCGAGAGTGGTTCATCCATTAAAAAAGCAGCAGGCTTTCGGACCATTGCGCGACCAAGGGCAACTCTCTGTCGTTGTCCTCCGGACAGTTGACCGGGTTTCCGATCAAGTAAATGCTCAATTTTTAGTGTCGCAGCTATTTCATTAACTACTTTACCAATCTTATCTACTTTTTCACGAGCCCCAGGGACGCAGGACCAAATAAGGGGGATTCTTTCAGCGAAGGATAAATCTCTTAGCTTAAGTGGAATTTCTAGGTTTTGGCGTACTGTCAAGTGAGGATAAAGTGCATAGGATTGAAAGACCATTGCCAGGTTACGGCGACTTGGTCTCAGATCGTTCACCTTCTTTCCAGCGATCATTACATTGACGGTAGTTTGGTTCTCAAGTCCTGCAATAATCCTTAATGTGGTTGACTTCCCGCATCCTGAAGGTCCCACGAGCGTTAGAAATTCCCCATCGGCAACCTCGAGGTTAGTCGTATTGAGAACTCTGGAATTTCCAAAAACTTTTGTAACGCCGCTTAATGTAATGCTTGCCAAAACTCATACCTCCTAAAGCAGCAAGATAGTATCAGGCAGAAAACAAGAAGTCTTAACATAGGCTGTCCCGTTATTGCCTAATGTTATACTACCATGAATTCTTTGTTTCAGCCAATAACAGACAAAATGAAAAAAGGGTTCACAGTTAATGTTAAAAAAGGCTACTGAAACGTCCCTAAGTAAAGCCTAAGAATGCGTCGTTAAAATAACCATTTGGTGGACGGGTCTTTCATAACATCAACCCTGTCGAATAAGGGTAAGGTGATTCATCATAATTAAAAGCATGCAGGAAACCAGAAATTTCCAAAGCGGAATTTAGAAAACCCATAAATGCTTTAAGTCGGCCTGTTTTTTATTAACCAAAGTTTCAACCATGCTCGCTCAAACAGCGACAGACGCAATTTGTCTGACCGGGCAATAGAATTAACTTCAATATTTTGTCCTTCTCTTGGTCCCTTTTCAATCAAAATACTTGTTTCTGCGGTCCCAGCTTCCGAAAAATAAAGTTCTTTTGGGACAAATCGTTTATTATCACCCCCTAAAATCCCATAGCTCTTTAGAATATTTATTTTTTTAACTTCACTAAATTTACCGACATGTTCGCAGAGTTCATCGGTGTTAATGACAATGTACGGCATCCAGTGCTTCCCATAATGGGCTTGACAGGACAATTCAGGGTCGAGGCAGGTTGCTCCCGCGTCTCGTGTCCTTATCCGCATAATCAATGAATGTCTTGTCAATTCAATCAATGAATCCAAAAATCCCCATACATCTGTTTGATGCTGAATAACGTCGCGACTAAAGACAACATCTGCCTGACCAAAACGTTCAAAGATCTGCCTTGTATTTTCTTTTATCCGAGAAAAATTTCCCTTTGGATATTTTTCCTTTGCAGCACGGAGGGCATTTTCGGAAACATCAAAGCCATGATATTTGCAGCGATATTTCTTTGTATTCAAATACCGGAAAAGTTCACCTGTTGCGCAGCCAACCTCGTAGATTTTTTGTTCTTTCATGTTATGTTTTTGGAAATATTCTTTGAGCAACCGGAGTTCATTAAAATATTCAAACTGTTTCAAAAATAGTGGTGTTGGGAAATAGGAAAACCAGTCGTACATTTTTACATGTCCGTCATCTTGCCAACCCTGAAAAAACAAATTTCGCTCTTCGGCCATATTTAAGATCTCCCTTAATCAGGTTTGCTTCACGATTATCATGTGACCATTTATCGTGTAGCGGCTTGCACGAACTTTTCGTGTTATTAAAGTTGAGGGTTCATCAAAAAAACATCCGGAAATTTGAACACTATTTATTTGTTATACTTGAAACATAGAATAAAATCATACGCTCTACCAGTTAAACAAATTACTCTTGCCCCGGCACATGAGAATTTTATATTAATTACTTTTTAATTATAAGCAGGGTGACGTGGCGAGTGCATGGAACCAAAGGGCCAAAGTAGGATTTAGTTTGTCTGAAGTAGAAAAATAATTTAATTAAATAATAATCCCCTTAATAGAAAAAGGCCTGAATCGATTTAATTGTAAATTTAGAGGTGAATCTTTATTAGGAAATGATAGAAAAAAAGAAGCTTTGTGCACAGGGGGGGTTGCCTTGAAAAATAAATCCTGGAAAATCTGCCTTATTAGGCCATCTATTCTGGTCCCTGCAAATAATCAGACTACAATGTTTACGCCCCCATTGGGGCTTGCCTACATTGCGGGTACGCTTCGTAATGAGGGGTATGATGTTAGTTTTATTGACGGTGTTGGTGAAGCTCTGGACACCCGGCATAAAGCGGAAAATGAATGCTATTTGTACGGTCTATCACTGAACGAGATTGTGGAAAAGGTGCCTCCAGATGCAAAGGTGATTGGTGTAGCATGTGGGTTTTCCTTTGAATGGCCTACCTGTAGGGACCTTGTCAGCCGTCTTCGTATTAAGTTCCCGAACGTACTTTTGATGGGTGGGGGAGAGCATATTACAGCCGTGCCAGTAGAAAGCATCGAAGGGAGTGACTTTGATTTGGGAGTCCTAGGAGAGGGTGAGGAGACAACCCTAGAAGTTGTTAATTCGTTCGTTAGCAGGAATTTTGACAAAAATGCAATCCAGGGTATAGTTTTTAAAGACCAAAATGGCAAGGCGGTTTGCAATCCCCGGCGCGCACGGAAAAGGAATATTGACGATATTCCGCTTCCAGCATGGGATCTTACCCCAATTGAAAATTATCTGGAACGTGGTTATGGCTTTGGTGTAAATCGTGGGCGTTCCATGCCTTTAATGGCAAGTCGTGGTTGCCCCTATCAATGCACCTTTTGTTCCAATCCATTGATGTGGACAACACGTTGGATAGCTCGGGATCCAGAGTTACTTCTGGACGAAATTGAAATATACCAAAAAAAATATGGTGCAGTTAATTTTGATTTTTATGATCTCACCGCAATCGTCAAGAAAGACTGGATCGTTAAGTTTTGTCAAAAGATTGCTGAGAGGGGGTTAACATTTACTTGGCAGCTGCCGAGTGGTACGCGCTCGGAAGCCATAGATGATGAAGTTGCAGGGTATCTCTTTCGATCAGGATGCCGAAACCTTTCTTATTCACCCGAAAGTGGTTCCAAGGGCGTGTTGGCACGCATCAAGAAAAAAATTAAAACGGAAGCTGTTATTTCCTCGATTATGAGCAGTTTTTCTCAGGGCATGAATGTCAAGTGCAATATAATTTTTGGATTTCCTGGGGAGACGTTAAAGGAAGTTCTTGAAAGTTACATTTTTATTGTTCGGATGGGTATTGCCGGAGCATATGATATTAGTGTTTGGGCGTTTTCTCCTTATCCAGGATCTGAGTTGTTTGAAAAAATTAGACGGGAAAAGAAGCTTGTACTAGACGACCGATATTATGATAGCCTCCGGTCTTACGCGGATGCTTCCAGGACCATATCATACAGTGAGCACTTCAGTGATAGAAAGCTAAAGGCTCTTCGTTGGATCGGGGTTGCTTTATTTTACTTTTCAGCCTGGCTGCGACGGCCAGTGCGCCCATTTAAAATGATACAAAACATTTTAAATGGAATACAAGAATCGCGATCTGAAATGGCTCTTGCCAATATGCTAAGACGTTCTAGACTTAAACAGGCTTTGCCTAAGGAAGACTAGGCCAAGTTGATAGCCTTCTATTTTTCCGGGTATGGCCACTTTTGTAAGATTTTCCAGCTGTCTTCCTGTTTTCTTATGAGATACGAAACCCTGTCCTGCAGAGGAGTCTTAAAATATTCTATGACATCTGGAGTAACGGAATGAACGAGAACCCAAGTTGGTCGCCCGTCGCTTGTTGTCAGCTGTTTGATTGATTCGTATGTTTGGCCGTGAAAGGCGGATAGGTAGGGAATAGTCCATCGGTTTGTAATGTAGCGCGCGATTACAGCGGATTCACCTGAGCCCTTGGGGTCAATATATACGAGTTGATCATTTTTCGGTACCATTTCAGCTAATTCTCTAGCTACATTTGTAAAGTGCGGCTTGAAGGGCTCCAGGTCAAAGCGTAGTTTTTTTACAAATATAAACGGAGCAATAAAGACAAGAACAGCGGGGAGCCAGGCAAATAACTTTAATTTTTTCTTTTCAAGGTCTAGCTGCCGCCACAAAAGGCCGCAGGAAGCTGCGATAAACAAAACGGCAAGCATCCCTAAATGGGTGTTATACCGCCAGAAAGACACCACGGTCAGGGCTTGATTTTCGCTAAACGAAGCAAGATAAGTAAAAAACAAAAATCCGTTATAGGCGAGGAATATTCCACCTGTTAGGATGGTTAATCGGTTAAAGGGAGTTGTTATCCTCAGAAAGGCACGTGCTCCTAAATAAGTAGCCACTGCCATTACACCAAAGAAACCAATTTTTTTTCCAGCAACTATAAGCATCTGAAGAAAGATCAGATGCATCTTGCTAACGTGCCACCTCTCAAATGGCATTATCTGTGCTTCAGTGCCATCAATCGAACCAAAATTAATGGTAACGTGGTAACGCCAGAGTGCATAAAAAATAAAGACTGGGACAAGAGTAGAAACTGCTAACTGAACTGCTTGACTAGACCGTATACTTTTATCTTGCCATGCGACTAAAAGATACATCAGAGTAGCACTTCCGAGTAAAACGATATTAACCTGCTTGATATTTATTAAGGCAATGCTTGCTAACGTGACCTGCCAGGAAATCTGCCAGGCTTCTTTGTCTTTTCCTGATGCCTGGGCATTGAGGAGTGACCAGTACAAGTAGGTTGTAAAGCCAAGCACCACAGAAGTGCTTGTTTCTGCATAGGAAGTGAAAATTATTTTTTGGATAAAGGTAGGGTTTGTTATTGTCACGAATGCGACAGAAAAACCTGCTAGTTTCCATCCAATGGATTTTTTACCCTTATATCCAGCATTTTTTGCAGCAATTCGCATGACTAACATTCCGAAGGACAGCAAAAAGAGAAGATTTAGGACTCTGCCGCTACCATCTAAAAAAACTCCAGTGATTCGGCTGGAAAAATATGTCAGGTAAGGCCAACCATAGGGATAGGCAGGCAACATTTGAGTCCCGATAATTGGATTATCTAGCGAAGGAATATCATCAGTTAGCATCAAAAATCGGGGCGCTGGCAACCAGTGGGAAAATTCATCCCACTGGGATGGAGCCATTGCAGAGGCTATAAGGAGCAGAGGTGCGGCTAACAATAGAATGCGAAATCCATGGAAAGCACTGATTTGGCCATCCCGATTATAAAGGAACCACGCAGCAAATGGCACCATAGCAACAATCCCCCAGGTTACTGCTTCAAGTGGTGACGCAAGGAAAATAGTTGTGATGGTGAATATGAGGGTGAGTGCACCCCACCCAAATACAAAATCTGCTTCGACGGGTCTGTTGCGTCCCACCAAAACGCCTCCGATAGAAGAAAGGGTAAGCATAACGATAACTGCGCCGCCCAGGGTTAATAATTGATTGTATCCGTTAAAGAATAAGTTGAAGTAATCGGGCATGCTGTTTTGATTCCCATCCTTAAACTATTATTATATTAGGAAAATATTGGTATAGGCCATAAGGGATTAAAGGTACAACGTCTTTTAATGCCAAGGGCTATTTCTAGAGATCAATTGAGGGTCAGGGAGCGTGGCCAAACGTCCAGTTAAAACTAATAAAGATAAAACTTGCAGGTATCAAAAAAAAAAATAAAGTAGAAAAAGCTCCGAGCAAACTATCACAGATAGCATGACTTGATTTTGAGTGTTGAAAAACATTATTCTCGATAGAATTGCATAGATGTCAATAAGCAGGCAACACTCTGACCCCTATGTATCAAATAGAGTTTTGTTTTGTCCTCCCAAAAAAAGTGGAGTGCCGTCATTTCTGTTCTTGATCATATTCCTTCCAAAATTGTGGGCTCTGCGGCTTGGCTTGGCAGAAACTTGGAACAGAGGACAGACGAATGGCTTGTTCATCTGTCAAGCGGGCAAATTGCCGAGTTAGAAGAAGCAGCGACGTACTTTCTTTCGCTCGGCTATGATCTTGGAAAGATCACTAAGGAGAACTTTCCGCTGCCTGAATTTTCAAACCATCTGGCCCGGCTTTCGGACAAGCTGTTGAACGGGATCGGGTTCGAGGTGCTGCGGGGTCTGCCTGTCGCAAGGTATTCTCTCGAGATGACGGCTGCTATTTTCTGCGGCATTGGGGCTTACCTAGGGTCGGCTCGATCCCAAAATGCTGCAGGTCACATTTTGGGACATGTCCGGGATGTTGGATCAGATTCGAACGATCCAAACATCCGCATTTATCAAACCAATCGGCGACAAAACTTCCATACTGATAGCGCAGATGTGGTTGGGCTTCTATGTATAAGGGATGCGAAAGAGGGGGGCGAAAGCCTTCTGGTCAGTGCTGAGAGCATTTATAATCAAATGCGGGCAAGCCGACCCGACCTTTTAGAACATCTTTTCGATCCTATTGCAACGGATCGTCGAGGTGAGGTACCGTTTGGGAAGGAGCCGTTCATGACAATCCCTCCCTTGAGCTGGCATCACGGTAAGTTGACGATTTTTTATCAGCGTGAATACATTGACAGTGCTCAGCGGTTTTCCACAGCGATGCGCCTGACCCGGGAACACATCCAGGCACTGGACTATTTTGACCAATTGGCGAATGATCCTGTATTACATATTCGGATGCGGCTAATCCCGGGTGATATTCAGTTCGTTTATAATCATTCACAATTGCATGATCGCACAGCCTATATTGACTGGCCTGAGCAGGAAAACCGCCGTCACCTTTTACGGTTGTGGCTAGCCATGCCGGGAGATCGGGAGCTACCTGAATGCTTTAGACAAAGGTATGGTGACATCGAGGTCGGAAACCGTGGTGGAATCATAACTTCGGTAACTGGGACATTGCGTGTGCCCGTCGACTTTCCTGACATAGCGGAAAAGAATAATATGCATAGCTAAGAGGTGAAAAAGGGATTTGTCAGCAATGCGACAATTGAACGACAATAAAACCAGTTTGCAAGCTAAGTGTATTTCTCGGTTGCCTCTTAAACATACTCCACGTCGGTTTACTTTAACGGTTCTCTTGGATGATCAGGTAGAAGGTCCGTTTGCATAGTTTCAGAAAAATCCGGGTAAAGACGATGAAACAATTACTTCCTTATCAGTTCTCTTCTAATTATATGGCATTCGCAATCGATGGCTGATAGTATCAAAAAAGACCGGCTCCTTGCCGAAAAAGTATGTGCCGGGTGTCATGTGGTTCCGTCGGGGAGCAAATTTGGAGGGATTGGCTCATCGATATCGTTTTTGGGCCTTCGCGGCCCACCTGATTGGCGTGAACGTTTTAAAACATTCTTTGCTCGACGGCCTAATGCTGCTTTCGTTGAGATAAAGGGGGTAACTCCAAAAAAAATCCAATAACCTATGCAAGAAAGATCACTTTACGTAAATCTGACATACAAGATTTGTTATAGTACGCTGAGACATTAGTATGACGATAGCCTTGTCTGCTGTCGTGACGGAGAGGCAAAAGAGATATAAGAGTTCTTCGACTTGTGCCGTGTTGCTCTTTTAGATTGCTCTAAGATAAGGGGCAAACTAGAGACCGACCTGTTGTAGCCGCTAACGTCGGCTGGTTGGAAAAGGGTTGCTGCTTTACATGCCTGGTTCAAGGGATAGTCAAGCTGATTTGGTCCGCATGAAACCTCGTATGCCTTCCCACCCATTCTCCCGGCCATAGCCTGATTGTTTCCAACCACCAACAGGGCTTTGGGCGGAAGCATTGAACTAGTTATTTATATAAACAGTGCCGGCCGCTATCCGGTCTGCAATGCGTATGGCACGTGGCACGCCACGCGACTAGATCCCGCTGGCTATGACATAGTCGAATTTTAAGTATCCACTCTTTTTAAGATAGCATCCGTCATTTCCGTGGATGAAGCATCGCCACCGATATCCGGTGTCCCTATGCCATCGGCTAGCGTTTTTTCAATCGCATCCTCTACCGCCAGTCGAAGATCCGGCAGGGCAAATGTATATTCAAACATCATCGCCGCTGATAGGATCATCCCTACTGGATTAGCAATGCCTTTTCTAGCTATATCAATGGCGGATCCTGATGTGCTTTCATAAATACCAAAGGCCGGCCCTTCTGCAGGGTTTGAGGCAAGACAGGCAGATGGCAGCATGCCAAGTGAGCCGGCGAGAGTTCCTGTTAGGTCACTAAAGATATCGCCAAGCTGATTGCAAGCAATAACGACATCAAATTCACTTGGGCGCATCATCATCTGATAGGCACAGTTATCGGCAAGAAGATGTTGAAGAGAAATATCGGGATAGTCCTTTGCTACTTCATCAACTATGCATCGCCAAAGCTTGTAGCTTTCCATGACATTAGACTTATCACAGCTGGTGAGCCTCTTGCGCCGTCGTCGAGCTAGTTCAAACCCGCCTCGAGCAAAGCGCGCAACTTCATCTTCATCATAGGCCGTCATATCAAAACCTTGCCTCTTTCCGGCGGAAAACGTTTGCCCTCGTTGAGTCGCGAACATGGCGCCGCCGCACATCTCACGTAGTACCAAGATGTCAGCTCCGGCAACTACTTCAGGTCGAAATGGTATTATGGGGAGCAGTTCTTTCCATGCTTTTGCCGGCCGCAAACCAAGATAGGTCTTTAGATGGTAGCGTAGATGCATTAGGCCATCCTGACATTCAGCTCCACCGGGCATGCGGATATCATCCCACTTCGGTCCGCCAACGGCACCAACAAGAACAGCATGCGCGGCACGTGCCTTTTTTAGAACGTCAGAGGTGCAAAAGGTTCGATGCACATCATAACTCGCTCCATGTAGAAGATCATGATCCACATTTATGGGTAGCCGCGTCTTTTTAGCCAAATGGTTAACTAAACGTAGGGCCTGCTTAAGTATTTCAGGTCCGATACCGTCACCGCCTAGCGCCAGGATTTTTAGGTTGGGCAAATAAGGCCTCCACCCTTTGCAATAGTAATATAATGACACAGATCTATTATTTGCAACTAGCTATTTATCCTTATCGAGCCGATCATTGATTAAGCTTGTTATAGGTAGCGAGTAGAAAGGTTGCTGGCTTGATCAGACATCGGAACACGCCACGTGATCTTTTCTTGCACTAAGATAAAATTTATAGCTTTTACAGCAGGGAACTTTCAACAGGGTATTTTTAAGTTGCAAAGTTTTCCAAGCGATGATTGAGATAATTTTATTTTGTCCCGTTACTCCTGCTGGTTCCCGCGTGGCAGAGCAGGGCCTCGGAAAAAACTCCGAACGCAGTAATGTATTTTCACTTTAGCAGATCTGAGGAAGATGTTTAAGCATTCCCGTCTCGGGTCAGCATGATGACTACCCATTTCATGGTCAAAGTCATCGTTTTATAAGCTTCTGCTTCCAATTTGAAATCCAGATAGCCTCGGTCGTCCCGCTTCGATGACAGGCGCTTCCCAATAAGAACAATATTTACATCAAGTTGTTCGCCAGGATGCCATGGCCGTAGCCATTTAAGACTATCTATACCTGGGGCCCCAACAGCCTTTGTGCCAGCTAGAATTTGGCGGCAGAAGGGTTCAAAGCACTTTAACTGGGTTTGAAAACCGGATGCCACAAGTCCCCCAAAATGAGTTTTCTTTGCTTCGTCTTCATTCAAATGAAAACGCTGAGGGTCATACCGGGTAGCAAATTCTTTTATTTCATGGACTGTTAGGCCGGGCACCTGGTACTGGTGACGAAATCCCTTTTCAAAATCCTCAAAATATTTCTTTTGTGTCAATATAAACTCCGAGTTTTATGGCGCATTCAACATTTTGGAGAGAGCAGATCGCAATAGTATTATGATTAAAAAGCTCATTAAGGGGATGGTAAAGCTAATATTATCCACGATGTACCGGACTACCCACCTATTTGCTTAAATTATCGGTCATTACAAAATCTATTACAACAGAGTTTACCTTAAATAATCTTAGTTTTGTCGCCTGAGGCGCTAATTTATAGATCATGAGTGTCGTACCGTTCAGAGGTTTGTATAGCTTAAAAACCGTTTTATCGCTTTATCAAGGTTAGGATATTATTGTACGATACAACAGATCAAATCACTAGGCGACTGTTGCAGGCTAATCCATGATCAATTCAAATATACACGTTAGACCTACACTCGCTGTTCTTAGCCTTTCACTTGCAGCTTTTTTTCTGGTTGTGCTACAACCGACCCAGTTGCTAAGAAAACGGATATTGCTACCAAGAAAGCAGGATTTTCTTCTAACAATCGGACCTATACCCGTGTGCATTCCACCTGTTTGTGTGGCTCTCCCAACCACCTTTTTGATGATTTTTGTGGTAGGTAAACTGTATTTCGAAAATCAGTCGCGTCTAATAGTGTGAGCTGGCAGGTTCAATGAGCGGTTGCAAAAGTGTTTGATGCTAAAACCTGTAAGAATATTTGCAAAAGTCTATGTTTGAAAAATAAGAAAAATTACCTAACCTAAACAAGGTTCAAGCTACAATGTCAATATTTAGAAAATGGTGCGTCGTGCGCAACGCTGGGGCGAATAAATTTTTTGTTATGGTCTTTGCGATACTTGCTTTATCCCCTATCAATTGGGCGTCTTTTGCAGCTGGGAGCGGCGACCACAAGCATCATAAGGCCACGGATATAGGTGAGCCTGGAAAAAAGTCTGAAGTTTCCCGAAAAATCGAGATCACGATGTTTGACAACTACTTTCAGCCCCCGTTTCTACGCATAAAAGAAGGGGAGACAGTACATTTTGTTATCACAAATTCTGGGGAGCTTGTCCATGAATTTAACATTGCAACGAGAGAGATGCATAAAGCCCACATCCCGGAAATGCAGGCTATGATTGAGCATGGGGTGATTTTAGTAGACAAAATTGACTGGGATGCAGCTAAGTCTATGCAGAAAAAGATAGGGCATGGTATGCATGATGAACCTAATAGCGTTCTTCTAGAGCCTGGTGAAAAGGCAGAACTGTTATGGAAATTTCCAAGGAACACAAAACTCGAATTCGCTTGTAATGTTCCTGGTCATTACGATGCAGGAATGGTAGGCAAAATCAAGCTGGGCTATTAGCGATATATGAATTTTTGCCCATGCTTATTTTGCAGCGGGTTAATTTGTTCTGTCCTAAAAACTAATCTGTGCTGAAATTATTTTAATTGTCGTACTGCCTGTTTCGTGTAACTTTACCCTCCACCAGGCTAAAATAAGTAACCATAATGCTGAATCATCAAAAATTTTTGTAATACGCTTCTAGTTGACCTGGTTTGCTGCTTTTGCCGAAATCGGTAAGAGCTGAGATAAGGTTATCCCAATATAAGTTGACTGCTGAACCAGTTTCTTATCAGTTTAAATCTAACGTGGAACACCGATCCCTTTGACTTTGCGGTTGCCAGATGCCACTGTAGATCAATGGTATTTTTCAGAATTATCTTGAGGTGATGCCTAGTTTTTTAAAGCTAAAGACAGAGTGGCGTTCGCCTGAGACACTCTTGATGCTCATGGCCATCGGCATGCCATTAAGCTTCGCCACATGGACTGGGCTTCTGAACAATTTTGCAATTGAGACGATAAATTTCGACGGCAGAGAGATAGGTATTCTCCAAAGTCTTCGGGAAGTCCCAGGTTTTCTTAGCTTCGCCGTAGTTTTTGCTATCTTGTTCTTGCGTCAGCAACCGTTAGCTTTACTAGCTCTACTATTACTTGGAACCGGAACAGCACTTACCGGATTTTTCCCTCATTCTGGGAATTGCTAATTACGACTTTTATCATGTCTATCGGCTTTCACTAGTTTGAAACCTTGCACCAGTCGTTAACCCTGCAGTGGATTGATAGGAGCCGGGCACCGGTGGTCTTTGGACGTATTATATCGTTACGCTCTATTACCTCAGCTATTATATTTGGGCTAGTCTACCTTGCCGTAGAATTTGGTGGGTTTTCATTTTTTGATCTATTTTTAGGTGGGTGTTTCACAATAGCTATAGCCTGCTTCTGTTGGTCAGCCTATCCGGGGTTCACATCAACGGTTGAGCAGCGTAAGAACACAGTGTAGCACTCTCGTTACTGGCGTTGGTATGCGCTTGTATTTATGTCAGGGGCGAGACGGCAAATTTTTATCGTGCTTGCTGTTTTCCTTATGGTTCAGAAGTTCGGTTTTTCCGCTTCTGATATGAGCGTCTTGTTTCTGGTCAACATGGGGATGACCTTCTATATGGCGCCAAAAATCGGACGATTTATCCAGCGTTTCGGGGAGCGTTGCTCGTTGATTATTGAGTATATTGGTCTGATTTTGATTTTTGTTGGCTAATGCTTTTGTTTCTCAGGCTTGGATAGGTATCGCACTTTATCTCTTGGATCACGTCTTTTTTGCGATGGCTATCGCCCTTAAGACCTATTTTCAAAAAATAGCTGACCCGGAAGATATTGCGTCTTCGTCAGGCGTTAGTTTTACCATAAGTCACGTTGCCGCTGTTTTCATTCCAGCAGCTTTCAGTCTTTTGTGGCTATATTCGCCGGCTTATGTTTTTATAGCTGGTGCCGGTATGGTCGGGATGTCGCTGGTGTTGGCGATGTTGGTGCCACGGAATCCGACATCAGAAAACGCAGCCCTAGTGAATTTTCGAAAGCATGTAGCTTCTGGCGTTGAATAAAGAGGACGGGCGCTTGTCTTTTGCAAGTGCCATGAGCTCCAAGTCTTGAATCTAAGCTTATTGATAAAAAGAGTATTATTTATTCGCCCAAACGAACTGCAATAGCCACAATGCGATACATGTTACGCGAAACAGGCCTTTCAATTAACTTGCCATCAATCACTGAAAGGTCTGTATCTGCAGCCTCAAACTCACTTATTGTTCTGAGTGCAAGTGCGATTTGGTTGTCGCAAAGAGAAAAACCGTGTTCAATTCAGCAATCTGTTATTGAGTCTCCTGATAAAGACGTTTTGCTTCTTCGAAATCAATACAATACCTTTATGAAAAAGCATCCAAATAATTGAGCAAAATAATGCCATCTAAAAATGAACTATTCCGTACAAAAAATGATACCCCAGTATGGGTGAGTGGAATTGGACGCACAGTTATATTTGTTCATGGTGTATTAGTTGATCACCGCATGTGGGATCAACAGGTCAATGCACTTTCTTCTTTATATCGTATTTGTTGTATGGAGATGTTTGGGCATGGCAAAGCTCCGGATCCACCTGGAAATCGGAATCTTAGTGATTTTGTATCTCAAATAAGTGAAGTTGTTGATCAATTTTCGGACAAGGGCCCACCCATATTATGCGGTTATTCAATGGGCGGCCTCGTTTCCCAAGCATACGCCATAGAACACCATATAGAGCTTAGCGGTCTAATCCTTATGAGTACGGTTCACGATCGTTCGGTTGAAGAGTCCAAGACAGTAATAGAGAGATATGAGACTAATATTTCCTATGGGGTAGATAATGCAATCATGTCAGCCTCTAAACGTTGGCTCAAAAAAAAAGACTATAGAACACACGCCGCCGATATTGAAAAGACCCTAGGCTTGATGCGCGACGGTAATTTTGTATCTAAGTGCAAGGCACATCGGGTATTTGCAACCTCAGATGGAGAGGTTACCGGCAAACTTGGGAACATTTCTTGCCCGACATTAATTTTAACCGGCCAAGAAGATACGGGATCAACCCCAGAAATGGCAAAAAAAATGGCCAAGGCGATCCAAAATTCTGAACTGCACATCTTTGACGGGCAACATCATCTATTGCCTGTGCTAGATGCTGCTCGCATCAATGGTGCCTTGCTAAGATTCCTGAAAAAATGTTGGAATAGTTGATCTGTTAAACTTTAGTATATAATACTCAGTTCAGGTTTTTAACTTCCATTTTGCTAACAACTAATTAGCAAAGATCCTTTGCCAGGGTCTACTATAGTGTTTGTGAAACTCGGTGTTGGAAAGAATCCCGGCGAAAGCTCACCATAGAATTCGGATCAACCTTGACATGAATAATACTTGTTTTGTCAGTTGATAAAGCCAGTGATAATGCATCCGAAAGCTGACCGGCCTCAGAAACTGCGTACCCTGCAGCACCACAAAGCTCTGCTACTTTATCAAATGGTGGATTTGTAATGTCACATCCAATGAACCGACCATTATAATAATCTCTTTGATATGCCTTTTCGGCCCCCCAACAGCCATTATCCAAAACAATCGAAACAGTATTCAACCCATGCCTAACCGAAGTTGTGATTTCAGCCATTGTCATGGCAAAACCTCCATCCCCCATTAATGTTATTACTGGGCGCTCAGGTGCGGCAGCTTTGGCGCCTAGTCCTGCAGCAAAAGAGAACCCAACCAAACCAAAGTCAAGTGGTGTCAACAAAGCTGGAGTTTGAAAATACTTTAACTGGTCGGTAGCTTGTAAGCATAAAGTACCGGCGTCCAAAGTAACTATACTATTTCTAGGAAGCACATCACGAATTTCTTTGAAAACACGCTCCGGCGATAGTGGCAGGCTTTCTGAAACCCCTTTTAATTCGCGAGTTTTCCAGAGCAATTCGCGCTGATTGCAAGCTGAACCGATTTTTTCTTTCCATAGGACGGGAACCTCATTAAAATTTTTTAATCCCTGATCAATGGCCTTTATTACCAAACCTACGTCACCAACAACACCGATGCTAATTGGAAAATAGCGACCAACCGCTTCTTCCGAAATGTCAACCTGAACAATTTTTGCGTTGGGTGAAATATCATTATAGGTATAAAAGGTTGTGTTAAATCCTAATCTTGTTCCTAGAGCAATGATGAGATCTGCATCCCTAGTTAACTTGGAAGCAACGTCATTGCCCCGTGGTCCAACTTGGCCAAAAAACATTGGATGATCTGTTGGTAATACGTCTGCATGGCCTGCTGAGGCTGTAACGGGTATAACTAAACGTTTGGCTAATTGTCCAAGAATTTCCGAACTTTTTCCATGCTTAACCCCGCCACCGGCAATAATAACAGGTGCCTTTGCCTTCCGTATCAAAGAACAAACCGAAGCAATTCCTTCGCTACTGGCCGTGCCAAGTGATTCGATTGGACAATCAACCGGATTTTTGATCTCGCCAGTTATTTCTGACGCGAACAGATCCCGCGGAATTTGAATTACGACAGGTCCTTTTCGCCCTGCCATGGCAATTCGGAAAGCTTCTTTGAGAAATTCAGGAATTCTTTCAGCACTTGGCACTGACATTGTTCGTTTTGTAATAGGTGAGAATAGCGCTTGTTGATTGATTTCTTGGAAAGTGTCCCGCCCAAGATGATTTGTAGCAGCTAACCCCGTAATAGCCACAACCGGGGAATAAGCAAGCATTGCCTGGGCAAGCCCTGTTACCATATTAGCAGAGCCGGGACCCGCCTGACCTGCCAAAACTATACCAGGTTGCCCAGAAATTCGCCCCATTGCATCTGCCATATGAGTTCCCGCCCGTTCGTCACGGACCCCCACGTAATTTATACTCTGATGTTCATATAGCGCGTCATACAATTCTAGCGTTGTCGAACCAAGCAATCCAAAAACATGGGTAACATTTGCAAGCGCTAGGCCCTCGACAATTGCCTCACCACCGTTCATTGCTATCTCCCCCTTATCGCAATTTCTATAAATACTATGACATAATTGCTCATAGGAAAATATTTCTGCTAAAATCGCAGGATGGACAAAATAGATCAGCGTAAGATCGAACTTCTCAAAATCCTCGCAGAAGGATGTCGCAAACATCCTGCATATCGTGCGCGTAGACCTGCTACCGGACGATGTCAGGAGTGCATTGTCGTATGGGATGCACGACTTGAGTTAAGGGATATGTCTAATTGATAGCTTCTTTTAGGTTTTAGTCAATCAGCTTCATGACACAGTCGCCATACTTCTCCGTGCCTTTTTTGAAGCCTAGATCACTGCATTCGGCCTTTGCTTTTTTCAAATTCATTTTACCTTCATCCGAAGTAACTTTTGGGAGAGGGGCGGCCTTTGCTTTAGTGGTATCGGTAGTCGTCGGTTCAACAAGTCCTATGGCGCCGTGCGCTATGGCCATCTTACGACCATTATTATCGAGAGTAGCCCCTTCGAGGTTAGCACCGTTTAGATTAGCACCCTTAAACTTGGCATTATAAAGGTTAGCGCCCTTCAGCACGGCGTTCGAAAGATTGGCTTGTTCAAGATTAGCTAAGTTAAGGTCAGCGCCTTCAAGGTTTGAATTTTTTAGATTAGCCCCTTCTAGAACAGCTAACATAAGGTCAGAACCGATAAGATTGATATTACTCAGATTGGCTCCTTTAAGATAACACTTAGGACATTTCTTCGTCCTCTTCAGGGTTTTTATATTGACTTCTAGCTTAGAAGAATCAGAAACTTGAACAGGACGCTTTGGAAGGGTTTTCATGGCCTGCTCTTCTGTTAAGCCAGCTTTTAGTGTTCCATTTAGATCATAAAGTCGACATTTGGTTTGACCGCTGATTTTCCTGCAATTTCTAAATGCTGCTTTGACAGCCCACTCTAGTGAACTTCCTCCCGAGATACCATAACCACCATTTTCTGCAATCACGAAAGCTTTTTTAGGACCAAAAACATATCCCAGAGTATCTTTTTTGTACTTTTCCAGATAGGCTAATTTTGTCTCGGGTGTTGCATGTGATGGTAGTCCACTTATTTCAACTTGAGAAGAGCCTGTTGTTTTCAATGAACTTGAAGAAGATGATGAGGCTACTGCAGGAGCATTTTCCATCGCAGTCTTCGCTTTTTCAAATTCGTCTTTCGTGCCGAGACTTAGGCCCATTATAAATGACTTGATATCTTCATCCGGCACCGAAGGAGACGCATTTAAATCGCAATAGTAACCAGTAATAATTTTGTCGACTCTAGTGTACATATCGGTGGCATGCGCTACGCGACCAAGATAGGTAAAATAGAAGCAATTTTTATTATCTACCCTGAATTTTTGGTAGGGAAAAAAACCAAGAGTGTTCTTAACCGATCCCCTGGAATTCTTATCAGAGCCATACTGGATTGTTTTTCCCTTCATTTTGTACCAGTCTTCCAGATCTCTCTTTTTCAGCTTCTTTGTTCGAGGCCAAATCTTGCCATCAGGCGTTCTGTGGACAGCAACTTGAGCATAGCGCCCTATGTTATCAATCGTTATCCATTCAATTGAAGAACCGCTCGAATAAGTCTTTTTGTTCTTACTCAGAGTTCCACCATCAAATAAAGACGTTTTGAGGATCAGGACTTTTTATTCCGCGAATGCATTATCTGCCCAAAGCATGGGCAGGGCAAAGATGATCAGAATGAACAGCAGTCGTTTCATCTTATGAGTATGGCATGGGATGGGGTGCTTGTGAAGATAGGGTGGAGGAGGGGGCGGGTAATTGCCGATTGCAGAAACGTTGCCCTGACGATAGGTAGTGGTTGTCAAACTTTATCCCTTTATTATCCCTTTACAAGAATATAAAAGATTCAAGGGCCTAGAGATTTCTCCCTAAGCCCTTGATTTTATTGGAGGGCGCACGGGGATTCGAACCCCGGACCCGCTGATTAAGAGTCAGCTGCTCTGCCAACTGAGCTATGCGCCCGAAAACAAACCATCAATTTTCACAATAGAATTCTCTTTGCGGCAGCTGAATTTATGAACTGACCGGAGAATTACTAGTGCGGTACCAGCTAGGTATCACCTAATCTAGGAATCACTACATCTCGGTGAACGTTAACTCCTAATAGTAAACCAAACCCAAACAGTAAAGTCATCATTGCTGTCCCTCCATATGATATCAGGGGCAAAGGGACGCCAACGACAGGGACCAGGCCCATAACCATTGCAATATTGATAAATACATAGAGAAAAAAAGTAATAGTTACTCCTCCGGCTAAAAGGCGGGCAAATTGACTTCGTGCTCGCAAGGAAATTATTACGCCAATCACTAAAAGAAGGCAGTATAGGGCAATCAACCCAATGCCGCCAATGAAGCCGAATTCCTCAGCCAACAAGGTAAAGATAAAGTCTGTCTGCATTTCCGGCAGGAAATGAAGGTGACTCTGGGGACCTTGCATAAACCCTTTTCCTGAGAAACCTCCTGAACCCAGTGCGATTTTTGACTGGATAATGTGGTAACCAGCTCCAAGCGGGTCTGTCTCTGGTTTTAGAAAGGTGAGAATACGGGTTTTTTGGTACTCATGAAGAAACTGCCACCCGACTGGTGCAGCAAGTAAAACACAAACGCCTATAAGATTAAATATCCAGATCCGTACTCCTGCCAGGAATAAAATAAGGACTCCAGCCACACCAATCATCAAGGTCGTTCCAAGATCCGGCTGTCGTAAAATTAATATGGATGGAATCGCTATAATTAGCAGTGGTACAAATGTAAGGTGGAGTTTGCCGAGATCATCAATACTTGTTGCGTGAAAATAGCGGGCAAGTGCAATGACTAGGGCAATTTTCATTATTTCTGACGGCTGAAAGCTGATGTAGCCAAGGTCAATCCAGCGTTGGGCACCCATACCAACAAAACCAGCAAATTCAACAGCAAGCAAAAGTACTAATGTGATGAAATAAATCAGATAGGCATTTCGGAGCCATAAACGAATATCAACCATGGCAATTGTCAGCATTCCAATCAGCCCAACTGAAAAGCGGACCATTTGTGGTCGCGCCCATGGTTCAAGATCTCCGTTAGATGCCGAAAACAACAGTGCAAACCCAATAGACGCAATTGCACACACTATAAAAACGAAAGCCCAGTTAATTCCGAAAAATTTTGTTCGGAAATTCAAATCAGGCTGATTTAGAGCGTTATCACTTGACTGGATCATGAAACAACCTCTTGGGAGCAGGGCATGTTATGCGCTGTCGCGATGGCTGAGCTGCTGGAATTTCTGGAATGGGCTTCCATCAGTATGTCGCGTGCTACTGGAGCGGCCTTTGAGGAGCCGCTACCCCCGTGTTCTATTACAACAGAAATGGCATAGCGTGGCTTGTCAACCGGTGCAAAGCCTACAAACAGGGCATGGTCCCGTTCTTTCCATGGTAAATCTTTATTTTTTTTCTTGCCGAGCTCGCGTTCCTGTGCCGAGATGCGGCGAACTTGGACTGTTCCAGTTTTACCCCCCATTAAAAAATCAGGAATTAAAATTCGCGATTTGTATGCTGTCCCACTTGGATCATTGACAACCCTTGACATGCTATTCCGGATTAATGCCAAATCTACTGGATTGACGTTTATATCAGCAGACATTTCTTGGGGTGAACTTGGGGAACCTGCGACTGCTTTGGTGAGCTTAGGAAGAAGTTGTTTACCTCCATTGGCCATTTGAGCCACCATTACTGCAAGCTGGAGAGGCGTGGATAAGACAAAGCCTTGACCGATTCCAGCGATCAGGGTTTCTCCTTGGTGCCACGGCTGTCCTTTTACTCGTCGTTTCCATTCTCTCGTCGGAATTAATCCGGGTTTTTCACCATCTAAATCTACACCGAGGCGAGCACCCAATCCGAAACGTCTAGCCATATTGGCAATTCGTCGAATTCCAGTTCGCTTGGCAATTTCATAAAAATAAACATCACAGCTTTGGCACACTGCATCTCCAGCGGCAACCCAACCATGTCCATCTTTGTGCCAGCAGTGGAATTTTGTGTCACCCAATTCAGCAAAACCGCGGCAAAGTACTGTTGAGTGGGAAGAAATTACCCCTTTTTCCAGAGCAGCTAATAGAACAACCATCTTAAAGGTTGACCCAGGCGAATAAACTCCACTAATTGCTTTATTAATCAAAGGTGAGCGATCGTTGGATATCAATTTATCCCACTCTCTTTGACTGAGTCCTTTGTTAAATAAATTAGGATCAAATGAGGGCGATGAAGTCATCGCAAGTATATCACCGGTGCTGATGTCGAGAACGACTACAGATGCACTTTCGCCCTCTAGTCGATTATCTATGGCCTTTTGCAGCCCCATATCGATACTGATTGTTATTTCTGCTCCGGGCTGGCCTTCTTGACGACTAAGTTCACGGATCACACGCCCGTATGCATTAACTTCGACTTCAGAGCGTCCTCCTGTTCCCCGAAGACTAAGGTCATGGATGCGCTCGATACCTGCGCGGCCGACGCGAAACCCAGGAAGTTTTAAAAGGGGATCTTTTTGATCATACTGTTCAGGTACGGGGGCAACGTAGCCTAGAATATGCGCAGCATGAGAACCATGCAAATATCGGCGGCTCCGGCCAACATCGATCATTATGCCTGGAAGGTCGGGTGTGTTGACTTCAATTGCGGTCATATCCTCCCATGAAAGATTTTCCTTCAGTGTTATTGGGACAAAATTCCGTTTTCGGCTAATCTCGCGTGATGCCTTCCGGCGTTCGCTTTTCGATAGAGGGATAATTCTTGATACTAGGCTAAGTATTGTATTTACATCGCGGCCCTTGACATCTTCTGGTACTATTAGGATACGATAATTTCGTTGATTGTCTGCCATGGGAATTCCAAACCGGTCAATTATGCGACCGCGAGGTGGAGCCAAAAGCCGCAGGTTTATTCGGTTTTCATCGGCAAGTGTTTGGTACCGCTCGCCCTCAATAATCTGCAAATAGTACATTCTGCCCGCAACCGCTGAAAGCAAAAGAAATTTTCCGCTAGCGGCAATCATTGCCCGGCGACTAAACAGTTTGTAGCGTTCTGAATCGCGGTTCATTTTAATCCCATACCAAGAGAACTTTCTGGCAGTAAAAAAATACAAAAGCAATTGGCCCATAAAAACCGACAGTCGTAAGAAATTGGAATGCAGGGGCCTCAAGGTGAATTAATTGACCGGTCAGTAGCGAGTTAATCGACCAGGCGATTCCTATTGCAAAGGCTGCAAGAATACTGAATCCGAGCCAAACCCATACAAATGTTTTCCCAAAAAAGAATCGCCGTTGCAATTCTGCCACCTTGTAAACTAGCAGGTATATTAGTGTCCAGACGCCAATACCTGCCCCACCAAGTATATCGTGGAAAAGTCCGAGCAGGAAAACGGAATAGGCTGGCAGTAAGTCGGGTCGATATACTCCCCAGTGAAACAATGAGATTAGTGCTAACAAAGGGGTGATCCGAGACATTCCAGGCGCATTCATTGGTACATGGCTTATTAATAAAAGAACGACAGTTAAAAGGAACGGGGTGACGTACCGTGCAGCGCGATCTAATTTTGCAAAAAACACTTCTTTCATTGAGTGTTACTTGTCACAGAGCTATTGGTGTCCTGCAAAAATTCAGGGGCTGGCAGTATGCCTGTCATTCCAAAATCAAACACCCTAACGTATTCGGTCCTTGAAGGATCAACGAATGCTTTTACCTGGATACCGAGGTCGCCAGTAGATGATATCTCGCCAACGGGCAGGCCTGGTGGAAAGGCGCCGGCATGACCTGAAGTTACAACTTTATCTCCAGGCGATACAATGGAACCGGGAGATAAATGAATTAAACGCGGCTTAAGTCGATTGTTTCCAGCCAAAACTGCTCTAACTCGGGTAGACTCTATTATTACCGGAATACGTGAATTCAGATCCGTAATTAAAAGAATCCGCGCAGATAGGCTTCCTACTTCTTGAATGCGCCCGACCAATCCGTTCCCGGTTGTAACAGCCTGCCCTTTTCGAACGCCATTTTTTTTTCCGGCATTGACCAAAAGAGTGTGGGCAAAGGCGCCTCCAGCATCACCAATTACTCTTGCGCTAATAAATTTCGGCGAGTTGTCGGGATTAAATTTTAGTAAATTACGCAATTCTTTGTTCTGCGCTTCCAGTTGCTGCGCCACATGTCGCCAGTGAAGCAACGTGTCCCGCTCGATCTGCAGGCGTTCATTTTGAAGCCGCGCGTCCATGATGTTTGAAATTGTTGCAAAGAGCTCGGCTAAGCCATCCAGAGGTCTGGACATTACATCGATTATAGGCGATACGGCGTCTGTTACATGGACCCGTATCCCTTCAACAAATCTTGGGTCAATTCGGCCTGTCAACATTAATGCAAACGCAAGTACAACAAGAAATCCATATGCAAAACGCTGAGTTAACGCTTTGACAGGAGCAAAAATTCTTTCTTTGTTGTGTTGATTTTTTTTCACCGAGAGCACCCCTCCGATAGATACAGTTAGCACTGCAGCAGGTCAATACAGATAAAAACCTGCTAAAAGGCGGCAATTCAAAACCATTTAGACTTCGCTGGAAAGCCTAGTACATAGTGGTTAGCACTTCTTTTAATCGTTTCATCTCCTCGAGAGCACGTCCTGTACCTAGCACGACACATGACAATGGATTATCTGCGATCGAGACCGGTAAGCCTGTAGAGTGTCGTAGAACATAATCGATATTTCCAAGTAACGCCCCTCCTCCTGTAAGCACAATTCCTTTATCGACAATATCAGCTGCTAGTTCTGGTGCTGTATGCTCAAGAGCAACTTTCACGGCCTCAATGATAGCTCCTACTGGCTCTGCCAGACTGTCAGCGATTTGTCCTTCAGACAGCAGAAGTTCCCGTGGGACACCATTCATTAGATCACGCCCTTTAATTTCCATAGTTCCCCCGTCTCCTTGTTCGGGGGGACATGCAGAGCCGATATCTTCCTTGATACGTGCAGCCGATCCTTCTCCGACCAGAAGATTATGGTTTCGGCGTATATAAGCGATTATCGCTTCGTCCATTTTATCGCCGCCCACACGAACGGAACGGGAATAAACGATGCCTCCTAAAGACAAAACAGCTACTTCAGTCGTCCCTCCACCAATGTCAACTACCATCGAGCCTGTTGGTTCTGTGACGGGCAAACCAGCTCCAATGGCAGCGGCCATTGGCTCTTCAATTAAAAATACTCTTCGAGCACCGGCGCTTTCTGCTGATTCCTGGATAGCTCGGCGCTCTACGGCTGTTGACCCTGATGGAACGCATACAACGACCATTGGGCTTGCAAAACTTCGACGGTTATGAACCTTGCGGATAAAGTACTTTATCATTTCTTCCGCGACTTCAAAATCAGCAATAACACCGTCCCGTAATGGTCGAATCGCTCGGATATTCCCGGGTGTGCGCCCTAGCATTTGCTTTGCTTCCTCACCTACTGCAAGGACTTGTTTTTTCCCTCGAGTTTCAGCAATTGCAACGACGGATGGCTCATTCAATACAATGCCTCGCCCTTTGACATAAACCAGGGTATTTGCCGTTCCAAGGTCAATTGCCATATCAGCAGAAAGAAAACCAAAAAGTCGCGAGAACATTTCTTATATACTCAAATCCAAAAAAATTATTGGCAAAGCTAATGCATGATTGGTAACACCTTTATAGGCGTTATCGCAACTATGCCAAGAAGATTTTATCGTCATGTCACGCGCTAAGCGCTTCAGGGGTTTTTTTCCCTCGCTTAAGTAATAATTTATTCAATGCATTCACATATGCCCGAACAGAAGCAACCATTGTATCTGTGTCTGCGCCTGCCCCATTGACCATGCGTCCTTTTTCTTCAAGGCGAACGGTGACCTCGGCCTGAGCATCTGTCCCTTCTGTTACAGCATGCACTTGATACAACTGTAAACGAGCGTCGTGAGGGAAAAGCTCTTGAATGCACTTAAAGGCAGCGTCGACAGGACCATCACCAGTGCCATTGACAGATTTTTCTTCTCCATTGATTTCTAGGGTTAAGGATGCACTTGGCGGACGGTGCTCGGTTCCACATTTTATCTCCAGCGACATTAGCTTTATAGTGTCGTTAGCCCGAACCTCGTCATCAACGAGAGCAATAATATCTTCGTCAAAGACCTCTTTTTTCAGGTCTGCAAGCGTCTTAAATCGCTTGAAGGCTTCCTGCAGGGAGTTATCACCGAGTTCGTATCCGAGGTCTTTAAGCTTATTGCGAAAAGCATGGCGACCCGAATGCTTACCTAAAACCAAGGTGGAGGTCGTTAGACCAACAGATTCTGGTGTCATAATTTCATAGGTTTCCGCATTTTTTAGTACCCCATCCTGGTGAATTCCAGCTTCATGTGCAAAAGCATTGGCCCCGACAACAGCCTTGTTAGGCTGCACGGCAAAGCCTGTTACCGCGGATACCAGTCTTGATGCCTTGATTATTTCCTTTGTATTTATTTTAGTATAATAGGGCATAGTGTCTGAGCGGGTTTTCAAGGCCATTACAATCTCTTCAAGGGCAGCATTGCCCGCTCGTTCACCAAGCCCATTGATTGTACACTCGACTTGACGGGCTCCGGCAGTAATAGCAGAGAGGGAGTTGGCGACAGCAAGTCCGAGATCATTGTGGCAATGAACCGAAATAATGGCTTTATCAATATTTGGAACCCGGTTGCGTAGCTGTTCGATAAGTGAAGCAAATTCTTCGGGAATTGCATAACCAACGGTGTCCGGAATATTTATAGTGGAAGCACCTGATTTGATTGCACTTTCTACGCATTGGCATAGGAAGTCATGTTCGGTCCGAGACCCGTCTTCAGGTGACCATTCTACATCGTCTGTAAAGTTTCTAGCAAACTTTACGCTATCAATAACTGCTTCATGCACATCACTTGCTTCCATTTGTAGCTTATATTTCATATGCAATGGGCTAGTTGAAATAAATGTATGTATTCGTTTTTTTCTCGCCGGTTTAAGCGCTTCCGCTGCTCTTTCAATATCAACATGGGTCGCTCTTGCAAGGGCGCATACCTTTGCTGTTTTTATCAGACTTGCTACTTCATGAACTGCTTCAAAATCACCGTCTGAAGCAATTGGGAAACCGGCCTCTATGACATCAACACCTAAATTCTCCAGAATTTCCGAGATACGGAGCTTTTCATCTAAATTCATGCTAGCTCCAGGTGATTGCTCACCGTCACGTAAAGTGGTATCGAATATTGTAACGCGGTTAGCATCGTGCTTATTAGTCATGTCCTTCACCTAAATCCCAACAGGGTAACAAAAAAACAAGCTAACTTATTAAATGTTTCTACATTATTAACAGAAAACACCAAAATAACTAAGTCTTTCTGATAACTTAGCAAGGGCAATCAAAGATGTTTTCTTATATCTCGGAGTTTCTTCAGTTCTTTTCCTTGTCAACTAGCCTGTTTGCAGTAATCCAAGGCATCATCCCTCTTAGCTTCTCACCAATTTCTTCGATGTGATGGTTTCCGTGTTGCTTGCGGAGGGCTTTAAAACTCGGTTGGCCTGCGGTGTTTTCTAGCATCCAGTCTTTTGTAAAACGTCCTGATTGTATGTTCTCAAGAATTTTTTTCATGCGTTTTCTTGTGTCATTATTTATCACTTTCGGACCGGACGCATAATCACCATATTCGGCGGTGTTGGAAACGGAATAACGCATATTTGCTATTCCACCTTCATAGATGAGATCGACTATCAGTTTAACTTCATGGAGGCACTCGAAATATGCCATTTCGGGAGCGTACCCAGCTTCCACCAAGGTTTCATAGCCAGCAACAATTAAGTGCGACAGTCCACCGCAAAGAACAGCCTGCTCGCCAAACAGGTCGGTTTCACATTCTTCTCTAAACGTTGTCTCTATTATGCCTGAACGGCCCCCGCCTATGGCTGACGCGTATGAGAGTGCAACCTCAAGGGCATTATCTGTAGAATCTTGTCCCACAGCAACTAAACAGGGAACTCCTCCCCCACGCAGGTACTCTGACCTAACCGTATGTCCCGGTCCTTTGGGAGCGATCATGAATACATCCAGGTCATCACGTGGCTCAATAAGCCTAAAATGAATGCTTAGTCCATGCGCAAAAGCAAGGGCGGCTCCCGGCTTCAAATTGTCGCGGAGATGCTCACCCCATAAACGTGCCTGTCCTTCATCTGGTGTCAAAACCATCACTACATCGGCCCAACTTGCTGCAGTTGAGGCATCCATAACTTTTAACCCTTCGCCTTCCGCCTTCTTTATGCTCTCTGAATTCTCACGCAAAGCGACAACAATGTCATTTACCCCCGAATCACGAAGATTTAAGGCATGTGCATGACCCTGGCTCCCGTATCCAATTACAGCTACTTTTTTTGATTTAATCAGATTTACATCTGAATCGCGATCGTAATAAACGCGCATTTGTTTTCTCCCAGTATAATAAGTTACATTTCTTCCGACAGTGGAATGATACCTCGGGCTATGGCGACTACGCCTGTTCTTGAGATATCAACCAAACCGATGGGCTTCATCAGTTCTATAAAGGCATCCAGCTTTTGTGTTGCGCCAACGATTTCAAAGACAAAAGATTCATTGGTGCTGTCCACTGCTCTGGCGCGGAAAATATCTGCTATCCTGAGGCTTTCAACTCTTTTTTCCCCTGTAGCCACAACTTTTACCAGTGCTAACTCTCTTTCTACATGCGGTCCCTCTATCGTCAAATCACTAACCTTATACACAGGAACTAACCGGTCAAGCTGGGCTTTTATCTGCTCGATGATCATTGGAGTGCCTGCAGTTACCACTGTAATCCGGGACAAGCTATTTTCCTGACTAGTTTCGGCGACAGTCAGACTTTCAATGTTATACCCTCGCCCAGAAAATAGACCAACTACACGAGCCAAGACACCCGGTTCATTCTCAACCAGGATCGAGATCGTGTGTCTGTTAATAAATTTTTCCGTCGCCACTATCTTTAATCTTTTTGAGCTATACTCTTAAACAAGAACCATACCTTCTTCCGACGTATTGCTGACTGCTTGATCAGCTGGACTCAAAAGCATCTCGTTATGTGCCGCACCCGAAGGGATCATCGGAAAGCAGTTCTCCGCAGGGTCGACGTGAATGTCACAAATAACCGGTGCTTCTGTTTCTATCATCTCTTTTAGTACTTTCTCAATCTCTGTAGGTTTTGTCGCTCGAAGCCCAACCATATTAAATGTTTCTGCTAACTTAACAAAATCTGGTAGGCTATCCATGTAGCTTTCCGCATATCGCCCACCGTGCATTAGCTCTTGCCATTGACGGACCATCCCCATATAGAAATTATTAAGAATAAGGATCTTGATTGGCAGTCGGTATTGCCCAATTGTCGACAGTTCTTGCATGTTCATAAGGAAAGAAGCCTCGCCTGAAATATCAACTACCAGAGCTTCGGGATGCGCAATCTGCACGCCTACAGCAGCTGGCAACCCGTAGCCCATTGTACCGAGACCACCGGATGTCATCCAACGGTTTGGTTTGTCAAACGCCAAGTACTGAGCAGCCCACATTTGATGCTGGCCAACTTCAGTGGTAATGAATAGTTCACGTCCTGCAGTTATTGTTCTTAAAAGTTTAATGGGATATTGCGGTTTTATTTTATCTTTACCCTGCTCGAATTTGAGACAATTCTGGCTTCGCCAAACATCAATTTTTTTCCACCACTGCTTCAATGATTTTTGGTCAGATTTACATTTTTCGCGTTTCCATAAATCAATCATGACCTTTAACGTTTCTTCAACATCACCAACAACGGGAACATCTACATTGACATTCTTGTTAATACTGGACGGGTCTATATCAATATGAATCTTGCGGGAATTGGGGGAAAAGGAGTCTAGCCGTCCGGTAATTCTATCATCAAAGCGAGCACCTATTGCTATCATTACATCGCATTCGTGCATGGCCAAATTGGCTTCGTAAGTGCCGTGCATCCCAAGCATCCCAAGGAACTGGGTGTCTGATGCTGGAAACGCGCCTAGTCCCATTAGCGTCAGTGTGCACGGATATCCTGTCAGGCGGATGAACTGGGTTAAAAGTCTTGAAGCACCTGGACCGGAGTTTATAACTCCGCCACCGCAATAAAAAATTGGGCGTTTGGCGGAAGCAATCATTTTAACAGCATCGTTAGCCAGATCGGCATCTGGTATTCTTTTGGGATTGTACTTGAAGGCTTCTTTTCTTAGTGGCGGAAGATATTCTGCTCTAGCCATCATAACATCTTTGGGTAAATCAATGACAACAGGGCCTGGGCGTCCTGAGCGTGCAACGTGAAATGCTTCATGAACTGTTTTTGCAAGATCATTGACGTTTTTTACTAAATAATTGTGTTTTGTGCATGGTCTTGTAATTCCAGTAGTATCACATTCTTGAAACGCATCATTGCCAATTAAATGGGTTGGAACTTGGCCTGTGAGACACACGAGCGGTATACTGTCCATCAAGGCATCTGTTAGCCCGGTAACGGCATTTGTTGCTCCTGGGCCTGAGGTAACCAGCACCACGCCTACCTTGCCAGTCGATCTGGCATATCCCTCCGCTGCATGAACGGCTCCTGCTTCTTGGCGGACTAGTATATGCCGGACTTTGTTTTGGGAAAAAATTTCGTCATATAGTGGGAGAACCGCGCCGCCAGGATACCCAAATATAACGTCTACGCCCTGATCATTAAGGCTTTTCAGTACAATTTTTGCACCCGTAATTTGTTCCGTTGACATCACGCTATCCCAAGTATCTAAAATCAAACTATATAAAATGCTCTTTTTCAAAAATATTTATAACTCAGATCCGAAGATACTAGCGGAAATACAATATTTGTTCCACCAATTAAGCTATTACAATTTATTAAGAAGTCGGAACGCTAGTAACTCATCACAGGTCGGTCAATACAAATTTCTGAATTCTCTGAACAATCGAATTGACCAAAGGTTCTGAATAGTAATCGGAAACCAGTATATTCTTGTCGATACTGTTTTTAAACCAGGTCATCTGTCTTTTGGCTAGATTTCGGGTTTTTTGTTTTGTTAGCTGTGTCGCACTGGCTAAATCGATTTTGTTTTCTATATATTGGATGAATTCGACCAGGCCTATCGCTTTAGCTGCTGGCAGCCTCCGGTCAACCCCTAATTCAGCAAAGTTTCTTGCCTCATCTAAAGCACCTTGAGCGATCATCCTATCAACGCGGTTATTTATGGACAAATATAGATCTTGTCGTGGGGGGAAAAGGAGTATCGTATAGAATCGGGTATTTGCAATTAGCTCCCTGCTTTTTTCAGATTGCCACGAATCCATGGTTCGCCCAGTAGCGGCTAGTACTGAAGCTGCACGCACAAGTCTCTGACTATCGCTGGCGAGGAGACGAATTGCACTGTGTGGATCGCTTTTTGCAAGTTCTTCCTTGAAATTCTTTCCCCCAATACGCTTTAGATGTTCCTCGTACTTCTTAACGATTCTTGGAGGAATATCGGGGATTTGCGCTATTCCTTCTATCAGGACCTTTAAATACAGCCCAGTGCCGCCAGTCATTATAGGCAGATGGTCGTTTGCCCACGCTTCAGTGATCGCAATTCGAGCCATATCTAGCCATCGACCAGCTGAGCATCTTTCGTGTGCAGACAAAGCTCCAAACAAACGGTGTGGGGCGAGTGATACTTGTTTTAATGTGGGCCGGGATGAAATAATTTCCAGCTCCCGGTAGACTTGGATACTGTCGGCATTTATTATACTGCTTGGGATTCGTTTTGATATGTCCAGCGCCAACTTTGTCTTCCCGCTAGCAGTTGGCCCCCCAATTATAATAACCGGTTTTAATGGTGACAAATTCTTGCTCTTTTGAAGAAAAAACTATTATTTATATCTAATTAACCATCAATAGATGTGAATCTGAGAACACTCCGATCAAGGTTAAAAGGCCAAACCATAAGGTTAATCTATGTCTACCCTCTAATGAACAGAAGCACCTTATCATCATGGCGAAGCAAACTCTAATTTTATTAATTCTGTTTCCTTTGTTTATCCGCAATAAATTGGCATAAAGCTTTTAAGAAGCATCGGTCTCTTTAGCCCACCTCCTGATTAAATCAGCAACCTGGTGAAAGCTGACAGAATGAACTGGAGCAGCGTCTATTTAATTTGCGGATTTTTGCGAGCGACTGCCAGTTAAGGGTTTGCAAACCATGTGATAGGTAGAGGGTAACGTTAGAATCAAGATGATTTTGTTTGATGAGAGAATTTTTCTCCATCTGGATAAAAACAATTCTTGACGGTTGATGCCCATTAAAGTAGGCACTAAATTACGCGTACCCTAGATATTAATTTATCTAACCTTGATATATTCTTCTTGGTTGGCCTTGCAAGTTAGGAAATAAAGTCCGCGCCAATGCAACAATACCTAGCACTTCTTGAGCACATCTACGAGAATGGTTTGCCGCGTGAAGACCGGACAGGCATTGGAACCAGAGCTGTTTTTGGCTACCAGATGCGTTTTGATCTCAGTGTAGGATTCCCTTGTCTCACAACCAAGAAATTACATCTAAAGTCAATAATCTATGAGCTACTATGGTTTTTAGCCGGGGACACAAATATCAAGTCCCTGAATGAGCAAGGTGTTACCATCTGGGATGAATGGGCCGATGAGAATGGTGATTTAGGACCAGTTTATGGCAAACAATGGCGGTCCTGGTCTGCACCGGACAATAAAAAGATAGATCAAATTGCTAATTTAATTCAACAGATAAAAACTGACCCATATTCGCGGCGTTTAATCTTTACAGCCTGGAACCCAGCAGAAATAGACCAAATGGCTCTTCCACCATGTCATTGTTTATGCCAGTTTTTTGTCTCCCATGGTAAGCTTTCATGCCAGTTATATCAGCGCAGCGCAGACGTCTTTATCGGCGTTCCGTTCAATATTGCTTCATATGCACTATTGACGATGATGGTCGCCCAGGTTACGGGCTTGAAGGTTGGTGAATTTGTTCATACTTTAGGTGATGCCCACATTTACAATAATCATTTGGACCTGGCAAAAATTCAATTGTCTCGAAAACCGCGCCCACTGCCGATGATGTTAATAAATCAAGACGCAAAAGATTTGTTTGCTTTTTGTTTTTCAGACTTCAGGTTAATAGACTATAATCCGCATTCACACATTTCAGCAGAAATCGCTGTATAGTTTAAAATACTTAATCCAAAACCTAATTAGAACAATTTATTATTGACGACTTTGAAGATTTATCTTTCGTTAGCTAAGTCAGCTGGGACACGGCTGTGATTTAATGCCGCAGGGAAAGAGTGTTTTGGTAATAACAATAATAGTTGCAATGACAAAAAACAGAGCCATTGGGCATTCTGGGTCAATCCCATGGAACTTACCCGGTGATCTGAGGCACTTTAAGTCTATAACAATAGGTAACTCCATTATTATGGGGAGGAAAACATTTGATTCCATTAGTTTCCCATTACCTCAACGGAGAAATATTGTCATTACGCGAAACCCTGCTTTTGTGGCAGAAGGGGTTGAAGTTGCAACAAGTTTAAAAGACGCGTTGCTCCTTTGCAAAAAGACAGGGGACAAAGAAGTAATGATAATAGGGGGTGGTGAAATATATCGCCAGGTACTTCCCTTGGCGCAGAAAATTCACTTAACGCAAATTCATGCTTCTATTTCTGGGGATACATTTTTCCCAAAGCTGCATCTTGAGGATTGGGTTGAGATATCAAGCGAGTTGCAAAAGAATTTGGATGGACCTAACTATAGCTTTATTGTTTTGGAGCGGCAAAAACTGGAGAACGAGCTTGCAGTTGAGGACTTAAAAAAGCAATGAACTGTAGCCCTTACATTCCACAATTCAAGAATTTTTCCCCGTAGATCTTTTCTAGAAGATCGACTTTTAGCACGCTCTTCGAATCTAAAATTTGGTGCGGTGCTTATCAAATGCCAGTAACAGGTAAACCTATTAAGAGGCCTATTGAATAACTATTTTTGGCGGTGTCACGCTTGAGGATGACTGAACCGTTTCGGTCGCCTCCTTTACGCGAATTGCAATTTCGTTGTAAGCCTGTGCCGATACGGTGTCCGGCATTGATATAACTATTGGATGGCCTTCATCTGAAGTTTTCCTAACATCTATTTCTATTGGCACCTCCCCTAGAAACTTCACACCAAGACGCTCCGCTTCTCTTTTTGCACCACCATGTCCAAAAATGTCATATTTTTTTCCATTATCTGGGCATAGGAAATAACTCATGTTTTCTATGATTCCGAGAACCGGTATATCAACTTTGCGAAACATGTTTAAGCCTTTTCTTGCATCTAAAAGGGCTATATCCTGTGGCGTAGATACTATTACCGCACCAGTTACAGGCACTCTTTGTGCCATCGTCAATTGGACATCACCAGTGCCAGGGGGCATATCAACGACTAAAACATCAAGTTCGCCCCAGTTAACATCACGCATCATTTGCTCTAAGGCGGATTGTACCATTGGACCACGCCAGATCATGGGCGTATCATCTTCCACTAAAAAACCCATCGACATAACCTTGATCCCAAAATTTTCCATCGGGTCTAGTGTTTTACCGTCTGTTGATGATGGTTTCCCTGTAATGCCAAGCATGCGGGGCATTGAGGGGCCATAAATATCGGCATCTAATAATCCTGTTTTTAGACCAAGTGTTGATAGGCTTACTGCAAGGTTAACGGCCGTCGTTGATTTTCCCACACCACCTTTGCCACTAGCCACTGCTACAATTGATGAAACGCCGGGTAAAGAGCCTTTGTTTTCGTTGGGCTCTCCTCTTGAAGGTTGGGCGGAATTTTGCGGATTCTCAGCTTGTTTTTCCGCCGTAAGAACCACAGTCGTTGAAATAACACCCGGTAGATTCTGGATAAGTGTTTCTGCTTCTTTGCGCAAGGGCTCCATTTTTGCACCATCCTTGGGGTTAACCTCAATGGCAAATGCAACATGGCCATCTTTTATTTGCAGGCCAGTTACCATGCCGGCTGATATGATGTCCTTTCCAGTAGTCGGGTCCAATATTTTTGCCAGATTTTGTTCAATTATTTCTTTGTTCGGCATAGTCATGCTGAAAAACCCCTAAATATTCATTAAATATAATGGACAACAAAGGCCTATTAGCGTTAAAAGCACTCTAAATTGCTTTATTAAATTTGTCTTCAAGCATTATAATGCTCTATTGGAGGTAGGTTTCAATTCAAGAATTGCAAGAGCATAAGGACTAGTTCGTTAGGAATTATGTAAAAACTTTTTAAACAGAATAACTGAAAATACCAAATTTTGAACAAATTAGACTAAAAAACTTCTTAGCGAACTAAAATGTAAGGAAAGGGTAATCATGGCAGATAACAATCCAGGTGGTGGTCCTTGGGGTGGAGGAAACGGTAACAGTAAAGGCCCTTGGGGAGGTGGCGGATCAGGAGGACCTCCTGGTGGCATGCAGCCACCGGATATTGAAGATATAATAAGACGTGGCCGGGAGCGCTTTAAAAAGCTATTTCCAGGCAATGGCAGTTTCCGCGGAATTGCAGTATTTATTTTGTTAGCTATTGTCTTGTGGCTAGGAAGTGGTTTCTACCGTGTTCAACCGGGGCAGGTGGGGGTCGAGCTTCTTTTTGGGAAATTTGTTAAACTGACATCTCCTGGATTGAATTTTTGGTTGCCAAGTCCCATTGGAACAGCTTTGACACCTGATGTTGAACGGACAAATACAATTAATGTTGGGTTTCGCAGTGGTTCCGATGTTGGGCGGTCAAATGCTGCGAGCCTGGATGTGCCCGAAGAAAGCCTTATGTTGACAGGGGATCAAAATATTATTGATATTGATTTTCAAATTCAGTGGCGCATAAAAAACGCTTCGGATTATTTGTTTAATATCAGAGATCCAATGAGCACGGTCAAACTTGCAGCTGAAAGTGCCATGCGAGAGGTCATCGGTCGCACGCCATTGGAGGAAGCGCTAACTGTTAAACGTCAGCAGGTCCAATCAGAAACCAAGCGTTTGTTACAATTAATCCTAGATGAATATGGTGCAGGAGTTGCGATTGCAGAAATCCAGCTGCAAAACGTGGATCCGCCTCAGCCGGTTATCGATGCGTTTAACGATGTTCAGCGGGCAAAGCAAGATCAGGAGCGCGCTGTGAATGAGGCAAACCAATATGCAAATGAAATAATTCCTAATGCAAAAGGGCAGGCCCAAAAGATGATTCAAGAAGCGACCGCATATAAAGAAAAAGTCGTCAAGGAAGCAGACGGTGAAGCAAAAAGATTTCTGTCAGTTTATGAAACGTATATTGCAGCAAAGGAGGTTACAACAAGAAGGCTTTATTTGGAGCGGATGCAGGATGTTCTGAAAAATTCAGAAAAAGTTATTATAGATACGGGTAAAAATGGTCCAGGTGTCTTGCCCTACCTACCTTTACCTGAACTCCAAAAGCGTACTAAGGGAGAGCAGCAATGAAACAGATAGGGTTAGGCATATCGTTAGTAATAATTATCGCCGCAGGTATCACAATTTTTAGTGCGCTATTTACAGTTCATCAGACTAAGCAAGCGCTAATTCTTCAATTCGGTAACCCTATACGAGTGGTAAAGGAACCAGGTCTAAAAATAAAACTTCCATTTATTCAGGATATAACATTCTACGACCAAAGAATTTTGGATCTCGACCCTCCAGCGCAAGAAGTAATATTATCTGACCAGAAACGCGTTAACGTTGATGCTTTTGCCCGATATAGAATTAAGGATCCATTAGAATATCGTAAACGTGCACAGACAGATGCTAATTTTCGTGATGTTTTCGGGCGTCGCTTGAATGCAGCAATCCGAGCAGAGATTGGTAAAATACTGCTCGGCGATATGTTAACTGAAAAGCGTGCAAATGTTATGGAATTTATCAGCAAGCAAATGAAGGCTCAGGCCGACGAATTTGGCGTCGAAGTAATTGATGTCCGAATTGGGCGTACTGATTTACCAGAGTCTACTGCGCGTGCCGTTTATAATCGTATGCAATCAGACCGGGTCGCAGAAGCCGCTAGAATTAGAGCTCGGGGCACCGAGCTCAAGTTAAAGATAAAAGCTGATGCGGACCGAAAGCGAACGATATTAATAGCTGAGGCACAGCGTGAATCAGAAATTTTGCGTGGTCAAGGAGAAGGGGAACGCAACCGGATTCTAGGTGAGGCTTTTGGTCGTGATCCGGAGTTTTTTGATTTTTATCGGTCCATGGAAGCTTATGGAGCAGCTCTCGATGAGGGTACAACCATGGTACTTACCCCAGATTCAGAGTTTTTCCGTTTTTTCGGCTCTAATAAATCGATCTCTGAATAAGTAAACCAAAGGAACTAGTAATGAGCGACTTAATTGCAGCGTTAGGTCTTGCTATTGTGATTGAAGGTTTTATATATGCTCTATTCCCTAATAGGATGAAAAAATTAATGGAGCAGATTCTTGAACAACCGCAAGACAGAATCCGAAGCGCGGGGCTAGTAGCTGCTGCTTTTGGGGTGGTTGTAATTTGGTTGGTCCGTGGCTAAGGTAGCTATACTTTCAGTATCATAAAGCACCTTGTTGCGGTTATTTTATTCTGAATGTTAAGCTGAAAATCAGAGCTCTTTGGAGGAAACATGGTTAATAAACCTCGGCTTTTATATATACCAGTTATCTATATTCTATTGCTTTCAGTTTTTAGCTCGCTTGCTAAAGCCAAGGCAGCACCTGAAAGCTTTTCTGGTCTTGCCAAAGAACTTCTGCCGACTGTAGTAAATATATCGACAACCCAAACAGTTGAACGACAAGGGGGGTTTGATAGACCGCAACTTCCCCCGGGCTCCCCTTTCGAAGAATTTTTCAAAGAATTTTTTGACCGTAATCAGCAAAACAACAAACAACGAAAGGCGACGTCGCTTGGATCCGGTTTTATAATTAATCAAACAGGCCATATAGTGACAAACAATCATGTCATTGAAGGTGCGGATGAAATAACTGTCACGTTACATGACGATTCCCGACTTGAGGCAAAAGTCGTTGGACGCGATCCGAAAACAGATTTAGCTGTATTGAAAGTTGAGCCTAAGTCTAAAATAGCAAGAACTCGTTTTGGTGATTCTGATGAAGCAGAGGTAGGTGACTGGGTTTTGGCGATCGGTAATCCTTTTGGCTTAGGGGGGTCGGTTACAGCTGGAATTATTTCTGCTCGAGGAAGAGATATCAACGCGGGGCCATATGACGACTTTTTGCAAACTGATGCCTCTATTAATAAAGGAAATTCCGGGGGGCCGCTTTTTAATCTTCGTGGTCAAGTTATTGGGGTAAATACCGCAATTTTTTCTCCGTCTGGAGGGTCTATAGGCCTTGGCTTTGCAATACCTGCAAACGTAGTGGCCCCGGTTATAGAACAGTTAATTAAATTCGGGCAAGTTCGTCGAGGTTGGCTCGGGGTTCACATTCAAACGGTCACAAAGGAAATGGCGGAAGCCCTGGATCTTGATGAAGCTCGAGGTGCTCTGGTTGCAAGTGTTGCTGAAAATGGTCCGGCTATGAAGGGGGGTATTAAAGCTGGAGACCTTATTCTTACATTTGACCAAAAAAGACTAAATGAAATGCGCGAACTCCCCCGTATTGTAGCGAAAACTGAGCCGGGCCGTACTGTTAAAGTTAGAGTATGGCGCAAAGGGAAAAAGCTTAATTTGAATATAAAAGTTGGTGAGCTAAAAGAAGAGAGAGGGCAGATTGCGGATAAAGGGAGTGGTAAAGAGGAAGATGTTGCAAAAGTAATTAAAGCTTTAGGCCTGACAGTATCTACCATTAATGATGCGCTTCGGAAGCGTTACAAGCTTGATGGTAAAGCAAGCGGTGTCCTCGTAACAGAAATTGATCCAGATGGTCCCGCTGCGGAAAAAGGCATTAATGCAGGAGATCGTATTATTCAGGTTAGCCAGGAAGATGTTACGACTCCAGGCGATGTCGCTAAACTAGTGAAAGAGGCAGAGGGGAAAAGTCAAAAATCTGTTTTATTTCGAATTGAAACACGTTCAGGACTTCGTTTTGTGGCGATTCGTATGCGCCAAAAATAGATAAAATATTTGCATATCTGTTATTTTATAATCACTTGATTTCATTTTGCACTCTGTCATACTTTGTGGGGGGCTCGAAATGTCTTCAAATATATTTGAAGGACAGGAAAGATACGGTATCCAAATATTCCTGAAGCAACGCAAACTATATTTTTGGTGATTGGTAGCAAATTTTAGTTTTAAAGCACGTTCATAGCAAAGTTGGTTAATAATAAAGCATAGCCGAAATGAACGCAGCTTAGCTAAATAGCTTTTCCCCTTTTTTAGAAGGGTAAAAGAGTTTAAATGAGCAAGAAAAATTCAAAGCTAATACCTGTAATTCTTTGTGGGGGAATTGGGAGTCGCTTGTGGCCACTTTCCCGTCAACATTTTCCAAAACAGTTTCACCCACTAGTTACAAATAACAGTATGTTGCTTGAAACTGTTAAACGCGTGAATGACAAAAAAATGTTTCAAGTACCAATTGTGGTGTGCAATTCGGAACACCGATTTTTAGTCGCAGAGCAGCTGCGTCAAGCTAACATCAAAAAGGCGCAAATTGTCTTAGAGCCAGTTCCAATGAATACAGCCCCAGCAATTACTGTGGCGTGCGAGCTTATAGCGGGAAATGAAGCTGATGCAAACGTATTAATCCTTCCCGCTGACCATGTAATCTCAGATATTGACTCCTTTCATCGCGCCATACGTATTGGCGTTTCTGCAGCAGAAAGTGGCGCAATTGTTACTTTTGGCCTCGAGCCCAAATATCCGGAGACTGGATATGGATATATTAAGGTCGGCCCGGCGAGTGACCTATCGCATGTTTATGCTGTTGATACTTTTATTGAAAAACCTGATATCAAGACGGCGCAAAACTTTTTAAAGCAGGGAGGGTATCTGTGGAATAGTGGCATGTTTTTGTTCAAAGCGAGCATGTTTTTAGATGAGCTAATGCGCCACGCCCCTAAAACAAGAAAAGCGTGTAGGAGGGCATTAAATTTGGCGTCACAGGATCTAGATTTTCTGCGTTTGGACCAAAAGGCTTTTTCGCGTGCAACAAAGGGATCAATAGATCGAGTGTTAATTGAAAAGACGGAGAAAACAAAAGTCATCCCTGTTTCTATAGGGTGGAGCGATGTGGGGGCATGGGATACTCTTTGGGCACTCACAAGAAAAGATGTTAACAATAATGTAAAAATTGGCAATTCTTTCGTGAAAAATACCCGAAATTGCTATATCCGAAGTGATAACAAATTAGTGACAGTCTTTGGTGTTCAGGATCTGATAATCGTAAATGTTGAGGATACTGTCCTTGTGATGCACCAAGAGGAAGCTCAGAATCTTGGTCAACTTGTTGATGAATTAGAACTTGATGGGAGGCCAGAAGCTACCACCTCTTTGGTTGTCTATAGGCCTTGGGGTTTCTATCGTGCAATAGATCAAGATAAAGGATTTAAGGTAAAGCGGATCGTAGTGAAACCTGGTGGGTGTTTGAGTCTTCAAATGCATTATCATCGCTCTGAACACTGGATTGTAGTAGATGGGACAGCAAAAGTTCTAAAAGACAAAGAAGAATTCATTCTTAAAGCGAATGAATCAACTTATATCCCAGCAAAAGTGCGACACAGACTAGAAAACATAGGGACCAATTCTTTACATGTTATAGAAGTACAGACTGGTCAATACGTTGAGGAAGATGATATTGTTCGTTTCGAAGATATTTATAAAAGGTGTTAAACGTAATATTCTGCGAGAAAACGGAATTTAAGAAAGGTTGTTTAAACCCAATTCAAAAAGGTACGTATTTTGTTTAATCCTATTTGTATTGAAGTTTCCCCAGGTGATTTAGTGGATAAACTTACAATTCTAGAAATTAAGCTTGAACAAATTAAAAATGAGGAGCAGTTAAAAAATATTCGCACTGAATATGAAACGATAAAGCATTCTTTTAATAGCAACCTAAAAGCTTCTCCAAAACTCGATAAACTGTTAGCTAATCTTAAGTCTATTAACCAAAAGTTGTGGAATATTGAAGACGAGATTCGCGAGTTTGAGCGGGAAAAAAATTTTAAGGAAAGGTTTATCGAACTCGCACGTCTGGTTTATATTACTAATGATAAGCGCGCCAAAGTAAAACGCGAAATAAATCAACTTTTTAAGTCTAAGATAGTAGAGGAAAAATCGTATACCGATTATTAACCCCTATTGATCTCTATTGTATGAATGACAACATTTTTTAAATTAATTCACATATTAAGTCTGTTAACAGGCCGGAAAAAAACGCGACTTGGCGTGCCATCAGGGGTTCTTATTGTTTCAGTAGGCGGACTTGGCGACACTATTTTGTTTTCTCTTGTTTTGCCTCGTTTTATGCAGCTAGCCGAAAAAAATGAACAGATTAGTATCTTAGTTCGAAAACCTAGTCAAAAGATAGCATTTTTGTTTCCAGTTGGGATTGATGTTATTTCGGTAGATTTTAAATTATTAAAAGAAAATTTCAGATATTACCAAGGGATTACTAAAAAATTATTTGATGGGAATTTCCGTCTTGTAGTATCGACCGACTATTTACGTCATCCAAAGTTGGATGAAGCGCTGATAAAAGAAAGTGCGCCCTTGGAAGCTAGGGCCATGGAGCCAAGACCATGGAAAAAATATAATCGTCGCCTTTGGAACAATCGTCGAATTTATTCAAAATTGTTTGATAGCGGTGCAATAGTTCAAGATAAGATTTCTCGGTGGACGTCTTTTGCAAATTGGTTGTTAAATGAAAGCAAGCCTCCACCAATAGTCAGGTTTCCGGCAATTAATTTTAGGAAGGACTGCAAGTGCTCAAAAGACATATGTTTGATACATCCGTTTTCAGCAATCAAAGAAAAACAGAGCCCGGTCTCTCTTTACGTTGATTTAATACCGTTATTACCGCGAGGAACGGAAATTCGTTTGACGGGAACTCCGGATGATCTTTTTTTGAATCCTGAATACGGAGTGCTGCTCCAACATGATAGTATCTCTTTTGACAACTCGAGTTTTGAAGTGCTAGCTCCAGTCATTAAGAAGGCACGTTTAGTCATTTCAGTGGACACCGCATTAATGCACCTAGCAGCAGGTCTAGGGGCACCGACCCTTTGTTTAGCAAGTGCCGCTTACGTTAATGAGATAACTCCGTATGCACCTGAATCTGCGCCAGCAAATGTCCGTTTTATTTACCATGATATGCCTTGCAGAAGCTGTTTAGGTAGTTGTATTCATCCAACCGAGAATAATATGTACCCCTGTGTTGCCCGGATCAGCAACCAGAAGGTTCAAGCCGCGGTGAGGGAATTGTTAACAATAAAATTTAAGAAGGATGAGCGTTTAGAATAGTTACCCAAGTTGGATGTGTCCCTGAGGGCTAATTAACATGAAATTCGTGTATTTTGGTTGGAAGACAAAATTTTAATTTGAATATGGAACTAGGTTTTTAAAGTAGTAAAATTTTTATTCTGCACGATAGTATTTGTTTTGGCCATCCTTGCACTGTATTTTTCCCTCTTGCACTCGACCAACATTAGCGCCATATTCAAAAGGCTAGTTTACTAGCTATGGCGATAAACGCTGTTTGAAATAAACGTAACGGACCCGGGGGCAGTACCCGGCGCCTCCACCAAGAGTCTCTGGAAATGCTAGTTTGTGAGACAAAACAATGGGGGCGAAACAGGATCGACGTGCGTAGTAAAGAAATTGTTTTCGCTCGGTTAGGTACCACCGTTACCGGTCCAACTAAAATAGTTGCAAATGACAACTATGCTCCGGTTGCTGCTGCCGCGTAAGCGGTCGCGTGACCAGTGCGGTTTTTTTAATCGCATTTAAAGTCCTTGGAGCTGAGCTCTCCTAGGCGGGGTCCGGGAGGCACCTGGCAACAGAAGCCTCCCATATTAACTCGATTGGATATTAACAGTTACAGATTAATTTTTTCTATCTGGTAAAAGTGCAAAATGGTTACAGAAAGCCCATTACAATATGACGTTTGGATTGAAGAAGCACTAAGAGGTGTTGTAAAACGTGCTTTAGCCATGGTCGAAGATTGCGGACTGCCAGGAGACCATCACTTTTATCTTACCTTCCGGACACAGGAGGAAGGCGTTTCTATTTCGCCTTGGACTAAACAAAAATACCCTGATGAAATGACAATTATCATCCAACATCAGTATCTTAATCTGAGAACAGATGATCGACAACTATGTTTAACCTTATATTTCGATGGGAAACAAGAAAATTTGGTAATTCCATTTACGGCAATAAGCTCATTTGCTGATCCTTCCGTTAATTTTGGACTGCAACTTAAGGTGCCGATAAAGGATAATAGAGATTCCCATGGAGAAGATGATTTGGAACTGACCGAGACAGAAAAAAACAGCACTGAAATACTTGAGGAGAAAAATGATAATAAACACCTAGCTCCTAAACGTGACCTTGGTGAGATAATCACGTTAGATAATTTCAGAAAAAAATAAACTCTATTAATCTTTTGTTCAAGCTGTATTGAAAGAATCCTAGGAACAAAATTATGAACGATATTGCTTATTATACGATGTTCCCAAAAGGAGAGGATCAGACAGAATACCGTAAACTCACTGACGAATATGTGTCCACGGTAGAATTTGAAGGCAGAACTATTGTAAGAGTTGATAAAGAAGCACTAACAGTTCTTGCTGCAGAAGCCTTCAAAGATGCATCCCATCTTTTAAGGCCCTCGCATCTGAAGCAACTAGCAGAAATACTTGATGACCCCGAAGCGTCGCAAAACGATAGATTTGTCGCGTACGATCTTTTGAAGAATGCAAATATTGCATCCGGCGGAGTCCTACCTATGTGTCAAGATACTGGTACAGCAATTGTTATGGGAAAAAAGGGGCAGCAAATATGGACCGGTGGGGACGATGAAGCAGCACTTTCTGCCGGCATATTAAAAACCTACACCAACAGTAATTTACGTTACTCCCAAGTATCCCCGCTAGATATGTTCACGGAAGTGAATACCGGAAATAACCTGCCAGCTCAGATCGAAATTTTTGCTGAAGAGGGCGATAAATACAAATTCTTGTTTCTAGCTAAAGGTGGTGGATCTGCGAACAAGACTTTTCTTTATCAAGAAACAAAAGCGCTATTAAACCCTGATAGCCTGGAAAAATTTCTTGATGAAAAAATCAGGACGCTTGGTACAGCAGCATGCCCGCCATACCATTTGGCTATTGTTATTGGTGGAACATCTGCTGAATTAAATCTGAAGACGGTGAAGCTAGCATCTGCTAGATATCTTGATGCTTTGCCAACTAAAGGAACGAATTTTGGGCAAGCTATGCGAGATATTGAATGGGAAAAAAGAATTCTTTTAATGACACAGAAAATGGGTATTGGCGCGCAGTTTGGCGGCAAATATTTTTGCCACGACATTCGAGTAATTCGGCTGCCTCGACATGGGGCATCTTGTCCTGTCGGGATTGGTGTTTCATGCTCTGCCGACCGTCAAATATTGGGTGAAATAAATAAACAAGGTGTATATCTGGAAGCTCTTGAGACAAATCCTGCTAAATACCTCCCTAATATTTCGAAAAGCATACTGTCCGGAGATGTCGTCAACATTGATCTGAATAAACCAATGGATGTTATCAGGAAGGAGTTAAGTGCTCACCCTGTGAAAACACGTGTAAACCTTTCTGGGAAAATCATAGTTGCACGTGATATTGCACACGCAAAACTGAAAGAACGACTGGACCTTGGCAAAGCACTCCCCGATTATTTCAAAAATCATCCGGTGTATTACGCTGGTCCTGCGAAAACGCCGAAAGGAATGCCGGCCGGCTCATTTGGTCCTACTACAGCAGGAAGAATGGACTCGTATGTTAGTTTATTCCAAGAAAATAATGGATCCATGGTAATGCTTGCCAAAGGCAATAGGTCCAAGCAGGTAATAGATTCTTGCAAAAAATTCGGGGGGTTTTATTTAGGGTGCATTGGGGGTGCAGCTGCAAGTTTAACCAAGCAGTGCATAAAAAAAGTCAGTGTTGTAGAGTATCCTGAACTTGGAATGGAGGCTATTTGGGAAATTGATGTTGAAAATTTTCCGGCATTTATTGTTATTGACGATAAGGGGAATGATTTTTTCCAAGAATTTCTTGGTTAACGGAGAACCAGCTAATTTTTCTCTTAGTATAGCGAATATGGGAAAAAGGGAAAGAGGCCCAAATCTCGTGAAAAGTTTTGTTTGTTAATTCGATCTTTTAGGGCAGCTGCGTTATAATTGCTCTCTCAACGTTACAATGTCAGGGGCATGGAAGATCAGAAATTCAGATTTGCCAGCACTATTAATTGATGGTTCTAAAGCCTGGTCGATAACAATTGTCCTGGCGCACGGCGCTGGAGCGCCAATGGATAGCGAATTCATGAATTTTTTTTCCCAATATTTAAGTTCGAAACGCTTTCGGGTAGTACGTTTCGAGTTTCCATATATGTCTGCTCGAAGAAATGCTCAGACCAAAAGACCACCGGATCGACCTGAGATTCTTCAAAAAGTATGGCGAGATGTAATTTCCCATTTTGGGCCTAACGACCTCATTATTGGTGGAAAATCGATGGGGGGCCGAATAGCATCAATGGTTGCTGATCAAACACGTGTTAAGGGTTTGATTTGTCTAGGATTCCCATTTCACTCGAGGGGAAGGCTCGTTAAAGATCGCGTCATTCAATTAACGGAACTTTCAACCCCTACCTTGATATGCCAGGGAACCCGAGATCGATTGGGAAATGTTACCGAAGTAGCAACTTATAAACTATCTTCCGCTATTCAGCTTCATTGGCTTAAAGATGGAGACCATGACTTCTGTCCGCGAAAGAAATCAGGTTTTACCAAGCAAAGTAATTGGCAAGAGGCCGCAAAGGCCATTGAAAGTTTTGCGTATTCTCTCTCTTGAGAGTCCACGGACGGATAGGATGACAATTTATAAACCTGTAAGAAAACACTCTGTAAAAATTAAAGGGCATCAGACAAGTTTCTCTTTAGAAGATAGGTTTTAGGATCAACTAAAACTGATCGCAAAGAAAAAAAATATCTCTATTAGTGATTTAGTTGAGTTTATTGACGAAAACCGCAAAGGAAATTTATCTAGTGCTTTGCGGGTTTATATCTTGGAAAAAACAATTGAATACAGAATTGATTCCAACGACTGAAACAGATCAAATTAAATCCATCCCGTGTTTTGATTGTTAGATATTAAATGGAGGTAGCAAGGAAATTAGAATTTCAGCAGATTTTCAATAAGGGTCTTGGGGGTTAATGGTTTTTGTTGCGGGCCTTCTTTTTCTGGAGGCGAACCAAATTTTCCTTGGTGGCTACCAAAAAGGCCGTCAAGCAGTTTGCCGGCCCCTTTTGGGATTTTCCGAAGTAATTTATCTGCTTTTAAGGGTAAATTTTCTACGGAAATCCTTGCTTTCTTTACCTTCAACCTTGGGTTGTCCAGTGACCCATAAATTTGGAAGGGCACGTCAGGTATTTGGCGACCCTTCTTTGACAAGAGTAGTGCAATAGCATTCTCAGAAATCTTTAGCCTTCCCGTTAAATCAATTTTCCAGTCAGGTAAACTTAATCTAGCTGAAGCTTGAGCTGCCCCCCAATGTGTTTGAAGCAAAATATCAGGGAAGTGAAACTTTCCTTTTTTTGCAGAAAAAGTTGAATTGAACCCTGTATCTTCGATGGCTTTTTTCCCGCCACCTAATATGGACCCTATTTTATTGATTTCCGCAATCAAACTAGTTAACCCCGCTAACCGAGAGATATGTTTTCTACTATCAGAAATATTTAACTTATTTATTTTCAATCTACCCGTTCCAGTAATGGAGGATGCAAGGTCAAAAACTGTCGGCATCTGTCCTGTAAATACACTGCTCCAGGAAATTTCCCCCAAAATTGATTGGGGTTTCTGAAATGCTTTCTGAATTAGACGGAGGTCGGCGCCGGTTATGGATGTTTTCAGCTGTAACTTGTTTGCATTTAAAATATCGAGACTGCCAACGGTATCAAATTTACCCCCAAAAAGGCTTCCAAAAAATTTTTCGATATACATAATTCCGTTCTTAATTTTGAGATTGGTTTCCACATTGCTAAATTGGTAAGTGCCAGCAGCAAGAGAATCGGATTTCAAGGCAATATTGGCATCCAGTCGGCTCAAAATAGAAAAGTCGATGAGGTCTTTTGACCACCGCTTTGATAATGCTACGTGGACCAACTGTTTTGATGAATTGTTTGGCCTAGAAGACTTGGTAAGAGAAGCCGGGATAATTTTTAAATCAACTCCGGCAGACCTCGCTGCAGGAAAAAAATCATCGAGAATTATATCATTTGCTGTAATTCTAGCTCTTATTTGTGGTCGTAATTGAGTTAGGTTAAGGTCAAAATCACCTGACAAACGTAGTTTGCCAAGGTTGGCATCAATCAAAGAAAATAAAAATGTTTTTGGCTTTATTCGTAGTATTGCGCGTAACCTTACAGGTCCTAAATCAGTCTTAGGTTTATAAGGTATTGAAAAGAGACGAAGCATTTTTTGGAAACTTGCATGACGAAGTTTAATCGATATATCACCAGCATTTACTCCATTCAAAAACCCCAAGTTTCCGCCTAATTTCATGTTGAGACTGCCACTCGAAAGCTCCGAATCAATATGCAAACGTCCTATAGTCCCGTTAACCACAGCCTTAAAAGAGATATTTCTGACCTTGGGTGCATGATGCGGTAATTTTTTTCCTAAATATTTATAAATCTTTGATGTTGAGGGAACTTTTGCACTAAAAGTAAAATTTTTTACTCTAGGGATGCCCACCAGATTTTCCAGGGTTCCTTTTGCTTTTCCCTTAACGCCGGCAAGACCTTTGAATTTTATGTCTCTGACAACTAGGTTGCCATTATGTAACATTCCATCGAAGAAAATATTTCGGATGTTTTCTTGCTGCAAAACTACTTGTCGGGCATATATTTTGATGTTGGCGTCAAATTGATCTAAAATTGCCAAAGTGGTATGAAGGTCGCTGGTTTTTTTGCTCTTTTTATTAGTACGCTCATCCGGCCGTTGGTTTAAATTTGCTTCACCGCTGTCTTCTCGGGGTATATTGGTTGCGCGGATATTTTTTTGAAGGTAAGCGTCGAGGTTGATTTTATCTAAATTAATGCTCACCCCCAGGGATGGCCGTTTGCGAATGGCAGCTACGATAGCTCCTGTGATTTTTGAAGAGTCGAATAGTAGCTCCATTTTCGATATTCGGAGCTGCTTCTTTGCTATAGCGACTTTTGATTTAAACGATAATTTCCGTAAACGGTCTCTAGGAATAGTATCAATGTTTAGATCCAACCAATCCGATACTGCTCGCAAATCACTTGATTGGACGTCAATGTTTCCATCAAAAAATACTTTACTACTATTTAGTGGAAAAAAACCAAACGCGTCAACAGTAGTTGCCCCTGGCCCCTCTCCCGATAACTGGTTAATTATTATTTCGCCATTACTTAATTCAGCATTAATTCTACCGCGCCGGATAAGCCCTCCTCGGTATTTGATCGTATCCGCTGTTAACGATAGTGAAGCATTTAGATTATGCGGTACATTTTTCCTGTAATCTGCGTCCGAACTAGACAAATTTTCTGAAACATCATTGAGAGAATTTTCGGTCGACTTCGGTCTTTTGGGTTCAGGGCTTTTTGGCGGGACTTTAACTGGGTTTAGAATAGCATCCAGATTTAGCTGTCGAGTTGCGAGATTTAATGAAGCATTGGTTGTTTTACCCATCTTTATTGATAGCGTTCCCCTAAACCTTTCCTTTTCAAGGGCGATTTCAATATTTTCTGATACCAAGGAGTCCATGGAAGCAAAAAACGTTGCCTTAGCAGTCATGGGTCGTGCAAGAAAGTCTTTAAGAATCGTGTCTCCAAAAACAGGAAAAAGTAGGCGTGAAACTTTTTGGGATTCTACGTTTACAGTTCCATTGAATTTAGGGGAGCTCTTAAGATCGGCGATTTGTCCAGTTATTTGAAGCTTAGCTAAATCAGATTTCAATTCCAAGGCAGCAGGAATTGCAGACCCAATCGAAAGTTTTCCAATTCTAAATGAAAAACCAAGATCTATCTCGTCGAATGTAAAATTTCCAAAGCCATTAAAGGGATGATCTTCACCTTCGGTCTCAATAGAAGTATTAATATTTTTGATTTTCTGAAAGTGCCCTGTTTGTTGATTTGAAAAAATTATTGTTCCTTGTTCTATTGTGAGGTTTGCAATAGTGATACGGTCTTCGCTTTCAACACCTCTTTCTAAACCTTCATTACTAAAGCTTTTTTTGTTAGTTGACGTGGAACTGTCTTGAGGCCGTTTTTGTTCTGTTATAAGGGGGGGCCAACTTTTTGGCTTACCAGGAAGGCCCTCTAAAAAAACCACTGGCTTGACAAGTTTTATCCCCAAAATTTGAACTTTCCCGATCAATAAGGGGAATAATGAAACCCGCACCTCAATTGAGTTGAAACTAGCCATTCTTAAAGACTTTCCGCCGTCTAAATTTGGGATGGAAACATCTACCGCAGTGAAGGTAGGAACTGGCAAAACTGACAATTCTATATTGCCATTTATATTTAATTCTCGACCAATAAATTTTTGGGCCTTGGCTGAAATGTCCTGCTTATAATTTTCTAGATTAATAAAATTAGGTGCAAAAAATAAGATAGCTCCTAATAAAAAAGCAACTCCAGAAAAAAGAGAAAAAATCTTTCGCACGTACAGTTCCTAATTATTAAAAAAAATTATCTTTGTGGCATTACTTTGGTGATTGCAAAACATTGTAATGTTAAAGCTTGGACCTATTGAAGCCAACTTAATTTGGAGAATATTTTAAACACATTAGTGTAAGAAAATTTTCTGAATTCTAGTGTTCAACGCTATTGAATATTATTAATTACTATATTCGTGAAGTGTTGCCTGCATGTTGATTAACTTCAATGTTTAATTAGGGACAAATAACCAAAGCTCGAAAATCATTTACGTTGGTAAAGGTTGGTCCAGTATAAACCAGGTCTCCCAGTTTGCTAAAAAAGGAAAAAGAATCGTTTCTTTCCAAAAACACTCGGGGGTCTATGTTAAGTTTTTCCGCTCGGGTCAAGGTGTCTGGGAACACTAGTGCCCCGGCGTTGTCTTTCGTCCCGTCGATGCCATCAGTGTCGCAAGCGATAGAATAGATTCCATGTGCACCCTGCAACTCAAACATGAGCCCCATAAGATACTCTGTGTTTGGTCCACCGCATCCTTGCCCATTGACAGTAACGGTGGTTTCACCGCCGGAAAGCAATATGCAAGGCGGAGCAACTGGACCTTGACCGATTTTGCACGTCAAGGCTAATTGTGCATGCTTTTTGCCCACAATATGAGCTTCCCCTTCAATTTTATCGCCCAAGGAAAAAACAGTGAATCCTAGTTTTTTCCCTAATTTTGCAGCAGCACTTAAACTCTCCGATGGGGTCGCTATTATATGTATTTCGTTATTATCGAAAATTGGGTCTCCTAGCTTTGGTGTTTCTTCTTCTGCAGCTTCTAGGTATTCTGACACGGCTTTGGGAAGTTTAACTTTATAATTGTGAAGTATCTGTCGCGCATCTCTATAGGTAGAGTTATCGGGAACTGTTGGTCCTGAAGCGATAGCGGATAGATCGTTACCTGCTACATCCGAAATTGCTAGAGTGATTATTCGGGTGCACCTAGCGACCTTTGCTAGCTGTCCCCCTTTTATCTTTGACAAATGTTTCCGTACACAATTGATCTCCTTAATTGTTGCACCGGATCGAAGCAAGGATAGGTTTACTTCACGTTTTTCAGCAAGGGTTATATTATTAGCTGGCATAGTTAGAAGAGAGGATCCTCCTCCTGAAAATAAAGCAATAATAGTAGAATGCGGATCCAATTTTTGGACAAGTTGGTAAATGCGTCTAGCTGCTCTTAAACCCGCTGAGTCGGGCAAAGGGTGTCCTCCTTCAATTATTTCAATTCTATTACAATTAACCCCATAACCGTAAGGTGTAATGACCAATCCAGAAATTTCGCTGTTCCACTGTTCTTCCACTACTTTGGCCATCATCCCAGAAGCCTTGCCAGCTCCTACGACAAGTGTTTTCCCCCTAGGTTGCAACGGGAGGTTATGGGGCAAGCATTTTTCCGGGTTAGCTGCGGTGATTGCTTCAAAAAATAAATCTTTTAAAATTACACTGGGATCAAATGAGGCAATCAAATTCTATTAAACCGCTACAATTTTTCCAGGGTTCATTATGTTTTCTGGATCTAATGATTGTTTTAAGGAACGCATTACAGAAACAGCTTCGCCATGCTCTG